>CAYRZQ010000012.1:4709-24906 GCA_964428835.1 uncultured Comamonadaceae bacterium | reverse complement strand
ATAATGAGGGGGAATTTCCCCCTTTTTTTATTACCTTTCATTTCCCTATCCCATCGCCCATCGCCTAGTACTCATACTTCACCGCTGTGCATTCGTTGCCGCGGATCTCGAAGGTGCCGGAGGAGAGTACAACGTTGTTCTGATCTTTAATTTGGTATTGAAATGTTTTTGATGGAGAATTTCCGATTCCGTAGTTAGACATCAGCATTGCATCGGCATTATCGCAAGATGGTACATAGCTAAAACCAATATTTGGAGACATGCTATCCATAAATGTCCCATCTACAAATAAACGTACATTGGTCACACCGGCGTTCACAAGTGCTTGACCGGTGGCCACGTCATGGTAAACGACGGCTCCTCCTCGAAATGAACATGTGCCATCGTCTTCTTCGGCAGCCACGTTGTAGTTCTCTGCATTTCTATTCGTGCAGCCCGGAACAGGATCCTTGCAACTGGCTAGGGCTAAAATGATACTTGCAAAAAATATTTTTCGCATTGAAGTCACTTGGTTAAAGATAATTAGTGGTAATGCGAAGATAGGATATAATACTAAAACTACCCATCAATGCTCACTCGCACTGAGAGACCAAGGCTGATGACATGCGGCTTATGTCTCTCCGTCAAAATCGGGACGCTCGTGAAATAATACTTATTTCCAGCAACAAGTCCAATACCAACATTTTCCTTTACTTGATATTGAAGCCCCAACATCAACTCCGAAGAAAAAGAAAATGGGAAACCATTAGTCGCTTCTTCTATTGAAATTGGCATGCTCTCGTTTGGAAGAAATACTCTACCTGCCCTTCTAGTAACCACACCGGGAAACACAGCAATACTAGATAAAAACTGGAAGTTCTCCGCGAGCGATATTACCTTTCCAATACCTAGTTGAACCTCAGCAATCTCAACAAGATTGTTATGCCTTATTATTCTTCTACTTGATATCCTTTCCGCAGCTCCAATGTCGTTGAAATATCCTAGGTCCTTTTCACCCTGATAGAAATGATTGAGTCGAGAATAGGCAAATCCAGTCTCCAAAAACCACTTTCTCCTCAGGCTGTAATGCTTAGAAAGTCCTACAAAAAATCCAGTAGAGGTCCTACCAAAATTGACGTCTGTGAATTCACTATCGAGAATCAAATTTCTATGAGTAAGTGCACCCGCACGAACAAACCAATAGTTCAAACGCTTATCGAGCTTCAAACCATTCATTGGGCGAAGCGGTAAATCAAAGTAAAACCGATCGAACGTTCGGTACTCAACCTCTTTAAATGAGAGTATTTCCTTCGATCTGGTGTTAGTGCTTGATTTTACATTTCCTTCTGTATCAACAGTAACACTATCAAACAATACCGCCTCTGATACAACTTCTGAATTTGAACCCAACTTGTCCACAGATAGCGGCTTGGAGCGAAACTTCCATTCATTGGTTTTTGTATTCGAAGATACTGACTCAACTTCCGCTTCGTAATAAGTATTGTTTTGGGCTCTTTTCTCTTTCGAATCTAAATCAATATCATTGGTAACTTCAGAATAATCCAATATATGAAGATCATATTTTTCATTTGAAATTGAAATTCTCTTAGCCGTCTGGGCTTTACTTGAATTCAAGACATAATATAAAACCCCCCATAAACAGAAGGCCCCCAATCCTAAGAAGAAAAACAAAAAGAAAGGTGCACGCCTCTTCCTTTTCGGAATTGGAATATTCATATTCTCCCAATTAAAGCACTCATCTGGAGTCAAATTAGAGCTTGCTGCCTTTCTGATAAATTCGTCAAAGTCCTTTTCTGTCATCGTTATAGCGCTTTTGTTGATTCTGAAGAATCTGTTTTGAATTCGTCAAAGTGGTTTCTCAACTTGTCTTTTACCCAATTCCTTCCTTTATGAAGAAGAAAACGAGATTGGTTTTCTGTAATATTTAATTTTTCAGCAATCTCACTATGCGAAAGTTGATCAATGATGTATAAATTAAATACTAACGCTTCCGTAGTTGGCATCAATGCAATGACTTTATGAATGAAGCGAAGATCCATATCATCACTTAACAAAACGTGCTCAACACTGTACATCGAACTGGCTTCATCCTTGATTTCTACAAAATCCAATTTTCTTTTCCGAAGATTATTCAAAATGTGATTGATGGCGATGCGCGTCAACCAAGTCTTGAAGCTTGCAAGCTTATGATCATATTTCGGCAATGATCTGAATGCCTCTATAAAAATCGTTTGCATCATATCCTTGATTTCAAAGTCACCAACTCCATAGCGCACGCAAGTGGTAAAAATATACCCCTTATAAAGTTCGTAGAGTTCAGCGTAGGCTTTCTCCTCGCCGTCCTTACAACGCTCTATGAGTGCTAACTCCAAAATAAATTATATACTAAGTGCTATTATTAATCGCATAACTCGGGCGCGTTAGTGAGGCCACAGCTAAAACTGAGTGTATATGGAACCTCCATTCCTTCTACATTAACGAAACTCCCTGTATGTGATCCAGTGACGAGATTGCCATCAACAATGAAAGAATCCAGCCCCCCTATCTCATCTATAAACAAGCCTACTACAGGTGTACCTCCAGAGATATATTCCATAACATAAACACAGTTAATCATTTGTATTGAACCCTGGAGTTGTCGAACTAAAACAAAATCTCCAGACTCAAGTGTGTTCGCATCGATTTGGTCTGATAGCAATTCCTGCTTATTCGAAATGACCGTCAATTCTTGATTCTCATTTGTACAGATTGCACCAAAGCCATTATCAACTATTTCTTCATCTTCTAAACTAAGTCGGATAAATAGTTCGAGTGGAGTTTTTGTAATTTCTACAAAATCCTCATTTTTCTGACAACCCATCAATGAAGTTATGATCAATACCAGAATCACTGAATTATAGAGTAGATTTTTCATCTTTTATTCAGTTTTAAATTTTGCTTTCCGCTGCTCGTCTGCAGCGAAAGAATATAAGTACCCACCACCAAATGATTCACGTCAATAATGAATGCCCTCTGATTAAGATCCTCTTTCTGTGCTACAATTCTTCCATCAATAGAAATAATCTCGTATGAAAAAATCTCATTCTCACTCTGTATTCCAATCGATTCAGCAGCTGGATTGGGGAAGATTTTCAACAAACTTGCTTTCGAATAATCTTCCGTGCTACTGATCAAAGTATTTTCAAATACACGAACGTGTCCTGAGTTGCTTCCCGCATCATCATTAGCTGTGGATGCAACGACTACCCTGCTTCCGTTCTGTGTTATAGCCACCGAAAAACCTGCTTGATCGGCTAGTGCAACCCCTTCAATGGGATCACCGACAAGTACCCAGTCATTTCCCTCTCTCTCGAAAATATAGGCACTACCAGGTTGATCATTATTCAAATTAAGAAATCTCGCTCCAACAGCTAAATGCGACGCATCACTGGATAAAGAAACAGAAAACCCAAAAGAATCTCCTGAACTATTTCCAGTAAGGGTATTCCCAATTTGAGTCCACGCCTCATTTATCCACTCAAAAACCTTTACTTCACCTTTGATATAACTACCTATCGCCAAAACATTTCCAGAAGCGGATAGACTTAATTTCCATCCGAATTCATCGCTTTCATCCGATCCAAAAATGGTGCTCCCGAGTTGCACCCATTCGTTTTCTACAAAATGATAAACCTTTACTCTTCCAATATCCGTTGCAGGATTTTGAGCGGGATTACCTGTTTGACCAATGGCGATAATATTTCCGTCGGCAGACAAACTCACACTTTGTCCAAACTTTATTATTTCACCATCACCATTGATATCTCCACCTTTTTGAACCCAAACATTATTTACATTTTCAAATACTCTCACATTTCCAATAAATTCAGCAACACCATTTACAGTTGTATTTGGCGCGCCAAATGCCACTACTGAGCCATCAGCAGATAAATCTACCGATGTTCCTGCGCCGGCTGTTGCATTATCTCCATATAGTTCCTGCCCGACTTGAGACCAGCTATTATTAATATTCTCAAATACGCGAACCTGCCCAGAAGTAAAGCCCAAATCGTTATTGAATGGTTCACCAATGGCGACGATGGATCCATCATCAGACAAGCTCACCGCTTGCCCTGTTTGATCACCACCCGTTTCTGCATTGATAGCAGCACCTATCTGTGTCCAACTATCACTTGTCAACCCAAATACTCTCACTTGTCCAGCACCACTGCCTGCACTGGCATTAAAAGGTGCTCCCACGGCCACAATCGTTCCATCTCCAGATATTGCACTGGAGTAACCGAAACGATCGCCAGCAGCTTGACCGTTAACTGTATTGCCCACCTGTATCCATTGTCCGTAGCAAAAGACCGGAAGTAGTGCTAACATTATAAATACTGATTTCATTTTATTCATTATTTCTAATTGTATTATCTGATGAGTATTACATGTCCTGAAAATTCCTCTACTTCGGCACTAAAGACTGTTTTAACAACGAGCGTCCAACTATAGACTCCATCAGGAACATAATAGTCGCCTGTGCCTAAAGAATTGCTTTCTAACTTATCGCCAATCCATCCTATTTCTGGATCATTCGACTCAAATACGACGTCTCCCCACCGATTAAATATTCGGAATTGGTAAAGGCTAAGGCCACTGCCAAATACACTTGGCTTGAATGTATCATTGAGATCGTCGCTATTTGGTGAAAAAGCATTGGGAATAAAAATTACCAAATCTTGATTGATTGTGAGAAGCATATTTGTCGAGTTAGAACAATGTTCATTGGCAACAGTCAACTCTACTGTGTAATTGCCAGATTCAGAAAATGTGTGTTGAGGATTTTGATCCAATGAAGAATTGCCATCACCAAAATTCCACGACCACTGTGTGGCGTTTGATGATAGATCAATGAACGAAAATATTTCATCAGTAAATAAAATCGCTGGATCAGTTGTAAACAAAGCCGCTGGACGAACGAACGCTGGAATTACATCAAGTGCGATAGATTCATCAAAGCATCCTTGGATATTCGTCACACCTAATGAAACGCTATACGTTCCAGGCATTGAATAGGTATGCATTACATCTCCGCTGCTTGATGATGTTCCATCACCAAAATTCCAATTCCATAAAATAATAGGGTCGGTGCTGACAGATTCGTCCTGAAAACTAACTGAAACGGGAGTACAAATACCATCAGCTGAAAACGAGAAGTCGGCATCAATTGAGCTCACATTTAACACCACAGAATCCACTCCTATGCAGAATTCATTAGAAACTTGTACCGAGTAGATACCAGCTTGATTCACGGATAGAGTTGGGCTCGTTGAATTATTCGACCAGAGAAAATTTCCTTGCGTGGTAGCTATTGATAAAACAGTACTTTCCCCATCACAAATAATTAGATCTGGTCCAAGATTAACGACGAGATCATCATATTCTACTAAAATGCTATCCGCTGAAGTGCAGTTTGAGTTCGCAACGATTACGCTGTATAAACCTGCCTGATTTACCAATAAGGTTTGATTGGAACTTCCATTTTGCCAGCTGAAATCGGAACCCGGATTTTCAGCGTTTAGCATTAATGTGGCTCCAAAACAAAGTGTAGTATCCGCTCCCAATTCCACCACGGGATAAGGTATTACTTGAATAAAAAAATTCGCTGTATCAATCGCACCTGAACTGTCTTCTCCAATAATTTGATAGATGTCAGAAGACGCTGGGCATAAAGTAAACTCTGGATTCGAGGTGGGCGCTTCATCATTTAATCGAAAAAAGACGGCCCCTTCTGCTCCCGATGTAGCCACAGTAAAAGTGATACACTCGGCTTCACAAACTTCATAATTCTGCTCGATCACTATAAACTCACAAATCGCATCGGCAACGAAATCGACAAAAACAGAATCCGTATATTCATACAAAACACAATTTTTTAATTCTGTTATTCTGAAAGAATGCCAACCAGAACAGAGCCCTGTTTGAGTGAGCTCTGAAGAGCCTTCTGACAACCACTGAAAAGAAACATTTTCTGCTAAGATTGATCCTTGACAAAATTGAACAGAGGCCTGCCCAATACATGAATTGCATGAATCAGGTACTTGTGAGGTTTGCCACGGCTTTAACTCGTTTGGAATATCTATCAACTGAATGACATCGTCTGTTGCAACCATCAGTTGAGTCCCCATCAGCGCGATATCCTGAGGCATACCTTGAACTTGAATAGTGGTAATCTGATTCAAATTATCGTCATAAAATGCCACACGGTTGTTGGTGCCAACATATACATTGCCACACAAGTCCACATCTATTCCTTCACTTCGATTGAGCGAAGAATTTGGAAGTGTAATGCTATTTACTATTTGTGTTGTTTGCTTATTGATCTGCACCAACTCGTTGCCATTGGTGCCGTACAAGAAATCTCCACTTGCTTTGAATGACTCAAAGTGACTTCTAAAAAAAGTCAACTCTCCGGAAGAGTGGGTAGCCAGTTCTGAAAAATTTAATTCTTCTACTGCGTTTTGAATCGTCGCATTGAGCCCGACTGGCTCGGCTTTGAGTATTGTTCTGTCTGATAAAAAAAAGTCATTTCTTAAGAGAAACAAATAGAAATACTCTCCCGTGATTGGGTCAATAGTCACATCCACATTGTCATTGTATGGGATATAATTTGGCAAACTCTGCGAAAAATCAAACCCATTCGATGTTAAAATATCACCATTCAACGCAGAATCTATAGTGCCATAGAAATCGGGATTCTCCGCAAAAACACCGCCCAAACCCAATACAAGCTTATTCAAACAGTGATCGAATTCCATGGATATGACTTCTGTGATATCTCCTGGAACCTCCGTGAAATCAATTGAATTCACCAACTGACCATCTGCCGATAAAAGATTTATTTGCGCTGGGCCATTAGTAAAATATACCTCCTGAGTTTCCTTATTAACTGTTACATCACTGAAATACCCATCTTCTTGTGGAACTTCATAAATAAAAACAAGATTTCCCTCAGCATCATATTTTTCTAGAAATCGTCCGGTAGGATAATATCCTCCCATTCCCAAACTTGAATTGTAAAACAACGCGGGAGTGCGAGCTACGTAGACATTTCCCTCTAAGTCATAGTCCATTTGAACACGGTTAAACGAATTGTTCAAACCTGTGCCCACCAGCTCACTCCCTAAACTTGTCCAAATCGAATCCATTGGAGCGGTGAGTTCATCATAACTAGTAAATCCAGTAAAAAATGTAATCCAAGGGTCAATGATGTAAGCCAATCCGGGCTGGTAGGATTCAATGTCGAATTTCACTTTCTTGTTTTCAACTACGTACTTTGAACCAACCGCCGTTCCGGTGGCATCTATTGCAGTTGGAGCGTCTTCCAACCAAGTGCCAATTGGAGTTCGAACAATCAAATGATTGGCCACCAAATCAAGTGATTGGACATTATGATACTCCAATTGGACATCTTCGAGATTGGAACCTTCCTTTAGGATTACCGAATACTTCAAGCCACCTTTGGGGTGAATGAAAAATATAAGATCAACATTATTCCAAAGATTCGATAACCTTAGTTCACCGAAGCGACTGGACTTTACATTGCTTTCATTTATTAAATATCCATTTAGCACTTCACTGGGCTCAAATGAGAGGTTCTCATTTCCATTCACAAAATCCACTTGAGCTTCTTTTCGAAGTACCTCTCTAAACTTCACGCGGGCTCCTTCCTGTTTTGTTCCTTCTTCAGATTCAATTTTATTCTTCACCGAAACCTCTGCCTCATAGCGCAAACCACTTATTGTAAAAAATACTTTAACCCCATCAATCATATAGAAATAGGGTGCCTCAGCTATCAATTGACCTTGATGATCTCTATTCTCAAAAATCCCTTGGCGGTCAGTGGCATCTATTATTGGCCCAAACTCTTGCATTATATGACCTGCAAAAAGCAAAGAACTAATTCCATAAAAAATCGCGATCCACAGAACTCGCACAAAATGAGATGTGTGAACGATTTTCATGAATTGGTTTTTAGGAATAAATGCTGCATATCCCCATTATTAACCACCGAGACCAAAACGTTGCGACTTTTTGAAAATAAAGTCGAGATTTTTTTAGAAATAAGGAAAAAAGGTCAGGAAAAGGATTGTAGTTTTACCCGCGTAGAAACAACCACCCATGCAATTCTTCATTCACTACTTCCTCCATCTCGGATTTCCGCTGATCTTGGCGCTTGTGTTTTTTAGAAGTGAATGGAAAAAAGTATATTTCATTTTACTGGCCACGATGCTCGTAGATCTCGACCATCTGCTTGCAGACCCCATCTTCGACCCGAATCGGTGTAGCATCAACTTTCACCCTCTGCACACCTACTACGCAATGATCGTCTATGTAGCACTTCTTTTTTTCAAAAAACCCTACAACATCATCGGCCTCGGCCTCGTACTCCACATGCTCACAGACGCACTGGACTGCTTGATAGGAGGCAAACTCTGATAAGAAAAGATCGACGGAGCGACTAGCGACGGAGCGACGAAGGGACTTAATGACTCGGTCACTTGGTCGCTCTGTAACTCAGTCGCTCCGTCGCTAGTCGTTAGATACTACCTTCGGTACTCGGAAATAATACATGTCCTTTTTAGGGGCGTTTTGCAGTGCGGCGGACTGGGGGACTTCGTAATTCACCTCGTCTTCGCGGGTGACGTTCACTTGATCGGTCATGAAAATCAATGGTTCAATACCCTCTGTGTCCAACTCCTTGAGCTGATCCACAAATTGCAACATGTTGTTCATGTCATTCATAATCTCAGCGCTGGCCGTTTCGTCAAACTCCAAACGCGCCAATTCTGCAATGCGATCTACTGTTGCTTTATCTATTTTCATTTCCCTTTCTGTATTGTGGTGGCAACGCACCATCGATGACTTCAAAGGCGCGCTGACGCAAAGTTACAACATCCGCTTCAGTCATACCAACTGTTGATATCGGTTCATGAACTACTGTAAGCACTTGTTGGGGCAGACTATATTCGAAGAGTCTCGATGGCTCCAACATAATTTTATAATTCTGTAAAAAAGTTACAGGTACTATTGGTACTTGTTTTTCAATAGCCATTCGAAAAGCCCCGTTCTTAAAACTCTTCATCCGAGGCGCATGTCCCGGTATGGTACCCTCCGGATACAAAGCAATACACTCCGCACGATCCAATGCCTCACAAGCCTTCTGATATGCGTCGTATGACTTCCTATTCGACTCACGCATCACAGGAATGTCCTGCTTGCGGAAAAAAAGACCAAACAAAGGCCACTTGAGCAACTCCCCTTTTCCTATAAAAAGAAAATAATCAGGAATCACACTGTACATAAACACCGTGTCCAAATAGCTGCTATGATTGGATACTATGATGTAGGGTGGCTTCGGCAAACTCGCGCGGTAGGTGATATGCACAGGACAGAAGAGCAGAAATTGAAACACCTTCGACCAAATTACCTTCAATCGAAAGGCCGCACCAAACCATGATTTCCTGCTCAATAGAACAAGAAAAAAGGGATACATAAACAGCAGTGAGGCCCAAAACATCAAGCCTATCCACAGTTTGTAAACGAAATATACCGGTCCAAACAATGCCTTCACAATTTCCTAAAATAAAAAAGGAGAGCGAATATACTCCGAAGCAAGCAAATTCATCATTTACTTTGCAACCTATTTTTACCATTATGGCTAGAGTTCTTACAGGCGTGCAAAGCACAGGGGTGCCCCACCTCGGAAACATTCTTGGAGCCATCCTTCCAGCTATTGAGATGAGCAAGGATCCCAAAAACGAAGCGTTTCTATTTATTGCCAACCTACATTCCCTTACACAAATCAAGAATGCAGAATTGATGCGCAGCAACACGTATGCTGTCGCAGCTACATGGCTTGCCTGTGGTTTTGATATTGAAAAAAATGTGATGTACCGCCAAAGCGATGTGCCGCAGGTTACAGAATTGGCGTGGCATCTCAACTGCTTCACTCCCTTTCCGATGCTTGCGAATGCCCACAGTTTCAAAGACAAATCAGATCGTCTCAGCGACGTGAATGCAGGCCTTTTCACATATCCCGTGCTCATGGCAGCGGATATCATCCTCTACGACGCACATCAGGTGCCCGTAGGAAAAGATCAATTGCAACACCTTGAAATCACCCGCGACCTCGCGACTGCGTTCAATAATAAAATGGGCGAAACTTTCGTCATTCCTGAGGCTACAACCAATGAGGAGACCAAGATTATCCCAGGCACCGACGGCCAAAAGATGAGCAAATCGTACGGAAACTATATCAATATTTTTCTCCCAGAAAAAGAATTGAAAGATGTAATCAATAAAAAAATTGTTACAGATGCTACACCTTTAGAAGAGCCGAAAGACGCGGAAAACAGCGTGGTATATCAACTGTACAAATACGTTTCGACTCCCGAGCAATCTGCGGAGATGAAGTCAAAACTTGAAGCTGGAGGATACGGTTGGGGCCACGCGAAAAAAGATTTGTTTGAAGCACTGCTCACCCGATTTACTAAAGAGCGTGAGTTGTATAACTACTACATGAGCAACCTTCCCGAGCTAGACGAAAAACTCCGCATCGGCGCCAACAAAGCCTCCCTCGTCGCCAACGCAACCTTAGCACGGGTCAGAGAAAAGCTAGGACTAAATTAGATACTAGTCGCTAGTATCTAGTCTCTATTTTTGTATCTCTCATACAGCACCTTGTGCTTATCGGAGAGCGTGACGGAGCGGCCGTCGATGAAAGCATAGATAACATTGTTCGTCATCATATCCAATGCATCACCTGTAGATAAGATCAGTGTCGCGCTTTTTCCTGATTCAATGCTTCCATAATTTTCGCTGATACCCAACAATTCTGCGGCACCCAATGTGAGTGCGCGAACTGCTGCCTCGTATGGCAAACCATAGGCGACAGCTGTGCCTGCATGAAAAGGAAGATTGCGAACACCCATGCGCTCCATATCACCTTCATTTTGAAATGAAAATTTCACACCTGCTTCATGAAGCAAGCGAGGCAACTTGAAGGGCAAATCAATATCATCACCTGTCAAAGCTGGCAGTTCATGAATACGTCGAATCATCACACCCACGCCCGCTTCCTTGAGGTCCGCTGCCATCATCCAACTATCGTATCCTCCTACTATTACCATGCGTGGAATAGACATCTCTCTTTTGAAACGCAATGCCTCCCCAATCGCTTTCACATCGTCTGCATGAACATACAACGTTTTTTTTCCATTAAAAATATCACGCATCGCCTCGTAGCGAATTTCCATCAACGCTGGTTGAGCTACACCAGCATAAGCCTTCGCTTCGTTAAAAAACAAAGCTATTTCAGTGAGCTGTTGGTCGTAACTCTTCACCTTTTCAATAGCTACTTTTCCTTTATCATAATGCTTGTGATATACCTGTGGCCAGTTCAGATGAATGCCGTCATCCTCTCGAACGAGCGCATCCTCCCAGTTCCATGCATCAAAATGCATCACCGATGACGTGCCCGAAATCGTTCCGCCACGTGGAGTAATTTGTCCCATCAAAACACCGTTGCTACGAACAGTGGGAGTGATTTCTGAATCTGTATTAAAGGCAATAGCCGAACGAACGCTCGGTTTATACGTACCCACTTCCGACACATCGTTCTGTGCGCGCACTGCATCGATTTCGTGCAAGCCCAATGTAGTATTCGAAGCGATAAATCCCGGATACAAATGCATTCCCGAGGCTTGAATGATGGTGTCATAGGCCGACATATCGATGCGCACGGTGCGAGCATCTGCGATCAACGTGATTTTGCCTTCCTTAAATCCAACCACCGAATTCTCAACGACCTCACCATTACCGATGTGCGCCGAGGCATTCATAATGAGAACAGACTTCTTCTGAGCCGCCGCTGGCGCCGGATTAAACTGTGTAAAACCCTTCAGTGCAACGAAGATGAAAATGATTTGAAATATATGTTTCATGATGAATGTCCGTTTTTAGTTTCTCCAAAAAATTCCGATGCTACTATTATCCATCGTGTCGCAATGGAAATGCTTGCGAGGCTTAAAGCCCGGCATCATCGTGGGTTCTCCTTTTTCTTTCGCCGTTAGCATTAACTGAATAATGCGAGCTCGCTCTCTTTCAATTTCTAATCGTCTTGCTTCATCTTCTTTGATGTCGAAATAACAAACACCATCTACGAAAGTCTTTTCAGCCTTAGTATAAACAGACATTGGATGTCCGCTCCACAATACGATATCGGCGTCTTTCCCCACTTTCAGAGAGCCCATGCGCTTGTCAAGATGAAGTAGTTTTGCAGGATTCAGGGTGACGAATTTCAACGCCTCTTCCTCAGGAACACCGCCGTATTTCACAGCCTTGGCCGCTTCCTGATTCAATCGTCTCGCCATCTCCGCATCGTCAGAATTGAAAGCAACTGTAATTCCTTTCTTCCACATCAATGCTCCATTGTAAGGAATCGCATCCTTTACCTCCATCTTGTATGCCCACCAATCACTGAATGAAGAACCTCCTGCTCCATGAGCAGCCATCTTATCAGCGATTTTATAACCTTCCAAAATGTGCGTAAACGTATTAATCTTAAAACCTAAGCTATCCGCCACATGCATCAACATATTGATTTCACTCTGCACATAACTATGACAAGTGATAAATCTTTTTTTATTCAATATTTCTACCAATGCATCCAACTCCAAGTCCCGACGGGGCGGAGTTCCTAGCTTCTTTTTCTTATTACCTGCACTAAAAAATTCTTTCCATTCAGCTTCATATTCACGCGCTCTAATGAAGTGGTCATAATAAACCTGCTCAACACCCATGCGCGTCTGCGGAAAACGGGTCGTATTGAAATCTCCCCAATTGCTTTGCTTGACATTCTCCCCAAGTGCAAATTTGATAAAGCCGTCTGTATTGGAGATCAACATCTCGTCTGCGCTAACACCCCACTTCATTTTCACCAATGCACTCTGTCCACCAATAGGATTGGCGCTTCCATGAAGCAACTGTGCAGCTGTAACACCACCACTGAGCTGTCGATAAATATCTACATCTTCTGGCCACAAAACAGACGCTTCCTGCACCTCTGCGCTACTAGCCTGCGAACCTTCATTGACACTCGCCAGTGCAATGTGACTATGCTCATCAATAATACCCGCAGTGACATGCTTTCCAGCAGCATCAATTTCTTCATCGATAGAATAGCCGCTTGTTGATATGCTCTTTCCTAAAGCTACGATTTTTCCATTCGAAATTAATATTTGACCATTTTCAATTTTCCCTTCTGCCTCGTTTGTCCAAAGCGTCGCATTCTTTATTAATACAGTCTTCTTCTGCGGCTTAGTTTCATATCCGTATGCCGTGAACGGATAAATTACTTTACCGAATGTTCGTTCGGTTTCGATTTTCCTTTCTTCCTTTTTCGGTTTATTTTCTGCCTTCAACTCTTTTGCTACAAGATTGGATTCGATTTGTTTCCCTTGCCCATTCTCAAATGTTCCAGACCATCCCTTGCTATTCTTATAGCCACTGAAGCGCAGCACTCCCTCCGACTTTCCGGCTGAATCTGGGGTGAACTTCAAAGTCAAAAAATCCATGTCTTTTCTAATCTCGAGCTCATAACGCAGAGTATCCATGCTTGATGGATTCTTGGTGCTCTTTCGCAAGCGAGTCACTTCATTCTTACCGCCATCTTTCATTCCGACCGATACATTCAATTGGATATCACCCGCAGTCAATTCATAATTTCCAGCCTTTACTTCTTCTTTTGGTAGCGGATTTACTTCGAAGCGCTTACCTGCTACCCAGTTTTCATAAATCGTACACTTCTCACTAAAAATCTCCTCGCTGCACACGATAAAGTTCGCTTCAAATCCCACCTTTAGCTGACCGAGCAAACGTTCGGTTTTGATCATAGAAGCAGGAATCGTAGTGAGGGCGGCCAAAGCAGCATTTTTGTCAAGTCCTCTTTCTACCGACTTTCTAATATTTTTCAAAAAGTCCTTTTTATCCATTAGTCCTGATGACGTGAATGCGAACTTCACTCCTTTTCCGTGAAGCATGGCTGCATTGGATGGTGCGAGCTCCCAGTGTTTTAGCTCACTCAATTCAACCCAACGCGCGAGAATAGGATCAGTCACATCATACGCCTGAGGAAAATTTAATGGTAAAATGAAGGTTGCTTTCGTTGCAACAATATCATCCAAACGCTGATACTCCGCGCCCGTTCCACGAATGATATATTGCGTGCGAAACTCATCGCCTACTTTATCTGCTCTGAAAACACTCCATTTATCACCTGCATCAAAGATGGATGGCATAGCTTGCATGCGGTTGAACTCTTCCAAAGAAATGTTTTGTTCAACCTTTTTACCCTGATCCGAATACCATTGCGCGTCATAGTAAGTTTGACGCAGAAGGGCGATACTTCCCATCAATGAAGACGGATAATCTTGCTGACTGCTTCCTTTATTAAATGAATAAAACGCACCGACCTCAGGAGTAAGTAGAGCCTCATTTGCATTGATGCCCAAATTTACCAAAGCACCCGAACCGCGGGCGATGCCATCATTTACGTGCGTTACAACAGCCCCAAAACCTAAGCCTCTTAATTCTTGTGCACCTTCTTCAGCGGGTTGAAAAATCATATAAGCTCGCTGGTCAGCACGTATCGCCTCATTCCAACCGAAAGCACCTTTCCTCGATGACTCGGCTCTTTGATTGCGCCATGAACGCTCCGCAGGCGCGGCTTTGGGCATCCCATAATCTGAATACAATTCTATAAATGATGGATACACATATTTTCCTGTGGCATCATAGACCACTGCATTCGCCGGAACATCCAGACCTTTTCCAATAGCAACGATTTTACCTTTATCAACGATGATGGTGGCATCTTCGATTTGTTCGCCTGGGGCCACAATCACAGTTGCGTGAGTAATCGCAACAGATGTCACTTCCTTAGGACGAACTCCATTGTAAGGAAAGGTGGGTTGAGCCAAAGCACAAATAGAAACGATTAGCGCAATGGCCGTGAAAAAATATCTCATGAATACAGGTTTTGGTCTTGGTAAAAAATTACACCGCTTCCGCTACAACTTCCTCTACAACCTCTGGCAAACGAGCCTTCAACAAGTTCTCTATTCCTCCCTTCAAAGTCGCTGTGCTCGAAGGACAACCACTGCATGAACCTTTCATTTGCACATACACTTTCTTGTCTTTGTATGCCATGAAGTCGATCGCGCCTCCATCTTGTTCCACCGCTGGTCTCACGTACTCATCCAACAAGAAACGAATCTCATCATCATAAGGGCTCGGCTCTATTGAAGAATAATCCATCGCTGGCTTCGAAGCTCCCAACTGTTCTGGTGCCACTGTTGGTTTGCGGTCGAGCAACTCAGCAGGCACTGCTGTTACCGCAACTGCATTGTCCATCAACCATTCGCGGATGTATTCTCGCAATTGCATCACAATCATCTCCCAGCCGAGCGACTCATCTTTGGTTACAGTAACAAAATTGCCACTGATGAAAACGCCCGTCACAAAAGGGAAATTAAAAATCTCCTCCGCTAATGGAGAAGAGTTTTTCGTTTCTGCCTTCGAACGATATTCGATTTGCAAACCGCCCGTAACAAGCGCACGATCCGCTACAAATTTCATTGCAGCAGGATTCGGTGTCATTTCTGCATATACAGATGTAGGTATTTTTTTTGATTCCATTACTCTAAAATTATTGAGAAAACAAAGGTAAGAACACTCCGTACCCACCAATAGTTCTTTTACATTCCTTGGGAGTTACTCTTCGTCAGGAAGTATGAATCCCACCGTCTTCCACAACTCGGTGACATCGCCCAAATGCACTTCAAACGGGCTGAACACCGCATTATCACTCACCAATCGCAAACGATCTTCAAAACGATACACCCGCTTGTAAACGATGCCTTCTGTCATTGTCACTACAATGTGTCGCTTGCCTTCCTTGAGAAGCGCTAGATTTTCAACTTTCGAACAGATAATATAGGAGCCATCAGGGATGGGAAGCATGCTATCCCCAGCGATTTGAAACACACGCATATCGCTCGTCAGCGGAATTTCTGTCGTGGTCAAATCTACCGTTGGCAAAGAATCGATATACTCCACGTCGGCGTAGCCATTCAGATACCCCGCCGCAGCCTTTACAGGTACTACAGGGATTTTGGAGCGATCAAATAGCGTACGCTTAGGCTGACGGGCTGACGCTAAATCCCTGCTAATCAAATCATCCACTTCAACTCCGAAATAGCGCCCCATATCAATCAAGAGCGAGAGCTTCGGTTCGGCGCGGTCTTCTTCGTACGCACCAATCACGGGCCGCTTGATTCCAAGTACCGTTGCCAACTCAGTTTGAGTGAGTTGATGTTGCTTGCGCAAAAATTTCAAGTTCGATGATAGGATTCCCATAAATACAAAACTAAATTGCAACCGCTATGTCGAAAAAACATCTCGTATTTCTCCATGGATTTTTAGAAAACGCCTCGATGTGGAATTCCATACTCGGGCGCATTTCCAAATCCAACCTTCAACTTCACTTTCCGGAGATACCTGGCCACGGCCTGCGCCACCAGCTCCCCGAAGCAATCACCATCGACGCCTACGCCGATGATATCATGAGTCAACTCGATATTCCAAACGAAGAAAAATTCATTCTCGTCGGCCATTCGATGGGCGGTTATATCGGAGCGAATATAGCAAAACGATACGGCAATCGACTCCATGCCCTCTGTCTATTTCAGTCAAAAGCTGGTGACGACGATGCAGACAAAAAAATAGCCCGCGATAGAGCCATTATAGCAGCGCAAGAAAACAAAGCACTCTACGTCAGAACAATGATCAATGGCCTTTTTCACGAAAAAAATAAAGCCCGCCTGCAAGATCTCATTGATCAACAAATCACCTACGCTACATCACTCGATGTAAAGGCCATAACCAGCGCCCTCACCGTAATGAAAAACAGACCCAATGAAATCGAAAGCCTCTTAAATCGCGACTTTTCGCTTTTTTATTTTCTTGGTGAAAATGATCCTTCCATCTTACTTCAAAGTGTATTGCAAGAAATAGAAAATCTTCCCGGAGCTGCTTATTACATAGAGCCCCACATCGGCCACATGGCTCATTTCGAAGCTCCACAAACCGCAGGAGATTTCATTCAGCGAATTGTGCGTACCATAGTCTGATTCGGTTAACTTTGTCTACATGTGTGGACGCTATGGTCTGGTGACCAAAATAAAAGAAATTGAGAAGAAATTTGGTGTTACGGCTCCCGCGGGATTTGTATTTGAACCCAATGCCAACGTGACGCCAGGAGCCTTTGCTCCCGTAATTTCTTCAGCAAATCCTTCCGCACTTTCCTTTTTTCGTTTTGGCTTGCAGCCATCCTGGGCAAAGAAACCCATGCTGCTCATCAATGCCCGCGCCGAGGGCGACCATAATCAAGACGACCTCGAGCAATACACTGGCGCAAAAGGCATTTTTGAAAAGCCTTCCTTCCGAAAACCCATTCGCTCGCAACGCTGTTTGATTCTCGCTGATTGCTTTTATGAAGGACCTAAAGATGTTGGCTTGAGCAAACCTTTTTGCTTTTTCAAAAAAGATAATTCACGTCCGTTTGCAATGGCGGGTATATGGGACGAAAGTGTCAATATCGCTACAGGCGAAGTGATGCACAGCTTTGCTATTGTGACCACCCCAGCGCACAAACTTCTTCGCGCCATCGGACACCATCGCTCTCCGCTTATTCTAGAAGAACCTGATGAGCGTGCATGGCTTGACACAAGTTTGTCGGTACAAGATATCGCACAACTCTTGCGAGTGCCCGATGCCGAAATTTTTAACGCATATCCCGTTTCTCCAGAAATAAAAAACCCAAGGGCTACTGGTATGCAGCTAATGCAGCCCATCGGGGAGCGCATCACGCCCGAATATCGTTATGAGGTATCGCAACAACTTGACCTCTTCGGTATGGGTGAAACACGGGCGCGCAAAAGAAAAAATAAGGAGTAAATGAAATGTATCTTTCATCCCACTCTTATTATTCGCTTCGTTATGGCACCATTCCGCCCGAGGAATTATTGCAGATTGCCGCTGAAAATAACATCAAATCCCTTGCGCTAACTGATATCAACAATACCTCTGCTTGCCTTGATTTCATAAGACTTTCAAAGAAATACAATATTCGTCCTGTCATTGGGATTGACTTCCGAAATGGTGTAAAGCAACAATTCATTGGACTTGCAAAAAACAATGAAGGGTATTACGAACTCAATCTTTACCTGAGTAAATTCTTCGAGTCAGGGGAACCTCATCCAGAAAGAGCACCGTCATTGCAAAATGCCTTTATAATATACCCTTTCAATCATACCGAACGCTCATTCGGTATAGAAGATTTAAATGAAAATGAATACATCGGTATTCGTCTTGATGACCTCAATCGCTTAAAATTTCATCCTTGGCGTCAGCGAATGGATAAGATGGTCATTATCGCGCCGATTACATTCAGAAATAAACGCGACTTCAACGCGCATCGCCTGCTACGGGCCATTGACAACAATACACTCCTCAGCAAACTGCCTAAAGAAGAAGAAGGAAATTCACAGGATCAATTCATTACAGAAGAGACCTTGCGCGATCTTTTTCAGGAATTTCCAATCATACTTGAAAATACCGAACGTTTGCTCGGTAATTGTGAAATACATTTTGATTTTGGCTCTGAGATTCCTCCGCAAAACTTATCAACGTATACTGAAAGTGAAGAAGAAGATTATCAATTGATAAAAAAACTCTGCGAAGAAGGCCTCGCCTACCGCTATCCAGAACCCACGCAAGCGATTCACGATCGAATTCATAAAGAGCTCGAAATTATTAGAGAAAAACAATACCTCAGTTATTTTCTCATCAATTGGGACATCACACGCTACGCACGAAGTAAAGGATATTTCTATGTGGGCCGCGGTAGTGGGGCAAATAGTATTATCGCATACATACTTCGAATAACTGATGTCGATCCGATTGAACTTGACCTTTACTTCGAGCGCTTTATCAATTTGTATCGAAAAAACCCACCTGACTTCGACATCGATTTTTCGTGGACTGATCGCGAAGACATTACACAGTATATTTTCTCCAATTTCCGTAATGTCACGCTGCTCGGGGCTTACGTCACTTTTCAATACAAAGCTGTGGTTCGTGAATTGGGAAAAGTATTCGGTCTTCCGAAGTCAGACATCGATATGCTGAGCGATGGAAAATTTGAATATGAAAAACTAGATAGCATTCAGCAATTGGTGTTGCAGTATAGTGCATGGCTTCAAGACTTTCCCAATCATATCAGCATCCATGCCGCGGGCATCCTCATCACTGACAAGCCTATTCAATATTTTACAGCTACTTTTTTACCACCCAAAGGCTTTCCCACTACCCATTTCGACATGGTAGTGGCCGAAGATGTGGGGATCTACAAATTCGATATTCTCTCACAAAGAGGATTAGGAAAAATAAAAGAGTGCATCGACATCATTCGCTACAATCAACCCGAAGCCGAAGATTTCGACATCCACGATATGAAGCGCTTTAAGCGCGATGAACGCATCAAAGACCTACTGCGCAATGCGAAAGCCATTGGCTGTTTTTATGTCGAATCACCCGCCATGCGCATGCTCCTCACCAAATTGCAAGTTGATGACTACCTCGGACTCGTGGCCGCCAGCAGTGTGATTCGCCCTGGTGTTTCGCGCAGTGGCATGATGCGCGAATTCATCATGCGCCATCGCTATCCTGAAAAAAGAAAAGAAGCACATCCCGTGATGCTCGATATCATGCCCGAAACATACGGTGTGATGGTGTATCAAGAAGACGTGATCAAAGTAGCACACTACTTCGGTGGCCTCGATCTCGGTGAAGCGGACTCCTTGCGCCGCGGTATGTCTGGCAAATTCAGAGGCCGTGAAGAATTTGAGAAAGCAAGACTTTCTTTTTTTAAAAAAGCAAAAGATAAAGGACATCCCGACGACATGATAGCTGAAGTTTGGCGTCAAGTGGAAAGCTTTGCGGGATATGCCTTTGCGAAAGGACACAGCGCCAGTTATGCCGTTGAAAGTTATCAAAGCCTTTTTCTCAAAGCCTATTATCCGCTGGAGTATATGAC
>CAYRZQ010000012.1:0-4609 GCA_964428835.1 uncultured Comamonadaceae bacterium | reverse complement strand
TTGAAAGTTATCAAAGCCTTTTTCTCAAAGCCTATTATCCGCTGGAGTATATGACTGCCACCATCAACAATTTTGGTGGTTTTTATAGTACAGAACTATACGTTCATGAAGCACGCATGCACGGCGCCATCATCGAACCACCGTGCGTATTAGAAGGCAGTGCAGTGGCCGTTATCAAAGGAAAGCGCATCATTCTGGGAATGGGTTTGGTGAAAGACATCGAACACCATACCATCATCGCATTATTGGATGAACGTAATAAAAATGGAGCCTACCTCGACTTTGAAGATTTCATTTCACGCGTTCGCATTTCACTCGAACAAATCACCATTCTCATTCGCGTTGGTGCATTCCGATTTACAAAGAGAAGCAAGAAGGAGTTGATGTGGGCGGCACATTTCGCGCTGGCTGCCACCAAGATGTCACAACCCGATCAAGGCATGTTTGTGACACCAGTAAAAACATTCACACTGCCCCCACTCGAACATAGCTGGCTTGAAGATGCGTATGACGAATTGGAGTTGATAGGATTTGCTTTGTGTAATCCTTTTGATCTATTGCAAGACACCGTGGGCGATGATGTACTCTCCACCGAACTGCCGCATTTGGTGGGCAAATCCGTGACGGTAGTAGGATATCTCGTTACCATCAAGCCTTCGCGTACTGCGAAGGGAGAACGCATGTACTTCGGCACCTTCCTCGATCGTGCGGGCAATTTTCTCGACACCGTACACTTCCCTCCCATCTCCGAACGCTACGCCTGGCGCGGCAAAGGAATCTATATCATCAAAGGAAAAGTCTCCGAAGAATTCGGCGCCATCAGCATCGAAGCACAATACTTGGAAAAGATAAGACTCAAAGACGATCCACGCTACGCGTGAGGAACAAGAACGAGAACAAGAACGAGAACAAGAACGAGAACGAGAATTCGGAATTCAGAATTAATTTTAATAGCCTGCCCATTCATGGGCTGGCCGGGAACGAGGGAATTTGGAGTTTGTCAATTGGGATTCCAATCTCTCAACTTTTCAATCTTCCAATTTTCCAAGCTCCTAATTCCTACTTCTGCATTTCTCCCTATTTTTGATTTATGATAAAAAAACTACTCTTCGTCCTTTTTGCACTTCTTACTACAAACGCATTTTCTCAATCTCTCAAGAGAAAAATTGCGGAGGCTCGCACCAACAATTACTTTGAAATTTGTGAAATCGCAAATGCTCACTTCGATGAGGTAGGCCGCGAAAGCGCAGAAGGAGAAAGAGATTCAGAGTATGTGAAATTCAGAAGATGGGAATGGTATTGGTCCACACGAGTGCTTCCCGATGGAAGTTTCCCAAACATGATCGATCAGAAAAGAGTCTATGATGCTTTGCAGCGTTCTGCCAATCGCGACAACGATGTCACTTGGATCAATATCAACCAAACCACTGCTGCCGGCGGCTACCACGGCATGGGTCGACTCACTTCTGTCGCTTTTCACCCAACGGATGCAGATATCTTCTATGTAGGTGCACCCATCGGAGGTGTGTGGAAAACAATCGATGGTGGAGAAAACTGGATTGCTCTCGGTGACTCGCTCCCCTATCTCAGCGTTGGCAACATCGTCATCGATTCTCAAAACCCCGACAACCTCTACATCACTATCGGCGATCACAACGGTTGGTGGGAATATGGTCTCGGTGTGTACAAGTCCACTGACGCCGGTCTTACTTGGCAACCAACGTCACACACTACACCTTTCACCAGTCAGACGGCTTATTCCAGAATGATCATCAATCCGGAAAACCCGTTGGAACTTTTCGTAGCGCAAACCGATGGTCTTTTCCGTACACAAGACGGCGGTGATACTTGGACACTCGTGCACGAAGATTATCACAACGATGTAGTATTTCAACCTGGAAACCCAAGTACCGTTTATTCTTGTACCAACGATTATTGGGGAAGCAGCGAAGTCTATGTTAGCTACGACAGCGGCGACAACTGGTATCAACTCAGTGACTTTGGAACGCCCTATTCGCAAATCAAACTAACTGTTACACCTGCTAATGCCGACTACCTTGGCATCATGCACAACTATGCTGGTGATGTTCAATTTTATCTCAGCACAGATGGCGGCGTCAATCTCGAAACGCCCTCATGGATGCCAGAAGATGGAATCATTTTCTTTTCACCCGTAGATCAAAATAATATGTATTGCGGATGGATGAATGTATTCCGCTCTTACGATGCTGGCTGGCAGTGGGAACAAAACACATTGTGGTACGGCAGCGACGAATTTCATGAAGTACACGCTGACCAACGCAACGTCGCCTATCATCCGTTGACCAACGAGATCTTCTTTTGTAATGATGGCGGATTGTATAAATACAACGAACTCACTGATACTTGGACTGACCTTTCTGATGGACTCATTATCACTCAATATTATCGCATCGCCGTCGCACAAACAGACGATACGTTTATGATTGGTGGCACACAAGACAACGGTGGCCGCAAACGTCTTGGTTTCAACACATGGGGACCCACCAATGGCGGTGACGCTATGGAAGTTGCTATTAATCCATCAGATGAAAATACGATTTATACCACATATGTAAACGGCGAACTATATCGCAGTTATGACCAATGGGAAAACGATCAATACTATGAAATAACTCCACCGCAGACAACTGGAGGTGCGTGGGTAACACCATACGTAATAGACCCGAACGATCATTCGGTTTTGATTGCTGGCTACGAAGACGTATTCCGATCACAAGATGAAGGAAATACATGGGAACAATTGACATTTGGGATCACTGGTAGTCCTGACAATAAGCTTGACGCCATAGCTGTTGCGCCGTCAAACTCCGATATCATCATGGCTGCGCGCAATGCAAAGCTTTACAAAACGATAGACGGAGGTGCTACCTGGACCAATCACAATGCATTTCCCGCGGCGATGTTTGATGCTCGCATTACGTCGATCACCATCCATCCGCAAGATCCAAATAAAATTTATCTTACCATTGGAGGTTACCAAAACCTCAACAAAGTGCGCTATAGTACTAACGGAGGAATCACCTTTACCAATATCTCTTACAACTTACCCAACGTTCCCGTAAACTGTGGTATCATTGATAAAGACAGTCAGAATTTCGATTTCTATATAGGAACCGATGCTGGAATATTTCTACTTGATCCAAACAACAACACTTGGAACTACTACGGATTCGGGGTTCCCAATACATCAGTTACTGATTTAGAAATTCAATACAACACTCGTAAACTTCGCGCAGGAACCTTTGGCCGCGGGATCTGGGAAGCCGACCTCGCATCTGAAGCGACAGTAAGCGTGAACAATCGCACCCCACAAAATACGCAATGGGTAGAGTTAGGATTGAATCCCATTCACGATCAATTGGTATTGAACATTCATGCCACCACGAATGAACAAGTAATGATTCGCGTCAGTGATGCACAAGGCAAAGTAGTACACGACACCAAAGACACATTCGTGATGGGCAATTATCAGCGTTTCATTCCATTGCCCAATCTCAACGCTGGTATCTACTATGTTCAAATCATCTCCCCCAACTACCCCTCGCAAGCGATGAAGATGGTGGTGAGGTAAACGAGAACAAGAACAAGAACAAGAACGAGAACGAGAACAAGAACGAGAACGAGAACAAGAACGAGAACTAGAACGAGAACGAGAACGAGAGATTCTGAATTCAGAATTCAGAATTCAGAATTTCAAATTTTTTTTTGTTTTTAAAAAACTCCTCTATATTTGCATCAGCAAAAAAGCAAATTATGATTCTTTCAATGTGCTGTATGATGTGTTGTCACTCCTCGGGAAACCGAAGGTAGCAGCTCATTGTTTGCACAAAAAGATCAAGCAAATATTGAAAAGCCCTTCGGAAATCCGAAGGGCTTTTTGTTTTAAACCACTTTTTTTTAGAAAAAATAATTTAGAAAATGACTTTAAGATTCACCTTCCACAACAACGGTATGATGCACATGTGTATGTGTTGTTGCTGCCCTTATGTCCGGGAGGTGGATAAAACTTAGTATTTGTTGTTTAGCAAATCAAAGGCCCTCCGGATGACAATGATTCATTTCCGGGGGGCTTTTTTTTCAAGTAAAAATTTTAAATCAATACATATCATGGCAAATTTTCATTTCGACACGCTGCAACTTCATGCAGGACAATCAGCAGATCCAACCACTGGTTCGCGCGCAGTACCTATCTACCAAACCACCAGCTATGTCTTCAACGACAGCGCGCATGCAGCTAACCTATTTGGTCTGCGTGAGTTTGGCAACATCTACACACGCATCATGAATCCGACAACGGATGTTTTTGAAAAACGCATCGCTGCTCTGGAAGGTGGTGTGGCTGCCCTCGCCGTTGGCTCGGGTCAAGCTGCGCAATTCATCGCACTCAACAACATCCTGCAAGCAGGTGATAATTTTGTAACGACCTCGTTTCTCTACGGTGGTACTTACAATCAATTTAAAGTCGCATTCAAACGCCTCGGCATCGAGGTGCGCTTCGCAGACGGCGATGATCCCGCTTCTTTCGAAAATCTCATCGACACAAAAACTAAAGCTCTCTATCTCGAAA
>CAYRZQ010000011.1:54053-88664 GCA_964428835.1 uncultured Comamonadaceae bacterium | reverse complement strand
GTGTAAATAAAATTCTGAATAAGTTGAAAGTTATTGATAGAAGTTATAGGATCGGGGCCGGTTACATCGGTGGTTTCGGCTATAGTCCTCTCAATTCTAGATTTTTCAATTCGAATATTGTTTAATGTTACAGATACAACGGAGTTGATAGGCCCTAAGTATATGATCCCTGCATTTACGCCAATAATCCGCACATTACTGGCATTGATGACTATGTTATCGAAAGTAGCACTGTAATCATTCCACGATGTAGAGTCATTTTCGTTAAGGAAATAGCCAGTCCCAATAAGTGTAATTGACTTGGTGATGATATTATTAGTGTAGGTTGTTGTTGACCCTTCCACATAAATAGTGTCACCAGCAAGTGCGGGTACCAGTGACGAGGACATTACTGCACTGATAGAGCTAAAAACGGGATTAGCAGGAGTTCCTCCGTAATTAGCGCCATTTGGTGCAGTCGCCATGTTGTTCACTCGCCAGATTCGAGCGTAGCTAGCATTAGAGATAATGATGAGGAGTGTGAAGACTGCCATCATTCTGAATTTTTTAAAAGCTTTCATAAAATTTGATTTATTAATTATTGAAAAATTATTAGTGAGGATTAGCCCTCATTATAATGGTTTGGCTTAATAGAAATTTGTACTAAAAAATCTGGATTATTTTTTTTGATTTTTTTTTAGTACAATGTTCTGAGTTGACAAACTTTAAGGTTGAGGGCGTTCCTCGATAATAATAACTCTAATAAAACTTACCATTATGAAAAAAATGATTTTAACCTTTGCCGCATTTTGTTCAATTTCTGTGGCCTTCGCATTTCCAGTTCCTACAGCAAAATTGTTGGAGCGTGTAATCCAAGTAGTTGAGATTATGGAAAGTAGCAATAATCAAGTTTTGATGATGAAAATGGATCATCTTACACGAACTCAATATGCAACTATAGCCTATGAGTTCACCGCTGGCAATACTTACAACATCGTTGCATTGGGTGATGAAAACCGAATCAGTGATATAGACCTGATTGTTATGAATAGCAATGGAACCGTACTATCAAAAGATACAGATTTGACAAACGTAGCCGTAGCATCCATCACTCCTACCACTAGTGGCACTTATTATTTCAAAGTAAGCCCATACTCGTTCAAAGGATCAGTAAATGACGGTTTTTTCGGCCTGATAATCTCTCGAGCCGACTAAGTAAACCAAAAGAAGTAAAGTACACTGATTCACCCTTCTTGGCAATCAGTGTATTTTTCATATAACTAGTAAATTAATTCAATAGTAGTCTTTAAACAATTTTAATATAAACACTATGAGACATTTCTTTAATATAACTTTAGTTACCACGTCTACAGGCTATAAGTATTTCATTATTTCCTTTCTATGCTTTTTTAGTTTCATAAATGCTGATGCACAGCTTCTATGGTCAAACGTTCTTAAGAGTGGGGAATCGGATGTAGTTGAGGTTGATGAGGACGGAAATGTGTATATGGCCAGCTATATACAAGGTGTTGAGGATTTTGATCCTTCGAGTGAAGTTTATTCATTATCATCTTTTTTGTTAGGGGGTAGTTCCTATGCAACAAGTATTGTGATTAGTAAATATACCAGCACTGGAACTCTAATTTGGGTGAAGACCCTAGATGCTGTGAATTATGAGGATTATCAATGGAGTTTCGGACAAAATCTCGTGCGTGATATGACTTTTGACAATGAAGGTAATATTTATCTTACTGGCAGTTTTTACGAGCGAGTGGACTTTGATCCTGGTATTGATGAGTATATAATGGTTGGTCAAAATGATGATAGTTTTTTGCTGAAGCTTAATTCATCGGGTGAGTTCTTATGGGTCAAGTCTTGGGGGGGCACTCCGTGGATTATAAATTCTGATGCAGATGGTGGTGAAAGAGTAAGGGTACATGATGATAATTTATATGTTTGTGGCTTTTATACGGGAACGACAGATTTTGACCCAGGTCTGGGATCCGTAGTTCGAACAGCTTTTGAGACAGATGCCTTTATTGTCAAATTTGATTTGGATGGGGAATTTCAATGGGTTCGCACTTGGGGGTGTAATGGAAAGAATACTAGTGCAACTTGCATGGATATTCAGTCTGATGGAGATATCATTGTCGCTGGTAATTTTGGTGGTACTGTTGATTTTGACGATTCAGAAGAGCAATTTATACTTTCGGCCAGTAATTCAATTTATTTTACTAGTTCTTACGTTGTTAGATTCACCTCTTTAGGTCAGTTAGAAAATGCATCCGGGTTTGTGAGTGCATATAATTGCGAAATTTATGATGTCGTCGTAAATGAAAGTGATGAGATATATACGGTTGGAAATTTTAGAGGAAGTGTGGATTTCGACCCAGGTGCTGGCACCTTTGTTTTGTCTGCGGCAAATTCATGGTCCAGTAATGTGAATCATGGTTTCTTATGTTTGCTAAACGATACGTGTGGCTTAGTTTGGGCTAAAAGTGACGATCTGGTTTACAAAGACTTTGTGTTGAATGACATAGAGCTTACTGATACTTATGTGCTATTGTCAGGACATCGATCTCAGACCCCGTCTGGTTCGACATTCAGATATCCAAGCATAAAAAAAATCAGCCATAGTGGAGAGCTGCTGGATCAGTACTTATTTAACGAAGCTAGTTCGAATGCACGTTTTATATCTTTGAAAAGGATTGATGATAATACTTACGCTGCTGTCGGAAACTTTACGGGTAGTTTGGATTTTCAAATAGGTACGGGAGTTCAGCCAGTACTTAGTCTTGATAATACGCTAAATCAATTTGTTGCTGTATTCAACCTTGAGGGTGTAGTTACTAATCTCCAAGAGTTTGAAGCAAGAAGTCAATCTAATGCGTATCCGAATCCCACCAATGGAGAGGTATTTATTCCTTATGATAAGAACGGGGATATTATTAATGTGGAGATTTTGAGTTTGGATGGGCAAATATTGAACTCTAGAGTTGAATTTACTGCAATAAATGCTGAATGGATTCGACTGGATATTGATGCTCCTGCGGGTGTTTACATCGTAAATTTGATACAAGGCAATGTAAGGATGAGCCATAGAGTCTGTGTTTTGAAATAGAACTCATCTTCTATCTTTAGGAGACCCAAATAAAAAAACCAAGGAGGAGTTCCTTGGTTTTTTTATTGTCATGATTCCGAAGGAATCTATTTTAAATCGCAAAAGTCAATTTTCGAGAGTTTTAGTGGGAGCAAATCTATATTTTATACGAGCTTTTGATTTTATTGGATAAGCCACACTAGCGTGCAAGAAATAGAATCTCTGTAACGATAATTCATCTGTAAATCGCATTAACGGCCTACTGGTATTTACTGATAAATTCATTTGAAAATGTTTTATACTTAGCACAATGCCAATTCCTAGATTAAGCCCAAGGCTGTTTGGAGTAATTGGTCCTGGGCCAGAGACTATTTTAACATCACTTATAGAGCTGTCAGGTGAGATATCATATTCACGAGTAGCATGAAATTGAAGTCCATATTCTAATCGAAGTCCAACATAGCTTCCTGGACGACTTCTTTTAGAAATATTGTTGACATGAAGATAGCCATTTTTAATTCCAATGTTATGCCAAGAATAACCCTTGTAAAGGTTCGTATCGGCTGGGTCAAAGTAACTTAACCCGCTTTTGATGTATTCTAGCGACCAAAAAAATCGGGGGTTGGTATTAACTCTTTTATTTCTATAGTAATTTAATCTGATTCCCAATGAACTGAAGAGTGGAAAGTTTCGTTTGTCTTCGACGTATTCTATTGGAATACCAGAGAAGGTAGGACCACCAATAGTCCTGGAGTGTTCCAATTGCCATCGAAGTTGTTTTGTTATTTCAAATTGACTTTCAAGATTAATGATTTTCGTTGTTCTGTATGTATATCTCCTTAAGGAATTCTCGATATCCAATACCAAGTCCCATTGATTTCTAGTGACTATAGTAATTACTGCATCTTTTACATAAGAGTATACTTCTCTATCCTTCGAATCTAGTCCGATTGTATTGAGTTTTTGTTCACAAAGTTCTAGAATTGCCAATATACTGTCTGTGTAGGGGACATTCCTTAACTTTCTAAGTTCATTTAAAAGAGCTGCGAATTCCTCACTGGACTTCCACTTGATTATTCCGTCGCCCACTCTCCTCCAAAAAGATTCTCGAAGGATTTTATCTATGTCTAGTTTTAAACAATGATGTGTATAACCGGTATACAATGTCAAATCAAAAATTTCTGCTCTATATAAATTGCCGTTGAAATATTTATAGGCATCAGGCGATAGAGTTAATGTATCATAACCCTCGAACCAGAAGGAAGCGCGCACGTTACTTACGTTGTAAAATCTGAAAAAATTTCGACCAACAAAGACACCGTCGTCAGCACAGTCATTTTTACAAGGTTGTTGAGCATACACTGAGCATGTTCCGAAAGTTATTGCGAAAACACAAATCCACCAATTAAGCTGCTTGGAATTAAAGTTAGGCATGTTTGTTAAATGAGTTTATTACAAAAGGAATTGAGCGATAATAAAAAATATTAAGGACTAAAATAAGATAAGATTTTTGATTGGAGATTGTCAATTTTCGAAGATTAATCTGGCAATATATTTCTATCATTTCCTTTCTATAGTAAAACCACTATTCTTAGAATTTTGAGCGGTTGAAAAATAGGAAATTATTATACAGCGTACTTTCTGACTGGCTGTCAAATTTGTGATGGTTTCATTATGTATTTGGATTATTTTTTTGTTAATATAGGGGTGGTATTGATAGAAAAAAGGCTACCATTTTAGGTAGCCTTTTTTAAATTTTATGTGGCTCAATTCGTAGTCCACTTTGTATTGTAAGTTATGCACGAATCACAATTCCAGCTGATATGAAGCGATTCGAGGTTCCACCGATTTCTGCTTGGACTCCAAGCCAGTGAGTCGGGAAGAAGCGTACCCCCAGCATTGGGTTTAATCTTAGTCCAGAACCATAGCCCCAATTGCTATAGTAGTAGTTGTAGGGTGAGTTGGAATAATCGAAGGAGATAATGTCATATCCCATCTGAAAACCAACATACGGGTCTATACGTGACATTTTTTTCGAATCCCATCCAAGGTCTTTTGCCATCGTGAACACAGAAGCACTCGCTCTAACTCCTGCTCCAATAACGGTAGCATCAATGGTGTATGGATTGCTTGTGTCATTGTATTCATACTGGTGCTTAGAGTACCTAAAGTAGAATCCATAGTAAAGCCAGTTAGGTAGGTTAGTGACTTTTCCGAATTTTCCGCTTCTTTCTCCTGTTATTAAAATGGGCGCTTTTAATGAAGTATTGTCATTCAAGCGATATCTATTGCCCCCTAATGCGCCTGTGCTCACAGAGAATAAAATATGATTGTCAAGGTTCCACTTTTCATTTTTCGTGGAGTCATTACCCAGAGGTGGAATTTGCTTAAAGCCCATTGTGCTAAATTCTGGTTTGGAAGACGCTAGAGATGCGATGGTTAGCATAAATGCTACAACTGCGAAGATTAACTTTTTCATAATAATAAAATTTAATGGTTTTGATTCTTTTTTAGCGAGAGCAATTGCGCTCTCAATAGAATAGTTTGTCGCTAATGATTTATGTACTAAATTTTTTTTAAAAAAAGTTTGACTTCTCATTCAATTAGAGGGATTTTGATAAATTTTTAGTACATTCTAATAATATGACAAACTAATCAATCGGGGGTATTACCTTTGAGCAGTAAAAGCAATTAATTATGAGTGAAAATGCTAAACTGCCAGAATGGTATCTTAAGGCATATAAAGAGTACCTGCTTGGGATTATGAAAAATAAAACGCTGATAGTGGCTGCTAGAAGTTCCTTACGGAAGTATGTCCCAAAGACATCTCTTGGAGCCACAGAGATTCAAGATATTCTTCAGGATGCATTCATCGTAATGGATGGGAAGCCTGTAGAATATTATACAGTGGTCATTGAAGGTAAAGAGGTTTTGGATAAGCAGGTATTAGACAGGATTTTGTATAAAGTTATAGTAAACTTAGCTTTAAACAAGGGCTCCAAAGCATCCAATAAGAATGAAGAAAGGTACCCTGTTAAAGGCAATTTTGGAGGAGTACAGTTGCCAGAAATGCCCGAGGAAGAATTTTATAGGCTTGTGGTTGAATGCATTGAGAGAAGTGCTCTAGATGCAACTTGCAAAAAAGCATTTGCTTTGATAAGAATTGGTGAAGAACTCTCAAACCAAGAGTTAGCCGATAAGTTAGGGGTTTCAATTTTCACAGCAAGAAATTGTAGATACAATATACGTAAACAGGCGAAAATATGCGCCGAAAAAATTGGATAATCATGAAAGAAAATATTACATATAAGACATTGATAGCTTTTGAGGATGGTCTGTTGGCACCAGAAAGGATGCGTGAGGTAGCTGATGCCATCAAGTCAGATGAAATGATTAGAGCTCTATGGGAGGAAATTGCCATCACCAGAAAAGAAAACCCAGATGCAGATTTAGAAGTAGCGCTTGGAATTGAATTTTCTGATGCAGATGAGGATGCCATTAAGGAAAGCCCCTGGAGTCAAACTGAGAGTTCTAATAAATGGCGCTGGTTGGCTGCTGCATCCATAGTGGGCCTGGCATTAGGCACATTCTGGTTTTTTTCAATAAATGGTCAAGACGAGATTTCCTTTGCATCAATTAAAGATGATAGCTTCACTCAAGTTGAGAATTTACGAGGGAGTCAAGAAGATTGGCAAGTGGACTACAACAACGGTAAGTGGGAAAATGTTATTAGTGCATTAGAAAACAAGCCAGATAGAACACTGTCAGATGAATTTTATTTGGGTTTAGCATATTTTAAAACGGGTAAATCAAAACAAGCGATTCCTCACCTAGAGATTTCTTTAAAGTCGGAAATCTTGCTAAGCGATGCAAGTTTCGCGTTAGCTCAATGTTATTATGAATTAAAAGATAAGACTCGAGCCCAAAAGTATCTGGAACAAACGACGCACCCAAAGCGGGGAGCTCTCAGCAAGTTAGTGGAGAAACTATAGTATTGCTGAGAGAAGCAGTTACTAAAAGGCTATTTCTTTAAATAGCCTTTTTTCGTTTTTCTTCGAATGATGATGTATAGGATAGGGATTAATAGAAACATCAACCACCAAAATGAAAAATCGAGTATTGATTCATTTTTATTGCTAGGTTCAATTTCTGTCGATAAAGCGCTATTATCTCCCATTAATAAAAGTCCAGACCAGAATACAGGATGCGCCTTTGCTCCTGAGAATTGATTCAAATAGTCTAGCTTTGCTTTTCTCAAGGCTTCTGATTTCTTCATTCCTTGATTGAGATTTTTGAAAAAAGAACGAACTATTTCAGATGTTGTTTTATCTGGTAGTTCAATTAAGCTTGCTACCACTGCTGAGGCTCCAGAATTCAAAATGGAGCCTGATAATCCTTTTAATCCACCATTAGGCGATGCGGCACCTAGAGCGCTGTTGCAACTGGGTATTGCGACAAGCTGTGCATTCAATTTTCGCTCTAAAAAATCATCGGCATGAATTAGGTATTGCCCTTCCTCATCTGGTGAGAATACTAAACTGGTGGAAGATTTTGTTTTTGATGGTAAAACTATTCCATGAGTAGATACTAGCATGACGTTGTAGTCATCAATTGATTCAAGAAAGTCAGTCCGGGTTGATTTTGTGAAAGCCTTACCTTGAAAAAGCTCGCATACATTGCTTACTTCTTCAAGTGCACCTTGTAACGGATTAAGAGTTGTGGAGTTTGCAATCGATCCTGAGGAGTAAAACTCGAGAGGGATTACTGGGTAATTTTCAGTAGCAAATCCCGCCATCCGAATTGGGGTATTGCTGTTTTGTTCTTTAGAGAATAATGAAGCGACATCTGCTTGGTAGCTTATTTCATAGTCATGAATTAAAGGATTATATGTTCCGTCTTTATTAGTATTTAGGCTTTCCCAGTTTACAAAGGCAAAATTCCCGACAGGAAGTATGACAATTTCCTCTCCAGATTTTGGCCAATATTTTAGTACAAACTTTTGGTGCCAACTACTAGCAATATTGTAGAGGCGAGATGTAACTTCTGGTTCATTTGTTATAGATGCTAAGTCCATACCCTTATTCAGTATAAACTGTATTTCTTCTGTAAAGTCATCAGTTAATTCGATTTCATGCAAGTCTATGTCATTTCCCGTTTTTGATATTAAGACAGCACTGTTTTCTCCAGAGTAATAGACCATTACATTTTTCAGAGAGGATTGCCTTAAATTCCATTGCTTTGAGTCTAAAACTTTTGAAGCGGTTAACTGATCTTTTGATACAATAAAGTCAATTAACTCTTTCCTCGCATTTCTTAATTTTTCTGAAGAGCCGGCCCGAGTTTCGTTATTGTAGGCGTTTTCTGAAATTAGACAGGCGGATTTAAGTTTAAGGTACTTAGGGAAATCCTCATCTTGGTTCTGAAATCTGATTCTATCGTCAATGGGGGTTGGAACATGCACATCGAATTGAGCCTGTATAGTTTGCAGACATAAATCAACAATTGAGTCGTTTTTATTATTCCTCCATGACAGCGCAGCTTCCTTTAAGAAGATTTCAACCATTTCGTCGACATTATTCTTAAGAGTTGAGCTATTATTGTCAAATAGACTTGCAGAGGACACTTGTTTTATCAGTGAACTCATACTTTTTAAACTCTGCACGTCAAGAGTTGAGGAAGTATTTTGACCAACTAAATCACTTAATCCCAAAGCTTGAATTGTAGCGTCGGATAGTCCCCTTATTTGAACGTTTGCTCGAGTTTTTCTACCTTGTATGTTTTTAAAGGCTTTGGAAGTAGCTTCCTCGCTACTAAGAGGGGCATCTGAATAGAAGTCCTGAAAATTCTCGAAACCCTGCAGAACTGACCTCAGTTCATCTTCCGCATTTTGGTTGGATAGATTAAGAGCTCTGTATTGTTTGAAATAACGACTATCAGCATCAATGTTGACCTCAAAGAAAGTCCGGACGAATTTTAAAATGTCACTTTGGATACTGACTTTTTTCTGGTCGCTAAGCTTAACTATTCTGTAAAAAAGTTCTCCAATTCGGGGCGGATTAAATTGGTACAACTGCCTTAAGGTTATAGTATCGCATAGGGTATTTATTTCTGTAGCTAATTGACCGGTGTTATTTAGAGATTCTTTCCAGCTTAAGTATTCGTTAAAATGGCTTACGCCTTCTATCTGAAGTTTACCAGATTGAAATGAAGAGTACAAAGACTTCACAAAAAGACTGTCTACTCTGGGATCTTCGGTGCCGCTATCCAGAGTTGAAAGCGCTCTTTCGAGATAATAGTTCGAGACTAATTCTTGATTCGCCTCATTGTCCAACATTTCAATAGTTGATTGAGTAGCTTGACTAGCAATACCCGCTTGTCTTGCAGACTTGAGCAGCTCTGTAGCAAAAATTGTTTTAATATTTGGAGTAGAACCTTTCTCAATATACTGTTTACAATACTTAAGATATTCAGATGATTTGAAATGATTTCCTAGTAGATTATTCCACTTGGCTCTGAGGTAAAGTTGGAATAAATCAAGGCTGTTTTTGGGTTCATTTTCTTCAAGGTTGAATTCATTTAGTAAATCAAAAGCTGTCTCAAGATCTAAGCGCTCAAGAGCTATTGCAGCCGTTGTTAGCACAACTAAATACTCTTTATCCGCAAGATTATTGTCGTTTCTATCTGTTTGCATATTTATAGCCATAGATGGGTCGACTATTGCCATTCGGTTCTTTTCGAGTTCTTTTTGGGAGTCTCCAATTTTCTGTTCGTATTCAATAAATTTTGAGGAAAGAAAAAAGTCCCTTTTTTTTACTTGATTAAGTGACATACCCTCGATCCATAGGTATACATATGAATCGGTTTCAGTGCTTATTTTTCTAGATTCTACTGAAGAATTACAGCCGGAAAAATGGAAGAGACTAAAAAGCCAAAAACTAACAAGAACATATACACATCTATGGCCTGTCATGATTATTTATGAGTTGTATAAATTGGGCTGACTTGGTTTTTGCCATAAGCAACTCCAACTTGACGAGCTGCTTCTATGCGTTTTTGCTCGTTTACAACAGTTAATTCATAATTAATTTTGAAATCTTGTTCATGCAAACGTTTCACATCGTCTGAAACTGTCTTTGCGAATGCTTCTGCTTCTGGAAAACAACAGGCCTCATGACAGATTGATCCTAGTATTTCTCCGATACAAGAAGCTGTTTGCAAATCCTGCGAGGCGGCCCATTTGCTTTTAGCATCATTGAGTTTTGCACCACATTCATAATTCTGTTTAGCCATGTAGATGTCACCTGCTTTACGTAGTAATTTCGTATTACATTCTTGTGAAATAAAGGGAAGAGAACTTAACATGTAAATGGCTTCATCATGATTATTTATAGCAACTTTGGCATCTGCCTCTAAAATTATAATAGCACACCTACTTTCGTAATATGTTATTATTTCCTTTGAAGCATCTTCAAAAAGTTCTTTTAATTTGATAGAGTTAGCGTCTAGGGTAGAAATTGCTCTCTTCATGGCAAGCATTTCACTTTCTCCACGACTACTAAATGGTAGGACTTGTTGTTTTAACTTTCGCTTTTCCATGACGTCTGAAATAACGAAAAGGAATGTTCCATTAACGTTCCATTGCGGAATTAAACCTTCGGTGACTGAACTATTTTCCATTCGAATGGTACCAGTTAGTACAAATCTTGTAAGTTCAGTAGCACCAGCCGCATGATTCATCACAATTTCATCTAGTCGAGAGCGAAAAAGAGCGAGATGTTCGTCGGAAAGATTTTTGTCATGAGACACGATTTCGGTATAGTACGAAATCGAAAGTGGCTGTGCATTAATTATTAACGACAGAGTTGCGAAAACTATGGATAATAGGGTTTTCATTACTTGTTATGACTTTTAATAACTAGAAATGCCTTATTGGTCATCACCGTAGGAACAGGGTCGGCTGTGAAATTATCGGCTAGCATTCCCGCAATTAGAGCGCTAAAATCAACAGCCGTTTGAGGCCTACCTTTTGGTGTTCTATACTTCATTCTCGCACCGTCGAATTTTAATTCTTTGGCTCCATTTATTTGTTTACCTGTGGCACCTCCTTGTGCTGCTTCAAAGACTAGATCGGCTATAATTGCTGATAGCATTGACCCATCGAAAAGCTGGTTAAATCGTAGGCTGCTATTGGGATCTAAAAGAACGCTAACAATAATATATCTTCCATTTGTTTCTCGGTCTTTTATTTCTTTATCCATAATATTACCGATTTCAAAAAGTAAATTGGTGTATAAGCTACTTAGAAGCATCTCTTCAGATGCTGAGCTAAAGTCTGTTGTATATGACTTACTGCCCACAGTGCGTGCCGTTCCTGGCTCAATTATTTCAATAAGTATGCTAGCTTGCAATTGACCTGCTGATCTAATGAAAGTGTAGCTGACAAATAGATTGAAATCAGACTGAGCGTAATTGGATACATCGTCCTCTAAGTTAATATTACTATATCCAGCTTCTGACAGCGCTTTGAATGTATTTGCTCGTTCTTTTTTTAGCTCTTCTAAATTATTTGCATACGTAGAAGAGTTGTAACCTCTGCTGTTTAATGTTGCTGACAAATCTGATAAAACCTGAGACATTTTCAAATCATATTTGCAACTATCATAGTTTGCAATATCGGTCGCTACACCGTTAGACATAACACGCTTGATCATTTTGTGTTCCTTTAGAAAAGGCATACCAGGCCAAAGTATGACCTTGGCTTTTTCTTCGGATTGTGAGTAGGAATAGTATGAACTAAGTAAGTATATTAGTATTAGGAGTATTTTTGAATTCATATTTTATTTTTTTAGCCCATTTTTAATTAACATTTCATCTAGTGCGTCTTGGCGCACCCCTACAAGCATTGTTTTTTTAAAACCTTGCCCCTTGTAAAAGACTTCAGTTCCAGCGTTCTCTTTTACAATACTGACAAATGATTTGTAGAGACCATTATCCTCAAAAAACTTCTTATAAAACTTTTTATCGTTTTCTTCGGCAAACATATCTTTTATTAAAGGTTCTATAAAACCGCAGTTGTTTTGTTTGCTCGGAGCAATTCCTCGAAATATCACGGAATGAACTGCGCACTTCATTAGATGATCATTAAGGTTTTTTTGATCATCACCATAAGAAGTGATCTCAACATTAACGATGCCTTTGTCTGAGTATCCACCACAATTTGCCGTGTAATCCCATTCTGGTTTGCCAAGAATTGTAAAGGATAGTGTTGTGATCATTAAGCCGAGTATCACTAACTTGATAATTTTTTTTGACATAACTTTAGTATTATTATTAGTGCTTGGTTTTGTTTACTTCAGAATTTTAGCATTTTTCAAATCTTCATATAACATAGCGTTGTAGACGCTTACAGTATACCCCATCTTCCAACCCCTTCCTCTTACTTTTATGAGCTCGAACTGACCAGCGGTTTGAACAAGGGAGACATATTTTAAATAAGGACCATTTTTAGAAAAGAACTTTTTAAAAAAATCCCTTTCAGTAGTTAATATATCTTTTGTTTCAAAGAAAGGAGAAAAGCTGGGAAGAGATTTATTTAAACTATCGATTCCCAGAAATAATACAGCATAAACAGCCATTTTCTTGGCTTCGATTTCAAGTTTGGAGTATCTTTTCGATGTTGGAAAGATATCAAAAAGAATAGTGCCCCCTTCACCTGAACCCTTCATTCTCGCCTCTGCTTGCCATTTTTCGAAGTTTTGACTTAATACAGGTGTGTGCGCACCTAATGTAACGACTATTAATAAAAATTTAATTATTGTCATAATTGTAAAATTGATTAAAAACCAAATCTAAATCCGAGTGCGAGGACTGAGCTCTGTATATCGTAGTTATCTGCGAGCGCTATACCGTTACTTCTGCCAGTCACGTCAACAAATAAGCGGCTGTTGGGTGCTATATTTACCAAAAATCTAATACCTAGCTGAGCAGTTTCACCAGAGGTGTCTAGAAGATCACTTCTTTCAGCGCTTTCCGCCCAATTTAAAGTTAATCTTGTCCACATATAACCACCATGTATTTCGGTCTTTAGGTTTTTAAATGTATTGAATTGTCGGGCGACACCTAACCCATACCAATGCATGGTCATTCTATCGAAAACAACATTTGGTTTCACGATTGAGTTTTGCGAATATTCAATATAAAGACGCAACTGAGGCTTCATTTTGGCTGTTAGCTGACTTAAGTTGTAATCATAGCGAACTCCCAAATATCGTGCGTCGGTGCTTGCCACATATGCACTTAGCCCCATTCCAAAATCTCGTACTTCTTTAATGAGCGCTCCGTTTTTAATACTAAATCCAGAGTCATAGTAGAATCTAGAAGGATTTGTTTGATCATTAGCTACCATGCGATTGTCCGTTACCCTATCCGCCCGAAGAGTGGCCTTGCGTCTATAAAAGCTTGTACCATCGCGTCGCTCAACACGATAATATGCGCAGTATTTTCTGTCGATCTTGAGCCCCTCTTTTCGACCGATCAATGCTCCAGGTCGCACTCTTGAGGCTTTTTTTGGGTCTGGTGTCGGCATCACAACTGCTTTTGTCGCGAAAGAATCATATTTTCTAGAGAATCTGAACATAGCGCGCTCGAAAGCATAGCGCTGGAGCTTTTTGATGTAATAACTATCAGCTTTTTTGCTGGAAATTGTAGCTCCAACCTCCGATCCAATAGCTGTAAAATCTTCCGTAGCCTTTAACTTTAGTGGCACTGACACATTCAACACTGCATCTCTGTCTTTCCATTTATCATACATTTCAACATACATATCTCTCTCAAAATCGATTTGAAATAGGTAGGTAAAGCATTGAGAGTGATATCCATAAAGTTTCGAATTCTTTTTAACACCGGAAAATCTTCTATCAAATAGACTTAGCGCATCCATTGCTTGATTCCCCTTTTCCTCGGTCGATGTTAGATTTCGGAAGTCCATAACAAGCAAATAAGTTTTTGAAATGAGTTCCTTCCCCATATCTTTCACTAGTCTCGAGCCAAGAACAGTGCGGTCGGCATTTTTGAAGTCAAATAGACTAGCACTATACAATCCTCTCTTGTAAACTTTTTCCCAAGTAAAATTGCCTAAGCTATCTTCAAACCAAAATGACAGCATTTTAGCCCCAATTTTTTGTTCTACGAGTGCCTTTTCTATTCCCTGAATGCGATTTTCCTTGTCAAAAGTGGTTCCCTCAGGAAGTTTTAATACTGCTACATCAATATTGTGATTGTTATATTTTTCTTCAATTTCGCGTAGAACATTGGCAACTATTAAATTGTTACCAGGCTCGGAGGGATTATCAATAATTAATACAGTTAAGGATGCTCTTTTATAGTCGAATTGAGCACTCATCGGCGTTACGGAGCCTAAGTAGAGAGAGATAAATAGACAGCAAAGTCTCAGAGTTTGTTTCGGCATAAAGGTTTATTAATCCGTCAAACATAATTTATTTTTCTCTTAAATAGAATAAATTTAAATTTAAATTTAAGGCAATCTTGAAATCATACGTCGCCGCCTTGTTAACAATTCCTCTCCCCAACATTACCAAATCTTAATGTCCTTTTTAGTCGGGGGTGGTTAATAACTCGGACTTTTCTAAAGGGGGAATAGACAATTTCAGTATTTATATTCGTTCACGTCAATGAAGGCAAATTCTCAACGGAGAATGCCGACAAGGGAAAATATATATACACCTAATCACATTGTGCGTATGCCAGCACCGCGAAGTAAAGCCAAGAAGATCTACGTGCTCGACACCTCTGTTCTTCTCCACGATCACAATTCGATCAACAGTTTCGAAGACAACTACGTCGCCATCCCTATCACCGTCCTAGAAGAGCTCGACAAATTCAAAGTAGGAAATGATATCAAAAATTTTGAAGCACGAGAATGCATCCGCATCATCGACCGCCTCTCAGAAAATCATTCACTCCAACAATGGATTCCTCTCAACAACGGTTCTGGCGGTAAACTCAAAATCATTCTCAACACAAGCGATGAACTGCCCTCAAACGCAGAACGCATCTTCGATGTAAAAAAGAATGACCACAAAATTCTCAACGCTGCCCTTCAGCTCACGGTAGAAGAAAAGAAGGCTCGCGTAGTGATGGTAACGAAAGACATCAACCTTCGACTCAAAGCGAAGGCGCTCGATTTGCCTGCCGAAGATTACAAAACCGGCAAGGTGAAAGACAGCATGATGATGTATAGCGGCATGTCGCTCGTAGAAGATGTAGAGAGCGAGTTCATTCGCAAACTTTATCAAGACGGCGAATCCAAAAAACTTACTATTCTGGGTAAAGAAAAATTGAGCAACCATTTTTATATCCTAAAAAATGGTCAGTCCTCTGCGCTTGCATTTTATAATGGAAAGGAGAAATCATTGCAACGCGTCGATAAGGTGTATGCTTATGGCATTAAACCGAAGAATGCCGAACAAGCGTTCGCAATGCACGCAATCCTGAATCCGGAAATAAAGTTAGTTACCATCAGCGGTGTTGCTGGTACGGGGAAGACGTTGCTCGCTCTTGCAGGTTCTTTAGAACTTAAGAATACATACGATCAACTTTTCCTAGCCCGTCCGATTGTGCCGCTCTCCAACAAAGAGATTGGTTTCTTGCCCGGTGACGCAGAGGAAAAAGTGAATCCATATATGCAGCCACTTTGGGATAATCTCAATTTTATTAAAAACCAATTTGGTGAAAATGAGAAAAAGCGCAAAGCAATCGACGAGATGCAAGCTGCTGGAAAAATCACAATTTGTCCACTCGCATTTATCCGCGGCCGCAGTTTGAGCAATTGCATCATGATTGTAGATGAGGCGCAAAATCTCACTCCGCACGAAGTGAAAACAATCATCACGCGCGCGGGTGAAAACACAAAGATCATCCTCACTGGCGACGTTCGACAAATCGATACTCCATACCTCGACGAACAAAGTAATGGTCTGTCATTCGTCATCGAGCGATTGAAAGGGCAGGAGCTCTATTGCCACGTGACGCTTGAGAAAGGTGAGCGCAGCGAATTGGCTAATCTAGCGAATGAAATGTTGTAGAATAAAAAAGGGTTAAATAGATAGCGATAGCGCATTACATTTGAGTCCAAACTCATTTGAAATGCGCTATTTGTTTTTATCCCTTTTTGTACTTTTTACAATAAGCTTCTCTGCTCAATCGAAGGCAGACAAAGCTATACTCACCAAGTTAGATGCAACCTTTGAAAAGGCCTTGAAGGATTTCAATGTGCCAGGGATGGCCATCGCGATTGTCAAAGACGATCAAGTTATTTTTAATAAAGGATATGGGGTTAAAAATGCTAAAACGGGTGAGGCCGTTACCCCTAATACTTCCTTTGCAATCGCAAGTAATACAAAAGCATTCACTGCTGCTGCCCTCGCTATTTTGGTGGACGAAGGCAAGATAAAGTGGACCGATAAGGTGCGCAAGTATTTGCCTTACTTCCAACTCTACAGTCCTTATGTGAGTGAAGAGATGACCATCCGCGATTTGCTTTGTCATAGAACGGGTTTGGCCACATTCTCGGGTGATTTGATATGGTATGGTACCACGCATTCACGCGAGGAGGTGATTCGCAGGGCAAAATATTTAGAGCCTGTTTATGGCTTCAGAGAAACGTATGGTTATTCCAATATCATGTTCTTGGCGGCAGGAGAAATCATTCCTGCAGTAACAGGCCAATCTTGGGACGATTTTATAAAGGAGCGCTTTTTCACACCGCTCAATATGCCTTTTGCCAATACTTCAATCAAGCAATTCAAACGCGGACAGGACGTCGCTGCGCCACACAACGAGGTGAACGGTGTGAACACGCCAATTGATTATGTGGATTGGGATAATATAGGTCCTGCAGGCAGCATCAATGCATCGACGACAGACGTGGTGCAGTGGATACGCCTCCAGCTGGGTAAAGGAACTTTAGATGGAAAAAAATATTGGTCTGAGGCTCGTACCTGGGAAATGTGGGAGAATATTACTCCAAAGAATGTGAGCAAATGGCAGCGGGAAAACATGCCTACGCGCCATTTCAATGGTTATGGCCTTGGTTGGGAATTGATGGAATATGGGGGAGAAAAGGTGGTGAGTCATGGCGGAGGATATGATGGAATGATCTCCAAAACCATGATGGTGCCAGGAAAGAACTTCGGTTTTGTGATTTTGACCAACAATATAAACGGTCTTTCGACCTATTTGAGTTTTAGCATCTTGGATGCTTTTTTAAAAGTGACTCCCGCTCGCGATTGGCCGGCTATTTTTAAGGAAATGGAGGCGAAGAATAAATTGGAGGATGCTGTTCACAAAGCTGAGCGCGATGCAGCGCGCAATAGTACGAGCAAGCCTAGTCTCGCTCCCGAGGCGTATGCTGGTGTTTATGCATCTGAGATGTATGGTGATGTAGAGGTGAAATATGAGAATGGAAATTACGCGATAGATTTTAAGCCTACCGCCTTGTTTAAAGGGCGATTGGTGCATTGGCAGTATGAGACCTTCACCTTGGAGTGGACCACGCAGATGATGCTTCCGGCTGGCACTGCGACGTTTGTGCAAGATGCTGAAGGGAAGGTGAACGAGTTGAGAATCATTGTAGAAAACCCTGATTTTGACTTTAGTGAGTTGAAATTGTACAAAAAATAGGGAAATTCAAAAAAATCTGTATATTTGCGCCCGCTTTACGCGATGGCACCGTAGCTCAACTGGATAGAGCATCTGACTACGGATCAGAAGGTTTGGGGTTCGACTCCCTACGGTGTCACAAGAAATTATTGTTAAGACGTCCTAACGGACGTCTTTTTTGTTTGATTTAGTAACAAAAGTACATTTAACAATAAACTACCATTGTTTTTTGAAAAATTCATCTGTAAAGAAGCTTTGGACTTCCGCACTATCCCGGAAATAAAAGTATTTACCGAAAATCCGTAATAATAGAGCAAATGGAAAAAGTAGAATGAGATTAAAAAATGCCTCTAAAGAATACTCGATAATCCTTAATGGCCCAGCCGTAAGAAAAAGCTCTAATCTTTTTTCATAATCCAATTCAAAAATCAACTCTGGTTTTAACGAGTAATAAGAATGTCCGTCTAGTAGAGCAGTTTGCCAAAAGAAATACCTCTTTCCTTCGTTTTCAACATCTTCTTCTATTCCTTCCTTTGTTGCTAACTCTTTCACAAACGCAGTGGTATAAATCTCATAGTCGTTTAAACCTAAAAATCTAGCTGAGCTTTGCTCATAACCGCTTGAGGGAGGAAAAAATACGATATATTTATAATTAAGAATAGAAAAATTGTGATTGCCCGTAATATTCTCTAGCAAAGGACGTAAGACTATTTGACTCGTGAAGAAAGCAAAGACTGATACAAGGAAAAAGCTGATTATGGATTTAAATAAAAAATCTAACTTACGCAGAACCAAATAAACAATTAACAAAACTATTAAATCCCAAACAAATGAAAACGTCCATGGATTTACTGGGGTGTAATCTTGAATTTTCACAGCAACATTGCCTGCAAAAAAAGCTATTTGAGAGGCGATTAAAATGATCAAAAAATCCAGTGCGATACCTTTAAAAAAAGCCTTTAGTCGAATCATTTTTGGAATTGATTTTCTTTAGTTTTTAAAAAAAAAGATGGAAGGCTCTGATCAAAATCGGTCATTTAAAGAGAACAATGCAAATATTCGTCGAAGCACTTGTAGATGTTTTGCCCACTAACATATTGACTGAACTAATAATTTCTTTTAGTAAATCAGTAGCGTTCAAATCTCGAATAATCTTAAAAGCCCATTGAACTCCTTATCGGAAAATACTTTTACTCCAACCCAAGAAAGGGAATTCGCGTATTTTGCTTCGGGGCAGCTGTCGTTTAATTGAATCCTTCCGTCAATAATCTCCATCCATGGACAATTCGAAAACAACTCTTCAAATTCATTCATTGAAATAACTTTTACCGCCCCTTCTTCAATTGGAAGCAATTTTTCATGAGAAACAGTTTTGCCAGCCCAAAAAGAGTGCGCCCCATTCTCAATGAACTGGGTAATCTTCAATATTTTTCCATTCTGGAAAACAAGGGTATTGAGTTCAAAAAAGTTTTGCGTAATCGAAATTTCCATATTTCACGTTTCTTCTGCTAATATACTAATTCACTGCCCAATGGTGGCAAATCAAGCTTCAATGGAAAAGAAATCCTTATTTTTCGTTCAAACCTGAATTATTAAATAAAGGCATTAGTTTATTAGCTCTATTACCTATCTGGAGAGAGAAATTATTAACCTAGGGCTGGGTGCTGGTCACCTTGAATTGGACTGACGTTTACAGGTGCCGTTCTTCGAAAATGAGTCTAACCATATGAGTACAGTTGACGGCGTGTATGGCAATTTTCTCAAAGGAGTAATCGGTGGGTTACGACTTTAGAGGAGTTGAAAGGTTTTTTCAACACTAAAACCCGATTTTTGTATTGAAACTCGCTTAAATGCTGAGTTTCTCTTTTTTTCGTAACTTTAATGTTGTAAAATTTTTTGTACAAAATGTCACTTTGATGTTACATTTGGTAAATGAAAAAGGGGGCGGCAACCCCCTTCTTCGGATCGTCATTCGATTGCTTTACAATTCGCAAACCTGAATGATTGTTTGAATGATTTCCAATAGGACTACAATCCATTTGGTGGGCCGCTTCTGTGGAGGCGGTTTTTCTTTTTTAGTATTAAACATTTGAAAAAAATTATGAATCAAAGGTATTATTGTAAATCAATACTGTCAACCAAGAACGATTAACAATGATTCATAGTTTTTAACCTGACAAGTTCCAAAATATCTAAAGCCCGCGTCAGGTCTATTATTCAGAAAATGATGTCATGTTTTTTGATACTATTGATTTTGTTTTTTGTTGTTTGGGATTATTGATTATCAGCGTTTTAAATAAAATGTTTTTTTGTCAATAAATTGTGGTTAGTGTGTATAATTTTAGCGGAATAGTTGGTCCTTAGTTATACTCAGAAATGACGCACACAGCATTGAGGGAACGGTTGTTGTTGTATACCTCATCTCCTTTCCTTGATTCTTCTGCGTTTGTATTTCAGTGAGATTGTTGTTAATCTTTCAATCAACAAATCCAGCGTGTCCTATGCTGCCTAGCCTTTTCTAGTTTAGCGCGAATACTTGACTTGTTTGAAGTTTTTACGCTAAATTTCTTTTTGAAATACCTCCATATTCTCTTCATAGACCGCGGGTGACCAAGGAAATTGATCGGTTTTTATTCGAGTTCAACCAAAACTAGAACTTACAAATGCAACGCACCAAGGGTTATCATTACTAGCTTAAGTGATTTGGTGGTTTTCGATTTACAAGGTCATCTAGGGGCAGAATTACTGGACCGCCTTCAAGTAGACGTAGAGATCTCAGAGCTACTATCCCTTACCCTTTCATTTCCGAAGGAGTACTATTATCAACGCTATTTAATAGTTCTCCTGAAATAACCGTTTCGAGACAGAATTTGTAGAAGACTTCACTGACAGGGGTGTTGTAAATATTGTGGATGATGAAGTAAGAAAGGCATAGGTTAACAATACCGAATTTTGTGATTATATAAATTTCATCTTTTGTTTGATTAATACTAGAATATCTTGTTTGAAAATTTTTTAATCCAATAACTGTCGGATGAGAGGAGGCGGTGAGTAGAAGCATTGCGCCTTTTAAAATTTTAAATTCAATTGACGCCCAATTGGTTTGCATAATCTTGCCATTTATTTCCGATAGCTGCCATTGTTTCTTCTTTATTAGCCGATCAACAAGGCTTTGGTAAATACTGTAATCAATTTTTAAAGATTTTATTTTTTCTTTTTCCTTTTCGATTCTAGAATCAATTTGGGCTATAACGTCTGCGCTTGCTTCAGTTGACTGTTTAGTGTCTTTAAGCCCGGAGATTCTCCAAAGATGGAAGCGTAATTTTTCAATTTCTCTTTTTTCTGTGTTAATGCCGAAACTCAATAATGTAAGCACGAATTCATAATTAGCTCTAGTAATAGCACTCAGTGATGATAAATCTATGCAGTCTTTTCCCATCCAAATTGTGTCGGAAATCAATTGCTTTGAAGTAGCTGACTTTCTTAATATTTCTTGATAGAGTGTAAACTGAATAGATGTGATACTCTCTTCGTTATAATCTTCTTTAACAGATATAAACTGCTCAAAAGTTAAGTCGATAGCGATTCCAAAAAGTTTTATTTGGTCACTGTGTTTATCAGAACAAAACAAGTCTGTTAGGTAATTCATTTTTTAAGTTTTAGCAAAAATAGTGAAACATACTCAGCTCAGAAAGATCATAAGTCACGCACGGTCATCATCGCGGAGTCCTTCTTCGAGGCGTTGAAGCTGTCGATTTACTTCTCAGTAATCGAAAGGGAAGAGTGTCCAAGAAACTCAAAAGAATCCTATTTAACGTTTAATCAAGATTAAATTTCACTCAAGGTGCTCTGCCAACAACAATTTTATCGAATAGCGATTGACTTCCCGCAGTAAAAGCGGTAATGACGTAATGTTCTTTTGACACCGCTAAGATAAGCGCAAGCCCAAAGAGGGTGCGTTTTACAAGAACAGAGAGCTTATCGGAGTTTTGGAAGAAATGTTTCCAAAACTCATTTACGTCGAATTTAATCGACTGGACATATTTGCCAGAGTCCTTTGCGGTCTCGGTGGACTTCTTAGATTTATTTTTTCGATTTCTCATTTGAGTGAAACTTATTTGTTTACTCTATAAACGTGATGGAAGCGATAAGTTGAAATAAAAAATTAGGCCCGACATTGATTTTTCTACCGAGTGCCCAATTTCAGGTAGCAACTATTTGCCTAAAACCTTCGCCTGCGTGAGTGTTTCCGCTGCATATCGTGAGACAATTAAAAACAAGGTGCTGGATTTGTAGATGGTAAAAAGGTAGAAAATGAAATAATAGAAACAGGTCTTGTATTCCAAGTTCAAAGATTCAAATTGAATGTCTTTATGCTTATCACTTCTGATTGGGTGGATTTTTACAAGGTTGACTTTCACGCAAGCTCCGTATTTTGCTGGTTTCGAATATATACGATAGTAATAACGTAGTTAGGTTGGGGCGCAAAGCAAAAGATGGCTGCTAGACAAGCGATCTGTTAGGTCATGAACAGCGGTATTGGCTCCATTGTGTGTCTGAGAAAATTAAAATCAAGACCTCCCTAGATGTCGTCTTTTTTGTTTAGAGAAGAAATGAGGTCTTTAGTATTTTCAATGTATATCCTTGCAGGTCCTGATGCTTGGTTATAGAAAGTTTGGTAAAAACGATCATCAGTATTTTTGAATTCTAGCATCCAGTTCAGATGACGTTGACGGACTTTACCAGACTTTAGTTGGGTTGATGTATCTATAAAAAAATGCTCAAACCTAGGATCACTTAAAGAATCTATATATTTTTCACAAGTGTGATGAAGAATAATACTTGAAACCTTCATCTCCTCCTCTAATTGAAAAGCATCGATAAGCGGGATTCCAAAATAAATATTATATTTTTTATCTGCAGTAAACTCGCCATGAGCGATCGCTCCCTTGAGAAGGGTTCCAGAAGCTAAAGATTTACTTATTGTCAATTGAGAGTATTCAAATATTTGATAAGCCCCATCAGGTGAATCGTCATCGCTATAAATTACAATAGAGTCTGAAAATATATAAGTGTGAATTTTACAATTATGCTTATAAAAATAGTCCGGTGGAATTGAAATCAAATCTAGGTAACGTTGATGAACAACTTCTGGAGAGTTTCTATCAACCATATCCTTGAATCCTAATATATCAAGAAAAGCAACAAAGCGATTACTTGCTTTAGGATATAATTCGTCTTCCTCCTTTTCTTATGATTCAGCAAGTACCACTGGAGGTAGCAACTCAAAATCGATTTTTTCAAGATCAAGCGGCTTCATCTATGCCTGCAAGTTTTCGATAGTGTTCTCGCACTTGGTTCGGATCGATATATTTACGATTTTGATCAATAGCTTTTTTCCAAGGAGTACCCTCGCGATGAGTTAGTTCAGAAAGGTGAAGCCCAGAAAGACCAGAGTATTTACTCCAAATTTTGTCAAGAAACTTAGTTATTTCTTCATCATCGATTCCTCCTCCATCTTCACATGGTCTATCTATGGCGTTTCGGCCATAAGCCTTGAAGCGATAATAAACTGATGGAATCACTGGTCCATAAGTCCAAGCTTCAACTTTTTCTTCAAATAACAAATTTCCAGATAGACCAATATACCACCCATACGATATATAAACAAGCTTCAATACCTGCATTGGAGTAATCGGACGGTTGTCCTCAATTCCTCGATTGATAAAATAACTTGCTATGACTATTGGATCATACATGATACAAAGTTAATTTTTTTTTGTGCCTGAAATTTATTTTTCAATTCGAAAAATTCGAACTTCAAGTATTCTCTTCAATTCCTGATTCGCAATTCGTAAATCCAAAATTCCCCGTTCCCCCGTTCCCCTTGTTCCCCCGTTCCCCTTGTTCCCCTTGTTCCCCTTGTTCCCCCATTCCCCTTGTTCCCCTTGTCCCCCTGTTCCCCCTCGGTTTAATATTTTTTTAACTTGTATCTTCGTTTCATTGCTATATCTTTGCACCACCAAAAAAAATCCATGATTAAGAATTTTTGTTATAAACATGATATGATGCACCAGCAAATGTGGTGTAAGCATATTTTTTATATCCAAAAGCATCGTGGCGAATAATGATAATATACGAATAACATTATACAATCCTACAGAAAGGCCCGATGCAGCAGCACCGGGCCTTTTTATTTTAAGAAAAAAATTAATAAATGAATAATCAAGAGATCATCAGTATTGTTGGAACGTTTGTATTTGGAGTGAGTGGAACTATGGTCGCTTCTCAGCGCAAGCTGGATGTGTTTGGTATCACCTTCGTGGCGGCCGTAAGTGCGCTAGGTGGCGGCACTGTGCGCGACATTCTCATCGGTCACTATCCGCTCTCATGGGTGCGCGATCATCGTTTGATTGTGGCGGTGATCGTTGGCGTGGTATGCGCGCTGCTCATTTCGCGTCATCTGCATAAAATCAAAAAGACAATCTTTATTATTGATAGCATTGGTATCGGGATGTTCACAGTATTGGGCACACAATACTGTTTGGACCTTGGTCTGAGTTATTTTATCAGTATCATCTTCGGTGTGCTGAGTGTGATTCTCGGCGGTATGTTGCGCGATGTGATTTGCAACGAAATCCCCATGATTTTAAGAGAGGAGTGGAACGCCACAGTGGCGGCAATCGGAGCTATTCTATATATTGGAATGATATCGCTCGGACTGGAAGGCTGGACGCCCACCATCATCGCCATGGCAGTGATTACTGTTTTGAGAATTTTATCCAAGAAAGTAAAACCGCTGAATCAACTCCGGTTTTCGAGGCAGTGATATAAAATTAAAAAGCCCAGATTTTAATCTGGGCTTTTTTATGTTCAATTATTTAATAAACTCTTCATCGATCATAATGCGTCGCAGGCGCTCGCTGGTGTTTTGTGATACAGGCACCAAGGGCAGGCGCATATAGTTTTCACAAATATCAAGATGTGCGAGCACTTCTTTGATTCCCGCTGGATTGCCTTCCACAAAGAGATTCTGGATGATTTCCAAAAGCTTGTAATGAATAGGTCGCGCTTCTTCGAATTTGTTCTCAAGCGCTGCATGTACCATAGCTCCAAACTCTTTCGGGAATGCGTTTCCTACAACGGAAATAACGCCATCCGCACCGGCAGCTATCAATGGCAACGTGAGCGTGTCATCGCCGCTGATCACCAAAAACTCTTTCGGTGTTTCGTGTATCACGGTCATGATCTGCTCAATATTGCCGCTCGCTTCTTTGATTCCAATCACGTTGCGACAGTCAAATGCAATGCGCGAAACGGTATCTGGTAATAGGTTTACCGATGTTCTTCCAGGTACATTATAAAGAATGATTGGAAGTTTCGAACTTTCGCTGAGGGCTTTGTAATGTTCAAAGAGTCCGTTTTGAGTAGGCTTATTGTAATAAGGTGTCACACTGAGTACTGCAGTGAGACCAGTGGCGTCAACGCGAGAGAGTTGGTTGGCAACTTCAAAAGTGTTATTGCCACCTACACCCAATACAACAGGCTTGCGGCCAGCATTGGTGCTGAGTACAGTGTCGAGTACTGCTTTTTTATCTTCTTTATCTAAGGTTACCGATTCTCCTGTAGTGCCCATCACCACAAGGTAGTCCACACCACCGTTGATAAGGAATTCGGTGAGTTTTTTTAGTGCTACCAGGTCGGGAGTAAGATCTTTTTTGAAGGGTGTCACCATGGCGACACCTAAGCCTCTGAGTTGATTCATTTTATTTTAGGGTTGCTTAAATACAAGTTGAGTTGTTCGATGAATTTGTCAAGGGGTGCTTCGGCGCCCATATTGACCATGAAGTCGTAATATTTATCTCCGCGGGTTGCTGCTAATCCTACTTTCATTTTGGCCATACTGAGCTTGAGCACGTAGTTGAGTGGCACTGTATTGCCTCCGCTCAAGTCGATAAGTATGTCAAATTCCTCGCGAATGAAATTATCTACATTCTTCAAGGGTTTGAAGTGCCAGTTGACATCTTCACGACTGAAAAAAGATGCTTCCAAAATTTGAGTTTGATAAGCGGGCAATTTTTTCGCTGGCAAATCCACAAAACCAAGCGCATGCACGTGCTTCACGTCAAATTGATCTTTGAGGTGTTTTGCGTAGTTGCGAACGAGGTTGTATTGCGCCTCATCCTTATCCAGATAAAGTATACCAATCTTTTGGGCGCTATTGAAGTTGCCTCCACTTCGTTGACGAGCGGGGGCAGATTCCTTTCGGAGCATTCTTCGACCAAGCGATTCTTTTATGTTTCTTATTGCCTTCATAGCAGGTGCCAAAAATAGGCACAAAGCAGTTACATTTGGCAGCACTAAATCAAGCCCTCTATGAGTCAAAATACCAAAGGCCTTTCTCTTTTTGCCCTTACCATGATTGCCATCGGAAGCACGATTGGATCAGGGATATTCAAGACTCCAACAGATATTGCCAAGGCGGTACCCGACTCTACGGAGATGATTTTGCTTTGGGTCGCTGGTGGCCTCATTTCATTGATTGGTGCCTTGGTATTCGCAGAGTTGGGCTCGCGCTATTCCGGCGGAGGTGGCTTGTACACCTATCTGAACAAGACCATTGGTCCATTGCCTGCATTCCTATATGGATGGAGCTTGTTTACAGTGGTTTCGTCAGGAACTATAGCGGCGCTCATAATAGTATTCGCTGATTATTCACAGAAATTTGTCCCCTTTGCAGATGAATACAAACCTCTTGTGGCTGCTATTTCAGTGGTTATACTGACGTTATTCAATACGTTCGGTATCAAGTCGAGCGAGTGGTTTGCGAATATTTCTACTGTTCTCAAAATCGTTGGTATTTATGGGATTTTGATTGCGGCTTTATTTCTGGGCACGCGCGATATTTTTGATACTGCCGGTGCTGTCGTGGTTGATGCTGCCGCCAGCGGCGGATCTAATTACGCAAAGGCTTTTGTAGGTGTGTTGTGGTCGTACACAGGTTGGCACTATGCCAGCTTTGTGGCAGGCGACGCCAGCAATCCAAAGCGTAATATTCCATTGGCGATGATTATAGGCACTACTGTGGTGACATTGACCTATGTACTTTGCAATATGGGGTATATGAAGGTATTGGACACTACTACCATTCAGAATAGCTCTACACTTGCTTCAGATGCAATGGGCAAGATTATTCCTGGTAGTGAAAAGGCAGTCGCAGCTTTGATTGCCATTTCGGTGTTTGGTTGTGCAGGACTTTATATTCTCGCTACGCCTCGTATCATTCGTCAAATGAGTGTGGAAGGAATTTTCTTTAAAATGTTTGCGAAAGATCATCCACGCTTTGGTGTGCCGCTCAATGCAATCATTTTACAGTCAGTAATTAGTATTCTTTTAATTTTCATTTGGAAAGGCTTCGAAAATCTATATACCTATGTTACTATCACCGAGTGGTTTTTCTTACTGCTCACGTGCATTGGGATTTTTGTAGCACGCACACGCGATAAGGAGACCGTAGCTGGCTTCAAAGCTCCTTTGTATCCGATTCTACCAGCTATATTTATAGCTGTTGTCGGCTGGTTTATTTACATGAACGCAAAAAGCGACGATCCTTCTGCATATTTCGGACTATTGATTATTCCCGTGGGTGCGTTGTTTTATTTAGTTTACAAGAAAATTTCTAGGTAGGCTTTAATCCGTTTTGTGGATTGAGTTAATTCAGACTCAATCTCAAATCTCTATTCATTCTCCTTCTGCTACTGCTTCTCATTCTAAAAAAAACTGTTGATGAGTAGTAATGAAATTAGAAGGATATAAGTGATTTTCTTCCAGCCTTAGGCCTCACCCCAACCCCTCTCCAAAGGAGAGGGGCTGAACCGCTGATGCATGTATCCTCTCTTAGTTATAGCAACGAGTTCAATCCGCTAAACGATTAAACTATTGTTTCACAATACGCTTTCTTGAAACAACACGATCGCTGGTAATTTGGATAAAGTATATTCCAGCGGGAAAAGCGCTGAGATCGACTGATTTTAAACCTGGAGTATTCCACATTTGAATTACTTTTCCTTCATTGCTAATAAGCTGAATGGAGGAATAGTCAATTTTTGTTTCTATGGTTATCTGATCTGTTGCAGGGTTCGGATATATATTAATGTTATTTTGTTTAAGCTCTCCTACGTTGCTTGTTCCTGTAGGAAATACGAATACAGAGCCGAACATGGTTTGAGCGTGATCGGCGATGGTGCATTCAAAAGTGTAGATACCTGATACTGTAAAAGTGAAACTAAAGCTTTGTCCGGGGAGCAAATTTCCCGAAGCAAATGGCTGAGGTCCTCCTGTGCAGGTAACGTTGAATGGTCCGCCCACCCAGTTCCACACGATTTGATCTCCTTCGAGAATAGTCAGATTTTGAGGACTATAATAAGGAGGGTTAGTGGTGCTTCCTGATTCGCCGCCGACCTCAACATTCCACACTGTAGCCAAGACAGGGGAGGTGAGGGCTATAAAAATGAGTATGAATAAGTGTTTCATTCGAGGATTATTGATAGTGCAAAAATACGGAATTGCCGAAAAAAGGTTCGAAAAGCCTATGAATAGGGGCTTTTTTTAACCATAAAACCCCGTCCTTATTAACAACGCTAGTGTTTTATCAACAAAAGGCTCATTTTTCCGCGTTAACTCTTGCTTACGTGAAGTTTAGTCTTCTACATTTGGCGCTGTACAAGCAAAAGCTTGTTTGTTTAACCCTAAAAATCAATAAATACAATGAACAAAGCAGAATTGATTGAAGCAATTGCTTCTAGCGCAAAGCTTTCTAAGGCTGATGCAAAGAAAGCTCTCGATGGTTTCATCGAATCAACTACAAAGGCTCTTAAGAAAGGAGACCGTGTAGCTCTAGTAGGTTTCGGTTCTTTCAGCGTTACTAAGCGTGCCGCTCGTAAAGGTCGTAACCCACAGACTGGTAAGGAAATCACTATCAAAGCTAAGAACGTAGTACGTTTCAAGGCTGGTGCTGAGCTTCAGACTAAAGTGAAGTAATCAACCTCACCAACAAAAAAATTAAAGGGCTAACTCCAACGAGCTAGCCCTTTTTTATTCTCCATATTTTTGCAAACGATGTCACAAAAGTTATACGATTTATTGAGCGAACATCTCACGGAAAGAAAGCGGGAGCTGTTTGATAGGGTAGTGGCCAATCGCACGCGCCATCTGGCATTGGTGATGGAGGATGTATATCAAACCCACAACTCAAGTGCGATTGTAAGGAGCATGGAGAGCTGGGGTATTCAGGATATTTATTCGATTGAAAATCGAAATAGTTTTTTTCTACATCGCCGTATTGCACGCGGATCTTATGATTGGCTCACCTTGCATCAATACAACGAAGCGGAGAATAATACAGAGGCATGTATTCGCGATCTAAAAGCGCGCGGCTATAAAATAGTAGCTACTGCGTTGCATGAAAATGCAAAGCCCTTGGATCAGTTGGATATCACCCAGAAAACAGCCATTGTAATGGGAACAGAACTGACAGGTGTAAGTGATAAAATGAAGACATTGGCAGATGAAAATGTAGTAATTCCAATGTATGGTTTTACTGAGAGTTTGAATGTATCAGTAGCCTCAGCTGTTATCATGCAAACATTGATTGAAAAACTTCGTGCCTCTGATATCCAATGGCAGCTTTCAGATGAAGAAAAATTAGCCCTTAAAATAGAGTGGGCCAAGCGCACTATTCAGTGGAGTCAGCATTTGTTAGAGCTTTACAACAAAGGAGAAATCTGATTATAAATTCTCTATATTTGAAGTAGGAATGAAAAGGCTTTATATCATTGGAGGTTGCAATGGCGCAGGTAAAACGACTGCCTCCTTTAACATCTTGCCAGAGATATTGGATTGTAAAGAATTTGTGAACGCAGACGAGATAGCAAGAGGATTATCTCCGTTTCAACCCGAGAGTGTTTCCATTGAAGCTGGTAGGATAATGTTGAATCGAATTGAGGAATTGATTAAATCTAATTCAGATTTTGCATTTGAGACAACTTTATCTACGAGGTCTTTTGTTCACACAATTAATGATGCACGGTCAAAAGGCTATTTTGTAACGCTAATATTTTTGTGGTTGGACTCGGTTCAACTCGCAATCAGCAGGGTGGCGAAGAGAGTGGAAGAAGGGGGGCATTATATTGAAGAGGGTGTTATTCAACGCCGCTATTACTCTGGCCTTAGGAATTTGTTTGAGCTATATCTTCCAATTGTTGACGTTGCGTTGATATATGATAACTCAAAATTAGATTCAGAATTAATCGCTGAAAAGGCAATTTCAGGGCATTTAATAGTAACAGATGAAGTTAAATTAAACATAATAAAACGGTTGTCAGATGGTCAATAAAGACAGTGTTTCCCTCATAGATGTAATTAAAAATGCTATGAGAATTTCGGCTCAAAAATTAAGAGAAAAGAAGAAGGCAGAAGGTAGGAAGTTGTTTGTAAGTGATCAAGGAACAATAAAGGAAATTTTACCTTGATAAGTTATCAGTTTGTTCATTTAAGCAAAAAGAATTCATGTTTTTAATATTTGATACAGAGACAACAGGTCTGCCTGGTAGTTGGAATGCACCTATTACGGATTCTAACAATTGGCCGCGTTGTGTTCAGCTTGCCTGGCAATTGCACGACTTTTCGGGCAAGCTTGTCAACAGGGGGAATTATATCATTCAACCGGAAGGTTATAGTATTCCTTTCAATGCGGAGAAAGTCCACGGAATCAGCACAGAGCGTGCGATGCGCGAGGGACAGCCGCTTCAAAAAGTATTGGAGATTTTTCAAGAAGACCTCAATAGAGCCGAATATATTGCCGGCCATAATATTGAATTTGATATCAATATTATGGGCGCTGAGTATTACCGAAAAGGATTTGGCGAGTTGGTATTGAAGACAAAAAAATCCCTTGATACAAAGGATTTGTCAACTGATTTTTGTGCCATTCCGGGTGGTAAGGGCGGAAAATTTAAGTGGCCTACGCTCACAGAACTTCACATCAAACTTTTTGGTGTTGCTTTCGAAGAGGCGCACGACGCGGCTTTCGACGTGGATGCTACTTCGAAGTGTTTTTTCGGTTTGATTCAAAATAGAGTCATCACTATAAAGGAAGTCACCGATCCTTCCTCAGTAGTTTACGACGCTCCCATTCTAGAAGACAGCAACTTCAAATCCCCTGCTGCCCCTGCTGCCGCAACTCCTTCTCCTTCTGATTCTCATTCTCATTCTGTTTCTCATTCTGTTTCTCATTCCGATTCTATTTCTTTCGTTCACCTGCACGTTCACTCTCAGTATTCAGTACTACAATCTACTACTGAGATTGCGGCGATGGTGAAGAAGGCTAAGGCCTGCGGTTGGCCGGCGATAGCGATTACCGATCATGGAAATATGATGGGAGCGTTTCAGTTTGTAAGTGAAGCGTTAAAAATTGGAGTGAAACCTATCGTAGGGTGTGAGTTGAATATTTGTCGCGACCTCACTGATAAGTCCAATAAGGATGACGGATTTCAAACGGTGATTTTAGCAAAGAATAAAGATGGATATCACAATCTTGCTAAGTTATCGTCAATAGCTTTCACAGAAGGATTTTATTATGTTCCTCGAATAGATAAAGAGCGTTTATTACAATACAAAGAAAATTTGATAGTCACCACAGGTGGCATGTATGGCGAGATTCCTTACACTATTTTAAATTTTGGTGAGGAAAAAGCGGAAGAATTATTCGTGTGGTGGAAGTCCAATTTCGGTGAGGATTTTTATGCTGAAATCAATCGCCACGGACTCGAAGAGGAAGATTACGTAAACCGAGTACTCATTCGGTTTTGTCAAAAATATGATGTCAAATATTTCGCTGCAAATTCAAGTTACTACAACGAACGCACTGAGGCCGAAGCGCAGGATGCGTTGGTGTGCGTGAAGGAGGGCGAATACGTTAGTAAGCCATCTAAATACATTGGTAAACGTGGACGTGAGTTTCGTTTCGGATTACCCAATGACCAATTTTACATTAAGACGACTGAGGAGATGGCGGAATTATTTTCCGACATGCCCGAGGCGCTTGCGATGACAGTCGAAATCGCGGATAAGTGTGAAGAGTATAAACTCGCTCGAGAAGTTCTTCTTCCGAAATTTGAAATTCCTCAAGAGTTTCAAAATCCACTTGATCTCGAAGATGGCGGTAAGCGAGGAGAAAACGCATATCTCAGATATCTCACTTTTGAAGGTGCGAAACGACGTTATACAGAGGTAGCGCCAGAGATTACTGAACGCATAGATTTTGAATTGAAGACAATTGAGAACTCTGGATATCCAGGTTACTTTTTGATTGTTCAAGATTTTTGTGCCAAAGCGAGAGAGATGGGAGTGAGCGTAGGCCCAGGCCGCGGCTCTGCTGCTGGCAGCGCTGTTGCTTATTGCATCGGTATCACGAACGTGGATCCGATTAAATACAATCTTCTCTTTGAGCGTTTCTTGAATCCAGAACGTGTGTCACTTCCCGATATCGATATCGACTTTGATGATGAAGGTCGTGATAAAGTGATAGACTATGTGCGAGCGAAGTACGGCAACAACATGGTGGCGCAGATTATTACTTATGGTACAATGGCTGCCAAGTCATCCATTCGTGATGCAGGACGTGTGTTCGAATTGCCATTGCCCGACACCGACCGCATCGCGAAGCTCGTGCCCGACGGCGACCTTGCAAAGATTTTCAAATATGATGATAAGGAACTTGCTTCAAAACTCAACGGTGATGATCTGTTGAATGCAAAGCAACTTCGTGAAATCTATAAAAGTACTACCAATGAAGGAAAGGTGCTACAGATGGCAGGAATCCTTGAAGGATCGGTACGTAACACGGGTATTCATGCGTGCGGTGTCATCATCACTCCTGATGATATCACCAAGTTTGTTCCAGTAGCCACCGCGAAAGATAGCGATATGTGGTGCACGCAGTTTGACAACAGCGTGGTAGAAAGTGCAGGTCTTTTGAAGATGGACTTCTTGGGGCTTAAAACACTTACGCTTATCAAACACACCATTCGTATGGTGAAGGAGACGAAAGGAATAGACATCGATATTGATGCTATTCCTCTCGATGATGAAAAGACCTATCAGTTATTTCAACGCGGCGAAACAGTGGCGATATTCCAATACGAAAGTGATGGAATGAGAAAGTACTTGCGCGATCTAAAGCCTACGGTCTTCGATGACTTGATTGCAATGAACGCTTTGTACCGTCCAGGACCGCTGGAATATATCCCGAGTTTTATCAAGCGTAAGCATGGTACCGAGGCGATTACCTACGACTTGCCCGATATGGAAGAATACCTGAAGGAAACCTATGGTATCACCGTATATCAGGAGCAGGTAATGTTGCTTTCGCAAAAGCTCGCGGGATTTTCAAAAGGTGAGGCCGACGTATTGCGTAAAGCAATGGGTAAAAAGCAAAAGGATGTCTTGGATAAAATGAAGGGCAAGTTCATGGATGGAGCCACTAAAAACGGACATCCGGCAGACAAGCTTGAGAAAATTTGGACAGACTGGGAGGCGTTTGCGAGTTATGCTTTCAACAAGTCGCACTCTACTTGTTATGCTTGGGTGGCATATCAGACGGCTTATTTAAAGGCTCATTATCCTGCTGAATATATGGCGGCGGTATTGTCAAACAACCTCAGTGATATCAAGCAAGTAACTTTCTTTATGCAAGAATGTAAATTGCAAAACATTCCTGTATTGGGGCCTGATGTAAACGAATCGAATGCGATGTTCACCGTAAATCAAAAAGGTGAGATTCGATTTGGACTGGCAGCGGTGAAAGGAGTAGGGGAGAATGCGGTGGAGAGTATTGTGAAGGAAAGGAAGATTCGTCCTTACAAGAATATCTTCGATTTCATGGAGCGCATTGATGCGAAGGCTGGTAACAAAAAAGTACTTGAATCGTTGGCATTGGCAGGAGCGCTGGATGGTTTTAACATTCAACGCGCTGCTTATTTTGCTCCTGATGGTAAGTCTGAAACATTTATAGAAACATTGCTGAAATACGCAAATAGTATTCGTGAAAGTAAGAATACTTCTCAGGTTTCTTTGTTTGGAGATATGGCGGAGGCAGCAATGCCAGAGCCGCAGCCACCAGTGGTAGAACCGTGGGATACACTTTCACAATTATCAAAAGAAAAAGAAGTCGTTGGAATGTTTATCAGCGGACATCCGATGGATGACTTTGAATTGGAAATAAGAAGTTTCTGTTCGGAGGGAGGATTGACTTTGCTTCAGGATATGGAGCAAAACAAGAACCGTGAGTTGAAGCTTGCGGGCATGGTAACAGAGGTGATAGAGAAAGTGGCGCGCGCTAGCAATAAGCCTTTCGGAACTTTTAAAATGGAAGATTACGAAGGCAGTTTTGAGTTCGTATTATTCGGTGAAGATTATATGAAGTATCGTCACTTATTACAAAAGGGACATTTCTTATTTATCGCCGGACGTATCCAAGTGAAAAAGTTTGGACCAGATGCCGATAAGGGTTTGGAGTTTAAGGTGAGCCGTGTGGAACCTTTGTATGAGATTCGCGAAAAGATGGCGCGCTACCTCACCATAACAGTTCCTTTGGAATATGTGAGTTCCACTATGATTGACAATCTGACATCCTTGATTCAAAGCGGTCAGGGAAAGACACAAATGCGTTTTAAAATTAAGGATGGCAATACAGAGTTATTGCTTCCTAGTTTGTCGCACAATAAGGTGGCGGTATCAAATGATTTGGTGAAGGAATTAAAGAAATATCCCGAGTTGGAATACATGGTGGAATC
>CAYRZQ010000011.1:0-53953 GCA_964428835.1 uncultured Comamonadaceae bacterium | reverse complement strand
CTTTATAGACCTGCATGGTCATGGAAACACCCAGCAACGGATAGAGCTTGGTTATTTGCTCTATGAAGAAGAGTTGGAAGAAAGTGACGCAACACTGAATACACCAAATTTTATTTCCTATAGTACGATTCAAAATTTGGTGGCATCAAATCTTCAGGGACAATCGCATGCTCAGTTGTTGCGTGGGCCGCAAAGTATGGGGTCTTTGCTGGCAGCACAGGGATATCCGAGCGTGCCGAGTGCTGAAATTCCGTCACCAGGTATTGGTTCTAATTATTTTAGCGGTGGATATATCGTCGCCAACCACACCTGTTATCAGGATGAGCTCACAACGAACGGCGTTCAAGTAGAATTGAATTTTGATGGTATCAGAGATAATGAAGTCAATCGTGTACTTTTTGCAGAGCGCTTTGCAAATGTTCTTTTAGATTATTTGAATATTCATCGCGGAGTGGATGCTGCAAGTTGCTCTGGCATCAACTCGGTACCGGCAGAATCACCAGCTATTCAGTTTTCCTCATTTCCTAATCCAGTGCCAACTGGATTAAGAGTGGTACATGTAGAAGGGTTTGTCACCATGGACGCCCGCGTAGAGTTGAGAGATACTTTTGGAAGGCTGCTACAGAATTATAGCAGGCCTTCTACAGAAATTATTTTACCCAATAATTTGCAATCAGGGATTTATTATCTCGCGTTGAAAGACGGTCAACAGACGTCTTTAATTCGACTTTTAGTTTTTTAAAAAGGGTTTCCTGAATTGAATCCACGCATAAAAGATTCTTTTCTTTCTGCTGATGTGCCGTGAGTAAAGCTATCTGGTTCTACATAACCTCTAGCTCTTTTTTGAATGGTATCATCACCAACCGCGTGTGCCGCACTCATTGCTTCTTCAATATCACCTTCTTCCAAATATTTTTTGTTATGATGAGCAAATACTCCAGCAAAGAAATCTGCTTGTAACTCCATATCAACAGAAAGTTTATTGGCTTCTGTTTCGCTCATTCTGGCTTGACGTTCTCTTGTCTTGCGAGATATGCCTAAGACAGTTTGCACATGATGTCCTACTTCGTGGGCGATTACATAAGCTATTGCAAAGTCACCACCTTTAGCTCCATAACGTGTTTTTAATTCCTTAAAGAAGTTCATGTCCATGTATACCGTTTCATCTGCAGGGCAATAAAATGGCCCCATCGCCGCGCTGGCTTTGCCACATTGACTCGTCACTTCATCACTGAAGAGGACCATCTTTGGTTCGCGGTAGCTCATGCCTTCTGCTTGGAATAATGCATTCCAGACGTCTTCACAATCAGCGAAAACAGTTGATGCGAACGCTCCGAGTTCCTTCTCTTCTTGACTGAGTTCACGTGTTTCAGTCATTTGCTGCTCTCCGCCACCTTGATTCACTTGCTGGAGCACTTGTCCTATTTGAGAGCCTTGTTCGCCTCCAAATACGGTAAGTAGCAATATTACGATTCCGATAAGACCTCCGCCAGCTGCGACTTTCCCGCTGCTGAGAGTTTTTCCACGTCGGTCTTCAACATTCGAACTTTGTCTTCTTCCTTGCCATTTCATAGTGATGATGTTTTAAAAAAAAAAAATGTTATTTCTTCAATGCGAAAGCCATGGATGACTCGATGATGGCAAGAGCTTTTTCAATTTCTTCCATAGAGATGGTGAGCGGCGGTGCGATTCGGAAAGAACTTGGACATGATAAAAACCAAAAACTTACCAATCCTTGTTCAAGGTTTTTCATCACCACGTTGGCCACAATATCCTCATTCTCCATGTCGATAGCGAAAAACATTCCGCGCTGTCTAACTTCTATTACTCCTGGCATTCTTCGCAGACGTTCTGCGATGTAATTTCCCTTTTCGTGAACACGACAGATGAATTCATTTTCTTTGAAATACTTTATCGTAGCTGCCACCGCGGCGCAAATCACAGGATGGCCAGCAAAAGTGCTGATATGTCCAAGAACAGGGTCATGGGTCAACTGCTTCATGTTTTCTTTTGAACTAATAAAGCAACCGACAGGCATGCCACCAGCCAAGGCTTTCCCAAGCGTTAGGATGTCAGGAACAACACCGAATTGTGAAAATGCGAAGTATGTTCCGCTTCGTCCCATTCCACATTGGATTTCATCAAAAATCAATTTTGCACCAACTTCATCGCAACGGTTGCGAACAGCTTGAAGATATTCAGGTGTAGGAATCCGAACACCTGCGTCGCCTTGTATTGTTTCCATGATGACGCCAGCGGTACGTTCATCAATCATTTTTAAATCATCGAAATTTCCAAAACGAATGAAGTGTACATCTGGTAAAAGTGGGCGGAATGCAGCTTTCTTCATTTCGTTGCCACTAACGGAAAGAGAGCCATGTGTACTTCCATGATATGCGCCACGACAGCTCACAAGTTTGGTTCGGCCTGTAAGTCTCTTGGCGAGTTTAAGTGCGGCTTCGTTCGCTTCAGTTCCGCTATTCACGAAGTAAGCACAGTTTAATTGTTCGGGTAAGAGAGAGGTCAGTTCTTTTGCTGCTTGTGTTTGCGCGCTTTGTTCATACTCTCCATACACCATCACGTGCATGTGTTTGTCTAATTGCGCTTTGATGGCATCAATGACAGGCCTTACGCCATGACCGATATTATTCACGCCTATGCCCGATACCAAATCCATATAGGCTTTTCCTTGTGTATCGTACACATAGATTCCATCCGCGCTTTCTATATGCAGTCCCAGCGGATGCATAGTAGTGTGTGCGAGATTTCTATCGAAAAATAATGGGTTCTCTTCCATCTTATCTGATGATGATTTCATCGGCAAAAATCCAACCTGCTTCACCTTCTCCTAAATGCCCCTTAGGAATGCTCATAAGCGGCTTTGCAACGACTTTTACATAGCGAGCTTGAACATTTGTTTCGGAAGTCCATTCTCTTGCTTCAGCATTTGAATTAGTCCAATCATAGTCCTCATGATACCCGGCAGCGAAAAACTCTTTACCGTCAGCGGAAGTGAAATATTCAATCGAAACTGGATGGAAAATCCAAGATTTAATATCTCTTAAAGTGGATAATGAAATTGAATTGATCTGTTGCGTTTTTCCCAGGTCGATAACAGCCTCAAGTGGCTGCCCTCTGAATCCTTGCCACGCACCAGTTCTGAAATCATTGCTGCCTCTGAGTTCATCAACTAATGCATCTTTGTCGTTACCTGTATATTGTGGATCTGGTTGATGCGTTAATGATATTTTTATGAGAGAATTTCTCTTGTAGAAATTCGCAGTTATATCTTGACTTTGAAGGTCTTCGAAGATTGCTCGTGTCGTAACAGAACCTGTTGAATGAATATAGAATTGACGGCCACGGAGGTCGGTTATTTTACCATTAGCATCAGTAAAGTAGGAGCTATAGTTGGCTTCCGGAAAAATATGTGATATTGTAACAAGCAACGAGTCGCTGAAGGTCTGACTTTTTGCAGAAATAATAGGCAAGGAAAGTACTGATTCGTTAATGACTTTACTTTTCGGAGCAATGGCACTCTGGATACCTAGTTTTTGAAATGTACTATCTGTGGGACCAGTTTGCACCCATTGACGAGCTCCAGGTGTTGTTGAGTAAAGGTTGTGCGAAGCGAGTACGTACCAGGCAGACATCTGTCCACAGTCTTCATTTCCACATAGCCCATCTGGTGTTGGCTTGTACATCTCTTTCATGATGCGCTGTGTCATACTATAAGACTTTTCAAAGTTTTGGTCCACATAGTTATAAAGGGATGCCATGTGGTGACTTGGCTCATTCCCATGCACATATTGTCCTATTAGACCGGTGATGTCTGCTTGTTCTCTGCCCGTAGTTTTGGGGTCGGCGGAGAACATATCATCGAGGGCTTTGCGGAAGTTTTCTTTACCACCATGATATTCGATAAGGGTTTCTATATCATGAGGAACAAAAAGACGGTATTGCCAAGCATTCGCTTCAGTGTAGTTAAAATTGACCTGATAAGGATCGAAAGGTTCTATAAAGCCACCGTTTCTTCTCGGCCTGAAAAATTTGGTTTCAGGATCAAAAAGATTCTTCCAGCTTTGTGCACGCTCCATATATTTTTCATAGGCACCATCATTCCCGATCATCTTCGCGAATTGAGCAATGCACCAATCATCATATGCATATTCAAGAGTTTTGCTTACGCTTTCTGAATAGAGCTCTGATGGAACATATCCTAAATCGTTGTATGCAATTTTTTCTTCATTGTTTAAAGAAGATGCTATAAATGCCTCAAGCGCGAGATTTTGATCAAAATTTCGAATTCCTTTAGCATAAGCGTCTGTGATTACACTTACGCTATGATAGCCAATCATACAATTGGTTTCATTTGCCGCCAACTCCCATACAGGTAGAGCATAGCGCTGTCTAAACATATTTAAAAAACTTTGTATGAAATGACCCGTGCGCTCTTTTTCTATCGCTGTGAAAAGCGGATGGAGAGCCCTGAATGTATCCCAAAGAGAAAAGATAGTATAGTGATTATAACCTTCAGCCACATGTATCTGTTGGTCCATACCTCTGTATCTACCATCTACATCACTCCACAAATTGGGTGTAGTACAACAATGATAGAGCGCGGTATAGTAATTAATCAAATGATCGTTGTCATTTGATTTGATTGGAAGTTTATTGAGCTGTTCTTCCCATTTTTTATTTGCATTCTTTTTAAAGGACTCAAAATTCCATCCCTTTGCCTCATTCCATAAGTTGTTTTTAGCTCCTTCTACATCGGTTCCGCTAATTCCTACTTTAACAATAATTTCATTTTTTTTATCAGGAGCAAATAGTAATGAAAACACTTGCACTTCTTCATAGATGATATTTCTCTGTCCATCTTCACTCACTTCATCTGTTCGCTGCATGAGTTGTTCCATACCAATGAATGGTTTGTTGAATACCGCATAGAAATAACAATGCTGTTCTTCGGCCCATCCTTTAGATACGCGATATCCATATACCACCGTATCACCTATTGTTTGAATGTCATAATAAAGCAGTTCATCCCTGTGCATCATATCAATGAATAGACGACAGGTGTCTTTCGGCGCCAATTTGTATTTATGAATACCTGTTCTTTCAGTTGTGGTAAGCTCCACGTCGATGTTATAATTATCGAGCTTTACTTTGTAATAGCCAGGTGCGGCCTGTTCATTTTTGTGCGAGAATTTACTTTTATAAGCATCTCGCCATGCCGCCGCTTGAGCTGTCTTTCCGTTGGTGGGCATAAATAAGATATCACCATAGTCGCTTACGCCGGTGCCTTGAAGGTGAGTATGCGAAAATCCATAGACAATGCTATCTGAGTAGTGATAGCCACTGCAACCATCCCAGCCCTCCAATCTTGTATCAGGACTTAATTGAACCATGCCAAATGGCACAGTGGCACCAGGATATGTATGACCGTGAGCAGCTGTTCCAATAAAAGGATTCACAAAACTTGTAAGTGTTTTCTTTTCTTGAGAATAGCCCGCTTGAAGAATAAAAGTGAATATGCTAAGGATGAATAAGGTTCTCATAGGTACAAATATATTGAAACTGACGGATGTCATGATTCTTCACTGAGTTTGGTTAGGCCCTTTCCTGTTGACTCACAATACTTTCGCTCTATGATAAAGAATGATATGACCAGTTTGCTTGAGCGCTATGATGTGGCGGTGCCCAGATATACGAGCTATCCGACAGTTCCTCATTGGAAATTTAATGACTGGAATCTGGAGGATTGGAAACAAAAAGTTTCATCAAGGTTCGAAGAGGAGAATGGCGAAGTATGTATTTACATTCACCTTCCTTTTTGCGAAGAACTGTGCACATATTGTGCTTGCAATAAGAGAATAACTAAAAATCATAAGGTCGAGGAACCATACATCGCATCGGTGCTGAAAGAATGGGAGATGTATAAATCACTTTTTTCAAAAAAGCCGATCATTCGGGAGATTCATTTGGGTGGAGGAACGCCCACTTTTTTTTCTCCCTTTCATTTGAGCACCTTAATTTCAGCTATCACTGATGATGCGTTCATAGCTCCTCATCACGAGTTTAGTGTCGAAGTACATCCAAATCATACAACAAAGAAACATCTTGAGGCCCTTCGCGCTGCCGGATTTAATCGCATCAGTGTTGGTGTGCAGGATTTTGATCCGAATGTTCAATTCTTGATTAATAGACTTCAAACATTTGAACGAACCCAAGAAGTGATCAATGATGCGAGAGAACTTGGTTTTAAAAGTGTAAACGTTGATTTGATTTATGGACTCCCGGGTCAAAGCATTTTTAGCATAGAACATACCATTGACCGAATTCAAGAGTTAAAGCCGGACAGAATTGCTTTTTACAGTTACGCTCACGTCCCATGGAAAAGTAAAGGACAACGTCGCTACAGTGATAATGATGTTCCAAAAGCTTCGAGAAAAATAGAAATGTATCAAAGAGGAAGCGAGCGATTAAAAGAGCTTGGCTTCATGAGCATCGGTATGGATCATTTCGCCCAGTCTGACGATCAATTATTGACTGCCTATAAGAATGGTGTTCTACATAGAAACTTTATGGGATATACCACTACTAATCATAGTCTGGTAATCGGTTTAGGAGCTTCTTCAATAAGCGATGCATGGAATGGTTTTGCTCAAAATGAAAAGTCTGTAGAAGATTATCAAATGAAGGTTCTTCAAGGTAAATGGCCAATCGTTAACGGCCATATTTTGAGCGAAACAGACCTCGTAATTCGACGTTGTATTCTGGATTTAATGTGTCGAGATGTCACTACGATTCCTCTATATTCTCTAGACGAAAATCACCGCCGCATCGCTTATGAAAAGCTATTGCAATTTGCGTTGGACGGACTAATCGACCTGGAAGGTCACGAAGTTAGAGTCACAGAGAAAGGGCGCTTATTCATTAGGAATATCGCATCTGCATTGGACATTTATCTTCACGAACAACTTGAGGAGATTAAATTCTCAAAGTCATTTTAATAAAAATGATTATCGAATTACAATTCCTCCCAAAGGTGGTAGGTTGATTTCGGCAGAGTATGGTTGGTTTTGCCAAGGAGTTTTTTCTACTGAAATATGCGGATTTGAAGCATTCGTACCGCCGAATTCTGCATTGTCCGTATTCAGTATTTCTTTCCAAGCTTTACTCTGAGGTAATCCGATGCGATAATTATTCCGTGGTACGGGTGTTAGATTCATGGCTACTATAACTCGCTCGGTTGGATCATTTCCTTTGCGCATAAATATGATCACGCTGTTCGCATGATCGGTATTGTCAATCCACTCAAAACCTGTTCCGTCAAAGTTCTTTTCATAAAGAGCAGGATTATTTTTATAGAGCCCATTCAACGACTGAATCAATCGTTGAATTCCCTTGTGCGGTGCATATTCCAATAGATGCCAATCTAAGCTCTGCTCGTGGCTCCATTCGGCAGTTTGTGCAAATTCACATCCCTGAAAAAGCAACTTCGTGCCGGGGTGTGTAAACATCCATAGATAAAGCAATCGCAAATTCGCAAAGCGCTGCCAGTCATCACCAGGCATCTTATAAATCAAAGAATGCTTTCCGTGCACCACCTCATCGTGTGAGAGTGGCAACATGAAATTTTCAGTGAAAGCGTACACAAGTGAGAACGTCAATTCATTTTGATGGTATTGTCTGTAATATGGATCACGCTCGAAATAGCGCAAACTATCATTCATCCAGCCCATCATCCATTTCATTCCAAAGCCAAGACCTCCGAGATAGGTGGGTCTCGAAACGCCCGTCCACGATGTGCTTTCTTCAGCTATCGTTTGAATGGCTGGGTAGTGACTATAAACCACTTCGTTGAGTTCTTTGAGGAAACTTACGTTTTCTAAATTTTCTCTTCCTCCAAATTCGTTGGGTAGCCATTCGCCTTCCTTGCGTGAATAGTCGAGATATAGCATGCTGGCCACGGCGTCCACGCGCAGTCCATCTGCATGATAATAGTCAAGCCAAAACATTGCATTCGAAATCAAGATAGATCGCACTTCATTTCGACCCAAATTGAAAATATAACTTTTCCAATCAGGGTGAAAACCTTTGCGCGGATCCGCATGCTCATAGAGATGCGTGCCATCAAACTCATACAATCCGTGTGCATCCCCAGGGAAATGCGCCGGCACCCAATCGAGTATAACGCCGATTCCAGCTTGGTGCAAAGCATCTACAAGATGCATGAAGCCTTGTGGATCTCCAAAGCGTGAACTGGGTGCAAAATATCCGGTCAATTGATAACCCCATGATCCATCAAAAGGATGTTCCATCACTGGCATGAATTCCACATGCGTGAAGCCCATTTCCTTTACATAAGGCACGAGATTTTTAGCAATATCTTCATAACTCAAAAACAACTCAGGTGTTTCAGGAGATCGCATCCATGAAGCGAGGTGAACTTCATAAACACTCATTGGAGCTTTCAAACTATTGTGGTGTTCGCGGTTATTCATCCACACACCATCTTTCCATTTATAATCTAAATCCCACGTGATGCTTCCTGTCTTTGGACGAAGTTCCGCATAGCGCGCAAATGGATCCGCTTTCTCGAGCATGCGTCCGTCATGCGTTTCAATGCTGTATTTATATAGCTCTCCCTTGAGCACTCCAGGAATGAATCCTTCCCAAATGCCGCTGCTATCCCAACGAGGATAGAGATGATGGGCTCCTTTATCCCAAAAATTAAAATTACCGATGACGCTTACCGACTTGGCATTGGGCGCCCAAACAGAAAAATACGTTCCTTTTTTTCGCTTCACTATCTGTGCATGCGCACCGAAATGGTTGTAAAGCCTATAGTGCTTACCAGCCTTGAATAAATCGATGTCGAAGTCGGTGAAAAGACTGTGCGAAATAACACTAGGTGTCGGAGCTGTTTTCTTTTCTGTACTTACTTTCTTTGCCATGTCGGGTGATTTTATCCTTCGTATTTTTCCAATTCATTGATGACTTGTTCGATTCCTTTTAATGGGATTTTCAACCAGTCGGGTCGGCCATTCAATTCATAACCGATTTCATAAATGGCTTTTTCAAGAAGATGAAGGAGGAATAAAAAGTTTATTTCTGCTTTACTTGCGTAAAGTTGATTGTCTTTGCCAATGGCTTCATAATAAGTGAGCCAAAATGTATCACTAATCAAGTTGTACCAGCGATCTGCGGCTTTCTGCAAGCGTCGAGCGTCTGCATTAGCAGTTTCATGACTGAAAAATAATTTTGCACTCACAGCATAATGAAAGGATCGAACGATACCCGCTACATCTTTCATCGGCGAGTGTTTGATTTTTCTATCTGCGATACTGCTTTCTGGTTCTCCTTCAAAATCGATGATGATGTAATCCCGATTGTGATAGAGAATTTGTCCTAAATGATAATCCCCATGTATGCGCGTACGCAACGACTTGAGGGGTTTGGTTTTTATTTGATCAAAAAACTGAAGCACCAGCTTGCGTTTGCGCTTGAGTTTGTCGGCCATACGAAGAGCTTCCTCGTCGAGCTTGTGCTTGTTTTGCTCCAACAAATGAAGACGACCTTCCAAAAGTGTCACAAGATGTTTGTGAAGCCACTCGCGGTATTCAGGAGTGAATTTCTCTCGCTTAAAATCCTTTTGTTTTGTTTCTGTGAAAAGTGCCAGGTGCATCTCAGCGGTGCGCTTGGCAAGGAGTTCTACGTTTTCAAATACAAATTCATGAATGCTAAAACTTCCTTTGACAAAGGATGAGAGAAAATCATTGAGTTCATCACCTGTGCTCACCCAACTATCTTTCTGTGCATCGACGCGATTCATCATCAGCGCGAAGGTCACCGGAGCAATGCGCTTGCGTTCCCATATCAAACTGCCTGCATAGGCGGGCACGTTTTGGTATTGTCCGGTTTCAGTCAAAAACTTGAGCATTTCAACTTCTGGATTGGTATCCAAAAACAGCTTTCGATAAATCTTCATGAAATATTTTTCATTGAAGATGATGCTGCTATTGCTCTGATCAACGCCCGGATTTCGGGAATTGACGTAGGTTTCATTGCTGTCAAGCACTTGCCCGCGGTCAAAGTTGAATTCTCCGAGTGTTGATTTTACCTTTTGACCTGACAAGGTTGATTCAAAAATCGCTTGTTGAAAGCCAAGGTCATAACATGCATCGATTAAGTAATCAATACCATCTGCATGTTCCAAGCGGGCATAAACAGGGCCAACGACCTCTTTACTCAATGCAAGAGGAATCATGTAATACTCTGAATCATGATCGCTGTAAACGGCTTCTATGATGAAAAAATAATAACGACAAGCGTCGGTGTCGAAAGGAAGACAATGATCAGTATTGACGTGTGTCAGCTGATAGGCTTTCCCTCCAAACCATCGTGCTGTCTTCATAATTTCTGGAAGCAGCCCCAAAAGCTCGCTTTGGGCAGCTTTATCAGAGGCAAAATTTCGCCAGCTTTCAGAAGTATGGATTTGATGCAATGTCATTTATATTCTTAATCTTCTATTCTGAAAAAATGGAAGGGAAGTTTGTATGGATCGAGGTCCACAAAATTGCGACTTCCATACCACGTGTACTTTTCTCCTGTGAGCAAATCATGTACTACATAAGCTTGCCCTTCGTGCTTTCCAATTAGCTGAAGCGGCACATGAATCTGAGTGCTTTGTCTATTATATGCATCGAGATTAGCTACGCAAATGATGCGATTATCACCATAAACTTTCAACCATGCCATGATCTGATCATGTTCGGTATGAACGGAAGTATAGTTGTTGGTAAAGTGCATGGCCGCGTTTTCGTTGCGGTATTTATTTACCAAAGCAATCACGTGCATCAGTTTGTTGCGATGATTCCAGTCCCAATGCCTTACTTCATATTTCTCGCTATCAAGGTATTCTTCTTTTCCTGGAAGAGCGGCATTCACCATCAACTCATAAGAAGGTCCGAAGATTCCATAGTTGGATGAAAGCGTTGCTGCCAAGAAATAACGCAGGATGAACTGGGGCTCATGTCCGCTTTGCGTGATGTATGGATTGATGTCGTGGGTATTTGGCCAAAAATTAGGACGGAAATATTCCTTCATCGGTGTTGCCGTCAAATCGTGCATGTATTGCATCAATTCAGCCTTTGAATTTCTCCAGGTAAAGTAGGTATAGCTTTGATGAAACCCTTTCTTAGCTAAATTTTCCATGATACGCGGACGTGTGAAAGCCTCGCTGAGGAATATTACTTCTGGATACTTGCTTTCGATTTCTTGCATGCACCATTGCCAAAAAACAAAACTCTTGGTATGAGGGTTATCGACGCGGAAAATCTTTACTCCTTGCTCAATCCAATATTCCAAAATACTCTTGAGCTCGGCCCACATATTCTTCCAATCTTCATTTTCATAATCGAGTGGAAGAACGTCTTGATATTTTTTAGGAGGATTTTCTGCGTACTGAACGGTGCCATCTGGTCGCCACTTGAACCATTGCGGATGCTCTTTCACATAAGGATGGTCAGGGCTGCATTGAATGGCGAAGTCCATGGCAATTTCTAAATCAAGATCTGCCATTTTTTTAATCAATCGCTTGAAATCAGCAAGCGTTCCGAGTTCAGGAAGAATTGCCTTATGTCCTCCAAGCTCATTTCCGGTAGCATAAGGGCAGCCAGGTTCTTCTGGTTTGGTATTGAGGGTGTTGTTTTTTCCTTTTCTGAATTGATAGCCGATTGGATGAATAGGAGGGAAGTAAACAATATCAAATCCCATTTCTTTGATGCGAGGCAACAATGCTTCACAATCTTTGAAAGTACCGTGTTCCTTACCATCTGGAGCTGCGCTTCTCGGAAAGAATGAATACCACGAACTAAAGCCCGCTCTTTTGCGATGCGCCACTACTTCGAGTACTTTATCAAAAGAAGTCGCATAATCTTCGATGGGATATTGATGTAATAATTCTTCAATCTCACTACTTGCCGCGATTTGAAGACGTTCTGGTGTACCTAATGAAGCCAGCGCTTTCTTACAAGCTGCCTTTGCTTTTGCATTTCTTCTTGAAATTTCGAAAAGGAAGTTTTCGAGAATTTGAACTTGTACTTCTAACTCTTTTGCATCCTGCTCAGTGAGTCTTTTTTTGTAGGAGTGAAGCCATGAAAGCGGATGATCAATGAATCCGCGCACAGTGAATTCATAATATCCCATGTCTTCTAGTTGGAAGAATGCTTCGTAGCGATCGTTACCGATGGCTTTCATCGTGATTTCATTCCACTTGCGTCCACCTTTTTTGCGGTACATCAACACTGCGCGCACCTCGTCATGTCCGTCAGTGAATACATCGGCTTGAACAGGCACCCATTCGGAAGCAATGCGCTTGGCAGGGTAAAGTCCACCTTCCACGATTGGTGTCACATTTTCAATAATGACACGGCTGCGTCCGATCTTATCAAATGGTTTTTTAATAGAAACCAATTCTTTCTTTTTCATGATTACTTCAGAATAATTTCGTGGAAGTTCTTGTCCACATTGAATTTCATTTTTCCTATTGCCTGATTGCGCTTACCGATGTTGTGATGTTTTCCATCCACGGTAAATTCCTTCGCAGCATAGGGAAGGCCTGTAATAACGATTTTATACTTTTCGATGGTGTCGTCATAATTACCAATGGTATGTTGACGAATACTGAACGACGATTTAGTACCTTTTACCTCGAAGCGCACGATGCGATAATTGCTGTTTTTGTATCCCATGTTGTCTCCATCATCTAGATAGAGGAAGCTTTCTTCTTTACCTTCTTTATAGAATACATGTAGCGTTACCTCTTTCACTTTTTTCTCACCTACATATTGCATTTGAGGCCACGCAGGAATAATAGCTCCTTCACGAATAAACAATGGAATATGTTGAATAGGTGCTGCTACGGTCACTTCTTGTGAACCCTTGTGATATTGGTCATTCCAGTTATAATACCATCCTCCTTTTGGAAGATAAACGCGCTTGGTTTTTTCACCAGGTGCAGATACCGGTGCAAGAAGAAGGTGATCGCCAATCATGAATTCTTCATTGCGCAGATAAGTATCTTTATTTTCTTGATCAACAAAAACTAACGGGCGCAACATGGGAGTGCCATATCGGTAGTTTTGCCAGAATGTAGTGTACAAATAGGGTAGAAGGCGATAGCGCATCTGAATGAAGCGCTTACAAATTGCTTCGTAGAACGGACCGAAACTCCAAGGTTCTTGATCAAAGCCTGTTTCATTGCTCGCACTATGTGTGCGCATGAAAGGATGGAATGCAGCCATTTGAATCCATCGTGTGAATAGCTCCCCATCGGGTTCTCCAATGAAACCACCGATGTCGCTTCCCGCGAATGAAATTCCGCTAATAGCAAGGCGTTGACATTGCTGTGATGCTACCCAAAGATGTTCCCAAGTCGCGGTGTTATCACCTGTCCACACGCTGCTCCATTTTTGAATTCCAGAGTATGCGCTTCGAGTGATAACAAAAGGACGCTTTGGCATCATATACTTTTTCAATCCTTGCCATGTCGCTTTGGCCATCATGTGTCCATACACATTATGCGCTTTGCGATGACTCACGCTTTCACCGTCATAATCATGGCGAACATCCTCAGGGAAGGTTCCGATTTCAAATACTGCTGGTTCGTTCATGTCGTTCCAAACACCAGCAACACCGTTCTCAATCAGAACGCCAAATAAATCGGCCCACCAATCTCTAACTTTAGGATTGGTAAAGTCAGGAAACACACATTTACCAGGCCATACATCACCTTCCATGAGTGCGCCGTCTTGTCGACGACAGAATACATCATTCTTTAATCCATCAGTATAAATTGAATACTCGGGATCAACTTTAATTCCAGGGTCAATGATCACAACTGTTTTGAATCCGTGATCTTCTAATGTTTTAGTAAGGCCTTTAGGATCGGGGAAATAATCTTTAGAAAATGTAAAACAACGGAATCCCTCCATATAGTCGATGTCGAGATACATTACATCACAAGGAATTCCTCTTCTTCTAAATTCACTCGCCACTTCCTTGACTTTACTATCTGGATAATATGACCATCTGCATTGATGATATCCTAATGCCCACATCGGTGGGAGTTCTGGTTTGCCAGTAAGGTTGGCATATTCAGCTGCGACCTCTAACAATTGTGGTCCATAGATGAAGTAATAACACATCTCTCCGCCACGCGCCCAAAAACTCGTCACATCATCGCGCTCTTTTCCGAAATCGAACAATGTTCTGAAGGTATTATCGAAGAAAATACCGTATGCTTTTCCATTATGCAAACCATAATAGAATGGAATATTTTTATAGAGAGGATCTGTTTCCGGACCATAAGCGTAGGCATCCGTGCCGTAGTTCTCAAATCTTTTACCTCTCAGTTGAAGTTCACAAGGCTTGTCACCAAGGCCGTAGAAAACTTCTTCCTGCTGTATTTTTTTTGAGCAATAAACGATTTTCCCGCCTTTCCAAAGGTAGTGTTGCCAATGGAAGCCAGCTTCGTCTTCATTGATCACCAGTCCGCTGTGGTCGGTGATCTTGATGCTCATATTTGTTTTATTAATAAAGCACTTAACTTGCTTTGTAATGATGCCAACATTTTCTCCATCATCAAATGCGCTAAGCGAAATGAGACTGTCTTGCAGTTCTGCAGGTACAGCATAAGAAAAGTCTCTGTGAAAGGTGCCGTCTGCTGCGTAGCGAAAGCGAATCACTTTATCATTTACCACTCTCACTTCGAGATGTGTTTCGGCAGAATAGAAGTAAAAAAAGTTACCTTTCTGCTCCCAGTTTTTGATAATACCGGGGTAATATTTTGCTGAATATTTCTCGTTCCTTGCTGATACTTGCATGTCTTTATTTTGATACGAAGTTCAAATGTAAAAATTCTAGAGGGGAAACTTAGTGTATTTTTTACACTTATTTAATCAAAATATTCACTTTTAGGCTCCTAAACAAAAATTTTTATCTTCGCTGCATATCACTAAACCTCTAAATATCATGAAAATTCTCAGAATGGCCTTAATAGGCTTTTTATTGGTTCTTGGTACCTATGCGGTGTTAAGTATCATCGGTCCAAAGAAACTGGAAACAACTCGCTCTATTTCGATTAATGCTCCTATTGAAGAGGTGTATGCGTTGACTTCTGATTTTAACCAATGGGCTTCGTGGTCGCCTTGGCAACTTAAGGATACACAAATGAAGAATCAGATCACAGGCACCCCTGGAGCACTTGGTCATACGATGACTTGGGAAAGCGAAACGCAAGGCAGCGGAACGCAAGAAATCATAGAGATCCTTCCATCTTCTATGATTCGTACTTCTTTAAAATTTAAGGATTGGGATGAGACTTCCTATGCTGCTTTCACTATGCTTCCCGAAGGCGCTGGTACTAAATTGACTTGGACAATGGAAGGGGGAGAAGTACCTTTTCTTTTGCGCGGTATGATGGTCATCTTTGGCGCTCAAAGCTCGATAGAAGAGGACTATGATCAGGGTTTGGCCAATATCAAAAAACTGGCAGAAAAATAAAAATTCCTTATAATGAAAAAGGGCTGTCAATCGGATGATGACAGCCCTTTGTTTTTTAGGCGATGCTCAATTTCTTTTCGAGATCTTCTAAATATTTTCTGAAGTGCTTATCGGTTTCTTGTAAGTTATTTACCGTGCGACAAGCGTGAAGAACCGTAGCGTGGTCTTTTCCACCGCAGTGTGCGCCAATGCTGGCAAGGCTGCTCTTGGTCATCTTCTTGGCGAAGTACATCGCAATCTGACGTGCCTGTACGATTTCTCTCTTTCTTGTTTTGCTCTTCAACAATTCAATAGGAAGATCAAAATAGTCACACACAACTTTTTGAATGTAATCGATGCTCACTTCACGCGCGGTGTTCTTCACGAACTTATCAATCATCTGCTTGGCAAGGTCAAGGTTGATTGATTTTTTATTGAGTGAAGATTGAGCTATTAAAGAGATCAATGCACCTTCCAATTCACGCACGTTTGTGGTGATGCTATAAGCAAGGTATTCTACTACTTCATCTGGAAGATCGATACCATCAGCATACATTTTCTTTTTGAGAATCGCGATGCGCGTTTCCAAAGAAGGCACCTGAAGATCTGCGCTCAAACCCCACTTGAAACGAGAGAGCAAGCGCTGCTCCATACCTTGCATTTCAACAGGAGGCTTGTCACTTGTCAAAATGATTTGCTTTCCTGTTTGGTGCAAATGATTGAAGATGTGGAAGAATACATCTTGTGTCTTTTCCTTACCGCTGAAGAATTGTACGTCATCGATAATGAGTACATCCATCATTTGGTAGAAATGAGAAAAATCGTTTACAGTATTGTTGCGAACGGCATCAATGAATTGGTGCGTGAACTTTTCTGAACTAACATAAAGTACAGTTTTTTCAGGAAACTTATTCTTGATCTCAATTCCGATAGCGTGCGCCAAGTGTGTTTTTCCAAGACCTACACCACCATATATAAGTAGCGGGTTGAAGGCTGTTCCACCAGGCTTGCCAGCTACAGCAAAACCAGCGCTGCGTGCGAGTCTGTTGCAATCTCCTTCGATAAAATTCTCAAAAGAATAATTTGGATTCAAATTCGAATCCACATTCAACTTGCGAAGGCCAGGGATAATAAATGGGTTTTTGATTGGAGCCTCTCCCAGATCCAACGGCATGCTCACAGGAGCATTCTTCACTGCCTTGCGATTGCTCGTAGGAACTTTGATAGTGTACGGATTCGAATTATTCAGATTGTTTTCCATGATGATGGAATACTCCAATCTTCCTTCTGGTCCGAGTTCCTTGCGAATGATTTTCTTTAGCAGTGATACATAATGCTCTTCAAGCCACTCATAAAAGAATTGAGATGGAACTTGAATCGTCAACACACTCTCGTCGAGTTTAACGGGTTTAATAGGCTCAAACCAGGTTTTAAATCCTTGTGGACTTACATTGTCCTTAATTACGTCGAGGCAATTTTGCCAAACCTGATTATGGTCCTTATTCATTCTTATTAAGTATGGTTAATTCGGTAAATGTAGAATTCGTAGGTTTAGAACGGCTAAAATAATAGAAGTCGTCTAAAGCGTGACAAAAGAATGATGAAAAAAGTGAAAAAAAAAAAGTTTTACCTATTGACTTTTTAGAAAGTTTGACATTCTAACAATTTTTCCGAAACCCTTGACTTATCAGCATTTCTGACAGGTCTTATTTGAGCGCTTCAACTCACTTTTATTAATCGCCTACTTTTCACCACATTAAGCTTTCAAAATAAAAAACGAGAAATTTTTGTGTAAGATTTCATGACGTGTTTTAAACAACTCATACCGAAGTTCTGATAAGTTGTGTTGTAATGTGTACTAACATTTCATTCTATATTGCACTATGTATTCTTCACAAATTGTTATTCGCGTTCGCTACGCCGAAACAGACCGCATGGGCTATGTTTATTATGGAAACTACGCTACTTATTTTGAGGTAGCTCGTGTAGAATCCTTACGTCAGCTCGGTGTAAGTTATAAATCACTTGAAGACAGAGGAATTTTACTTCCTGTTGCAGAGTATTCAATCAAATATATCTTGCCCGCGCACTACGATGATGAACTTGTCATCAAGTCACACATCACCGCATTGCCTGCGGCAAGAATTCAATTTGAGTATCAAACCTACAGAGGGGATCAATTGCTAAATACGGCTTCCACTACTTTGGTCTTCGTTGATGCATCATCTGGTCGGCCCGTAAGGTGTCCCGAGGAGATTATTCAGGAATTGAAAAAGTACTTCGAATAATCATTATTCCACAATGATACTTCCGGATCCTTCTCTAATAATGTCTCTTAATAAAGGACTGCCGAACACTTTTATATCACCAGAGAAATGATTTATTGCATACAAATAGCCGCGGCTATAAGCTACGATGTCATTAATAGAAGAGTTATTGATATATGTCTGTTCAGCTATTAATTGTGAAGCTTCAATTTTTCCGACCCCTTGATTGAATAATTCCGCTTTGAATACTCTACCACTTAAAGTAAAATTAGCAACTCCTGTTTGAGTGAATGCTGCTAAACTATCTCCAATAAAATTTATATGGATATCACCAGCAGCATGGCGATTCTCAATTTTTAAGTAATCATAATGCAATGTGTCGGGTGTAACGATATCACCTGTTCCTCTATTCTGAATGTCTTGAATATTAGGAGAAAATATTTTTACGGTAATATCATTTTTGAAGGATCTCACAAAATTACAAGTATTACCATTGCTCACAAACAAAGTGGTTCCATCAACATCGGTTTCTATTTTGTTCAACAGATTTCGGGGCCCGATAATCTCTACATAGTGTTGATCGCTTTGAATGAGTTCAATATAAATGTAATCACTGATGTCCACTTTGTCGAATGAAGGAAGGCTGCGCTTTATCATGGCAGTATCGCCGGCTTTTTTGAAACAATCAGGAGCACTTTCCTTGTTGCATGAAACAAGAATCAATACGACTAATATGTAAATAATTTTATTTACCATGTATCGTATATCCTATTCCAATTTCTGAATGATCGGCTTTTGCAAAGTGCGTTTTCAAACCTATGAGTGCTTGGAGCCTATCAGTGATGTGATAACATAGAGTTACTCGTTGATAGAATAATCCATCAGCTTGCCAGGGATTTAGTACATAGAAACCTTGCAGTATTCTCAATTGTAATCTATCGAAATTCAAACCATAACCTATCACCATACTTAACTGTGCATTTTTTTCCCAGCCAGTGGTGGTCTCAGAGTTGCGATTGCGAAGCGTTTTAACTGCGCTATTAAACATCACTTCACTACCTACTGCCAGCGAAGATTTGTAGGTGAATCTTCTTTGTCCAATAGCATTGAAGGTCACACTACCGTATTTCTTTCCATAGGGCGGCGGAATTTCCTTCAACCCACCGGTGAGCGATACCATTAGAGAATTCTTACGATTGACCTTATCTCTCGAATTTTCTTTTTGCAATGGCTGTTTCGATTTTTGAGTGAGATTGAGCACGAGCGCGATGTTATTTGTACCCAGATTTGGTAAACTGAAAGCGCCATTTGAAAAATGTGTCAATCGCATTCCACCGCTTAAAGCGATTTTTTTGGATGAAAAAAAATGAGCGAGGTATTCGATAGATAATGCCGCGTTGATGTGAGACCCAATCACTTGAGCTTGTGTATTCGTTTCAAGGTCCCAAGTCTTAGTATTATATCCCATACCTATTCCAAGTCCCAAAGTATGGTTGAAAAATTTAGTTCTCGTCGTCGCAATCTTGAGACGGCGAATTGGGAGCCTTACAAAATAGGAGAGTGCAAGTTGATGCCCCAATTGTTCTGCATTTCCAGTAAAGTTGTAATATAAATCGGCACCAACTTCTGGGCATTGATAGTTGCGTTCCCAGGCTTTTTTTCCGCTTGTTTGTCTCAACAATTGAAGGTTGATCCCTCTGGAATGCCCTTGAATGAGATGAAGCATTTCAGAACGATGTGGGATGATGAAGCCAAACTGAGGTTGAATCGTCCAATGCAGTGATGTAGTAGCGCTGCTGTCTTGCCTTGCCCGGCTTTGCGCGCTGACACTTGCATGAAGAAGGATCAGAAATAATGTCAATATCAATTGCCTCACGGTTCAAACTTAACTCAAATGTGAATTCATGTATTCATTATATTTGATTAAAATCTAAACCCCTATGCGCCATATTTTTCTTTTATTCCTTCTTACACTAAATTTCTTAAATGGCTTTACTCAAAACGTTACGCCAGTTCAAATAGAAATCGAAGAATTTTATTCTGGACTTTCCGGACCTGTTGGGCTCTACCATTGCGGAGATCATCGTCTCTTTATTTTAGAAAAAAATCAGGGTGACATTGAGATTATTGATACCACGGGAGCTTATATAGGCAAGTTTCTCGATATCACAGGTATGATTTCTACAGGAGGTGAACAGGGATTATTAGGCATGGCTTTTCACCCCAACTATGCTACTAATGGATTTTTTTATATCAATTATACCAATACCTCAGGCACGACAATCATCGCGCGCTATCAGGTAAGTGGTGATCCTAACGTTGCGAATGCTTCCTCTGCGACGACGATTATGACGATTGCTCAACCCTTCGGAAATCACAATGGAGGTCATATAGCATTTGGTCCTGATGGATACCTTTATATTGGTATGGGAGACGGCGGAAGCGGTGGTGACCCAGGAAACCGCGCGCAGAATCTCAATGATCTTCTCGGAAAAATGTTGCGTATCGATGTAGATAATGGAAATCCATTTTCTATTCCACCAACGAATCCTTTTGTTGGCGTGCCTAATACACAACCCGCAATATGGTCTTACGGTTTGCGCAACCCATGGAAGTTTTCCTTTGATCGTCAAACAGGAGATTTATGGTTGGCAGACGTTGGACAAAATGCGTGGGAAGAGGTGAATATGACGCCTTCTACTTCAACAGGAGGGGAAAATTATGGCTGGCGCTGCTATGAAGGAAATGCTGCATACAATACTGCTGGTTGCGCTGCACAGTCAACCATGCTCGCACCTGTTCAAGTTTATTCTCATTCGGCGCCCACAAATTTTTGTTCGATAACGGGAGGCGTCGTTTATCGTGGTGCAAAATATCCAGCCATGAGTGGAATTTATTTCTTCACCGACTATTGTGATGGCGATATCTATGGTATCGCTGGCAGCGCCGCTAATGGATGGACCTCGACCAACTATGGCCCAGGAGGTGGTGCAATTACTTCTATTCAAGAAGATAGTGCTGGTGAAATTTATATCGTGCGTCAAGGTGGTACGATTGCAAAAATTAAAGATAGTTGCGGCACGTTCGCTCCAGTAATTTCTCTGAACGGAGCTGGACAATTGGAATCTACTTCTGCCAATCAGTATTGGTGGTACAACAACAACCAAATTATTTCTGGACAAACAGCACAGACGCTCTCACCGGCTGTTGCAGGACTGTATTCAGTGAATGCGAGCAACGGTGAATGCACGCGCAGTTCCAATCAGATTCCTTGGGTAATAATGGGAGGAATACCTGGTTGCACTTATGCAAACGCTTCTAATTTTGATCCTCAAGCTTCTCTTGATGACGGCACGTGTCAATTTGCAACTGCTTCAGATTGTCCAGGAGATATCGATGGAAATGGAGTAATAGGTGCGAATGATTTATTACTCTTACTGGAAATTTTTGGAGGTTTCTGTAACGACTAAGATTTTTCTATCAAGCGAATAAAAGCGTCGATACTGGCTTGTTTTGAATAAAAGGCCATGAATCGGCGCTTTCCTTTTTCCCCCAATTCCTCACGCATTTCTACGTTATCCAAAAGCAATTGCAACTTGATACTCAATTCCTCTGCATTATCGGGTTCAAACAATAAGCCCGCCTTTCCAAAATCCAACAGCTCGGGTGTTCCGCTGCTATTAGTACCAACTACAGGAATTCCAAAGCTCATTGCTTCAACGGTCACAGTTCCAAAAGTTTCTCCTTTTGAGGCCATAACGAAAATATCTGTAGCACTATAATATGCGGCTACATTATCACTGTATGGCTTAAAGAATATTTTGTTCTGCATTCCTAAAGAACGGATCTTCTGTTTGATTTCAACTTCATAACGGTTATTCTCATTTCGAGTAGACTCGCCGACAATCAAAATTTCAAAATCCTCACGATTCAAAAGTTGAGCGGCATTAATGAGAATATGTTGCCCCTTCAGCGGATCAATTCGACCAATGATAGCAACAGTTAGCTTATTGGGATTTAATCCAAGCTGTTGCTTGGCTTCACGCTTATCGATAGATTTTTTTTCTAGTAATGTTTGATCCACACCAATGGGAATCACGTACATTTTCTCGGTGGAAACTTTTGTTTTCTCCAATACTTGTTGCTTGAGAAAATCGAGGGTAGAGACCCAATAATCAATTGAAGCAAAGCGAGCGGTGTGAATGAGATCTTTTTTCTCAACACCCAACTGCATTGCCTGGAAGTAGAGAAGTTTGAATTTTTTTGAGCTAATTTTTTTGACCCAGCTCAATAATGACATGTCTCTCGTGTCGCGAAACCATACTATATCTGCACTAATCTGATTAATGAGATGAGCGACTTTAAATGCATTTATGATATCAAAGTATTTTCGATTGCGATCGACGATTACAATATCAAGTTGATACTCTTTAGCTTTTTGATGAATCGGAGAATCTGCTACGCAGAGTAGCTTTATAGTGTAGCCATAATCCCTCAACCAAACCGCATATCTCACGGTGTTCATTTCTAATCCACCCCATGAGATAGAACTGCAATAAAAAACGATATTCTTTTTAGTCTTCGTAGACATCAAGCAGCATAAGTGCTTCGCTAAGTTCTCCTAGAGTTTTCATGTCGCTTTGACGTTTGGCGACTTCTTTACCAGCAAGGTAAGTGTCAATTGCTTCTTGATGTTTTCCTTTTTCTTCAAGAAGTTTTCCGAGTTGATAATAACTGGCGAGATAGTTAGGATCGTTTTTTACAATACTCTTTAGGATTTTAATTGCCTGCAAAGTATCACCGTTTTTATGATGCTCCAAAGCTGCTGCATAGTGAAGAAAACTATCCTTAGGATTCGTTTCCAACATCGTTTCAATCATTTTAAGTCTGTCTTGCATCATCATGTTTTGGGCGGTTTAAAATTCTGTTTCAAAATTAGTTTTTGAAAAAGGAAATTCAACCATTGAAGAAATTCAAAACTCAGACTTTTCAACACAGAGATGAACGTTTGAGTTTTATTTTGGCTTGTAATATTTCAAAGCTTCTGGCATAAATTCCTTTAGCGTTTGAATGCGTGTTTCATCACTTGGGTGAGTACTCATAATTTCGGGTGGAGCAGCTCCGCCGCTTGCAGCAGACATTCTTTCCCAAAAACCAATACTTGCTTGTGGGTCGTATCCCGCCATTGCCATGAAAATGAGACCCAATTTGTCTGCTTCAATTTCATGATTGCGGCTATAGGCCAACATACCGAGCGTGCTACCAATACCATAAGATTGTAAGAAGATATCACGAGCAAGTTCTGGTTTTTCACTCATCAATACACCGAGCGTAGCGCCTGCTGCATTGAGCACTAAGCCTTGACTCATGCGCTCATTACCATGTCTTGCAATGGCGTGTGCAACCTCGTGTCCCATTACTACTGCTAAGCTATTTTCATCTTGTGTGACAGGAAGAATTCCAGTGTACACAACTACCTTACCTCCTGGCATGCACCAAGCATTCACTGTTGGATCATCCACAACGTTAAAAGCCCACTGAAAGCCTTCAACGCGTTTTTCTTGTCCATTTTCTCTTAAGAATTGCTCACAAGCAGTTTTGATATTGTTACCAATGCGCTGCACCATTTGTGTGCGATTGTCGCTCGTTGGTAATACATAATTTTGACTTAGAAAGTCAGAGTACGCAGTGAGGCTCATTGCAATCATTTCCGATTCAGGCACGAGATTCATTTGTCTTCGACCAGTAATTGGAACTCTTGTACAAGAAACGATGTAAGCAATACCTAGAAGTATTGCCATAGTAATGGTGATTTTACGCATAAAAAGTTACTGAATTTCTGCTGTGAGGCCTCTGTCTAAAAGGGCAGTACAGATAGGTTCTAATTTGTTATATTCTCCTTCTTTGACGTCGCATTTGCCTTTGTAATGCACAAGGAGAGTGCATTGTTCGGCTTGAATAGGCTCGTGTCCGCACAATTCGATTAGAGATTGAATCACGAAATCGAACGTGTTGACATCATCGTTGAAAAGCACGATTTTCTTGGTGTCAACGGTAGCTACATTCTCTAGTAGTACTTCTTCTAATTCGTAATTGGACATGCTCGACGTTGTTTTAACTCTTGCAAAAATACAAAATTTTTGAATTCTTTAGGATATTAAACAGTTGTTGAGTCACAATGACTTAGAGCCATGAAATGCATGATTTCGGGTACAAATCGAAGAGAGAGTTTTTTATTGTATTGCACATGTTGCTTTTTTCTAAGTTGTTGGTATTCAGTATTCAGTATTCTGAATTCAGGGTTAAATTACTGATTATTAGCATCTTGTGCTTTTTATTTTTATTCCCTCAGAATTGCCAATCATACCCTTTTTTTTACCATTATCGCAAAAAATACCCCGTGCCAAAAAAATGAAAAGGAATGGAAAATACCTTCTTTGACAGTTTTGGGGGTATGAAGTGAAAAAATTAGGTATGAGTTTGCTTGCTTCGGCGAAATACGCCAAGTTTATTTGTTTAAACATTTTTCGTTTACTAAAACTACTTTGCTTATGAGTGCTAAGATCTTGATTGTGGAAGATGACATGGTGGTTAGAGCCAACCTTGAAGTGATCATCTCTGAAATGGGACATGAAATTGTTGGCTTTGCAGATAATGCTGTCGATGCTTTGGTGTTGTTTACGGTCAAAAACCCACACGTCGTTATTTGTGACATTAGTATCAACGGAACAACCAATGGTATTGAGTTGGCCAAGAAAATGCACGAAATTCGAAAAGCACCAGTTTTATTTTTAACCGCTTATAGTAATGAGGAGTTCTTCAACGAGGCAAAACTTGCCACTCCTCTGGCATTCATTAGTAAGCCGATCGAAAAAGTAAGCTTCAAGAGGTCCGTAGCCTTGGCTATCGAACATAGCAAGAGTATTTCTGGTTTCACTACTGATAAGGCTCCTGTAGAGGAATGTTTGTACACCCGTGTCGGCAACCGCTTGAAGAAACTTTACATCAAGGACATTGAATTTGTTGAGGTCGATGGAAAATACAGCGCATTAAGTATTGGGCAGCGAATGATCAACTGTAAAATATCCCTTAAAGACTTGATTGATAAATTACCAAGAGAGAAATTCATTCAAGTAAACCGAAATTTCGTTATCAATATGGATATGATTGAAGATATCGATATGGCCAATTTCAATGTCAAGATGCCAACGAAAGACGTGCCGATTTCTAGAACATTCAAAGACCAACTCATGGATCGCATTAAGTTAATTTAAACAGAATTAAGTTCTTTTGATTTATAAATAGTTATCCCGTTTTATTTGAACCCCACATTATTTTGATAATGTGGGGTTTATTGTTATGTAGCTTCTGAATTGCATTTGTTAATGTAATCTTCAAATGGGCGATTTGCGATTGTTTGAATGATTTTAACTAATTTCGCGGCACAACCTTTAATCAATGTCAATCAGAAAACGAACTATCGTTCTGTCTTCCTTAATCTGTTTATGTTCATTTTTTCATAATGATTTAATAGGCCAACAGAAGATTATTTTTTCCGACGAGTTTCTCGATAATACAAATAAATGGGAGCTTTTCGAGAGCAAGATGTCAAAAGCGAACATCGAAGATGGCAAGCTCAAAATTACCAGTCTTACTGCGAAAGGAACTAGTAGATTTATTAATGTCAATCATAACTTCGAAGAATTTGATATTTCTACAAACCTCATCAAGTCAGGGGCAGAGAATGAAGCGAGCTCTGGACTATTAATAGGTTTCAGTGACTGGGATAATTATCTGTATTTCACTACTTCCTACAAATATTTTAGCATTGGCTACTTTTCCAGAGGAGTACACGAGACAATGGCCGACATGAATTATAGTTCGGAATTAGTCAACAACAATAAAGTTAATTTAAGAGTATCAACTACTGACGAGTACTTTGTTTTTTATATCAATAATGTCATTCAATTCAAGATGAGAAAGATTGAGTTGACGGGCAATTCAATTGGGGTAGTGGTAGCCAATAAATCGAGTGAGGTTTCATTTGAAAACTTAATTTTGAAGTCGGTTGACTCGAACTACTCAAAGTCTTTTAAGGATGTAAAATCAAGTGGCTCGGGTTTCATCATTTCTCAGTCGGGATATATAGTTACCAATCATCACGTAGTAGAAGGTTCTTCAAAATTTATGGCGGAGATAATATCCGGAGATGTGCACAAAGAAGTTCCACTAGCCATTGTATCAGTCGACCCAGCCAATGATCTTGCGTTGCTGCGCATTGTTGATTCATCATTTTCTATTGGTGAAATTCCTTATGGCTTTAAGTCGGGTAATCTGGATTTGGGAGTTTCAATTTTCACACTTGGATTTCCTTTGTTTTTATCTGGTCTCGGTAATGAGCCGAAATTCACAGATGGAAGGGTGAGTGCTAAAAGTGGTTTTAATAATGCGATCAATTCGTTTCAAACCAACCTTGGTGTGCAGCCAGGAAATAGCGGAGGGCCGGTATTTAACTCAAAGGGAGAACTCGTCGGTGTAGTATCCGCCAAAATCACCAATGCAGATAACGTTAGCTACGCAGTAAAATCTAGCTACCTTCAAATCTTGTTGGAGAGCGCCAATATAGAAATACCCTCTAAAAATTTACTGGCGGATTTATCACTTGAGGAACAGCTAAAGAAGATCACGGACTTTGTGGTATTAATAAAGGTTTACTAATAATGAAGAATTCCATTATATCTGCGCTGATAGTACTATGCCCATTAGTATTCCTTTCGCAGTCAGATTACTCAGAACTTGACAAGAAGTACACACCTCAAAGTTCACAGAAGGAACCGATCTTGGGAAGGGGAGCCAGCAACTTATCCAGCGTCAAGAATGGCCTTTCTTTCGAATTGATGGCTCTAACAAGAGGCCAGTTGTCATTTGAATATCAACGTCAAATTTATTTCCCTCAATTAGTCGGTCTTGTTTCGGCAGGTATTCCTGTGGGAAATGATTTCGTACATCGTGCATATAATGCGGAGTGGGCTTCAGGAGGAGGTAGTTCGAGTGAGCTCGATTATTATCAGTTTTTTAATTATAGCAGATCAATAGAGGCTCGTCCGTGGTTTCAAGTGGGCCTAAGAGTGCTATTCGATGAACCTAAAGATATGGATGGTCGGGGCATAGAGCTTCGTTACAGAAGACAAAAAGAAGTATTCTCTTTCAGTAATTCTGAAGATTTTATCGATTTGTCACGACTCACTGGCGAATATGGTGTTACGCATCAAACTATTTTTATTTCCTACAGAGCTCAAGTTTCGAATATTCCAAAAAGTCGTTTTATTCACGGTGTATCTTATGGACTCGGCATTAGAACAATTTCTTTTCCTTTAATTAAGGTGGTCGAGGTGAGTGATATTTTCTCAAACAATCAAGTAGCAGTCGCTCAAGGAAATGAAATGACAGAGTTCTCTAACCTAATTGTTTTATTCACATATTCTGTTGGGTTGGCTTGGTAAAATTGAAAACTACATAATCTATAATCATAAAATGAAAAAGTTAATTTTTATTCCGTTCTTATTCATCGTATTTTCATTATGCTCTCAGGATATCAGCTTTAAATGGGCTGATTTGAGGATGATGAATAAGAAAACAGCTCTCAGCGAAGAGTTTATTGGTGCCAACTCAAGTACGCTATACACTATGGTTAGCGGCTCGAAGGTAACGACGCTTGTTTCCTATGACAGAGCCTCTTTAAGTAAGAAAAAGGAACTTATTTTGAAAGGGGTTAAAGGAAGCGTTCTAAGCAATAAAGAGTACTCCAAAGTATTTTTTTCTATTGCAAGAGTTTCAGAAAACGGGCTTTACCTTTTCTTTAAGGATAGAACCAAATCAAGTGAAAAGATACTGGTGCTTGAATTGACCTCAGACCTCGTGGTTGTTGGTGGTTTAACTACCATTCACGAAGTAGAAGTGGGTGGTCGTGATAAGAATGTGACCTACACCTCGATTATTACTGAGTTAAAAAATACTTCTGGAAACATTGTTCTGGTAAATGAAAGAACAAAGGATGACAACTCAGCAATCGCGGATTATAAGGTTTTTAGCCCAGAAATTAAGCTTATGGATGCGGGTAAAATTGATTTACCATTCACTAAAGATAAGAAGAACAAAAGTGACTTTATTCAGCGTAGCTACAAGTTGAGCGATAATAATGTACTCTGTGCGATCACAGATACCAAGGAGGAAAATCCGAATGCTCCCCGCCGAAACCGCTGGACTTACTTTACTACATTCACGTTTACTGATTTAAACTCAGGCAACACCAAAACAACATTCTTGAAGTCTGATGCTCACATGTACGATGATTTGCGTCTAGTTTCAGATGGCAAGAACTTATTCATTGCTGGATTCTATTATCTTCCTGACGATGATGGAGATTTTGAATACGTTAACGGCTTCTTCAGCACACAAGTGAATTTGGACAAGGGTGAGTTATCAGAAGTGAAGTTTTTTGAATATGATGAGAATTTCTACAGGCACTTCAAAAACAATCAGAAGGCTGAGGAATCAAACAGAAAAGCTAAAAAAGAAGAGAAAAGAGCAAAGTATATTATCAAGAAGATGCTGATCGAAGACATCATCGTGAAGAATGGTGAAATGAATGTCGTTTGTTCGGGAATGGATAATAAAGCCATCACTACATGTAACGAAAAAGGAGTGTGTCACACACGCTACTATTGCCAGAAAATGGGAGTAATTGTATTTACTACGGATGCTTCTATGAAGGTAAAAAGCTATGACGTTCTCGCTCGAATGATGATTTATGATGGTAGCAATGTGTCTGATGTCTCTATAGCGGCACTTAAGGGTAACTCATATATGATCAACTACGGAAGTGCCTATGAACTTGAGAACGGAGCGATGACTGGAAACCCTAAGAAAAAAGATAAAGAAATTAGAAATACTCAAATGGAATACGCCATTCTTAATGATGAGGGAGTGCTGGAAAAGAGAAGCATGAAGTTATCTAAAGTGAATGGAAAGGAAAGCAAATACTTCGAGTTTGTGGAAAGAGGTGTAGTGAATTTCAACGATGATGTATTCTTCCTTTGCTATTTTAGCGTTGATAAGAAGAGACAAATGGCTATTGGTAAAGTGGTAGAAAAATAATCAAAAGACGAAAGAGCTTTTACTAGCTCCATGAAAACTCCCGAGAGGCTATCTCGGGAGTTTTTTTTTATTATGGAATAAATATTCTATTATATTTGCAGTCGAAATGAAACTTAAGGATCCCGATAAAATTAAAGCCATACATGCTGCTACACTCCAATTGGTGAGTGAAGTAGGGCTGGCAGGCTTGAATATGAACGCCATTGGAAAGAAGGCGGGCATCGGTATGGGAACTCTTTACGTCTATTTTAAAAGTAAAGAAGAGCTTATCAACGCTCTTTATCGTGAACTAAAGCTAAAGCATACATCTCTCATCTATCACACGGTCGATATGTCGCTGCCTTACAAGCTGAATATGCAGCTCCTGGTAGAGAACTATATGAAGAATAGATTTAAGTATTTTCAAGAGCATCTTTTTATAGAACAAAGCGTGTTATCACATTTTTTGGACAGTGCTTCTCTTCAATTGGAGGCAGACGCTTATTCTGGTATATATGCTTTGTTAAAGGAAGGGCAGCGTCAGTTATTGGTAAAGGCTTTTCCAGTGGAAATCCTCGCTGCTCAGATGGTGGGCGGTGCTAATGAAATAGTGGCAGATACTATTCGCAAAAACAAAAAGCTAAGTCCTAATACAATTCAATACGCTTTCGAAATGTGTTGGGATAGTATCCAACGCTAATTTTTTTTAATAAAAATAGAATAAATATTCCATAATAAATCAATTCAATCATCATGAAAACAGTTTTAATCACAGGAGCTTCCAGCGGTATCGGAAAAGCTGCTGCTCTCGAATTTGCTGCCCAAGGCTGGAATGTAGCAGCGACGATGCGTCAACCTGAAAAGTCATCAGACTTAAAGAGTGTAAAGAATATTCACCTATTTACTTTGGATGTGACCAACACAGAGTCAATCGCTAAAGCGTTCGACGAGGTAGTGGCTAAGTTTGGAAAAATTGATGCTGTGGTCAATAACGCAGGATATGGCGTGGACGGCGTATTTGAAGCGATGTCTGATGATGTAATCCAGCGTCAATATGATACCAATGTCTTCGGTTTGATGCGAGTGACGCGCAAGGCCATCGAAGTAATGAGAGCGCAGAAAGACGGAGCAATCGTGCAGGTGGCTTCAATGGGCGGCCGATTGGCTTTTCCTCTTTTTAGCATCTATCATGGCACCAAATGGGCAGTGGAGGGGTTCAGTGAGTCATTGATGTACGAACTTCGTCCATTTAATATTCGTGTAAAGTTGATTGAGCCTGGCGCCATCAAAACAGAATTTTACGGAAGAAGTCGCGAGTTTATAGCCCCTAAGAACACTGATGTGTACAATGAATTCATCGCCAAAGTGGAGAAAGTTTCTCAAGGCGCTGGTGCCAAAGGAGATTCTCCGGAGAAGGTAGCCAAGGCGATTGTGAAGGCAGCAGAAGATAAAAGCAACAAGTTGCGCTTCCCCGTAGGAAGTCCTGCACCACTGTTATTATGGCTTCGTCACAAAATGCCCGACACGTGGTTTTTTAGAATCGTGAAATCAAGCTATAAAATATAGTCGATCAATCCTGACTAGAGCGCGCGCGCTGCATCGGATTGGGTTGAGACCAGTTTTGGTTTTGCTTGAATAATTCAAATCGGCTGGGTACCACTTTCGGTGGCCATGAATTATTATTGAGCTCTACATCTGCTGTTTCGAGATATGGATCCAAAGTGATAGACTTTACTTCTTTATCAACGGAGAATAATTTAGTCACTTTGGGTTCACTCATCTTCCATATCTCCGCAGGGATGCGAATCTCGCGCTTGGTGCCGTCCACAAATTCAAATTCAAAGATCAATGGCATTATTAGGCCACCTACATTGGCTACAGTTACTTCGTAGTAAAATTGATTCTTATTGAGAATGGCTTTTTCTTCATCGCTTAATCCACTTAGATATTTTTCATAGTCTTTGATGTCGAGGCTTGTCACCTTGTAGGGATCGTAAGTGGTATAAAAATCCGCGAGTTTCGGATCTCTGTCCAACTGCGTTTCCAACTTTTCTTCCGCATCGCGCTTCAATGAAATATCAGCTGGCTGGGAGTCTTCTTTAGCACGGTCGATGGACTTTTCTATTTCTGGATTTTTGGTGTCAATCTGAAACACTTTTACTTGCTCCATTGCCATATCGCAATGGTCGGTTCCGTAAAACCAACCTCTCCAATACCAGTCAAGGTCCACGCCGCTTGCATCTTCCATGGTTCTGAAGAAATCATCCGGAGTAGGGTGTTTGAATGCCCAGCGTCGTGCATATTCTTTGAATGCGTAGTCAAACAATTCTCTTCCCATCACAGTTTCGCGAAGGATGTTCAGGGCTGTACATGGCTTGCCATAGGCATTATTACCAAATTGATAAATGCTCTCAGAATTGGTCATGATCGGCGACATCTTGGATTTATCGCCACGCATATAGTCCACGATGTTTCGGGCTGGTCCTCGACGAGTAGGGTAGTTGCGATCAAATTCTTTTTCAGCCATGTATTGCATGAAAGTGTTCAAGCCTTCATCCATCCAAGTCCACTGGCGCTCATCTGAATTAATAATCATAGGGAAGAAGTTGTGCCCTACTTCGTGAATGATCACGCTGATCATTCCGATTTTGGTGTTTTCACTGTAAGTGCCATCTGGTTCAGGACGGCCGCCATTGAAACAAATCATGGGGTATTCCATACCAATCCACTTGGCATGCACACTTATGGCGACTGGATACGGATAGTCGATTGTGTATTTTGAATACACGCGCAATGTGTGGGCTACCGCTTTGGTGCTGTATTGCTCCCACAATGGATTTCCTTCCTTGGGGTAAAAAGACATTGCCAGAGGTTTCTTTCCATTGATGTCAACCTTTTGTGCATCCCAAATGAATTTGCGTGATGATGCGAATGCAAAGTCTCTTACCTTTTCGGCCTTAAATACCCAAGTTTTGTTCGCCTTGCTGCGAGATTTTTCTCGTTCAATTGCCTCTTCTTGCGTACAAATAATAACAGGCTGGTCTGCATTTTTGGCTTGATCAAATCGCTTGAGTTGCTCTGATGTCAATACATCTTTAGGGTTTTGAAGCACTCCGGTGGATGCTACGATATGGTCTGCTGGAACCGTTAATGACACTTCGTAGTTTCCAAAATTGAGAGTGAATTCGCCAGCTCCGAGAAATTGTTTATGCTGCCAGCCAGCATAGTCTGTGTAAACTACCATTCGCGGATAAAACTGAGCGATGGTGTACAGATAATTCTTATCTTCTTCAAAATATTCATAGCCACTTCTACCGCCTAGGCGCATGCGGTCGTTGATATTGTACCACCATTTTATTCTAAAAACAAATGTGCTTCCTGGCTTGAGCGGCGTCGCCAAATCGATGCGCATCATTGTTTTATTGACGGTATATTTTAGGTCTTTACCACTTGCATCTTTTACTTCTTCGAGTTTGAACCCGCCATCAAACCAAGGGTTAATGTCAACCAAATCATTGAGCGACATTTTATCATTCATCTTACCTTGCTCGATGGCATAGCTATCGCTGTTTTTAGCCATATTGTTTTGATCGAGCTGCATCCAGAGGTAGTACAACACATCTGGAGAATTGTTGAAATAGGTAATCGTTTCTTCTCCGTAGAGGCGCTGATTTTCATCATCCAGACGAATATTCATTTTATAGTCTGCACGTTGCTGCCAATAGTCCTTTCCAGGAGCGCCGCTTGCTGTGCGCTGATCATTCGGAGTAGCAAGCTCAGGACCGAGTTGTTTGAACTTATCTTCCCATTTCTTTTCTTCTTGTGAAATGGCAATTTGCGCGGTGAGTATGGTGAATGCAAGCAGGAATATCTTCTTCATATTTCAAATGTATGAAATCATTGAGTGAATAACAAAAGTGCTAATGCTAGAGCGCTTAGAGCGATGCCTATATAATTTTTTGTGCTTAGTTTTTCTTTGAAAAATAGAATAGAAGCAAAAGCTCCGACAATCACTACACTCAAATTGTTGAGTGGTAGAACCGTTGATTTTGGCCAGATTCCGATGGTGTACGATTTTACCAGAAAGTAGATGGAACCATAATTTACCAATCCTAAAAATATCCCTGCGCCAATGTCGCGAAGCGAAAGGCTGTAGTTTCCTTTGAAATATTTGATAATGATAACTGTAATGCCAATGATCCCGGCCGTCATAAAAGGCAGACAACTATAGAGGTTCATTTCATTTTCATTCGTTGGGAAATTACTGAAATGGGCTATGGAGAAGTCAATGATGGTGCTGCCCAGCAATATGAGTAGCGGATAAATGATCATTTTCGCATTGAATCCACCAGGTGCATCTTTAAGTGAGGCGAAAACAACACCAGCTATGGCAAGAATGATGGCGATGGTCTTTATTAATCCAATAGTTTCTGTAGGGTCTGTAATGGCAAAAAGAATTACTGCCAAGGCAAGCGACATTTTTGATGCAATAGTCGCGACTGATACACCAACTTTCTGTGCTGTGATAGCCATGAAATAAAATATCGCAATAAAGATTCCACCGAGCGATACGCCAGCTACTGACCATATCGGCCATTGTAAAGCCGCATCAATAGTGGTGTTGAGGTCATCCACCATGAAGATGCCTATGGTGAAAGCGGTGATGTAATTGGCAACAATGGCTTCGAATATTCGAATTCCTTTTATGTCAAAAAATTTGAATAATAGATAGATAGCTGCATTGGTGAGAATGCTAAAAAGGAGAAATATCATAACGTATTGTAGTAGATATCGAGTATGTCTTCGTTGATAGTCGTAGTCGAGAAAGGAGCGATGCCTAAGTCGGGCGACGGCATACCTGAAAGCAAATGTTTGCTTGCAGTGAATATGCGCACTTCATTCCAATAGTCGCTAATGATGAATTGTTGGAGTGTAAAACGTCCTCCTTCGACAAGAAGCGACCGTATGTTTTGTTGGTGCAGGTAATCGAGTATCGCACCTACTGAATCTCGTTTTAAGTCGAGAAAAACTCTGTGAGAATTCGCTTTTGCTATTGCTTCGTTTTTGACATCGCTGATGACAATCACTTTAGCGTCGTTTCTAAATACTTTATATGATGTATCCAACTCTCCCTTTGGATCAATGACAACACGAACAGGGTTTTTGCCTGCATAAAATCTCGAGGTCAGTTCAGGATCATCGATGATAACAGTATTATGCCCTACAAGGATGGCGTCTTCTTCAGTGCGCCATTGATGTACAAGACGGCGTGCGCTTGGACCTGAAATGGCGAAAGAACCCTTTTCGTTGTTAAGCCTTTGTATATCCATGAAGCCATCTTTACTCCGCGCCCATTTGAGTGTCACGTAAGGCTTTTTGTGGATTACGCTGTGAAAGAACCGGCGATTAAGTCGTTTTCCTTCTTCTTCCAAAATGCCAACCGTAACCTCAACACCCGCATCGCGAAGTTTTTGAATGCCCTTGCCTGCCACTGCTTCGTATGGGTCAACATTGGATATTACAACTCTTGGAATTTTCGACGTGATGATGAGATCGGCGCAAGGTGGTGTTTTCCCGAAGTGAGCACAAGGTTCGAGGTTTACATATAATGTAGCATTGCTTAATGCATGTTTGTCCTTAACCGCATTGATGGCCACCACTTCTGCATGAGCAAGTCCTGCCTGGTGATGAAATCCTTCTGAAATAATAGTGTCATTGTCGTCAACGATTACGCAGCCCACGAGTGGGTTCGGACTGGCTGTTGGGGTTGCCATTGCCGCCAGGGCAAGGCATCTGCTCATAAAAGCTTCATGTTTCGACATGGTCGCGAAAATAGGGTAGAAGCTATAATTTTCAATTTTAACAAAAATTTCAGTACTTTGTATTGTATAGTACCTAATAAAAGATATATCTTTGCAACGTAATTAACAAGGTTAAGCCTTTAACCTTATTAAACCCGATACTATGGATATAGAAAATGCAAAAGCGCAAATGCGCAAAGGAGTGCTGGAGTTCTGTATTCTTTCGGTGTTGCAACGCGGGGAGGCATACCCTTCTGATATCATGGCTGAGCTTAAAAAAGCGCGGCTCATTGTAGTCGAAGGCACATTGTATCCGCTGTTGACACGCCTCAAGAATGACGGATTGCTCACTTATCGATGGGAGGAAAGTACCCAAGGACCTCCACGGAAGTATTATAAACTGACCGACACGGGAGCTACATTTTTGTTGGAGCTGCGCAAAACTTGGGACGAATTGGCACATGCCGTTTCACAAACTACTAAATCTTAATTCCATGAATAAAACGATTTCAATAAACATTGGCGGTGCTGTCTTCAACATTGAAGAAGATGCATTTCAAGTATTAAAGTCATATCTAGATAGAATCAAGTTGAACTTCGCCGGCGACGCGTCAGAGTCTGAGATTATGGCTGACATCGAAGGCCGGATAGCAGAGTTATTTTCTCAGAAAATGACAGAGAATAAGAATGTCGTCGTTCTGAAAGATGTAGAGGAAGTGATTGCCGTCATGGGTCAGCCAGAGGACTATGCCACTGATGAATCAGACAATACAAAGACATACGCAACAAATACACAACACGATCGCCGCCGCGTTTATCGTGACGAAGACGATGCGATGATAGGGGGCGTAGCCAGTGGTTTGAGCTATTTACTCGGTTGGGACCCGATCATACTCAGAGCCATTTTCGTGGGTTTGATTTTCGTTGGGCCTGGGATACTGGCTTACTTAATTCTATGGGCTGTGATTCCTGCAGCAAAGACAACGGCAGAAAAATTAAAAATGCGCGGAGAGCCTGTAACTGTTGAGAATATCAGCAGGTTTGTAAGTCAAGAAGCAAAGGCAGCTTCAGAAAGAGTGAATAAATGGGGTGAAAAAGTGAATTCGAAGACAAGCTCCTCTAACATGCGTCGCGCGAGCAATGGCGTATCCATAGTGTTGCGAAAAATTATTGGTATCGCTTTTATTCTGTTTTCAATATCCTGTTTGATAGGATTGATGACGGGAGCTTTTGTTGCCAACTTAGAATTGTTTGGAGATAATGGAAATCTCGATTTCGCGAGTCAACTTTTAAAACTTGAGGACGGAATGTTATGGATGGTCATCGTAGGAGTCGGATTGGCCTTACTATCACCGCTTCTCGCAATTTTATACGCTGGAATTCGCTTGCTTGTCGATAATAGCAAGCGTGTAAAAGGCTTGGGATTGTCGTTAACTATTTTATTCTTCATCGGGATTGTTATGGCCATTTGGGGCGGCGGAAACATTGGAAGACAGTTTAGAAGACAAGGGGAAGTAACAAACACAATAGCAATAAACACATTACCCACCGACACACTCGAAGTAAATGTGTTGCCTGATACTATCTTTACTGGACGCTCACAAAACGTGAATCATGACTTAATGGACCTGGTGAAATTTGATTCTGATAGGACGATATATGGTGCAAATATTAGATTCAATATTTATGAGACGGAAGACGGTGAACAAGCGCGACTCGAGCTAGAAAGACATTCCAACGGTACATCTTTGATTGAAGCTGGTGAGCGAGCATCACGTATTGATTACGAGTATGAATGGACAGGTAAAGTGCTAACCCTTGAACCGTATTTTACAACACCTTCATCCGACCCGTTCCGAGCTCAAGAGGTAGAAGTAAAACTTTATTTACCCAAAGGCACACGCGTAAAGTTGAATGAGAATGTCGATTTAATTAGTTGGCTTTCGTGCGATGATTCGAATATTTATGTTGTGGAGTAAGTAGATTTTTTTTGATTAAAAAAAGCCCGTTCATTCGAACGGGCTTTTTCATTATCTAGAAAATTGTTTAGTTCATTTCTACTTGTCTCGCCACCTTTTGAAGGATTTCGAAAACAGTCTCCGCCATCACATTTTCGCTATCAAGCGTGGGATTCACTTCTGTAAATTCCAGACAACAGATTTTTTCATTTTGCAGAAGTTCCAAAATCAAATCAGCAGCTTCGCGTTCGTTGATGCCTCCTTTCACCGGCGTTCCCGTACCTCTGGAAATCGATGGATCCATTGAGTCCACATCAAAACTGATGTAAATTTTATCACAGGCTGAGAGATATTTGAGAAGTTCGCGAGAAAGTTTAGTAACACCAGTTTTACGAAGTTCATTGGTAGTTACTACTTTAACTTTATTCTTTTTTATTAGCGCCGCTTCTTGGTCTTCAAAGTCGCGAAGGGTCACATAAATAAGATCTCGATATTCGATTTTGGGAGCGCTGTCACCAATGGTTTTTAGCATTTCCCACAGTTCTATTGTTTCATAATCAAGGTCGTTTACTTTTTCCTCAATATTATCTTCATTGAGCGCTGTAGAAAGCGGCATTCCGTGAATATTTCCGCTGGGGCTGGTGTATGGAGAATGCAGATCTGCATGTGCGTCAATCCAAATCACCCCTAGTCGAGATTCTGGATATGCCATTTTGATTCCGGCGATGGTACCTCCTGCATTGCTGTGGTCGCCAGATAAAATCAAAGGGAAACGCGCGTCGCGGAGGGTGTCACGCACTGCAGCACCAATGCGCTCGTACATCTTCAATACACTACGGATGTGCTTCGCATAGCGGCTTCCAGGATTATTATACAAAGCTTGGTTATCGTTAGGAATAACAATGCTCTTGTATTTTCTGAAAAACTGTGAGCGGAAATCCAGCGCCGCAATTTTAATGGCTTCCACACCCAAACTCGCACCTCTCGTTCCTGCACCTACCTCACTGGGTACTTCAATAAGTCGGATGTTTTTTGTCTTTTTTGTGGTCATACATTTCCGTTTTCGGGTTTAAAAAGCGTCTTGATTAAGATCAAAAATGCACTTTTTTATCCTCATTTCGGGGTCAAATTTAGGCAAGTTTGCCCATCTAATGGGTATTGCTTGTGGTATCTTTGCGCCTTTATGACGCAAGAGATGAATTCTTTTCCTAGAATAATATACGTTTATGATGCCCTCTGTGGCTGGTGTTTTGGTTTTAAGCAAAATATCATGCGCCTGCACGATGAATATGCCTCGTCATTTACATTCGAAGTGCTCAGTGGTAATATGGTACCTGTCGAAAACAAGCAACATATTGGGGTAATGGCCTCCTACATAGCGGGTGCTTACAAAAGAGTAGAGGAGATGACAGGTTGTAAGTTCGGCGAGCGCTATTTGCACCATATCTTCAACCCTCACGAAAGTGAATTGGAGCTTTCATCCGAAATGCCGGGCCTAGCCCTGACATCCTTGAAACAATTAAAGCCTGAATTGGCTTTCGACTTTGCTTCGGCATTGCAAAATAAAATGATGGTGGATGGCAAGGATTTGTCAAGCGATGCCGTGTATTTTGAGCTGGCAAATGAGTTTCAAATTGATCCCATCTCTTTCGTCGAGTCCTTGCATACAGAGGACATCCGAGATCTGGCGCACGCGGAGTTTGCCATGGTCAAGCAGTTGGGTATTACTGGATTTCCATGCGTTCTTGTACAAACTGACGAACGAAAATTATATATGGTAGCACGCGGATATACACATTACGATGATCTAAAGCTTCGCGTGGACAAGGTAATAGAAGATTATCGCATTGCTAATAACTGATGTTAGAGGCACAATTTGTGCCTGCAAAAAACATTATCTTGCTCGGTTATAATCGCATGTTGAGAAGAGTCCTGAAAATAATTAGAAATGTCCTGATAGTGCTATTGCTGTTAGGACTAGTCGGTTATTTTGCAATTCAGCAGCCAGGCTTTCAAACATGGTTGACCCAAAGGGTAGCTAGCTACTTGAGCAGCGAATTAGGTACAAAGGTTTCCGTAGGTAGAGTAGAGGTAGATCTATGGGCACGTCTGCTCATTAAGGATTTATATATCGAAGATCAGCATCAGGATACATTAGCTTTTATTCCCGAGCTTAGGCTACGGACCTATCAAATGGATCAACAGTCTGGCATATTTAGCATCGGCTCGGCAGAAATGGATCGCCCAACTTTTAAAATGAGAAAATATGCTGCCGATAGCACATTTAACTACGGTTTTATCATTGATTACTTAGATAAGTTTGGAAGTTCGCAGGACACCAGTGCAGCCACCACGATAAAGATTAGTCAACTCAAGATTTCGAATGCGCGTTTTATCTATGATAATGAACATCGAGCTCCTCGCGGCGTGTTTGGTCTAGACTGGAATCACATGTTAGTTAGCAGAATGAACTTAGACATTCAAGATTTTGTGTCGGATGAGAAAGGAATAAGCGCATCTATTCAGGATATTTCTGGTTCGGATATCTCAGGGCTTGAAGTGAAAAAGTTTGCGAGCGAACTTCGAATAGGCGAAGGAAAGGTGGTGATGGAGGATTCAGATATTGCATTTAACTCGTCGAATCTCAAGGGCGATTTAGTTTTTAAGCTAGATGATATTGAGGATTTGGATTATTTCGAGACTCGGGTAAAAATGGATCATGCGTTTGAAAATACCGAACTTCAAGTTGGAGATTTAGCATATTTCGTGAGTGATCTGGAGGGACTTGATAAGACCATTACCATTTCTGGAAATGTAAAAGGAACCGTAAATCAGCTTAAAGGAAAGAATATTATCATCGATTTTGGAGAGACTTCCTATTTCAAAGGTAATTTCAGTATGGATGGGCTGCCTGATATTGAACAGACCTATATCAACCTTGACGTTAAAGAGATTACCTCAAACAAACAGGACTTGGAGCGCATTCAAATTCCTCCATTCAAAGAAAATGTTTATCTCAAGACCCCTCCTAATTTTGACATGTTGGGTCAAATGCGTTTCGCAGGCAACTTCACGGGATTCATCAATGACTTCGTTGCTTTTGGAAGTTTGAGCTCGGCCATCGGTTCAGTGTCAGGAGATATTTCCTTCAGAGAAGATGAAAGCATTAAGGATTATGTTTATAAAGGCAGCGTTCAGACGAATCAATTCGATCTCGGGAAATTCTATTCTGACAAAAATCTGGGGCCTCTCACTTGTGACGTTTCTGTAGATGGTTCTGGGCTTTCAGTAGATAACTTGGACTTGAGTTTTGTCGGAGAAGTCAATAGCATTTACGCTAATGGCTATAATTTCACCAATATCACCACCGACGGTACTTTCAAAGAAAGATACTTTGATGGGGAAGTGTTTATAAGAGATCCAAATGCAGAAGTGGATTTTATTGGTCAGGTTGACTTTAGAAATAAAACAGCGATTTTAGATTTCGCCGCAGACATCCATCATGTTGATCTAAAGGCCGTCAATATTTTAACGCAATACAATTATTCATCCATTAGCGGCGAGATCGATGTTCGAAGCGAAGGATTAGATTTTGCAAACTTTGAAGGAACCATTGCTGCGAGAGACATTACCTATTGCGCTAAGTCCAAAGATTATCATATTGATCGCTTTAATATCCGTGCAGAAAGAGGAAATGAGGTACGTTTTGTTTTGGATAGTGATATCGCTGTGGCCGTCTTAACGGGTGACTTTGACATTGAAGAGTTAGGTCCATCGTTTGAAGATATTCTCAGTGAGATTATTCCGAATTTCAAACCGCCCATTCGCACCCACCGCGAACAGAAGTTTGATTTGAATTTGCGCATTTTGAACTTTGATCAAGTCAGTGAAGTCTTTATCCCAGAGTTGAAAATTGCTCCTGCGACTTTAATTGACGTGAACGTGGATGAAACGAGGTCTTTCTTTGAAATAATCGCAACAAGTTCGAAAATTTCATATCAGGATAATGAAATTCGAGGCATGACCATTGACGCCAGGAGACCCGATCAGTCTTTGTATTTCAACATCAACAGTGATGGTTTATACATCGGAGAGGGCTTGTCATTTGCCGACTTCGCCATCGACGGACGAGCAGATAAGGATACGATTTATACAGCAATGGCCTGGGGAAATGCAACTTCAAGACACAGTGGAGACTTGAATGGAAAGTTTCAGGTAAGAGGTTTTGAAAATTATGATTTCATCTTTGATCGCAGCGCTGTGACTATTGATCAACAAAAATGGAGTTTCACGCAGGGTGCCACAATTAGCATGGATAGCACTCAATTCAATTTCAAAAATTTGGCGATTTACAATCAAAATCAAAAATTGGAAGTAAATGGCTTAATTTCAGAAAAACCCTCAGACCAATTGATTGTCAACCTCACCGCGGTTGACGTTTCTAATGTCAATTCATTTACTGGAGGAGAACCTTCATTATATGGCACACTTAGCGGAAACGCAGCGTTTAGAAATTTATATCAGACTTCAATTTTCACAAGTGATCTCACGCTGATTGACTTCAAGCTCAACGATTATGCAGTTGGAGATATTTGTGTTGAGTCCCTTTATGACAATGCCCTAAAAAGATTGAGAATTGATGGAGATATTGAAAAGGAGAAGATGAAGCCTTTGGCATTTGCAGGTTATTATAAATTAAACGACGATGAAAGTCCTCTTGATCTTGTAGCTACCATTCAGGATTTTGACCTCGCATTTATCAACGAATTTTTGGGAGAAGGGATCATGGACATTCAAGGCTTGACAAGCGGAACGATTGCAATCACTGGAAAGCCTGAGTCACCCGAGCTACGCGGCACTGCCTATCTTCAAAATGCATCCATCTTTGTGGATTATCTAAATACTAAATTCCAAATTGAAGAGCAGATAGGCATCTATCCCGACATGTTTACCTTCGATCACATCAGAGTTAGGGATCAGGAAAATAATCCTGGTTATTTGACAGGTCAGATTCTTCATAATGCATTTGGTGACTGGAACTTTGACATCATCGTAGACATGGAGGAGCGTATGCTTGTGATGAATACGAATCAAGATTTAAACTCGCTCTATTACGGCAAGGGTTATGCAAAAGGTTATGTGAGCATTTACGGATATGACGACCAGTTGGAGTTTGATATCAACTTGAAGACAGAGTACGGAACTAAATTCGTTATGCCAATGTCTTCTTCAGAAGAAAATGGCATCGGAAGCTTTATTCGATTTGTAAGTGCAAAAGACATCGGTATAGAAGAACCTTTGGACTTATCAGGCATAAAACTAAAATTCGATTTGGACATTACGCCAGATGCGGATTTCCAGATAATCTTTGATGAAGCAGTCGGTGATATCATGAGCGGAAATGGAAAGGGACACATAAATATGGAGATCAATAATCTCTCAACCTTTACCATGTACGGAACCGTTGAACTCACAAAAGGAAACTATTTATTTACGCTTAAAAATCTTTTAAACAAAGAATTTTCTGTTCGTCCTGGCGGTACTATTTCATGGTACGGCGATCCTTTTGCTGCAGACTTGAATTTGAAAGCAGTATATAAAGTTTCGGCGTCATTGGCAGATATTGTCCCCGACGCCATCAACTCCTCTGGCCAACGTGTACCAATTGATTTGGTGATGAACCTCACGGGTAAAATGTTTAATCCAGGGGTGGCATTCGATGTGGAGCTACCAACAGTGGATGAGGTTACCAAGAGCCGTGTTCAAGCAGTGCTAAGCACCGATCAGGAAAAGAACAGACAGGCATTTTCACTTCTCGTATTGCGAAGTTTTATCAGCCCATTGGCAGTCAATAGCGGTGGCGGTTTCAACAGAGCATTTTCAGAAAATGGAACGGAATTGCTCTCATCACAGCTGTCTAATTGGTTGAGTCAAATTAGTGATGACTTCAACTTAGGTTTTAATTATCGACCAGGAGATGAAATTAGTAACCAAGAAATAGCCCTCGCGTTGAGCACTCAACTTTTTAATGATCGACTGTTGTTCTCGAGCAACTTAGGTGTTTCCCTTGGGAACACAGCGAATCAAAATCCATCCAACTTAATTGGTGACGTACGTCTGGAGTATAAACTCACGGATGAAGGAAAAATTCGTTTAGTGGTTTACAATGAGAGCAATGACTTCCGAATGATTACCACACAACAGTCACTTTACACGCAAGGCGTAGGTATCTTGTATCAAGAAGAGTTTGACACCCTCGAAGAATTCTTCTGTGGATTTAAAAACCTTTTTAGAAGAGAGGACGAGCGAATAGTATGTGAAGAATAATTACTTCTCGAGATATTCTTTCAACGGCTCCCAATAAATCCTTTTCCAACCTTCTGTAAGCCATCCGCTGTGCTCCTCAGGAACCCCAAGGTGGTTAAAGTTGACGATTGTAACTCCGTCTTTTTCTTCAATATCAATATGCACAGTTGAATAGAAGCCACTCACAAATGAACGGTGACTCCATGACTGAACGATTGTTTTATTAGGTACGAGGAATACATTGTAGCCAAAGCTTTCTCCGTCAGTTACCTCAAATTCACCACCCACCACAGGATTAAGTTTTGCAGTCATTCCCGTGAACTCCGCATGTTTGGTTTCGTTCATTAGGGCTTCATAAACTTTATCGGGAGTGGTTTTAAATTCTACTATCTGAAAAATATTATCTGTCTTGAGTTTCATGATTATTCCTTTTATCTGTCACACATTATCGGGCAGGCGAATGTAAAAAACAACTTGAAACATTCCTCAAAAAAAAATCCACAATTCAGGTCAAAATCTTCTATTTCAGTTCTTTAGTCAAAGGACTGACGAAGTTCGAAGTGGAGTTTACGGAGGTATTCTTCACGCAGCCACTCAAGATAGCTATCGGTACTTTTACTAATGCAATAGCTATAGTGTTTAACACGACTTTTTACATCAGGCTCCAATACTTTAGCCAATTCAAAGGCCTCTTCTAGGTCTTTTGCGTTTTCTTTTATGATGGTTTTGTGCTGATAGATAGACTTGGTGAGAACATCTTTTGCTTTGCCTCCAGCGCGCATCGTGCGCACATATTCCTCTTTGATATCAAAGTCAATCACAGGGGAGTTCATAAATCGGGCACGAACCTCTTCAGGCATTTCATACTTTATCTCGCGCTCCATGGCTTCATCGCTTGTAATGCTTTCAATGTAAGCGTGTGGATGCGCGAAGATATCCTGCCAATTAATGTACTGTTCCCAAAGTCCAAAACGGCGGGCATTATTTCCTAAATCGATAACTGTAAAGTCAGTTTTTCCTGGAATCACGCGCGATCCACGACCAATCATTTGGTGATACAACGTGAGGCTCTTGGTGGCTCGATTGAGAATAATAGTTTGCACCGTTGGTTCGTCAAAACCAGTAGTGAGGATCGATACGGAAGATAAAACTGCGTTTGGTTTTTCTCTGAACCATTTTAGAATGTCTCGCCGTTCGACCTCAGAATGAGTATTGTCTAAGTGTTTGCACTCATAACCAGCCTCAGCAAACATTTGCTGAACTTGTTTAGAGGTATTTATTCCATTATTAAAAATCAACGTTTTGGTGCCTCGCGCTTTTTGTTCATAAGCATAAAGTAATTTTTCCTGCATGAAAAAATTACCATATAACTTTTCAGAACTGCTCACGGTGTAGTCTCCATTGATGCCAACCTTAAGCGAGTGCAAGCTCACGTCGTAGCTGTAAGTTGTGGCTTTAGACAAAAATCCTTTTTCAATTAAACTAGAGATGCTTTCTCCAACGATTAACTCATGATAATTCTCATTGAGAGGTAAGCGAACGTTACTACTCAGAGGAGTGGCAGTAACGCCTAGAATCACATTGTTTTCAAACCATTTGAATAATTTTCTAAAAGAGTTGTAGTGAGCTTCATCGACGATTACCAAACCGACTTTTTCAATTTCAATTTTCTCATCACGAAGTCGATTGTTGAGTGTTTCAACCATCGCCACAAAACAGTCATAGTCGTTCTGATCAGGCAGTTCTTTGACTTTGCTGATAATGATTTTGTTGCGTACTCCAAATTCATCGAGCATTCTGCTTGTCTGACCTAGGAGCTCTACGCGGTGGGTGAGGATGAGAACTTTTTTGCCGGTTTCTTTAATGTAACGCTTGGCGATTTCTGAAAAAATCACGGTTTTTCCTCCGCCCGTGGGCAGCTGGAAGCACAGATTGTACTTCTCTGGAAACTTGCGAAGCCGCTCGAAAATCTTCTCGAGCGCATCGTTTTGGTAGTCATAGAGCTTCTTGCCTTCTTTTATCTCCAGCAGCTCTAGTGGTTCAAGCGTCATATATCCTTCTGAGTAGAAACGTGCAAAAATAGTCTCTCTTTTGGGTTTGTTGGCGTTCTATAATGTTAAGTATTATCAACAACTTGGTTGAAAATTATTGAGTTGCTCACATTTTATAATTTAATACCACGTTACTTTCGGCGTGAATGTTGCCTGCGGGCATTAACATAAGTATATGAAACAGATTTTTATCCTCTTTGTTGGGCTCGTTTTGGGAATGACCTTTTTTCCTCAAACGCTTTATTCTCAACCGAAGCCGACATATTCGGTTACCTCAAAAAAGGCAATCAAACAATATGAAGAGGCTCTGGCGCTTTATGATCAGCGCCAATATCAAGAGGCGGCTAATGTTCTAGAATCCTTAACTCAAAGCACTCCCGATTTTATTGAGGCGCATTATATGCTCGCTCAAGTCTTCGATGATATGCGTCAGCCAGAAAAGACCATCGCACCTCTAGAGAGAGCGTTGGCGGTAAACGAAAAATTCTACCCAGAGGGTTGGCTCATGTTGGCTGAAAGCCATTTTGGATTGGGCAATTATGAGCAGGCTGAAAAGGCAGTGTCGAAGTATATGCCTTTTCCTCACGCCACGCCAGAGCTCGAAAAAAGAGCACAAGTGATTTTGGCGAGTTGTGTTTTCGCAAAAAAGGCGATCGCAAGTCCCGTACCTTTCAATCCAATCAATCTTGGTCCTGAAGTAAACAGTGAGAACAATGAATATTATCCTTGTATCACCGCGGATGAGTCCACATTATTATTCACCCGTCTTGTTCCAACAGCGGGTGCATATTCTGGAAAACAAGAGGATTTCTTTCTTTCAAAGAAACAAGGTGAAAAATGGTCAGTGGCCGCGCCGGTAGCCGAAATTAATACTGCCACCAATGAAGGTGCACCGAGTCTTTCAGCGGATGGTCAGACATTAATTTTTACAGCATGTGAAACAGGCGATGGAATGTGGGGCGGAAACAGAGAGGGCATTGGAAGTTGTGACTTATTCTTCAGTATTAAATCAGGTAATAATTGGCAGCCAGCCAAAAATCTGGGTTCTGGTATTAATAGCGGTTCCTGGGAAAGCCAGCCTAGCTATAGCGCTGATGGCAGAACCCTTTATTTCATTAGAGGAAAGCGTTCGCCACGAGGCATAAAAGAACAGGATATCTATTATTGTTATTTGATGGACAATGGCAAATGGTCGCCAGCGCAGAAGATCCCTGGAAAGGTAAATACCATTTTTGAAGAAGAAAGTGTAATGATACATCCAGACGGTCATACGCTTTATTTCAGTAGCAATGGACATCCAGGTATGGGAGGATTGGACATATTCAAAAGCGAATTATTGCCGAACGGCGAATGGGATACCCCCATCAATCTTGGATATCCAATCAATACAAAGGGTGACGAAAATTCTATTCAGGTAGCAGCTTCAGGAACCGTGGCTTTATTCGCAAGTGAGCGCGCTGGTGGTTTCGGAGGACTGGATTTGTACAGTTTTGAATTGCATTCATTCGCAAGGCCGAGATTGGTTACTTATATCGCTGGAATCATTAGCGATAAAAACACGTTTAAGAAGTTAGGAGCGAAGGTGGAGTTGATTGATTTGGAAACAGGCAAACAGGTTGCTGAAACATATAGCAATGGAGGTTCAGGAGACTATCTAATATGCATTCCATCAGGTAAGGATTATGCGCTGAATGTGAGTAAAGAAGGCTTTTTATTCCATAGTGAAAATTTTTCTCTAAAAGAATATAAGAGCACTCAGCCTTATCGTTTGAATGTGCAGCTCCAAAAATTGAAAGTCGGCGCCAATGTAGTTTTGAATAATGTGTTTTTTAATTCTAATAGCTTCGATCTTCTTCCTGCATCGCGTGTTGAGCTAGATAAGCTCGCGGGATTGATACAGGCCAATCCAAGTGTGAAAATTGAGATCGGTGGACACACCGATAACGTAGGTAATGATCAGGCCAACCAAATCTTATCAGAAAATAGAGCAAAAGCGGTGGTAGATTATTTGGTCAAGAAGGGAGTGGATGCGGGAAAAGTAAGTTATAAGGGTTATGGAGAGACAGCTCCAATAGACACCAATGACACGGATCAAGGCAGAGCGAGAAATCGCAGAACAGAATTCAAGGTTGTGGAGTAATTTCGCCGCCGAATGATGACTCCTGGGCGTGTTTTTCTGTATATAAGTGGTATGCTTGCCTTAATGGTGCTGGCTATGGTGGCTATTCCTAAAGATGGGATTCGAGTCTTTGGACATCAATTGAAGTTTAAAAGAATTGAAAGCCTGTGGGAGACCGACAGTGTTGCCCAGCCTATCGACGTGGAGAAACTACTTGCCGAGCGCGACAGCCTTGCATCGCTGAAAGACACGAAGGATAGCATTTCAGTAGCGCGTTCCGAGGGAATTACTTCTATTCAATTTAAAGATCAAAATAGCGCTTCGTTGTTTGGTTTTTTTGAGTCATTGGAGTCCGCGGCTTCAAGCAGTGCGATTCACATTTTACATTATGGCGACTCTCAGATTGAAGGTGATCGTATGACAGGGCTTCTGAGATCTCGATTGCAATCTCAATTTGGCGGCAGGGGTACAGGGTTGATATCTCCTGTGCCTTTAGTGTCTAATTCATCGATATCACAGACATGGAGCGGGAACTGGAAGCGTTATACTGCGTATGGATATGAAGATATGAAGACTTCTCATAATCGCTTTGGCGTTATGGGGGCATATGGAAAATATCTATCCGAAGGAGCAGATACAACAGAAGCATGGATTGAAATTGCTCCTCGAAGTGGCAATAGTTTTAGTAAAATAGTTTTCTATTTGGCAAATGTCATAGCACCAACGGAAATTCAGCTGGTAGTAGAGGACAGCATTGTCTCAACGACTACAGTAATGGTTAGTTCAGAGCCCGTGAGAGAGTCTATGGCATTGAACGGTGCGAGCGGCAAAAAAGTCAAGATTATCTTTAGAAGTACTGAAAGTCCCGAAGTACATGCGCTTTCATTGGAAAGTGGAGCAGGGGTTTATGCAGATAATATTGCATGGAGAGGAAGTAGTGGAACCATTTTTAGAAAAATGGATGCGCGAGATTTAAGAGCAGAAATGCAATGGCTCAATTCCCGCCTCATTATTTTGCAGTTCGGTGGAAATACAGTTCCCTCATTGACGAACGCTCAAGGAGCGAAAGACTTTGGTAATTATTTTAAAAGTCAGATTGCACATGTGAAGCAATTATGCCCTGAAGCAAGCATCGTTGTGATCGGGCCGAGCGATATGAGTACGAGTGTGGAAGGCAACTACCAGACGTGGCCATATCTCGAAGCTGTTCGTGATGCTATGAAAGAAGCGGCTTTTGCTCAAGATTGCGGTTTTTGGGACATGTATGAAGTGATGGGGGGCAGGAATAGCATGGTAAGCTGGGTGAACAGCAATCCTCCTTACGCAGGTCCAGATTATACGCACTTTACACCAGGTGGTGCAAAACGAATAGCTGACTTATTTTATAAGTCATTGATGAAAGAATTTGAAGCGTGGAAGTCAGCTCGTTCTTCATCGTAAATACATTACAATAGAGGGTGTTTGATTTGCTAAAAAATCAAACACCATGAAGTACAGTCAGAAAAATGTTAGACCCAAAGGATGGGTTTCTTCTCAGGAGTTGATGGATGTCTTATTGAGCAATGGATTTAGACAAGTGATGGAACTCGGTGGTTTTTTGCCGGTTTTGGACAAGCGCTTTCATCCAGGGTTGATACACTATTTCCGTAAAAATGGAGATTGCAGAATTGCGTTTTTGAAAGATGGCCGTGTGCATGTTCTTAATGGTCCGACGTCTCGTTGGGAGTTGCATGAGCAATTAACGACCAAAGAGTTGATACAGTTAATGGATTTTTGTGCCCTCGACAGCGCAAGTCAAGACTCGCTTAGGTCGATCTGTACCAAAGTTGTGGCTTAACGCTATTTTTGGGTGACATTATTCACTACGAGCTAGAGGAGAGGAATATTATATTTGAAAAAATAACCAGAGACTCTTACCTCTCTCCCAAAAAAAGTAGAGCCATTGGAAGAAAAAGAACATTACCTCGCATTAGAGTTGCGTGAGGCGATGCGTGACGATGCATCTGTCTGCTCATTTATTCATGATAATATCCTGAACGGTATTTGGTTTTGGGATTTAGAAAATCCCAATCATGAGTGGATGTCCCCGTCCTTTTGGACTACTTTGGGGTATAGCCCGAACGAGTTTCCGCATACCCCTCAATCCTGGATGGACAAGATTCATCCCGACGACCTCGAGGCAACGCGAATACTCATAAATAACCATATCAAGGATCCAACGAAGTATTCGTATGATTCTATCGTTCGATATTACCATAAAGATGGGTCTGTGAAGTGGATTCGATGCTTGGGAAGAGCTGTTTTTAATAAGCAAGGCCGTCCGACGAGAATGCTGGGCGCTCACATCGATATTACTGAGCTCAGAAAGAAGCAAGATTATATACAGACTCAGAACCGATTTCTTGAGATAATTACTAAAACATCTGCGACGTTTATCGCCACTGACGAGATGGCCTTGGATGAACGTATTGAATATTCTATGGTTGAAATAGCGGAGCTACTCAACTGCCAGCGTGTGGCGATATTCGAATATGATTTTCTCAATGGTTTTGTCTCATGTCTTTATGAATGGACTGACGAAAAACTGGATCAGCTTAAAGATGATTTACAGTTTTTAAGCATTAGTGATTTCTATGATTTTTCGATTATTCATCAAGAAGGAAAACCAGTTTACATAGAAAATCTTGACTCTGCAAAGGTCAATCTAGCCGCTGGTTTTGCAGTGCCTTCTGGAATACAGACCTTGTATTTAATTCCAATGATGTATGGAAGCGTTTGCCATGGATTTATTGAATTCAATTGGGATAAACAACGCTCTCAAGAAGATATACCAGAGTTGCGCCTGCTCAGTATTTATGCAAGCGTGGTAGAGAATGCAATTCAACGTGCACGTTCCGAACGCAGTCTTAGACAAGAGCAATTCATCGCTTCGCGCCTAATCTCTCGCATGACAGAAAGTGTAATGATTCTTGATTTAAAAGGAAGAGTGAAGGAGGTGAATGATGCATTCATGGCAATGACTGGTTATTCAAGATTGGAGTTTAATAATGCATCTGTACCATTTTTCTTCTTTAGTGAAAGTGATAATCATAAGTTAATTCATGCAATTCAAAACACAATCTATAATCAAAGCCAGAAGCTTGAATTAGTTTTAAAAGCAAAAGGAGGAGAGCTACTGCCTGTAGAAGTGAATGTTTCATCCATTACCAACGATAAAGGAGTAACCTTACGATATTTTACCACAATAGAAGATGTGTCAGCGAAAAAGCGCGCAGAGAAAGAGATGCGTGAAATGAGAGACCTATTGGTAGAAACCTCTAATCTCGCCAAGGTGGGAGGTTGGGAGATAGATATAGCAACCGGCGAGCACCTCATCACGGCAGTCACATCTCAAATACTCGAAGTAGGCTTGCAACAAAAGGATATTGGAGATGTCGTTAAGATTATTGAGGCAGGAAAAGTAGAAAGTGCAAATCGAATTTTCAAACGTGCATTGAAGAAAAGGGAAGATCTGAATCATGAATACGAGATTTTGACTGCGAAAGGAAATAGAAAGTGGGTGCATTTAAAGGCAAAGCTGGAGTTTTTCGATGGCGTCCCAGATCGCTTTATCGGTATAATATTCGACATCACAGATAAAGTAGCTCAAATGAGAGCTATTGAAGAGCGAAATCAACGCCTAGCCGAAATAGCGTGGACACAGTCACACGTTGTCAGAGCTCCACTCGCAAGGCTTTTGGCTATAACCGACTATTTAAATCAAAGAAATCAAACTCCTATTGAAATTGAGCATTTCACCCAAGAGATTGCTAATGCTGCTCTGGAATTAGATACTGTGGTCAAGGATATTACTTCAAAGGCTGAGGCAGTCATCTATTCAAACAATGGATTGATAAGCGATACAGCTCATTATTCTTCACAAAAAACAGCAAAGCTGAATGTGATTCTGGTCGATGACGACCCCGTAGTGTTAATGCTTCAAGCCAATAATGTAAAAACCGCTGAACTTGATAGCTCCCCTTCAACATTCCTGAACGCTACTTCGGCACTCGAATATCTGGAAAAACAGGATACCTCGGGAAACACGGACACCTACCTGATTTTGTTAGATATCAATATGCCCGAAATGGATGGCTGGGGCTTTTTAGACGAGTTGGAGCAATTAAATCTAAAAATTGATTACTATGTTATAATGGTAACTTCTTCTACCAATGCTGCTGATAAACGACTCGCTCAGGCCTATCCTAAAGTCATCAGTTTCGTTGAAAAAGTTCTTACCAAGGATAAAGTAGCTAGCTTTAAAATGCTACCTCCTTTGAATAAGTGCTACTTTTCTTAGTAGGCGAATTGTTAAAAACTTGTTGATAAAGGTTCTTTTTGCTTACTTTTGTAGCAAACACTGCCCTTCATGTATTTAATACCCTTAAAATCTGGCTTAGAATTATTAACAACTTTGCAGCTGATGGCTGATAAAGTGCTCTTTGTGCCCGCTAATTGCAAGTTCGTGTTCTTGACGACTTTTTCCAAAAGGTAACCTAACAGAGTGGTATCCCGTAGAAAGCGGAAAGTTCGTAACCCTATCAAGAACAATGAGACATTTAAACGTTTTATTTTACACTATTAGAATAACGCTAACGCTCAGTATTACTCTGGTCTTCGGTGATGTTTTCGCCCAATGTCCAGTAAATGCTGGTCCAGATATAGAGCGTTGCTTAAATCAAGGAGGTAATATCACACTTCCTTCTGGTGGAACGTGGTCAGGTGCACCCGCTTCAATGCTCAATGGAAACGTATTTAGCCCCAACACTGCTGGTACGTATACATTGACTCTAACTAATACGAGTTGCACTCCATCAAGCGACACTATGGTGATAACAGTTTTGCCTAAGCCAACAATCACGGCTGTGGCAGACGTTACTATTTGTCCTGGCGGATGCGCTCAGCTCGGAGCAAATGCGGTCAGCACTAATGGTCCCATCATACTATATACTTGGAGTGGTGGTCCAGTAAATAACTCATTGTCTCAAACACCAACGGCTTGTCCTAGCAATTCGGTTACGTATAATGTCACAGCCGTCGACTCTAAACAATGTAATATTCAGGAACAAGTGACAGTGACGGTTCAGTCGCCAACATCAGTTGAAGCAGGAGCCAATCTTACCCTTTGTCAAAGCAATACCCCTCAGCAACTCACAGGTGCTACACCATCTGGTGGAGTGTGGTCTGGTACCAATATTACCCCATCAGGTTTGTTTACCCCATCTACAGTGGGAGCTAATGTGGTGACCTATACAGTGACCACTTCAATTGGTTGTACCTATTCTGATACCAGAACAATAAATGTCACAGCAGCTTCTCCCGTAGATGCAGGTCCAAATAGAACAGCTTGCGTGGGAGCTACAGCGTTTCAACTCTTTCCTGTAACAGCAGGAGGAACTTGGTCAGGAAATCCGAATGTCACCGCAGCAGGTGTGTTCAACCCAACTACAATCGGTTCATTTGATCTTACATATTCAGTAAATGATGGGTCATGCACTGTTACTGATATGGTTACTGTAAACGTATTTGCGCCGCCGGTTGTTGACGCGGGTGCATCTTTGAATATGTGTGCAGGTAGCTCTGTTGTTATCAATGCTTCTGCTACAGGCGGTCTAGCTCCATATAACATTTCATGGTCTAATGCATCTTCACTTTCATCATCATCTTCACTTACTCTAACAGCGAGTCCTTCCACTACTACTACATATTTGCTTACAGTAACTGATGCACGTATGTGTACAGCTTCTGATAATACAGTGGTTACGGTAAACTCAGTACCTAATGTGAATGCAGGATCAGATATCACTGTTTGTCATCAATCTGCGCCTACTACGCTCACAGGACAGTCTCCTGTTGGTGGTGCATGGTCAGGAACAGGAGTTTCACCGACAGGTGTTTTCACTCCTTCCACTGTGGGTAGTTTCACATTGACATATACATTCATCAGCTCTGCTGGTTGCAGTGCTTCAGATACACGAATAGTAAATGTCGTAACCGCAACGCCAATTGATGCTGGGCCGAATAGAACAGCTTGTATTGGTTCTACACCATTTCAATTGAATGCTGTGACACCAGGTGGAACTTGGTCGGGAAGCACGCATGTGACTCCTTCAGGCGTCTTCAATCCGGCGGTTGTTGGATCTTATAATTTGACTTATTCCGTTAATGATGGAACGTGCACAAGCACAGACGTTGTTAGCGTCAATGTATTTGGTCTTCCAACAGTGAATGCGGGATCAAATCTTTCTCTCTGCGTAGGAGGTTCTGTTGTCTTGAACGGTTCTGTAAGCGGAGGCTTGGCGCCATATACTATTTCTTGGTCAAACGCGGGTTCGTTGTCTTCATCAACATCATTAACCCCAACCGCAAGTCCTTCTGCTAATACGACATACCTATTAAGTGTTACTGATGCGCGTTCATGCGCAGCATCAGACGACGTTGTAGTGACAGTAAATCCACTTCCCTCAGTAGATGCAGGTAGTGATATCACTATTTGTGATCAATCTCCAGCCTTCGTCTTGACGGGGCAAGTACCTGTAGGTGGAACATGGTCTGGCTCTTGTGTTAGCGCTTCTGGTCAGTTTTCTCCTTGTGGTGTTGGCAATTTTGTTGTAACCTATACAGTATCTAACGCCAATGGCTGCACGAACACCGATACAAGAACTATCACAGTGACATCAAGTCCAACTGTAAATGCAGGACCTGATGTTGTGATTTGCCGCAA
>CAYRZQ010000010.1:14394-90029 GCA_964428835.1 uncultured Comamonadaceae bacterium | reverse complement strand
AAAAAGTAACGTTTAAAAAAGTTTACCGGACACTAGTGATTCGGAATTCAGAATTAATTTCAACAGTCTGCCTATTCATGGGCTGGCGGGGAGCGAAAACGGAAATAAGAACGAGAACAAGAACGGGAACAAGAACGAGAGATTCAGAATTCAGAATTCAGAATTAATTTCAATAGCCTGCCCATTCATGGGCTGGCGGGGAGCGAAAACAATCCCAATCATCTTGTAAAAAGAGTGATTATAATAGGCGTATAGTTTCCATATTGACTTTGCGCTTTTTGATAAAACGGATATATTTCAGGATTTGATTTTAAAAGTTCCCTTTCAGCTTCTGTAACCCCTGAAATACCAAAACTCCAATTCACAGGATTCTTGAGCATAAAAACTTCTTGCCAATTCTTTACTTTTGTCAAAGATCCCAGGTTAAATTGTTTCAATGGTAATTTATGAAAATCCTTTGGTAGTGCTAAAAGTTTATGCTTGTGAAGATCCAATGTTTCTATCGGCAATTCAGAAATCCAATCCGGTAGCTCTCTCAAGTTTGTATACATCAAATGCAAAAAATTCAAATTCCTCAATCTCCTCCATGACTCAGGAATTGATTCTAAAGGGGTTTCCTTTATGATAATAAATTTAACTTCACCAGGATCTTCTATTTTAAGATTAAAATCCTGCACTTTTGAGTTTTCGATTTGAATACTTGCTATCGAATTAGGTAATTCCGGCAGATTTTTCAACTGAACACCCATCAGACCTAGAACTCTAAGTTTAGTGTACTTAAGCGAAGGCAGTTTTGTAAGGGCTGAGCTTGATAAATTTATAATAAACAAATTTTTACACTCTTCAAGAACATCAACGTCTTCAACTCCTGAGCCCATCATATATAACCGACTCAACGAGGTCATTTGCGCCATTGACTCAGGTAACTTCTTTATGTAACTAAACATTTCCAAAAGTTCAACCTTACCGCCAGAAAATAGATACTCCTCATTTCCGTTAAAATCACAACCCATATAGGCAAGTTCTTTTGGCGCTACACTAGAAAACTGAGAAGAAACACTTTTAAATTTCACAGAAGAAATTCTAAGCGCTTGTAAATTACTTAGATTTATAATCTCCTTTGGAATTACTAATGACTCGGCACTACCAATAATGATTAGATATCTCAGTTTTTTGCACTTACAAAGCTCTAAAAGAATTTCATTTGTTAACAGGTTGTCCAAAATCCCGAATTTCCTTAATTCAGGAAAATTCTCAAACTTGATTTTTTGTAGAATGGCTGGATCTGATATCTCACTAAAAGTTAAATAGGTCAATTCATGACAATTATTAATTTCGATTGGATCAATCTTATAATGCGAAAAATACTTAAGCCTCATTTGCCTTTGATCGTAAAAACCACTCTTAAGTCTTTTATACGGATCACTTTCTTCAATTGAAGCCATTTGAAAAATATCATATTGATTCCATGCTTTATCATATAGGCTATCAAGGTAGGAGTCGTTGTATTGGGAATAACAACAAGTAAAAAAATGGAGCATCAGGATGGTAATGAAAGTACCTAGATCGAATGATAGCTTAGTCATAAGAGCGCGAAGATTTCGTTTATTATCAATCAACCAAAAATAACAAAAGTCTGCTTAATCCCTCCAATCTCCAATTTCCTCTCCACAACTACCGGGACTCCAAATTCCCAAATCCCCCTATTCCCAAAATCCCCCTTGTTCCCCTGTTCCCTTGTTCCCGTTCTCGTTCCCGTTCTCGTTCCCGTTCTCGTTCCCGTTCTCGTTCCCGTTCTTGTTCTTGTTCCCGTTCTTGTTCCCGTTCCCGTTCTCGTTCTCGTTCCCGTTCCCGTTCTCGTTCCCGTTCCCGTTCTCATTCTCATTCTCATTCTCATTCTCATTCTCATTCTCATTCTCATTCTCGCTCCAGTTCCCTATCTTCGCGCTATGGATTTTTTGCAACGACAGCGACTCGATGATTTGTTTTTTGAAGCAGATCAATTAATTAAAGAAAAAAGAATTACCGAAGCCTTTTCGACGCTCGAAGTAATATTGGTCGAAGCGCCCGACTATGGCCGCGCTTATAATCATTTGGGGTGGATTTATGAGACGCAATACAAAGACTATAAGAAGGCCGAAGAAATGTATCGCAAATGTCTCGTCCTCGACCCTGAATACACTCCCATCTATCTCAATACTTCATTCCTATTTTCCACCCTTGGAAAACACCAAGAACAGTTTGAATTGATGCAAAAGGCACTCGAAGTTCCAGGCATCGACAAGCCTCAGGCCTACAACGAGATGGCCATCGCTTGTGAAATGATGGGGCGCTACGACGAGGCAATCGAACATTACAAAATGGCCGCACGCCTCACCCTTGTCGATGCCAACATCGATGTGTACTTGGGTTCTGTAGAACGTTGTAAAAAGAAGAAAAACTTACTCTGATGTACGATATCTTTAAAGCACTGCATATCATTTTTATCGTAACCTGGTTTGCAGGCTTGTTCTATATGTTCCGTCTGTTTGTTTACCACGTAGAAGTGGCTGCAAAGGCCGAACCCGACCGCAGTATTTTGCTCGCTCAATTGCAATTGATGGAACGTCGCCTCTGGTATATCATCACTTGGCCTTCGTGCATCCTCACGCTCTTTTTCGGCCCGTCACTCATTGTGATGAATCCAGATATGCTGGCCGAACCGTGGATGCATTTGAAATTATTTTTCATCCTCTGTCTTCTAATTTATCAAGTCTTTGGACAACGCGTGTACAAAAGATTAGGAGAAAATCCATCGGCGTATCGCTCGTTCTATCTGCGTTTGATGAATGAGGTAGGAACCTTACTCCTCGTTGCGATTGTATTCCTCGTGGTACTCAAAGACAGCGTTTCTTGGATTTGGGGTTCGGTAGGTCTTGTGGGCACAGGATTTCTTCTTGCCTTTTTTGCTAAAATCTACAAGAATCGCCGCGCTAAGAAGGGCGAACAAACATAATTTTTTGTGTTCGCTCAAAAGGCAATTCTGCCTTACCTTTGCTACGATAATTTAAAATTCATGAGTAGTCCCGTTCCCTTATGCAATGGAATCTTACCAAAGAGCTTCTTTCGGAGATTCGCGAGTGGATTGCGGATGGTAGAGACACCGCGCTCCTCGAAGTAACGAAAGATATACACCCCGCAGATATCGCTGAACTCATCAACGAACTGCGAAGGGAAGAGGCGGCCTATGTTTACAGACTTTTAGAAGAAGAACGCGCAGCCGAGGTAATGCTCGAGCTGGATGAAGACGTTCGTGAAAAACTCCTTTCAAGCCTCACCAGCCGAGAAATTGCCGACTTCGTAATAGACAATATCGACTCCGATGACGCGGCAGACGTGATCTCTGAGCTCCCCGAAGACAAGCAAGAAGAAGTAATCGCGCTCCTAGAAGATGAGGAACAAGCAAGCGATATCATCGACCTTCTCACCTATGAAGAAGGAACCGCCGGCGCGCTCATGGGGAAAGAATTAGTAAAAGTGAATCTCAACTGGACAGTCGCTCAAGCCATTCGCGAAATGCGACGCCAGGCAGAATATATAGACAACATCTACACCATCTATGTGGTGGACGACAAGGATGTGCTCCTCGGCACACTCAGCGTAAAATCCATGATATTCGCGAGCTCCAGCATGCGTACGATGATTAAAGAACTCGTGCGCGAAATAAAAGTGCGCAAAGTACTCGACACTGCCAGCGCCGAAGAGGTAGCCAATATCATGAAAAAATACGACATGGTTGTATTGCCTGTTGTCAATGAAAGCGACGTATTGCTCGGCCGAATCACCATCGATGATATCGTAGACGTGATTCAAGAAGAAGCCGATAAGGACTACCAGATGGCGAGCGGTATCTCCGAAGACGTAGAATCGGGCGACAGCATCATGACGCTCACACGCGCACGCCTGCCATGGCTATTGATTGGAATGATGGGTGGTATGATCAGCGCCAACATCATCGGTGTATTCGACATTACGGAAAATCCTCAAATGGCTGTATTCATGCCGCTCATCGCAGCGATGGGAGGAAATGTGGGAGTACAATCTGCCGCACTTGTGGTGAAAGCCTTGGCCAATAAAAGTGCACTGGACGAATCATTGGCGCAAAAACTTGCGAAAGAGTTGGGAGTTGGATTATTCAATGGACTAATTTGTTCACTCATCATCTTTGGGGTGAGCATGCTCTTCCATTTTGAATACCACCTCAGCCTCACTGCCTCTATCGCATTATTCAGTGTAATCATTTTCGCGAGCTTCTTTGGAACATGGATCCCTATGACCTTACATCGATTTAAAATCGATCCTGCATTGGCCACAGGACCATTCGTGACAACACTCAATGATATCTTTGGATTGATCATCTATTTCACCATCGGTCATTCGATTCTCTCGCTTTAATATGAAAGTAATTTTTTTAGACAGCGTTCATCCCATTCTCGAAAAGCGATTGACAGATGCAGGCTATGAGTGCATCCATGATTATAATACTCCATCCGAAACTATTGATCTCAATGGATTCATAGGCATTGTCATTCGAAGTAGATTTAGACTTTCGCGAGAGTTCTTATCGCGCTTCCCCAGCCTGCGCTGGATAGCACGGAGTGGCAGCGGGCTAGAAAACATCGATCTCGTGGCTTGTGAAGAATTGGGAATTAAAGTCTATAATTCACCCGAAGGCAATAGCACCGCAGTAGCCGAACACGCCATCGGCATGTTGCTAATGTTGTTCAACAAACTGCGTATGGCAGATCGAGAAGTGCGCAGCGGACTATGGCAGCGTGAAGCAAACCGCGGATTGGAATTAGAGGGAAAAACGGTCGGTATCATTGGCTACGGTGTGATGGGTAGTGCTTTTGCCAAACGCTTGTCTGGCTTCGGTTGCAGAGTGCTTGCTTACGACAAATACAAGTCCAATTTCGGAGATGCCAACGTGCAGGAAGTGAGTTTGGAAACGCTTAAAAAAGAGAGTGATATCGTGAGTTTGCACGTTCCACTTTTGGAAGACACCAAATATTTAGTGAATGCGAATTGGATTGCATCATTCTCAAAACCCTTCTATCTTATCAATACGAGCAGAGGACAAGTAGCTGAAATTAAGGCCATTTTAGATGGATTAAAATCAAATAAAATCCTCGGAGCCTGTTTAGATGTATTGGAATATGAGGAAATTTCCTTTGAGAAAATAAACTTGAATACTCCTGAATTTAATGAATTAAAAGAATTAAATGATGTGATATTCAGTCCACACGTAGCAGGCTGGACAGTAGAGTCTTACGAAAAACTATCCTCTGTTTTGGCGGATAAAATACTGAGGGAGTCTGGAAGTTAGAATTTGGAGTTCTATTAATTATAGAATTCTGACAAACCTCTTTGCGAATCTTTGCGTCCTTTGCGGCTTTGCGTTAGAAATAGTTTTCGAATTCGAGGAGAGTCTACTCCCTTAAAAGCAATAATTCCTCCTACTATGGAAGCATCAATCAACCGCAAAGACGCCAAGAACGCCAAGTCCCGCAAAGGGTAGTGGTTTTAATTAGTCAAAAAACTAAAACTCCAAATTCTAACTTCCTCCCGATAGTTATCGGGACTCCAACTTCCAAATTCCAACTTCCAAACTCCAATCTCCAAATTCCTCCCGATAGCTATCGGGACTCCAAACTCCAAATTCCAAATTCACTCCATCGAATCGAAAAGCCTCACTTGCTCAATAAACCTCGCCCTCTGATCGATGAATACAGAGTGGCTGCATTGTTCGATCACGGTAAAATGATCGGGTAAAAGGATTGTCTCAAGTCGATTCAATTGATCCATGCTGTAGAGTCCGTCTTCAGAGCCATAAATACCAAAGATGGCAGCACCATTCTTTACTAATGTTTTTAAATCATCCGATATATCGAGATTGGTGTAATTATCATTTTTGTAAAAACCCATCGGAGCATCACTATCCATTTTCGAAAAATACTTGGCAAGAGGACTGCTTTGAGACGAATTATAAAACTCCTTGGCTTCGGCTGTTGTAACATCCGTAGAATAAGCCTTGGTCTTCATCGCTTGCATAAAGCACAGGTTGGCGTAGAACAAAGAGCTGCGATCCATATTTCGAATATTATTCAAAAAAACTAAACCTGTAGAATCCTTGCTCTCCTTGTAATAATTCTCTGCATTTGTAAGAATGGTGGCAAAGCTTTCTTGCAAATTAATCGGGGCGCCTACCAAAAAAATATTCTCCACTTTTTCTGAAAATCGTTTGGCGAAATGAACTGCCACCATTCCACCAAAGCTATGTCCAATAAATGAGGCTTTTTCATGCTTGTAGTGCTTCATCAATTCCACTAAATCATCGCCGGCTCTTTTCAAACTGAAGGCTGCTGTGTCTTTAGAACTCCTCCCCTCGCCCATTCTGTCGTAAACAACCACATAATAACCTGCTTCCGCAAGCTTCGCGGCAGTGTATGACTCGAAAGTGGCGCTATTGTAGCCTGGACCGCCATGGAGAAAGTAAATCGCTGGGTTCTTGGCATCCCCGAAAGCCTGATGATACATTCCATCAACGGACGCGATCGAAGAAAGAGAAAATTGAAGAAATGCTAAAAGAATAAAAAGTCGGGAATTAAGCATAGAACCAAAGGTAATGAATGCCCTTCCTTCATCGTATCTTTGCGGCGATGAAAAAGTCGAATTTTGCAAAAGATACGCTAGCCACGGCTACGCACCTTGTACTCCCAGAAAATACAAATACGCTCGGTAATCTCATGGGGGGACAACTCCTCAACTGGATGGACGTCATCTCAGCCATTAGCGCTCATCGCCATTGCAAGCGCATCGTTGTGACCGCAGCCGTTAACAACGTATCCTTTCAACATCCAATCAAACTCGGCGATATCGTCACCATCGAAGCCAAAGTATCACGCGCCTTCAGCTCTTCTATGGAAGTGTACATGGAAGTATTCATAGAGGACAATGTTACTGGAAAAAAAATCAAGAGTAACGAAGCTATTTACACCTTCGTGGCCGTAGACCAACTTGGAAATCCCATCGATGTACCAGACCTCGTGCCTGAGACCGAAGAAGAACAGCGTCGATACGATGGTGCTTTGAGAAGACGTCAGTTGCGCCTGATACTCGCGGGCAAAATGAAACCAGAAGATGCGACAGAGTTGAAAGCTCTATTTATTGAGCCCACAGCTTTTCAATAGCCTGCGCTATTTCCAACGCTGATACGGAGTCAATACATCGGTTGTCATTACCGTACTTACATTTATTTCCCAATTTAGAACATGGTCTGCGACGACGTCCATGAGGTTCTATGATCATGGAATCTTTGTGCGGTCGGTATGGCGCCATGCCCAATACCGGCGCGGTACAGCCCCAAACGCTTACAATTTTCTTTTTGAAAGCCGCTGCGATGTGCATCAATCCGGTATCACCACTTACCACCACACGAGCTTCTCTAATCACAGCAGCGCTTTGATGAATCGTCAATTTACCCGTCAAATCAATCGCTTGTGTACATTGTGATGCTATTTCAGCGCCTGCATCTACATCTTCCTTGCCGCCCAACAACACTACAGGCAAATTTATCTGTTTACAAAAATCAATAATCAGTGACGGTTGCATGCGTTTGCCCACATGCGCTGCTCCCACAGCAACAGCCACAAAATCCACAGGTAGATTCAAACTCCGAATCGTAAGCTCATGCGGTAAAAAATAATCCAAGCCCTTGCCATCGTCAGAAGTGCCAAAAGCACTGATGGTATCGAGATAGCGGTCCACAACATGCACATCAGGCATACGGTTGATTCCAAGATTAACCAACAACCATTTCTGCACATTAAGTTTATTAAAGGTGAAGTTGAGACGCCCTAATCTTCGTTTCACTACTCTGCTTCGAATATTGTTGTGCAAATCCACTACATAATCAAAATCCAGAGCCTCCAATTCAGGTATGACTTCCTGAACAGATTTTTCAATGACATGAATTTGATGAATGAAAGGGTTGTTTTCCAACAAAGGAGCAAATGCCTTTTTAGTCAAAAAATGAATTTCTGTATTACCCTCCAGTTGTTGCACAAGCCTTCGAATCACGGGCGACGTGAGCACTATATCACCCATAGAACTGAATCGAATTATGAGAATGCGCGTTGGTGTCATAACGGCCGCAAATATAAGCACCACCTCTGAGTATATTTGCATTATGAATTGGATTGATACGCACGCCCACGTTTATCTGCCTGCCTTCGAAGAAGATCAAAACGAGTGGATTGAACGAGCGAAAGCACAAGGCATTCAAAAGATATTCCTTCCAAACATAGATCTGGAGAGCATTCCTCGCATGTTGACACTAGAAGCACGCGAACCTTCTTTTTTCATCCCCATGATGGGCCTTCACCCGTGTGATGTAAAAGATGGATTTGAAGAAGTACTCTCAGAAATGGAAGCGTGGTGGGACAAAAGAGACTTTGCTGCGGTAGGCGAAATCGGAATTGATCTCTACTGGGATAAGACCACATTACCAATTCAACAAAAAGCCTTCGTTCGCCAGATAGAGTGGGCTTTGAAAAAAGAAAAGCCAATCGTGATCCATGCCCGTGAATCCTTCAAGGAAATATTCGAAATATTGGATCAATACAAAGACTCTGGCTTGACAGGGATATTCCACTGTTTTACTGGATCTATTCAAGATGCTCAGAAAATAATGAGTTACAAAACTTTCATGATGGGTATTGGTGGTGTGGTGACTTACGACCGCGCCAAAATCATGAAGGTTCTCGCAGATATTCCAGCCGAGTTCTTAGTAATGGAGACAGACGCGCCTTTTTTACCCCCTGTTCCGCACCGTGGCAAACGCAACGAAAGTTCTTATATTCCCATTATTGCACAGAAAATAGCCGAGGCCAAAAACATGAGTATTGAAGATGTAGCTGCCATAACAACTTTCAATGCCAACAAAATTTTCCAGCAAAAAGAATTGGTATGAAAACACTCCTCATCTATACTGGCGGCACCATTGGCATGATGGAAAATCCAGAAAACGGAAGCCTCATTCCACTTAATTTCAACGAGCTTCAAAACTATATACCTGAACTCCGAAAATTCGCGAATGATCTGGATGTAAGAGCTTTTGACACACCCATTGATTCATCGGATGTCAACGTATCGACCTGGCAGAGCATCGCCGCTATCATTGAGGAAAACTATGATCAATATAGTGGTTTTGTAATACTACACGGCACCGATACCATGGCCTACACAGCCAGCGCATTGAGTTTCATGCTAGATGGCCTCGCAAAGCCAGTTATTCTAACCGGATCGCAATTGCCCATCGGAAGATTGCGCACCGACGGAAAGGAAAATCTTATTACCGCTATCGAAATCGCCACCGCACGCCGCAATGGCGAGCCTGTGATTCAGGAAGTAGCTGTACTTTTTGACTCCAAACTCTTCCGCGGCAACCGCACTCACAAATTCAGTACTGAAAATTTCGATGCCTTTAGTAGTCCCAACTATGATGATTTGGCGAGCATTGGAATACATATTTTGTATAATCATCAAAAACTTTTGCGCAAAGAAAAAAACCGATTGAACGTTCACTCGGTATTTCAAACAGATGTCGCGATACTGAAAATATTCCCAGGAATGAGCAGAGCATACGTACAAGCGGTGCTTAACATTCCCAATCTAAAAGGGTTGATACTCGAAACCTACGGCAGCGGTAACGCTCCGAAGGAACAGTGGTTTATCAATGAACTCCAACAAGCGGCTCAAAAAGAAATAGTCATTCTAAACATAACCCAATGCAGCAAAGGCTTTGTTGAACAAGGCCTCTATCAAACATCAGCCGCTCTCCAACAAATTGGGATCATTGGTGGTGCAGATATGACCACTGAGGCGGCTCTCACCAAGCTAATGTTTTTACTCGGAAAAGGTTTGAGCGGAAAAGCGCTAAAAGAGCAGTTAGCTTTGCCCATAGCTGGCGAATTGACCACATTCTCTTCGCTGGACTAGGTGGACTATTATCCAATAGTTTTTGGTCGCGGTGATATGCGGTAAACAAAGAGTAGGTCGAACTAGTGAAATTCGTCTTCGATTATCATTTCTAGTATTTTTTTTCTCGTAGAATATTCAAGTTTAATATCTTTGAAACTCTTGACGACTTCACTTTTTTTTGATTACTTGAAAACCAAAACGAATATCCTATTGTTGACGGCACTCCTAAGTGCTTTTTTTCCTGTTTTTTGTGACGCACAATCAACGGGTATCGATAGCCTGCGCTCTGTTTTGGATGCTGCCAATTCTAACGAAAAAAAAGCTAAAGTTTATTACGAGGTAATTGATCGAATTAACGAATTACCTACCGATAAGGTGGTTATTTGGATGAACGAAACATACTCTTTCGGTGAAGGCATATCGGATAGTTTATTGATGGGAAAGGCGCTCCGAATAAAAGGTGGTGCACTTCAACAATTGGAAGATTTTCTAAGCGCAATTGCAGTTTTCGAAAAGTCTATCTTGTATCTAGAAAATCGCGATGACAAAGAACTGTCAAAAGCGAAGAACAATCTCGGGTTAGCCCTTCATAGAATTGGCAGATCAGATAAAGCCCTTGAAAAATTATTCGAAGCGTTGACTATCTCAGAAAAAGCCAAACTCGAAAAAGAGCAGTCATACGTCTTAAACAATATTGGTATGGTCTATAACGATCTTACCAGGTATGACACAGCATTGGAATATTATTTTAAGAGCTTGTCAATTAAAAGAAAAATTAACGACAAACTTAGCGAGGCCCAAACGCTTAACAATATTGCGCTAGTCTATGAAGGTCGCGAGGAATTTGAATTAGCGCTAGATTATTATTTTCAGAGTAATAAAATTTGCGAAAATCTAAATGATTCCTATGGCTTAGCGCTTACCCACAGCAATCTTGGTGGCGTTTATGGACAAATGAAAGAATTCTCTAAGGCCATCGACTACTATAATAAAGCGATTCCAGTACAAATCGAACTACATAATGATTGGGGGCTTGCCTTTTCGTACAAAGGAATGGCGAATGTGCATAAGATGATGAAGAACTATAGTGTCTCTCTCGATTATGCAAACAAATCACTTGAGCTCGCTAAGAAATTAAAAGCGACAATATTATTGCGCGATATTTATGGTACGCTCACAGAGATTTATAAATCAAAGTCGGATTATAAATCAGCACTTGAAAGTTATGAGTTGCACAAATCATTTGAAGACAGTCTGAGCAACGAACAAGTTCAAGCACAAATCACTCGCCTTGCTACCGAGTATGAATATGATAAGAAAATTCTCGCAAAGGACCAGGAAAACCTTGCGAAGGAAATGGAGCAAAAGCAGGTACTAAAAAATAGAACCTATCAGCTAAACATTTTGATCGGTGCATTTATCGGCATGATTGCATTTGTAATCGTGATGCTGGTTAACAGAAAGAAAATTCAGCGATCCAAAGAGATGGCTGATGCCGCAAGTTTGGCAAAGTCAGAGTTCCTTACCAATATGAGCCATGAGATTCGAACTCCCCTCAATGCCGTAATTGGATTTTCGGACTTGTTGATACGCACACCATTGGATGACAATCAAAAGCAATACGCCCAAACAGTGCATCAATCTGCAAATTCATTGCTCGATATAATAAACGATGTGCTAGATTTTTCAAAAATAGAATCAGGTAAAATGGAGCTTGATTTATCTCGCACTGATTTATTGGATTTAAAAAAACAAATACAAACTATTGTGAGCTATAGCGCTTACCAGAAAGGGTTAGAGCTCAATTTTAATATTGAAGGAGAAGTACCACGCTATGTGCAGTCGGACTCTGTTAGGTTGCGACAGATCTTGGTCAACCTAATGAGCAATGCCATTAAGTTTACCGCAAAGGGCAGTGTTACTTTGAAGATGGAATTGTTGAATCAGCAAGAACAAAAAGTGGCGCTACGTTTTTCTGTTATTGACACGGGGATAGGCATTGAGCCATCAAAGCAGAGAAAAATTTTCGAAGCGTTTTCTCAAGCTGATACAAGCACTACCAGGGAATATGGAGGAACGGGCTTAGGCCTCACTATATCTAATAAGCTTTTAGGGCTGATGGGTACATCGATGAAAGTGGAAAGTGAGATGAACCGGGGGTCCATTTTTTATTTTGATATAAAATTGAATCGCTATGGCAGCGAAACTGTTTTAGCTGAGGATTGGTCCACCACTCGCAAGTCTAGTCAGACAAGCGAACCAATGCCTCGCTTGGAAGCCAATGAGCTGTTTAAGTCGAGTGTGACCTTCTTGATAGCGGAAGACAATCCCGTAAATATGTTGTTAGCAAAAACCCTTTTGCGTGATTTGTATCCGAACGCCAACATCTATGGTGCAGCGAGTGGCAATGAAGCGTTGGATTTATATAAGCTTCACAAGCCAGATATTATTTTCATGGACGTTCAGATGCCTCAGAAAAATGGTTATGAGACCACTCAAGAGTTGCGGCGTATAGAAGAAGAGCGCAAGTGTGTGGTCATAGCGCTCACTGCTGGCACCGTTGAAGGAGAAAAAGAGCGTTGCCTTCTCGCCGGAATGGATGATTATATTTCCAAGCCCATCATGCGCGCCTCCTTCACGGAGTCCGTTGAAAAATGGCTCACCCACATCGCCCGCAGCATGTGATAAACGATTCGGAATTCGGAATTCGGAATTCGGAATTCGGAATTCAAAATTCGAAATTCGGAATTCGAAATTCGAAATTCGAAATTATCTTAGAACGCTGCCGCCTTCACCTCCTGTCACAAGTCGCTAGACCCTCGCCCCTCGTCGCTAATTTCCTATCTTCGCACCGTAAATCTTTGGCCCTGTAGTTCAACGGATAGAATAGCGGTTTCCTAAACTGTAGATTCGGGTTCGATTCCCGACGGGGCTACACTACGAGAACTAGAACGGGAACAAGAACAAGAACAAGAACAAGAACAAGAACAAGGGGGTACTGGGAACAAGGGAATCGGGATCAAGGAAAGTACATTTCGCCAAACTAGTCACTAATCGTTAGTATCTAGTCGTTAGTCACTAGTCACTAGTCGTTAGTATCTATTTAATCGTGAACTCCCCTCCCAAAAGCCTTTATTGACAGCCCTTTCCAAAGCCCCAAAAAATCCCGCGCAATTTATGCGCCGTTTTTTTTTCGTTGATTTTCGGGGGGAGGGAGATAGAACTTTTTAAAATTACTGCAAAGCGAATAATATCAATCCTGAAGAATAGTTGAAAGTTTTGCTATTTAAAATAAATCAAAACCTATAGCAGAGGCTTTCTATTCCATTTGCTCCCCTTTCAGCGGAAAGTAAGCGGCAACGCTCCCTCAGAAACCACCACAGACTTACCTGAGCGAGGGAATATTTAAAAAACCTCAAAAAAGAAGAAGCGAAAGTCATTGAAACCCCATTTTCTATTGCACAGAAAACAGGGGCCGGTACACTTTTAAAATGAAACAGAGCGCTTCGTACATCAATGCCTACAAATCAAAAAGTAACTCTGGACACTGGTGATTCTAAATAATCCTATAGGGCTGATTCGCCTCGATAGCCTTTGCAAAAATAGCTTTCAAGATGGTAAAATAAAAAAAAGCTAAATCTTCTGGGTCGTCATTAAATTCATCACCCTTCCAGGTACTAAAAATTAAATTTGGAAGTAGTAATTTGATAGATCCAAAATCCTCAATAAATTGTTCCTCGCCACCATACGTAATGAAAAGGCGCTGGCTTTCCTGCTCTAATGAAGGAATGACAATATCATCAAAAAAATTAATACATTCTTGAAGTTTCACAGCGTCAAAAACGCACGTAATTTCATCATCTTCTATGCCAGATTGAGATATCCCGTAAATCATATTATACTCCTCTCTTGTAACTATGAGATCTAAAAACAGAACTGCTTTAGAAATGTCAAGCTCCTTCAAATATCTCACCATCAATGCAAGCGTTCCGTATGGAATGAGGAGATCGTAATTAAGATTATTGGGAACAAAAGCGCTGGGTTCCAAAAATATTTCAATTTTTCTCATTTCATTAATTCTTAATGTGTTCAACTATCATTTCAAAAGTAGCCTCATCCAAATCTTGAGTTGTTTTGATAAATCTACGCATAAGTGAACAACACTGATAATGAGTTTTGATTTTGAGATTCTGAACAACAAATAACCAACAACCTTATCCCCATCTAATGCCACGTATATCCATTGCTTCTTTAGATGGTCTAGAAAAGCACCGTGAAGAAACATTCCTAATTTTTTGCATTCCTCTTTCCGAGATCAAGAACATCACTTATTCTGTTATCGCCACTTTTTTGGCCAATTATGTTTATCAAAATATTCAGTTAATGTTTTACATTAGTGAAAATGAAACTATGAAGACTAACCAATAAAAATCACTTTTTCTTAAGATCATTACTTTCAAGATTCATCATTGTGTATTCCTTTAGTATCGATTGTCTGTGTGAAATTTTTTAAACAAAATTTTTTCCATTGTTGAATTTATTGAAACAATTAATTATGGTAAATTATATCCAAATGGGTTGGGCGTCCAACCTGTAAAGTTGAGTTCGCAATTATCAATTTCACAATTACCAGCAATCAACTCCTGAAGTAAAAGCATTATAGTTTGCATGTTTGTGTTCTTTATTGGTCTCGGCCAATTCCACCGGGCGTCGATGTCGTGTTTATTCGACTCCATTTGGTTCAAATAATCAACAGATAAATATTCATCAAAAGTCAAAAGTCTAGCCATTACGTCACTTAGAATTTCGTGTAACACCATCTTCTCGGCTACAGTTGGAAGATAAATATCAAGAGTAAAGTGCAACCAACCCGATTGCCTACCCAATCTAGCTGAATCACAATGACGATAAAAATGTTGAATACTTATAGAATAATTTGACAATTCAGATTGCTCAATTGATTCACAAATAAGTTGAGCAACTACTTCGGCGAAATATTCTCGCATTGCGATTGATTTGTCTTGATAAGAAAATTCGGTTATATTCATAATCCAAGGGGGCTATTAAGTAATTTGAATGAAACTTCTTTTCCTTCTACTAATAATTTCCCCTCAAAGTCGCTTGCGGTAATGCTGTTAGTTTTGATTGGGAATATATAATTTGCTTGAGTTTTCGAATCAGAAAATCGTATTCACTTCGGAGTTTAAAATAGACTCATCAACTAAAGGTATATAGGTATTAACAATATCATTCCTATTATCCTTTAGATGCGACAAGAAAATTACTAAGCGAAAAGTTTCCGAACTTGTCGATCTAACCTCTTTCAAATAGGACCCATAAATTGGATGGTTCTCAAAACGCAATCCATAGTTCTCGTGTACACTCATATGTCTAGAATATTTTTTAATTTGCTTACTATACAGGCTGATTCGGATCTGGGTAGAGTGAATCTAGGAACTCGTCTAATGAATTAGCGATAAACTCAAAGGTGTCGTCCATACGATTTTCATCTTTAAGTAAATAAATGCTACCCGCACCCTCGCCAGATAATTGGTAACAAAATAAATCATCATGGTACCTTGCGAATGGCACCCAGCCAAATTGATGAAATGCAACAGCGCCTACTTCATCCTCGTCATACTCATCCGCCATCGCTTCCATATACCAATTTACATTTTCGAAGTATTCAAATATTGTAGGACATTTCGGGTACAATGGTGATAGTAGCAAAAACCAGTGAACTTCAGCATAATCTCCCGGAGGAACCATCTTTTCAAGAACTGAACTACCTGCATATTCAATGAACAAATCTTTTAATTCTTGAGGCAAAATACGACCAATATGTTCCTCAAAACTCTCGAAGTCAGATTGAGTTACTGGAAAGTTCTGTGTCAATTTTGTTAGAGCTCTCATTTTTTCATTTATTAATTATTCAAAAAACTATTTAAATTTTTCATTTCTTGCAAAGTCATGTTATTAATCTCTACATCCACTTCAGAATATTTAAGACCATGATACAATTCCCAATCATTCACTGCCCATGTAAGGGTGGTTGCATGACAAATTCTCTTAACTCTAATAAAATGTTCAAGTAATCCTGCTGAGGGATAATTCTCTCGTCGCCACCTCCATCATAACAAATAGTGGCCACCCCATTTTCGCAAGTCACCTCCATAAAATCATAGTACTCGAAATAAAAAGTGTTACTATCTATCGCCTCGGTTATCTTATTGATGGCTTTATTCAACATTGAATACTCAGGACCAAGACAAATTATATAATACAACATAGAAATCACAACAGACTCAGAATTCCGATTAATTGGCTCAACTGTTTTATAGTACTTTCCGTCTCTGATAACATTCAAAAACTGGATACCGTAATTTTTGTGAATTGCGCTCATATTGCAAGGTTATCTCGTTGGCTATTAAATTTCAATTGTAATATTTATTTGTAGTAATTACGAGTCAAACAATTAATTTTTTTTTGGACTATTATTGAAATACATCAAATAATTTCACAATTCTGCATGAGAAGGATACAAAATAACAATATCCTTAATCACCCTATTCCTATGAATACGGTTTCCAAAATGGAGACCTAAGTTTGTATGAGAATATTCCATTCGCTTAAAATTTTAAATTACGGGGCTATTGTCCGCTTCATCAGGTTCTTCTATAAGTGCATTTACGAAGTCTTCTAAACTAGGGCTCAAGAAATCAAATGGATCTTCACTGCCATCATATGGACTGTAAAGAAAGATTTGACCAAATGTTTCGGGATTTAACGAATAGCACAAATTCCGAGAACAGTCATCCGAACCGAAAGAAAGCCAAAGTCCATAATATATAGACGGAAGGTCTTCTTTCATTCCAATAAAATTTTCCAACCACCTTTCAATGCTGAAATTATGACCTTTAAATTTAACCTCTGAAAAGTCTGTTATGTATATATAATTTTCATGATCAAGCGGATGTGGGTGCATAAAACAGTTTTCCCTTACCATTGCTCCCTGATACAGCTGCATAAAGGCAATGAAATCAGGTGGGAAAACGATATTAAAACGAGTTTCAACATGGGTTATATCTTCCATATCCAATGGAACAAAACCTTTACGAATTGTTAGTTGTTGCATAATAATCTTTATTTCTATTGTTTTATCGAAGATACATCAGAACGAGAACAAGAACAAGAACGAGAACAAGAACGAGAACGAGAACGAGAAGTAGGAATTTGGAATTTGGAGGACATCTTTGGCCAACTCAAGCGAACCTCTCTGCGCTACTTTGCGGCCTCTGCGCCTCTGCGGTTAGTTGATACTTATAAAATAAAAATTGTTACAACAGCTACTAGAGATTTAACCTCCCTTCCTATATCTAATAAGTCTATCTGGATCAATTTTAATTCCATCAACCCTCCACAAAAAATCCCGTCCAGTGGAAAAGCCCTAGGATCTAGACAAGGGCTTAAAGTGCCAAATATCAAAGCATCCTTCAACCCGATTATGCTATAGCAGCCAGTGATTATGTTTTGTTTATCTTTTATTTTTAGGTGAATAAGTTAGGATCTTGACCTACAATTTCAATTCGCCATTGAATTACAAAAGCTCTCCAATCTGTCATCAATTGAAGGACCTCGTCTGTTGACAATATCAACTCTGCATCAGCCAATTTTTCGGGAGTAGAGGAGAAATTATCATGACATCTACAGTAATTTCCATCACAAATAATACTATAAATTTCATGACCCCATTTATATGACTCAACACTAGTAGATTCCAAAAGATTCTGGAGTGACGCAATTATTTCATTCAAATAATTAACTCTGACCAAAGAATTCACATCTGATTGAAACTTGTAGAGGTTAGGAAAATCATCCAGAAAAATAGTTGCTGGACATGTGTAGCTGGAACCATTAGGTTCTAACATTTCGGTAACTTGAAAAATATAATTCATATTTATTCAATTTGTTTTGATATGAATGGAAAATATGTCTTTACTTCACCGGCGAACTCTTCATTCACAAATGTTAGCCCATAATCTACATGTTTATTCATATCGTATGAAATTTATACTGGTTCTTGTTCATCAGGGTCAACAGCACTTAAACTATTTATTAAACTTTCAAAAGTAAAATTTTCGAATCGAAGAAGATAATCCTTATCTTCACGACCCTCATACCAGTAGTATATATCTCCATCATCATCTCCTCCTATTTTCACATAAAGAGTTATCGATGAGCACGTTGCAAATCCAATATACTTCACTTCGCCCCAAACTTCTTTTAAGGCCATGCTAACATGCTCTATACAATAACCCGCATGTCGTTTCAAGAGAGGAATAAAAAAATCAAGGCGTTCCCAATCGCCATTCTCACAAATAAAATACTCTTCAAGCACACTCTGACCACCATAAACTGCAATAAACTCCTTTAAATAACTTGGAAGTACAACATTAAATTTTTCCTCAAATTCAATAAAATCTGCCTCAGTCGCCAAAAGCTCAGGTCTTTGAATATCAATTTTTAAAAGTTGCATATTATTAATTTTTACTATTTTCTAGTCTTTATAACCACACCATCTTGATTAGCACATAGCTGAAGATCAGTGACACTTATTAATGCGTGGTGGCCTCCTTTGCTATAGAAACCATGATGAAATTCCAATTCAACTAATTCAAACTCAAATGTACCATAGGGAGTGAAAGCTCCCTCAAAAACAGAAGCGTTCGTAAATATATAATGATTATGATCGATACATGGTCAGCATTCAATTCTAGAACGAGAAGCAGAATGAGAATGAAAATGAATAGAGTAAAGAGATGGAGTGAGTTTTCTGAGAAAAAAAAAGAGAATCAAACCCAGAACTCATTCTCGTTCTGTTTCTGATTCTCATTCTATTCATGCGGAGAGTCAGGGATTCGAACCCTGGATACCCTTTTGGGGTATACACACTTTCCAGGCGTGCTCTTTCGACCACTCAGACAACTCTCCAAATCTAGAGACTAGATACTAGTTACTAGTTACTAACTACTAGAGACTAGAAAAAGTCACTAGTATCTAGTCCCCAAAGGGGCAGGCACTAGTCGCTAATCACTAGCCACTTAACTAGTCACTAGTATCTAGTCACTAGTAACTAATTAGGTTTGCAAATATAGCTCCGATTAGATAAAAAAAAAGCGCCCCTCAATGATTGAGGGGCGCTTTTAAAAATATTAGATAGTTTATCTAACCAATTACTTCATGATCTGAAGCTGCTTAGTAGATACAGCGTTATTAGAAATCATACGAACTTGGTAGATACCATTGTTCAAAGCTGCAGTGTTCAATGTCACTTTGTAAACTTCACCAGCTACAACGCGACCGTCATACAACTTAGCAACAACACGTCCTGTCAAGTCGATTACATCAACCATTACTTGGTTGTTGATTTCAGATGTAAACTTGATCTCAGATGACACGTTAGATGGGTTCGGGAATACCGCTACGATACCAACGTTGCCATTTGTCTCTTCGTTTGCGATTGGAGCTGTCTCACCATTACCACCAGTACCTGGGGCAGTTGTACCTTCCCAAGAGATAGTTTGTGTGTGAACTACAGTGTTGCCAGTGCAATCTGTAGCAGTCCAAGTGCGAACTACTTCGTAGTCTGGGCAGCAATCCAATTCGAATGCAAAGTCACCAGCACCAGCAGCGTTTCCGCTCATGATTGGAGAACCATTCACGAGGAATACACCGTTGTAAGTGAACCAACCACCGAAGCCGTTGTCAGCACCGTTGTAGTTGTTTGCACCGTTACCATACTGGAATCCGAAGTAGTTGTTTGCAGGAGCGTGTACCAAGTTGATAGCAGAACCTTCGTAAGCTCCGAAACCAACCAATTCAGCACCTTCACCAGCTTGCAACAAGTAGTACATCCAATCAGCGAAGTTAGCATCCTCACCACCACAATCAGCCTTGAAGCCAGTTGGGAACGATTGATTGCTCCACTCTTCCCAAGTCATTGGGTTGGTGAAAGTAACGTTTACGAAGAAACCATTTGCTGGATTAGCAGCATTCACCATAGTAGCAGTAACTTCAATTCTGTCTTCGAATTGTACGAAGCTACCCTCAGCTACTTGGTAGTAGCGGTGAGCTGATGGCATTGCGAACAAAGCCATTGCCCAGTCATAAGGATAGTTACAAGAATTTGGAGTTGGAAGCTCTGGTGTCAAGATGTTACAATCTGCGATAGCACCAGGAGTTGGTTGCTCACCTACAAATGTTTCAGTGTAATCAACTTCAATGATTTCACCACAGTTGTCAGTTGCAGTTACAACTGGAGCCTCAGGAAGAGTTTCAGAGCAATCCAACACAAGGTTAGCAGGCTCTTCGCTCAATACTGGAGCTGTTTCGTCATAAATGTTTACATAGTAACCAGTTTCGCTTGAGTTACCACAAGCATCCACTGCCACGTAGCTAACGAAGAAGTAACCGTTTCCACACTCATCACTCCAGATTGTTTCTACATCTGTAGTTACTTCGAATGTGCTGCAGTTGTCAGTAACAACTACATCAACAGGAACGATTTCAACTGGACACTCAAATGAAAGATCAGAAAGCTCAGTTTCAAATACTGGCGCCTCAAGATCAAACACGTTGTAGAATACAGAATATGGCTCGCTTACGTTACCACACTCGTCAATTGCTGTGTAAGTCTTAACGATAGTATAGTTGCTTGGGCAGCTTCCTTCGATAATATCTGTCTCTGTGCTGATTTCAAACTCAGAGCAGAAGTCAAATGCAGATGGAACTTCATACACGATGTCTTCTACGTCGTCACATGAAACTGGACCACCAGCTACTTCGCTTGTCCATTCTGGAGCAACTTCGTCAACATAAGTAACTGAAATTACCAATGGCTCAGAAGCGTTTCCACAAACGTCAGTTGCGATGTAAGTGTAAACTTCAGTGTAGTTAGAAGGACAAGTACCAGGAAGAACTTCCATTGAAGACGATACAGTTACATCATCACCGCTGCAAACATCAGTTGCAGTTGGAAGGATCAAGTTGATCGCTGTTCCGCAAGAAATAGTAGTTTCGAAACCTTCACCATTCCATACTGGAGCAGTAGTATCTACAATTGTGTAAACGATTGTAGTATCAGCTGTGTTACCACAGTTGTCAGTAGCGCTGAATGAATAAGTAATTGTCTGTGGGCAGATACCGTCAGATACTTCAACTGAAGAAGCAAGTTCCAACTCTGTATCACAGTTGTCAGAGAAGTTAACTACTGGTGCTGAATACTCATCACCACACTCAAATTCAGTTGCGCCAACGATAACTTCCATTGTTGGAGCTACTTCGTCAGTCAATGTAATGAATTGTGTAAACACAGAAGAGTTACCACAAACGTCAGTAGCAGTGTAGATGCGGATTACGCGACCTTGACAGCCACCACTTACGATATCATCAACAGAAGTGATTGTTACGTCACCTTCACAGTTGTCAGAAGCTTCAATGAAGATTCCTTCATAGTCATCACATGGACGAGTGATTTCAAATTGACCAGAGATTTCTGGACCTGTAGTATCGTTTACATTGATTGTAACAACAGCCAATGATGAATTACCACAAGCGTCAGTAGCAGTGTAAGTACGCACGATAGTGTACTCATTGATACATGAACCTGGCACGATGTCCTCAGAAGGAGTTATCGTTACTTCGCCTTCGCAATTATCAGAAGCGCTCAATTGGTAAACTGGAAGCTCGTCGCTACACTCGATAGTGTATTCAGCAACATACTCATCAAACTCAGGAGCTGAATCGTCGAAAATGAAGTATGAAGTTGTTGCTTCACCTACATTGCCGCAAGCATCAGTACCGAACCAAGTACGAACGATTTCATAACGGTTTGGACAGTCACCAGCGATTGTATCGTCAGCGAATGTAATCGTTACATCAGAACATACGTCTGTAGCAGTAGCACTGCCATAAACTACATCCTCGTCGCAAGAGAATTCGTTTCCTTGTGGAGCAATTACTTCTGGAGCAGTTGTATCAACGATAGTGTAAACAACAACAGCTACAGCGTCGTTACCACAATTATCAACACCTGTGAAAGTGTAAGTGATAGTGCGTGGGCAACCAACTTCTGTATCTACAACTTCAGTAGAAACTTCTACTTCTTCGTCACAGTTATCAGAGAATACTACAACTGGTGTAGAGAACTCGTCTCCGCACTCATAAGTAGTCTGCTCAGTTAATACTTCGAATGTTGGGTCAATTTCGTCAGTCAATGTGATGAATTGTGTGAACTCAGAAGAGTTACCACAAACGTCAGTTGCTGTGTAAACGCGAATTACGCGACCTTGACAACCACCGCTTACGATATCATCAACAGCAGTGATTGTTACGTCACCTTCACAGTTGTCAGAAGCTTCAACGAAGATTCCAGCATAGTCGTCACATGGACGGTTGATTTCAAATTGACCAGAGATTTCTGGAGCAGTAGTGTCGTTTACGTTGATTGTAACAACAGCTTGAGATGAATTACCACATGCGTCAGTAGCAGTGTAAGTACGCACGATGGTGTACTCATTGATACATGAACCAGGGATAATTTCTTCTGCTGGTGTGATAGTTACTTCACCTTCGCAGTTATCTGAAGCGCTCAATTGGTAAACTGGAAGATCGTCGCTGCACTCGATAGAGTATTCAGCTACGTATTCGTCAAACTCAGGAGCTGTATTGTCGAAAATGAAGTATGAAGTTGTTGCTTCACCTACATTACCGCAAGCATCAGTACCGAACCAAGTACGAACGATTTCATAACGGTTTGGACAGTCACCAGCGATTGTATCGTCAGCGAATGTAATCGTTACATCAGAACATACGTCTGTAGCAGTAGCACTGCCATAAACTACATCCTCGTCGCAAGAGAATTCGTTTCCTTGTGGAGCAATTACTTCTGGAGCAGTTGTATCAACGATAGTGTAAACAACAACAGCTACAGCGTCGTTACCACAATTATCAACACCTGTGAAAGTGTAAGTGATAGTGCGTGGGCAACCAACTTCTGTATCTACAACTTCAGTAGAAACTTCTACTTCTTCGTCACAGTTATCAGAGAATACTACAACTGGTGTAGAGAACTCGTCTCCGCACTCATAAGTAGTCTGTTCAGTCAATACTTCGAATGTTGGGTCGATTTCGTCAGTCAATGTGATGATCTGCATGAATGTAGATGCATTTTGACAAGCGTCAATTGCAGTGTAAGTGCGAATTACGCGACCTTGACAGCCACCGCTTACCATATCATCTTCGAAAGTAACTTCGAATTCGTTACAGTTGTCATCAACTACTACGTAATTACCAAGATAGTCGTCACATGGACGGTTGATCTCTACAAGGCTTCCTTCGAAAGAAGGAGCAGTAGTATCAACTACTGTAGCAACTTGAGTAAATGTTGCAGTGTTTCCACAAGCATCAGTTACTGTGTAAATACGTGCGTATTGAGAGAAGCAATCGCCTTCAGAGATAGTCTCGTCTACGAATGAGATTGTAGCATCGCCACAAGAATCACCGTAAGATGGCTCTTGCCAAACGATATCTTCGTCACACTCAAAAGTCAATGCCTCAACACCTTCTACTGTTGGGTTGATATCATCAACTACAGTGATGTACTGAACAGCCATAGCTTGGTTGCCACAGTTGTCAAATCCACGGAACATACGAGTAATTACATACTCATTTGGACACTCACCTGGAGTGATCATGTCTGTGTGAGATACTTCTACCTCGTCATCACAGTTGTCAGTACCAATTGGCAATTGAACTGCTGGGATTTCATCCTCGCAAGAAATTGTTACGTCAGCTGGAACTTCTGAAAGTATTGGGTTAGTAGTATCCTGAACAGTTACAGTTGTGCTAACTACAGTTACGTTTTCGCAATAGTCAGTAGCAGTCCATGTCCAGATAAGAGTGTATGAGTTTTCACACTCACCGTCAATTCTTACTGAAGAAGGAACTACAGTTACAACACCTTCGCAGTTATCAGAAACTGGAACTTCTGGTTGAGCTGGAACTACATCACATTCTACAGTGAAGTCAGCAGGGTTTTCTACTACAGGAGCAGTAGTATCTTGAAGAGCAATAAACACAACTGCTTCAGTTGAGTTTCCACACTCGTCGGTAGCTACATAGTGACGCTCAAGAACGCCAAGACATCCACCTGAGTTCAATAACTCTTCTTCGAGAGTTACAGTAACTTCACCACAGTTGTCTGTAGCAGTTGGAGCAACGTACTCATCCAATTCATCACACTCGATCATTACATAAGGCTCGAATTCGTTGAATTCTGGAGCTGTAGTGTCTTGTACAGTGATGTTTTGAGTTGCAGTAGAGCTATTTCCACATCCATCATTTGCAGTAAATGTGCGAACGATAGTGTAGTTATTTGGACAGTTGCCAGCGATAGTATCTACAGAAACCTCGATAGAAACTGTTTCTGGGTGGCAAACATCTGTTGCAGTAGCATCTTCGTAAACGACGTCTTCATCGCACTCGTAAGTTGCTGCTTCTGGAACAAATGTAAATTCTGGAGCCGTTGTATCGATTAATACGATTTCTTGGATGCAAAGAGTTCTGTTTCCACAGTCATCTTCAGCAGCCCAAGTGCGTGTAACGATCACGTCACAACCTTCACCGGCAGAAGTAGTTTCGCCGAGGTAGAGGATTGTAACTTCGTCATCACAGTTATCAGTAGCAGATGGCATTGCTGGTTCTGGAAGAGCAATATCGCACTCTTGTTCGAAACCAGCTGGGCAATCTACAAATTCAGGAGCAATAGTATCTTCAACAGAAACTACTTGAGAAGTGAAGCTTTGGTTACCGCAAGCATCCACAGCGCGGAAGAAGTATGTAAATTCATCTTCACATTCGCCTTCTGGAGTTACAGGCACGCAAGACTTGTTGGTGAAGATGTCACCATGTCCGTTTACCCACTCACCGTTGAACCAACCGTTGTAGAAGAACCAACCAGAAAGACCTTCGTTGGCGTTTCTGTTGTTAGCTCCAATACCGCACTGCCATCCGAAGAAGTAGTTTGAAGGTTGGTGAGAAAGATAAAGAATGTTACCAGCATAGCTACCAGTACCAGTAAGATTTGAGAAACCTGAAACGAGTTCATAGTAATCCCAGTTCAAATAGTTGTTACCAGCAAGACCGAGGTCATTCTTATACCAGCGACCAAGACCACTCCAAGTAGCCCAGTTAGCGCGGTTTTCCAACCAAACACTAACAGCCCAACCTTGATTTACGTCCAACAAGTTAACTACATTACCTTGAAGGTGTGCAGTACCGTCGTCATAAACTGTAAGAGTTGGGTTACCAGTCCACTGCCACCAATCGCTTGCAGCGTTGCCAGAAGCAGCTGCACCGAAAAGCCAAAGTGATCCGTCTGGACCTGGACCTTGAGGCGTAGTAAGTGTGCAAATTTTTACAACACCAGCAGTGTGTGATTCAAACGAAATAATGTCCACGTCTTCGCTGCATGCATCAGATGCTGTAACTTCTGGAGCTACTACATCCTCAACACACTGAACGCTTACGTTCTCAAGAGGTGAGAACATTGGACCAACGTTGTCAATCACGCTGATGCTTTGTGTGCATGTTTCTACCAAGTCACCTACAGAAACCACCCAAGTACGGATGATAGTGTAAGAACAAGCAGAACCACCTGGGATAACTTGGTCAGAAAATTCTGAATTAACCAAGTCATCATTTCCACACACGTTGAACTCGATTGATGGAGTTCCAGTAAGTGAAAGATTTTCTGTCTGGTCACAAGCAACGCTTGTTTCTACCGGACATTCAATAGACAAAAACGGATCGCAATCGTCCGATTCTTGAGCGTTGACGTTCGTCAAGCCCCACATAACAAAAACAGGGACAAGAAGCATGAGCTTCGTAACCCATTTGAAAGTTGACGTGGCCGTGCCACAACAACCCTCTACGTCGGTTGAACGTAAGTTTCTCTTCATAATTGAGAGTTTTGGTTAATTAAATAAAAGTGTTTACGGTTAGTATAATAACGAGACAAAAGTAAAGGACTTTTTGATTTCTAGCCAAATTTTTTTTTGAAAATCGACGTTTTTTATCAACTTGTCGAAAAAAAGCAACCTTTAATCACAAAAAATCCCACCCTCATCCCGTAGAACTACGCAAAGGTATTTCAGATAAAATACGGGTAATAAAGGCTTCATTAAGAAAAAGTAAATTTTCGTATTGAAAACGAATGGATTAAATAAAAAAGTGAAAAAAAACCACTTGAACCTATGGAATATTAAATTTATGTATACATTTGCACCCGCTTTATCGGTGCCATAGCTCAGTTGGTAGAGCAAAGGACTGAAAATCCTTGTGTCGCTGGTTCGATTCCAGCTGGCACCACAAAAAAGAGGTCGATGACCTCTTTTTTTTTATACCTACCTTCGCGCCACAGCCAAACAAATGAGCGCATTATCCTTTCATTACAACATCGAGCATCTAGCTGAGCAGCTTGGTCGACTCACGTCCAACGCTTCTAGCCTCTTTATTATCACTGACTCGAATGTGCAACAATTTGTTTTGCCAGAATTATTGCCTCTTTTGAATCAGGAAAAGAATGTTGAGATCTTCGAAATAGACGCAGGTGAAGAATCAAAAAATCTGGATATTGCTACTCAAATATGGACAGGCTTACTGGAAGCCAATGCAGACCGGCACTCCGTCATTATAAATATAGGAGGAGGCGTAGTTACAGATCTCGGCGGTTTTATAGCGGCCGTGTTTAAAAGAGGAATTCCGTTTATCCATATTCCCACATCCGTTATGGCAATGTGCGATGCTGCCATCGGTGGTAAAACGGGACTTGACTTTAATTATCACAAAAACATCATTGGCAGTTTCTCGCCTCCAAAAGCAGTGCTTATACATCCAGCATTTATTCAAACACTTCCCGTTGAGGAGCTTAAGTCTGGATATGCGGAGATGCTCAAGCACGCCATCATTGCAGATGCCCAACTTTTCACTGCTCTTGAATCTATTGAGATTGAAAATCCAGATCATATCTCACTATTCATCGAAAGAAGTGCGACCATCAAAGAGGAAATAGTTTCGGAAGACTTTACAGAAAAAGGGCGTCGAAAAATTCTAAATTTTGGCCACACCATCGGCCATGCAATAGAATCGGCGCTTTTAGAAAAACTTGCCCCCGTGACTCATGGCCACGCAGTGGCCATTGGAATGCTCGCAGAATCGGCACTCGCAGCCCAAACAGGTCGCTTGTCACAAAGTGATTTTTATAAAATCAAGCAATTGATTGAAGCCAATTATGCTCTTCCCAAAGGACTTTACTTTGAAGATTTGATTCCCTACATTCGAAATGACAAGAAAAATAGGAATGGCAGAATCCTTTTCGCTCTTCCTTTGGGTTTAGGAAATGCTCAGTGGGATGTAGAAATAGAAGAACAGGACATACAAACTGTTGTTGAGGACCTGTTTACCTTGTGAGTACAATATAGTCTTTTACAATAGTTTTTAAAAAACCAACTCTGTCTCCCTTCGGAGGCGGCACTCCTAAACGCTCACTGAGTGTTTGAGCCAACAAGATAATCGCCTCTTCGTGCGACTCATTCCCGTATTTCGAATGGCGATCTAAGGTATTTTTAATCAAAATGATATCTTCTTCTCTAAAGTTTTTGATGCCTACATATTGAGGTTGATAGTTCACACGGTTGTCAATTCTCAAAATTTCTCGCAATGAAATCGTCATTCTTGATTCGGCCTTTACAACAATCATATTCGATAACAAATCACCTGCTCGCTGTGAATTCGGAGATGAGATAATCATAGTAATGCCCGAAATACCGGCTGTTAAATAAATGTCTATCAACCTAAAAACCCAGCGTATGAGATAGTCTTGTGGTTGAGCCTGCTTGCCATTTAACTTGATGACTCGAATTTTCATCAACATTTTAGCCGGCGTCTGACCGTGAAAGAGCATTTCAAATATGAGGGAGTAAAAGGTGATGATTGGAAAAATCAACAAAACATAAATCACCAGGCCCGTATTGCCATTCATTGCAATTACAAGCGACAATAGAAGCGTGATAATTCCCGTGGCAACAGTCTTGAAAATTGAATCCAAAACAAACGCCACTATACGATCTCGTGCCGGAGCCAGCTCGTATGTGATAGGAACATTCTGCGTTGTTTTTATTTCAACCGTTTTCATCAATCAAATTATTCATTACTTTCGTCAGGCCTCAGGCGAAAGTACTATATGCAAGAGACAGATTTCATTGCGCAAAATAAGGAAAAATGGAAAGAGTTCGAAGAGGTTCTGAAATCAGATGAAAAAGATCCCGACCGACTGACTTCGCTTTTTGTTGAATTAACAGATGACTTGAGCTATGCTCAAACCTATTACCCCAATAGGTCTGTTAAAGTTTATCTCAACAGTGTATCCCAAAAAATACACTCTCAGATTTACAAGAACAAACGCGACCGCAAAAGCAATAAACGAGGCTTCTGGTCTACAGATCTTCCCGCGGCGCTTTGGAATGGTCGCCTACCGCTCTTATACTCTTTTCTTCTGTTTTCACTTGGTATTTCAATTGGTGTTTTTTCAGACATGTACTATCCAGATTTCGCAAGAATCGTTTTGAGCGATGGTTACGTTGAAATGACGGAGCAATTTATTTCCGAGGGCGATCCAATGAAGGTGTATAAATCATCGGATCCAATAGAAATGTTTTTCCGAATCGCTATCAATAATATTCAAATTAGCCTCGCCGCATTCGTACTAGGTCTTTTCTGTGGCGTTGGAACGGCCTACCTTCTACTCTCCAACGGAATAATGTTTGGAGCATTCATGCATTTCTTTTTCAAGCGAGATTTGGCGACCGAAAGCGTTCTAACAGTTATGCAACATGGCACATTAGAACTTAGCATGATTGTACTCTCAGGTGCCGCAGGTTTTATGATAGCCAAAGGGATTTTATTCCCAGGTACTTACTCCCGACTCGAATCTATGATAATGCAAGCGCGCAGTGGAATTAAAGTAATGATTCCCGTGTTTCTTTTTCTCCTGTACGCAGCATTCATCGAGTCATTTTTAACAAGATTCACAGCCTTGCCCAATTTCTTGAGGGCATTATCTATTTTGATGTCTGCCGCTATCGTAATTGGTTATTTTGTATGGTATCCATATTACAGAAACAAAAAAGGTGCTTTTGCTTCAATTAATGAAGAAGAGATATCATTAAATAATAAAACGAGCATAAACTTCAACATAATCAAATCAACTGGGCAAATATTCAATGAAACATTTGCCATCGTCTTAAAATTGGCGAAACCACTGAGTCTTGTCTCCCTTTTTATGGCAACCATTCTCACTTTCACGCTTGGCCTAAAAACAGATTGGGTTCTTAGTTCATTATTTCAATTAAATGAGTTTATCGAGTTTAGTTTTTTGTTCTTCTTCTGGCCTTGGACGCCGTATATGATGTTATTTAGCGATATAGATAATCTCGTCTTCTATGGCGTTGGAATTCCAGCCATTGCAACCTCATTAGTTTCCTTTTTGATATTGACAAGTAAGGCCTGCAAACACGAGTTACCAAAAAAAATTCTCCTTCAATTTATAAATGCACTTATCGTAACCGCAATTATATTCTGTACGTTGGAACTAGGCAGTGCAACTACATTTTTCATACTCGTTTTCCTCTGGCCTATCTGCCTAATGTGGCTTGTATCTGCTTGGATTGCTGACTGTTTTCTACTCAGTTCTAAACATGCATTTGGAAACATTATTCGTTTTAATTTTTGGAAAACCATTGGTAATTTCTGGAGCATACACGGCATTCAATGGATCGTTTTGTTGGTATTAAATGGTTTCGTTCTGACAATATTCGGATTTATATTCACGGGACGTCCTGTAAATTTAATTTGGTTATTTTTTGAATTTGTTCAAATGAACATTCCCAGTTCTTGGACAATTGCTCCTGAAATCCCATTCATACTTTATTCTCTCCTAGTGATATTCGGGTTAATTTTCGTTATTTCATTCAACATTATTTCCAGTTATCTTTTGTTTTATAGCGGAAGAGAAATCGCAACATCTTCTTCTTTGATTGAATCAATCAAAAAAATTGGATTAAGTAAAAGAGCTTACGGCATTGAGAAAGAGGTATAAAATATTTTTTCTATCAGTGATTTTATTTATCACGACTCTTGTCTCTGCGGCTCAGAGCGACTCTTCCCGCGTTTGGACCAATCAGACGTGGCTTGAAACGAAAGAAGATATTGAATACATAAAAAAAGAAAAAAAGAAAGTAGAATTAGAATTTGATGAGATCGAATTTGCCCAAGACAATTCATTCTGGAGTTTTGACTGGTTAGACCGCCCCGCCGCTAAATTCTTTATAATTACGCTGGTCATTATACTGCTAATAATAGCATTGATTTATTTATTAAAAGGATCTCATGTTTCAGATAAAAAAATAACAGCAGACTTAGATTTTCAGCTCGCAAGATTGGAAGAGGAGGTATTGGAATCAGACTTCGATAAATATTTAAAACTCGCGCTGGAAAAAGAAGATTATCGTGTGGCGGTAAGAATATTATTCTTGCAACTGCTACAGAAAATGCACGAAAGCTCTTGGATTCTTTGGAAAAAAGACAAAACAAATCAAGATTTTCTAAACGAAACCCGACAAAAACCAAACTATACTCATTTCAGGGATTTAACCTTGGTATTCGAGATTGTTTGGTATGGTGATCAGAAAATTACAAAAGAACAATTCGGTCAACTTCAATCGCAATTTAATTTATTTAAAAATAAACTTTCTTCTTGAAAAATAACAACACCATAATAGTCGTCATAGTAGCGCTCATGCTACTACTTGGTGGTGTTTTATTTTTTTATATGAATAATGAAGTCGATTGGAGTCAAAATTATCGCTACGACAGCAAAGAGCCTTATGGAACTCATATTGTAAAAACCCTTTTGGAAAAAAATTCTGCAAACTCAGAATTTACCTTTATAAAAGATAGCACCTATAGAGATCTGAAAGAGAATAAAAATGGTGGTGATAATTATGTTTTCATTGGGGAGGCTTTACAAACTTCCATGCGTGACATTGACTCGATTGTGAATTTTGTAGCAGATGGAAACAATGCCTATATCATCGCCAATCGCATCGATGCGCGTCTGCTTGCGAGTATGCTGATGAAGTTGGCGAAGGAATCTCCCGAAAGCCACTCAGAAGCTTTAAAAAATCTTGGAATAATTGAAGAACAAACAGCGGCAATCGAGGACACATTAATTCTGGAAGATCCGTATGATATTTATGATGGCGAGCCAGAGACATACGACGAAGAGGCTACAACCCCCGCCTATGAAGACTATGAAGAAGAGCCCTACGACTCTTTGTATTATTTGACTCAACTTCAATATCTAGAAAGCTTCACCAGCGAAACTATTGTATCTAAGTTTATATGTAAAAATGAAGAAGACACCTCTGTATTTCAAAGTTACTGGAATGGTGAATTAATTTGCCTTGATAAAACAAAATATACGCATGAATTAATTATAGATTTCGAACCGGTATACTGGGAATGGTGGGCGTTTAATACTACTCTATTTGAATTCATTCCAAAAGATAAAATTGAAATTCTAGGCGTTGTTCGATCCGACGCTTCCAATCCGGAATTTGTATATCCCAATTTTATAAAAGTAAGTTTCGGCAAGGGAACATTTTACTTGCACCTCAATCCTGTAGCATTTTCAAATTACCATCTCCTGGACGAAAAGAAGATGAATTATGCGCGCTCAGTCTTTGATGAATTGGGCACAGGAAAGATATACTGGTCAGAAGATAACAGGTACTTCGACTACACGGAAATCAATGATTCCAACAGTCCATCAGTTGCCGAGGAAGGCCCTATGGAATTCATCCTAAGCGAACCTTCACTTCGGAAAGGGTGGTATTTATTGCTGGCAGGAGTTTTACTATACCTACTCTTCGGAGCAAAACGCAAGCAAAGACCAATTCCAATCGCAGTTAAAAAGGAAAATACCAGCATAGAATATGCAGAAGTGATTGCTCAGCTGTTTCTGTCACAAACGGATCACAAACAACTTATTCAACTCAAATCTGATCAATTCAAATTCTATCTTCGGGATCGATTTAATATCCATTTACCCAAGAATATAACTTGGGACGATGACGCAGCTATTCGATCCATCGCCGTTAAAACAAACACCAACGTTGAGTTGATTAAATCAATAATAAAAGCAGAAGGATACTTTAAAAATTTGGATAAAGTTGACACTCCAGCGATGCTATCCTTTCATCATAAATTAGAAGAATTTTATAAATCCAGCAAATAGCCATGAGCGAATTGAATCAAGAACCCCAACCAGAATCTACACCAGTTTACACCAGTGAATGGGCTCAAGGGCTCATGACCGAGCACCGTGTGGATGTGCGTCCAATATTCGAATCTGTGGATCGGGTAAAGGGTGAAATATCTAAAGTTGTAATAGGCCAGGAAAACACCATTGATATGCTCATGGCTGCAATGATTACAGGAGGCCACGTATTGCTTGAGGGTTTGCCTGGAATCGCAAAAACACTCACAGCAAAACTTCTGGCGAAAACAATCGACGCAGGATTCAGTAGGATACAGTTTACGCCAGATTTGATGCCAACCGATGTTACTGGTACATCAGTATTCAATGTCAAAGAATCCAATTTCTATTTCCGCAAAGGTCCCATTTTTTCCAATATAATATTAATCGATGAAATCAACCGATCTCCTGCCAAAACTCAAGCAGCGTTGATGGAAGTAATGGAGGAAAAACAAATTACCTACGATGGGGAAACGTACCTCATGAGTCAGCCCTTCTTTGTGATTGCAACTCAAAATCCAATTGAACAAGAAGGAACTTATAGTTTGCCAGAGGCAGAGCTCGACCGTTTTGTTTTCAGATTAAAACTATCATATCCCAGCCTTGAGCAAGAATTGGCAATTATTGAAAAATTCCATGCTGATTTTGATGCCCGCCACACCACACACGTAGATAAAGTGCTTCATCCCAGTGACATTAGTAACTTTAGTAAGCTTGTAGAAAAAATATATGTACGTCCAGAACTATTGAAATATATCGCCGCAGTAATCAATAATACCAGAAACAACGGCGATTTATTCATGGGAGCTTCTCCCCGCGCCTCTTTGGCTATTATTAAAACAGCCAAAGCTCTAGCTGCAATTCGTGGACGAGAATTTGTGACACCAGACGATATTAAAATTGTTGCTTTACCTGTCCTGAATCACCGACTTGTAGTAAGTCATGAGCGTGAAATGGAAGGATTTACGGTGGAAGACATCATCAAGAATATTCTCGAAAATGTTGAAGTTCCTCGATAATTGAACAAGGGCAAAAACATATCATATCTTAAAGCATTCCAACTGAGCCGCAGGTTTTTTGCGGTTCTATTGGCTATTGTTTTTATTTTCTTCTTGGGATTTTTCATTCCCAAACTCATGTTTGTTGCGACATATCTACTCGCGTTAGCAGGAGTAATTGTAGCAGTTGAGACTATTCTTCTTTTTTCAAAAAAACAATTGATTACAGCTGAGCGCCAGGCTGGAAGAATGCTCTCTTTAGGTGACGACAATGTGATTCGAATCAATGTGAAGAATCAAACGAACCTCAAACTGCGAATAGATGCGTATGATGAGATACCCTTCCAATTTCAATGGAGAGGGCTCCAATTCAAGCTTTCTTTACTCGGACGTGAAGAGCGATTGATGGAATATAAATTGCGCCCAGTAGAGCGTGGTGAATATTTCTTTGGAAGTTTCAATGCCCACGTTTCCACATTCCTACAGTTAGTGACTCGAAGAATTCTTGCATCCGAAGAAGAAATGGTGCCCGTGATGCCATCGGTAGTTCAAATGAATAAGTACGAATTGCTGGCATTCGCAAGAGTTTCTTCATTTGATGGAATTAAGAAAATACGTCGAATTGGACATAGCTATGAGTTTGAAAAAATAAAGCAGTACACCCAAGGCGATGATGTGCGCAGCATCAATTGGAAAGCCACTGGAAGAAGAAACAACCTCATGGTAAACCAATATGAAGATGAGCGAAGTCAGCAGGTTTATATGATCATAGACAAAAGTCGAAACATGCACATGCCATTCAATGGCATGAGCTTGCTCGATTACAGCGTGAACACCTCTTTGGTACTTGCCAATATTGCTTTAAAAAAATATGATAAAACGGGGCTTATTACTTTCAGCTATGCAATTGGAAGTACTATCCCAGCTGAAAGAAGCCAGCTTCAGCTGAAGAAAATAATGAATGCGCTTTATCATGAAAAACCGCAACCCTTTGAAGCGAATTATGAACTGCTTTATCGAAGTGTAAAGAATATAGTGAAGGGCAGAAGCCTTATCATGCTTTACACCAATTTTGAAAGCATGTATGCAATGGAAAGAGCTCTGCCATTTTTACAAAAAATAAACAAGCAACATTTGCTAGTGCTGTTGATTTTTGAAAATACCGAACTCCATAGTTTTATTAGAGGAAAAGCTGAATATGTATCAGATATTTATGCTCAGACTATAACACAAAAGCTCTTGAATGAAAAGAAGCAAATTGTGTCAAAGCTCCGCAAGTATGGAATTCAGACCATTTTGAGCAAGCCAGAAGACTTGAGTGTGAATACCGTCAACAAGTACCTTGAACTCAAGGCAAGAGGCCTCATTTAAACGCCTTTCATTGCTTATATTTGCGCTCAAATTCAAAATGAAATGGCGCAAGAAATTCCCAGTAAATACGATCCAATAGCCTCGGAGGCCAAGTGGTATAAGTACTGGATGGACAACCAGCTTTTTAAGTCAACACCCGACCAACGCGAGTCGTACACGATAGTAATTCCCCCACCCAATGTGACAGGTGTGCTGCACATGGGTCACATGCTCAATAACACGATTCAGGATTTATTGATTCGTCGCGCTCGTATGCGCGGCTATAATGCCCTATGGGTACCTGGAACTGATCACGCATCTATTGCGACAGAAGCCAAGGTGGTTCAAAAGCTTCGCAAGGAAGGAATTAAAAAATCTGACCTTTCGAGGGATGAATTCTTGAAACATGCCTGGGAGTGGACGCATAAACATGGTGGTATCATTCTCGAGCAATTGAAAAAATTAGGTGCAAGCTGTGATTGGGATCGCACACGCTTCACGATGGATGAGAAATACTACGATAGTGTTATCGATTGTTTTCTTGATCTCTATAAAAAGGGCAAGATTTACCGCGGCGAGCGCATGATCAACTGGGATCCCGCTGCCCTCACTGCATTGAGCGATGAAGAAGTAATCTATAAAGAAATTGCTTCCAAACTCTATCATGTTAAGTACAAAATCGAAGGCAGTGAAGACTTCGTAATCATCGCCACTACTCGACCAGAAACCATCCTTGGTGATACTGCCATTTGCGTAAATCCAAAGGATGAGCGCTACAAGCACTTGCATGGTAAAAAAGCCATCGTACCTCTCGTAAACCGCGCCGTTCCAATCATTGCAGATGAATATGTAGAAATGGAATTCGGTACGGGTTGTTTGAAAGTGACACCAGCACACGACATGAACGACTTCGTTCTTGGTGAAAAACACAAGTTGGAAGTCATAAACATGATGAACCCCGACGGCACCATCAGCGAGGCAGGCCAACTCTATGTAGGTATGGATCGCTTTGAAGTACGTTCTAAAATCGTTGAAGATTTACAAGCGATTGGGCAAATTGCGAAAATCGAAGAGCACATCAATAAGGTTGGTTTCTCCGAGCGCACCGACGTTGTAATTGAACCGCGCTTGTCGTTGCAATGGTTTGTGGATATGAAAGAAATCAGCAAGCCTGCGTTGGACAACGTAATGAATGACAACATTCGTTTCTTCCCGCCGAAGTTTAAAAATAGCTATCGCAATTGGATGGAGAATATCAAAGACTGGTGTATCTCTCGACAATTGTGGTGGGGACACCGCATTCCTGCATGGTACGATCAAAATGGAAATGTGGTGGTAGCCAAAACAGAGTCAGAAGCTCTTGAACTTTTCAAAGCCACAAATCCTGGGATAGAAGCAAAAGACATCTATCAAGATCCTGACGTATTGGACACATGGTTCTCTTCGTGGCTATGGCCGATCAGTGTTTTTGACGGATTCTACAGTGAAGATGAAGTAAAATATTACTACCCAACCGCAGATCTTGTAACGGCACCGGAAATCATGTTCTTCTGGGTAGCGCGCATGATCATTGCAGGATATGAATATCGCGGCGAATTGCCATTTAAAAATGTTTACTACACCGGAATCGTGCGCGACAAGCAGGGCCGAAAGATGAGTAAATCACTTGGCAATAGCCCCGACCCACTCGACCTCATCGATAAGTTTGGTGCGGATGGCGTGCGCGTAGGCATGCTGCTCAGTTCACCTGCCGGTAATGACTTATTGTTTGATGAATCGCTCTGCGAACAAGGAAGAAATTTCTCGAATAAAATTTGGAATGCTTTCCGACTTGTGAAGACTTGGGAAGAGAAAATAGATGATAGCCTGGCCCAATCTGAGGCTTCAAAAGTAGCAGTGGCTTGGATGAAAAACAAATTCCAAAAAACGCTCTCTGAACTCAATGATGATTATGAAAAGTTCAGAATCAACGAGGCCTTGATGACTACCTACAAACTGGTGTGGGACGACTTCTGCGCTTGGTATCTTGAGATGGTGAAGCCACCCTACGGCACAGGAATGGATCGCACAACTTTCAATGAAACGGTTGAAATTTTCGAAGCGTTATTGAAAGTGCTCCACCCATTCATGCCTTTTATTTCAGAAGAAATATGGCAATTATTGAAGGAAAGAAAAGATGCGACCGAATCTATCTGCGTTGCTCCATGGCCTAATTCTGAAAGCTACAATGGTGAAATTTTGGAAGCGTTTGATCTTTTCTCGGAATCGGTAATTGGCGTTCGCAACGTTAGAAAAGAAAATAACATTGCAAACAAAGAGAAAATCAGTTTAAAAATAAATGCTGCGGGCACGCCAAATAAGACATTTGACGCGGCTTTAGCACATTTGACCAACATCGAAAGCATAGAATACATCGACACCAAACCAACAGGATGTTTTACGTTTATTCTCAAGGGCAGCGAGTATTTCATTCCATTCACCGCAAATGTGGACGTTGAAGCAGAGAAGAAAAAGATTGAAGAAGAGTTAACGTACGCTAAAGGTTTCTTGAAATCTGTTGAGGTAAAATTGTCGAATGAAAAATTCGTCAACAATGCTCCAGCTCAGGTTTTGGAAAATGAAAGAAAGAAGCAAGCAGACGCACTTTCAAAAATCAAATTATTAGAAGAAAAATTATCAAGCTTGAACTAATAAGTTTAAAGCTTGTCTTACAAACAAACTCATTATTATGGCACAAATCACATTTAAAGGAAACACTGTAAATACCGCAGGAAGTCTTCCATCAGTAGGCAGCAAAGCACCAGATTTTAATTTGGTTAAAACCGACCTCAGCCGCGTAACTCTTTCTGACTTAAAAGGAAAGCGTGTGGTGTTAAATATATTCCCAAGCATCGACACAGGTATCTGCGCTGCAAGTGCTCGCAAATTCAACGAGCTCGCATCAAATCTCGACAATACTGTAGTTCTCAACGTTTCTAAAGATCTACCGTTTGCTCACAACCGTTTTTGCGCAGCAGAAGGTCTTCAAAACGTGCATGGCGCCTCTCAGTTTGTAGATGATAACTTTAGTAAGTCCTATCATGTGGACATGACTGATGGCCCACTTGCAGGATTGATGAGCCGTGCAGTAGTGATTTTGGATGAAGAAGGCAATGTAAAATATACAGAGCAAGTTCCCGAAATCGCTCAAGAGCCCAACTACGACGCTGCTATCAGCGCATTGAAATAAAAGCACAAGGGCCGATATATCCAGATGGTGAATTGGTTATGTTTGTACAAGACAGGCATCAAACAATCACTGATCGAATATGCAGTATAAGCGACTCTCGTTAGAATCTTCTCGATTTCTTAGCGAGATGGTGCACTCCGTTTATATCATTTCTTCAGGAAACAGAGATATAAGCTATCAAGCAATTCCCAATGGATATATCGGCCTAACTCTTATTCTGGAAGGCCATTCGGCCGTAGAAAAACTCACCGACCATTCCACAAAAGCTTGGATTGTAGGACTAATCACTCGTCCGCTCTCTGTATATCAAGCCGCCAACAGCACGGAAATTACAGTAGTGTTTAACCCGGTAAAGCTTCGAAGTTTTATTCCTATACCAATGCATCATTTCGCCAATGGGAACATGATTCCTGCTGCCGAGATTATGCCCAGGAACGAGCTGTGCGAACTCACGGACAGGTTGATGGAGGACCGATCAGAAGAAAATGTCATCGCGCAAATAGAAAACTTTCTATCCAAGATATTTGATGAACATAGCTATCACCTTGCATCAAGCAAGGTGTTTCAAATGATTCAAAACTTACAAGTAAGTGAAGTTGGTGATTTATCCAATTATATTGGAGTTTCCACTACCACATTGCGCAATTGGAGTGCAGACTACATTGGACTCACGCCGAAAGAGCTGATTCAAATCATGCGCTTTCAAAAGGTTTTAAATGAAAAAGAAACTCAAAACCTCACTGACCTCGCCTATCGTTTTCAATATTATGATCAAGCACATTTCAGTAAAACGTTCAAGCAACTCAGCGGAATGACACCATCCAACTACTTTTCTGATAAAAAACTAGGTTTCGATTTTTACAAGTATGGAAGATGGTTAAACAATAGTTTTGACCAAAAATAATAAGATGCAAATTCTCAAATTTTTTCTCTTCGGACTTTTCATTTTTAGCTTCCAAAATTCATTTGGCCAGCAGATCGACCGCATAAGCCCCAGTGCCAAAAACCGAATCGACAGTTTGTACAACAAGTACGCTGCTTCAATGAAAAAGGGCGGAGTTGCCATCGCAATCGTTGACACAGCAGGAGTTGTGTATAGCCGAGGATATGGCTTTGCCGATTTTGAAGCGCAAATTCCTGCAACCGATACAACCATTTTTGGAATTGGATCAATTTCCAAAAGCTTCACCGCCATTTCGATATTGCAACTTCAAAAACAAGGAAAGCTGAATGTAAATGAATCAGTAAAAAAGTACATTCCTGAATTAACCATAAAAAACTCTGATGGAAGCGAAAATCCACTCTACATAAGAAGCTTATTGGCACACACATCAGGTCTTCAAGGTGAAATATTGAATGGATTCTTTTGCGACACCCCACCTCCACAAGCATCTATCATCCCAGAATTAAATAAGCAATACTGCGCAGCAAAGGACAACTATCAATTCGCCTACTCCAACGCGGGTTATGGATTACTCGGCGAAACGATTCAACGAATCTCCACTCTGAGCTATTCCAATTATATAGAAAAAAATATTCTCAGTCCATTGGGCATGAATTCTACATTTATCAGTCCAGCAGATTCACGCCACAAGAATGCGGCAAAAACTTATATTAAAGGAAAAATGTACGTGGACGCATTCATTCGTGATGAAGCAGCGGGAATGATTCGAAGTAGCGCTATTGACATGGGTAAATATGTGACCGCATTATTGAATGCTGCCAGAGGCCAAGACAATAGAGCCTTTGACGCAGAAATGATCCAACTCATGAGTACCAGCAGGCACGATGATCTCATACTCTCTCGCATCTCATCAGAATATTGGGGTTGGGGGCTCTATGCGGATAAATTAATATGCAAAACAGATAGCACAGAGGCAACTTGGGTAGGGCACGCTGGTGATACTTTCGGATACCATGCCACCATGGGCTTCATTCCTGAACTAGGTATAGGTGTAATTATTCTAACAAATACCGCCGAGGTTTCTTCCGCGCGAAGTACATTAAGTCTAATGAATGAGTACCTAAAAGCTGATTCAAAGAAAACTTACTCCATCAAACCTCCAGCTTTTGAAGTAAAAAATGAATACGCAGATGCGTCCTACAACGAGTCTATGAAAGGTTTTTATTTCATGGGCAATATTCCTCTGAAAACAGATTCCAAACTAAGACTTGTCGGCAAGCAAGGTCCCGCCAAGCTCGTATTTCAAAGAGTTCATCCAGATTCCACTTTATACACTGTAAAAGCAAAACTTCTAGGATTTATTGGAATTAAAGTTAGAGATCAATATTTCCGATTCGAAAATCTCAACGGCAATACCTACTTAAAAGGTATCAATAGCAAGGCAAAATCTGAAGAGTTCATATCAATCAATCAGAGACCTACGCAAATTCCTGAAACATGGAAAAAAGCAATGGGGACCTACGCTTTAGCGAGTGATTATTTCAGTTGTAAAGAATGTCTTGAACTAAACTTTGACAAATTTGACTCTGTAGAATTAGTGGAAAAAGATGGATTTATTTTTTTCAAACTTAAATTTCAGAATAAAAAAGAAACAGCAGAAAACTATATGCTCGCCTTAGACGACGCGTATGCCAAATCAACTGGAATCGGCCGCGGAACAGGCGATACCTTCCGATTGTTACCGAATGGCAATCTTTATTATAGTGGATTTGAATTCAAGAAAAAAGAATAATCATACCTCTCAGTTTCGTCAAAAAGCAGTCCTTCGGACTGCTTTTTTTATCTCACAAAACTTAACATTCGAATTGCTTGCGACCCCTTATTTTTGAGCCCGTTGTCGACAAAACCCTTATATGACTCTCGAAAAAAAGAAAAAGGAATATATCAACCGTGAAATTTCTTGGTTGTCGTTCAATGAACGCGTGTTGCAAGAAGCACAAGACAAAGAAGTCCCACTTTTGGAGCGCATGCGATTTTTGGGAATATTCAGCAACAATCTTGACGAGTTTTTTAAAGTGCGCGTCGCTACGCTTAGAAGAGCCAGTACTTTCGGCAAAAAAGCCGTTGATCCAATGGATTTTAATCCTAAGGAAACCCTCGATGAAATTCGCGACATCGTGATGAAAATGCAAGAGAAGTTTGATAAAACCTTCAAAGCATTGACACTAGAACTCGCAAAGGAAGACATCCACTTTATTGATGAAACGAAGCTCAAACCAAATCAAAAAAAGTTTGTAGAAAACTACTTCGAATATCAAGTTCGTCCATACTTGGTGCCCATCATGCTCAATGCCAAGAGCATGTTTCCTCCGCTCGATGACAATAGTTTTTATCTGGCCATTGAATTGGGATATAAGACTGACAAGACGCATGGAGCGTACGCTATCATGGAAGTGCCAACCACGCTAACGCGTTTTGTGGAAATACCCTCAGATGACGACAAACGCTACGTGATGTTTGTAGAGGATGTCATTCGCTATCGCTTGCGCCGTGTATTCGCAATTTTCGATTTTGATTCTGCGAAAGCCTATACCATAAAAACCACGCGAGACGCGGAGTTAGATATTGACGACGATCTTTCGAAAGGGGTAGTAGAAAAGATGTCGCGAAGCCTTTCACAACGCAAGAAAGGACAATATGTGCGTTTGAATTACGACAAGGAAATTCCATCCCATTTTCTTGAATTCATTCTGAAAAAAATTGGATTAAAGAATAAAGAAAATGCAATTGCAGGCGGGCGCTATCACAACAAACGCGACCTCATGGGGTTCCCAAACTTCGGCCGCACTGACTTGTGTTTCCCTCCGATGCCTGCTACGCAACACCCGATTGTATCAAAGGAAAAGAGTATTTTAAAAACGATTGCAAAGGAAGATATCCTCATTCATTATCCCTATCAAACCTTTACCAATCTCCTTGACTTTTTGCGTGAAGCCGCCATTGATCCGCATGTGCGTACCATTCGCATTAGTTTGTATCGTGTAGCGAAGAACAGTCAAATCGTGAATGCACTCATCAACGCCGCCAGAAATGGAAAAAATGTAATCGCAGTAGTTGAATTGCAGGCGCGTTTTGATGAAGAAAATAATATCTACGTCACTCAACGATTGCAAGAAGCCGGAGCGCGCGTTATACCTGGCGTACAAGGCCTTAAAGTGCATTCTAAACTGATTCAAATTAGTAGAAAAGAAGGAAATAAAACGGTACGATACAGTCACATTGGAACGGGAAACTTCCACGAAAAAACGGCCAATATTTATAGTGACATAAGTCTTCTAACCGCAGACCGCGAAATCGGTCGCGAAGTGCGAAAGATCTTTGAATTTTTTGAAAGTAATTATACCCGTCACGTATTCCGCCATCTCATCGTAAGTCCATTCAATACTCGCAGGAAGTTTATGGACTTAATCAATGATGAGATTGATAATGCAGAGAAAAGAAAGGAGGCTTGGATTATTTTAAAGATGAATAATCTTGTTGACTCAGGCATGATTCGCAAACTTTATGAAGCGAGTCAAGCTGGGGTAAAGATCAAATTGATCATACGCGGAATTTGCAGTCTTGTGCCTGGTGTAGCAGGTCTGAGTGATAATATAGAATGCATTAGTGTTGTAGGAAGATTTTTAGAACATGCGCGCATCATGGTATTTTGTAACAACAAAAAACCACTCTATTTTATCTCAAGCGCTGACTGGATGACCAGAAATATCGATCATCGCATTGAAGTAACGACTCCGATTTATAGTCCAAAATTGAAAACGGAAATCATGGAGTATCTCAACATTCAATTGGATGAAAACGCAAAAGTGCGCATTGTTGATAAATCTCTGAAAAACGAATATCGCAAGCCTAGCAAGGGTTTGAAGCCATTTGATAGCCAGTCGAGATTTTACGACATGCTGAAAAAAAAGCAGTAATTCTTTTCTTTGGCGGACTAATAGAATTCTGTGAAGTTTGCCGCCATTGACATAGGTTCCAACGCCATCCGCCTTCTCATTGAGGAAGTGCATATTGACGAAGGACGCTATCACATCGAAAAGGTTAGCCTTACGCGTGTTCCCGTGCGTCTTGGAGAGGATGTGTTTACCAAAGGAAAAATTGGAAAACACAAGGTCAATCAATTGGTAAAAACCATGACTGCCTTTGCTTATCTCATGGAGGTGCATGATACTGCCATATACAGAGCCTGCGCTACCAGCGCCATGCGTGAAGCGAAAAACAAGAGAGCTGTTATCAAAAAAGTCAAGGAAGAGTCTGGCATTGAGATCGAATTACTCAGCGGTGACGAAGAGGCTAACCTCATTTTTTCCAACTACTTTGCTCAAAATCTCAATACCAAAGCCAACTATCTATACATAGATGTGGGTGGTGGCAGCACCGAATTGACTCTCATTAAAAACGGGAAGCGCATCAAAGGCCAAAGCTTCGAGCTGGGTACGGTGCGTATGCTGAGCAATGCAGTAGATGCGAAAGTTTGGGAGCGTGCCCGCCGCTGGATTCAATCCTCTTTTAAAGACAATGAAGTCGTAACAGCCATAGGCACAGGCGGAAACATCAATACTCTTTTTAAAATTATTGGAAAAAAGCCAAATCAAACCATCTCACTAACGGAAATCAAAGAGCAATATGAAATGCTCAGAGCTCTCACGATGGAGCAGAGAATTACCAAGCTAAAAATGAAGCCTGATAGGGCTGACGTCATTATCCCAGCGTGTGAAATTTATCTCCGACTCATGGGGTATGCCCACATTTCGAATATGATTGTACCAAAAATTGGACTAGCCGATGGTGTGATTTTGGACTTATTTGAAAACTGGCAGCTCGAACAAGCCTAAAAATGGATAAAATCCATTCGGGCTATACCATTTTCAATTGTATCTTCACACGCGCTAATTAGATTAAAAATGGTGTTACTTGTACGCTCTACATTTTTAACCCTGATCGTTACGTTTTTAAGCCTTCATCTAAATGCACAAGTATTTGGGGAGGTGCTTTATAGTTGGGATTTTTCAACAGGACTTCCGGCAGGCTGGACGAATACAAGTGCTTCCAATATTGGTTTATGGGAATACCGTGGGCCAAACACCACACCTTCGAGCAACATTGGTCCAAGAGGTACATGTTCAAGTGGCGCGCTTCCAATTCAATCTCTCACGAGAGAAAACGGATTCATGATTTTTGATAGTAATTTCTGGGATGATGCTGTTGCAGGATGCGGAGGTCTTGGAACTGGTTCAGATCCCGCTCCCCATACCGCTTGGCTCACCACCGGCGTTCTCAATTTTTCCAGCAATGATGCCGTTGTAATTACTTTTCAGGAACAGTTCCGTTTATTTTCGGCTACTTGCAAAGTTCAGGTTTCAGTGAATAATGGCGCTTGGCAAGATGCGGGTACGAACACTGGACTCACCAGCAACAATGCAATTTGGACTACCTACAACATCTCCTCTTTCGCAGCATTCCAAAGCAATGTAAGGCTGCGCTTCCAGTTTCAGGGAACCTACTACTGGTGGCAAATTGATGATGTTGCTATCTACTCTCCAAACGACAATGATTTGAGAGTGATGTCTTCTGGATACACCGTTAACCCTACTCCAGACAACCTCTACAATGAACTGGAGTATGATCAGTACCCGAGCACAATGCTCGCTCCACTTCGCTTTAGAGCAGCCATTCGAAACATTGGAGCAAATGGACAGAACGGAGTGACAATGACCAGCAGGGTCCTTAATAGCGCAAATACCGTGGTCAACAACCAGACAACTCCAACTCAGAATGTACCGAGCGCACAAACTGTTTCTTTTCAATCTCCGAATACCTACACACCTCCTGCAACAAATAATGAATATACGGTTCAAATCATAGCCAATACCAACGCTACCACGGTAGATCAGAATCTCGCAGACAACACCGTGACTCATGATTTTTCGGTAACGCCTTACACCTATGCCCGTGATGAAGGTCCTGCAGAAAATTTCTTCGCACCTGCGGCTGTTTATGCTACCGAACCGATGGAAATCGGAAACGTTTTTGAAGGAAGAAATGCCTCAAGAAGTTGCCGCAGCTTGCAAGTTGCGCTCGGCGAAGGAACTGAAGTTGGAAGCCAAATACAAGCCATTGTTTACAACGAAGAATATGATCAGGTGAGAGCAGTGAGCTTGCCCTACACCGTAAATCTTGCAGATATCAATCAGCTTGGAGAGGAAAAGATTGTCACCTTGCAACTGACCACACCGGTGATTATGCACCCCGACACTTTCTACATTGCCATGGTTCGTAATCTCGACGGCAATGCACCTCTCCGAGTTTGTCGAAGCGGAGAAGCACCTTCGAGCACCGCTTTCGTCAATTACTATAATCTCAACGCACTTTTCTTTTTGCTTACAACGCCCGTAGTGCGTATGAATATTTTCCCCAACAACCTCACTCCTGGTTGTATGGATGCCACCGCCATGAATTTCAACCCTGCTGCCAACGTGAGCGATGGCAGTTGTCGCTATCCAGGTTGCACGATTTCGTATGCAATCAACTATGATCCCGATGCCAATTTCTATGATGACTCATGCATAGTCCCTGGCTGCACTGACCCCGAGGCTTTCAACTTCGACCCGCTGGCCAATCTTGATGATGGCAGTTGTATCAACGGAGGATGCACCAACCCTGACGCTACCAACTTTGATCCAGGCGCAGAAGTCGATGATGGAACGTGTATTGTTCCTGGGTGTACTATTCCAGAAGCCACCAACTACAATCCCGAAGCAACAGAAGACGACGGTTCGTGTGTGGTACCAGGTTGTACCAATCCCGTGGCAGCAAATTATAACCCTAACGCCACTTTCGATGACGGAACATGCGTCATCGCAGGATGTACAAATCCAGCGGCTATCAACTACAATCCAAACGCAACTCTCGATAACGGTACATGTGTCATCCTTGGCTGTCTCGATCCACTTGCTTCGAATTATAATCCCAATGCCAATCAGAGCAACAATTCTTGCATATATCTCGGTTGCACCAATCCATTAGCACAGAATTACGATCCACAAGCTAATCAAGACGATGGTTCATGTATCATCTTGGGATGCACCAATGAAACTGCGAACAATTATAATCCAGCCGCGACACAAGATGACGGAAGCTGTCAAATCGAAGGCTGTACGGATCCCATAGCAGATAATTATAATTCCGAAGCTAATATTGAAGATGGCTCGTGCATTTATATCGGTTGTACGGATGAAGAGGCAATCAACTTTGATCCAACAGCGCTCGAAGATGACGGAACATGTCAGTATCCGGGCTGTATAGATGAGACTGCCGTGAATTTTGACCCAACAGCAAATGTGGATGATGGCAGCTGTATTTTTAGCACTCCGGCATTATCGGTAAACATACTTCAAGGCTGTGCACCTCTTACAGTTCAAGTCACCAACCAAACTGCGGTAGTAGAAAACTCAACTTGCCAATTCTTCATCAACGATGACCTCGTCTATGAGGGATGTGAGAGTACATTTAATGTAACTATTCCAAATTCTGGTAGTTTCCAAATTGAGTACCGCTATACGATTGAAGAAGCTGTGCAATCGGCATTTAGTGCTCCAATCAATGTCAATTCAACTCCTCCAACCCCGTTATTGATCTATGATGCAAATGCCAATCAAGTTGTTTGCAGCACATGTAACTCTGCAAATTATTCCTGGGCAATCGATGGTCAATCTCAAACTGAACAAAGTAGTACGATCAGCACTATCAATAACGGAATTACAAACAATGGCGCTTACGTTCTCACGGCAGCCAATGCCCAGTGCACTTCCGTTTCGGAACCGCTTACGGTATTACAACCATCCTTGACATTTAATTTAAACGATCAATGCGCACCATCGGTCATTCAAATTATAAATAATACGGATATACCGCAAGGAGCGGTGATGCTCGTCAATTATGGTATAGGCAATAGTGTTATTTTAAATCCAGGTACCAACTTCTTCAATTATTTGCAAGCGGGCACTTATGAAATAGAAGTGAGTCTATCGTTCAATTCAAGTCTTGTAGAAGTAACGGAATCAATCATTGTTTCGACTCCCATCACCCCACAATTACAGTGGTTAGCTGACCAAGATCTTGTATCGTGTTTGAATTGTGTGGAAACTGGGGAAACATCATGGCTGGTGGATGGTGTTGCCGCGGGCAATGGAACAAGTATCTCTGATAATCTAGGGGTTGTCTATTCGGCCAACTTCACAAATGAATTTGGATGCATAGGAACAGCTGCGATTGTCATTTCTAATGTTGAAGAAATTGATGAGCAACTATTAAAGCTCTATCCTAACCCATCGTCTGGTGATTTTAGAATCGAAAGTGATCAGCCAATAGAACGAATAGAAATTATAAATTCTCTTGGTCAAAAGATTCTCGAGCAAAATGGCCTAAACATGACCTCCACTATAATTTCACTACCTATTCAAGGTACTTATATGGTAAGGGCTCTAGTCGCAGAAGCCTGGATTGAGTCTCGAATTTTGGTGGTTCGTTAACTTCAATGAAAAGTTAAACCTCTTAAGAATGCGTTAATTTCGGAGAGTCTTGTGAAATACATCGCACTTTTGTATCAGACGAAAGGCCCGTTGCAACGGCTTAATGTGTTAATTATTGGTTAACGCAATATAGTTTTGAATCATTCTGGCCCTAGTTTTGAGTTTAACAACGGAAACAAACAAAATAAACAAATGAAAAAAGTTCTTCTTTCTTTAACCTTGGCATTCGGTATTGCAGCTTTTGCTTCAGCACAATCTCAAGTAGTGAGCGGTCCTGCTATCTCTGTAGATAAGGAAGTTCACGATTACGGTACAGTTCCATTCGGTGGCAACGGTGCATGTGAATTCAAAGTAACAAATACTGGTACTGAGCCATTGATCCTCAGCAAGTGCAAAGGTTCATGCGGCTGCACAGTTCCTACTTGCGAGCCAAACCCAATCCTTCCTGGTCAGTCATCTGCAATTACTGTAAAGTACGATACAAAGCGTCCTGGTCCAATCAATAAGTCTGTAACTATCAGCTCAAACGCTGTAAACGAGCCAACGAAAGTTGTTCGTATCAAAGGAACAGTTGAATCAGATCCAAACGCTCCAGCTCCAGGTGGTGCTCCAGTGAAGTCACCAACAGGTGCTCCAAACAATAACTAAGAGATTAATTTTTAATCATAAAAAAACCCTCACCGTTGGTGAGGGTTTTTTATTTTCTATCTGTTGAATCGATTATTCGATAATCAACTTCTGTGTCGTTCTGCCTCTATCTGTATTCAACTGTACGAAATAAACTCCAGATGGATATTCATTCACGTTGAACACAAGATTGTTTGCATTGATATTCTGACGCTCAGCAACTACTTTACCAGTGATATCGATCAATTGGAACATGTTGATTGTAGCTTCAGCAACAACCGCTACGCGCTCGTTAGCTGGATTTGGATATACAGAGAACTTGTTTGAACTATCTTTCTCTTCTACGTTATCAGGGCTGCAAACGCTTCCAGCAAAGTTGAATACGCAAGCGATACGTGGGAGAATGTAGCCATTGATAGAATCGAGGTATGCTTTACCTTTTTCAGCAGACATATCAGGATTTGAATTCAAACTTGCCATGTGTGCAGTGATTGGGTTGCCGCCCACAGTACCAACTACAGTTTGTGAAATCGGACTGCTTGGATCCCACCACTCCCATGGACCTGACTCATTGGCCAAGAATGGACGTAATGGACGAATAAGCGGGAACAAACCTTCTACGCCAGTCTCGATGGTGATCGAACCACCATTTGCAACTTCGATTGATTGACCATAAAGTGCACGAGCAGCATCAGTAAAAGGATCACCATTTGGAATGCTTGCAAATGCAGCGTTGTTTCCGAGGTCATTTGCCTTTTTAATGAAAACATTAGCACCATCTACATCCACTACCTCTTCGAGTGTAGTAGGAACGATTACAGTACCCACATCAAATGGAGCGAAGTCGTCGCGTACACAGTTGATAGCCATCATCGGCGCATCACCAGCTTCCAACCAAGACTCATCAGCAAGTGCTCCACCTGCGTTGATAGATACTTGGAAATCTGCTGATACTGGGCTAGGGCGATACAGGTTCAAACTGTTTGGGAATCCGAAACCATCCACAGTACCTACGCGCAAGGTATCCACATAAGAAACGGTAGGATCAAACGGATTTGGACGGAATTTTTCCAAGAATAATTCTGTAGAAGCATTGTCCAAAGTAGCCGCAGCTTGAGCAACGTAACCACCAGAACCTTGTCCATAAACCACAAACTTTTCTGGATCGATGTTGTAAGGATTCTCAGCGTTTCCTCTTAAGAAGCGAATACCTGCTTTCAAATCATGAATCGCACGGTAAACCGCATTCAAAAGAGTTCCTCTTCTTTCTTGAACAGTAGATGCGATTGGGTTCCAACCGAGTCTATAGTCCATTGAAACGGCTACATAACCGCGCTTTGCCCATTCACGGCAGAGGTAAACTGCAGCTGAGTCATTCATCAAACCAGTAGTGCTACCATTGAGAGGTGTTGGAAGGAAGTTACCAGTATGCAAGTAAATCACTACTGGGCGGCTGTCCACTTCATCTACAGTGATGTCTGGATAATACACATCCATGCGAATGTTCTGAAGCTTGATAGCGGTGCTTTGATCAGTTGGATCAAAATAAGCGGCTGGATAAGAACCACCAGCATCTGCGATAGCACTCAACTCTCCCAAGTTTGGAAGTGTGTTGGCACTCGTAAAGTTTGACAACAAGAAGTTGATGTTTTGAGCATACACTACTCCTGTTTCTACCACAATTTCCGAATCTTCGAAAATCGGGTCGATGTAGCGAGTCTGCGCCGACGACATCATCGGGAGAGCAGCTACCATTGCCACTAGGGCTGAACGTAGACATTTTTTCATTGGCTTGTTTATTTTGGTTGTTATTTATTTTTCACTTTGGGTTCATATAGCACGGAGAAGTAAATCATTCTCCCTACCAATGGCCCTCCATAAACTTGTAAGTTCAAATTTTTAAAAGCTCGCGAAGCTCTATCATTAAAATCTCCCAAATCTTCATCGAAGAAAGGTCGTATGCCCAACAAATTGGATGCACCAAGTTTAAAGGTACAATCAATCTTGGGGACTTCGATGTTAATTTGTGCATCTACCATGTCGTAAGTGTCGATGGGGCCAGTAAACTGCGGAGAACCTTCAAAAATGAAATTCTCAATCCACTTATAATTCACTGAATACCCAACGTTTTTAATTTTCTTGAATAAGACAAGATCTCGAGCGCTAATCCCCAAATTGTATTTGTGCTCTGGAGTATTGAATGCGGGAATGATAGGATCATCCTCACCGCTGTTGAGGCGGTTCCAAGAGTAGTTAGCATTCAATGTTGTTTTTCTAAAAAAGTAATTACCACCAATATTAAATCCTTGCGTGGTGACCACTTGTGTAGCGTTTACTGCTACACGGTACACCTGAATACCTCCATCTGGCAGACCCTCTGGGGTAAATCGTGCAGATATACCCAAATTAAACCCTATGAAGTCAATGTAACGAGTGTAATAGTAGCTGGCATCGAGGAAAAATTTATTGGAGAAAATTCCACGATAACCAACCTCGATAGTCCGAGCACGCTCTGGTCTTATGCGATCCACATTGAAATAATCCAACTTGGCCAATCCAGAACTCAAGGGCGATGTATTTCGATACTCATTAAAAGAATCAAGAGTTATAAGAGAATCCCTTCCCTCTTCAAATCGACCGTCAACATTTCCGAGAAGTATTGCGCGCCCAACATTATAAAACAAATATTGGTCTGCAAGTGTGGGGTTTCGCAATGCGCTGCTAAATGTCAAACGAAAAACATTGTTGGGATTTCGATTATATACGACCGATGCTGCTGGAGAAAACAAGAAATCAAAATTCTGATTTTTATCTAAACGACCAGTGGCATTGAGAATAAGCTTGTTTTCCATAACCTTCTTCTCTACTCCAACATAAGCGCCGTATTCAAAATTGGTAATCTCAACGCGTGAGCTGTCTGTTGCAATTCTTCGCCCTTGGCCATCCAGTGCAAAACCGCCATCAGCATTTCTTAAGTATGTATATTGAAGTGTGTCACTAAAAATAGTTCCCCTTGAATCTGGGCGATACCATCTTACATTTCCTCCAGTAGTAACCGTGGCCCATGTTGGAGTGAACTTGTATTCTCCATGAACATGATACAATTTCGAACGATCAAAAAATAATGAGCCACCTTCTGTAAATGTAGTGCTCGTGATTTCGTCAAACTTCTGATTGAATCGCTCTGTGCCAGGTCTGTAGAATGGTTGAATGTCCTGAGTAGAGGTTGCATTCACTGTGTTTACTACATTTTGATAGAGACCAGAGAAAAAATCTGAATCTTGGATATACCATTGTCCAAGTAAGTTTTGAAATAGTTCCAATTGTTGAGACGGTGGCAATCCTGATGTTCCTACTTGACTCAAAATTTGATCATATCGCGGCTGATCGCGCACAAGCTCATCGTAGTTCAAAGTATTGCGCCAAACGGAAGCTACACGTGTATTCCACTCTGCCGTTGAACCAGACGCTTCCAACAAACGAATACCAGTGGTAACGATATCATAAGTATTGCCTGCATCTTCACCTGTTGAATAAGCTCTTACGAACCATTTGTTGTCTTTTCTTAATTCAATTTTGTTTTGCCAAAATCGAATGTCTTTCAATCGATATCTGTTGTCGCCTTGATAAACTGTGGAGCCCGTGCTGAAATTGAATTGGTAACTCAACGTGAGATCACTTTTTATTTTGTAAAAAGCTGCAGCACTTGATTTAAAGTTTTCAAGCGTATAATCCGTCAATTGGTTTTCTCTGTAGCCATTTCGGTAAAAAACTCCAAGACCGGTATATTCAAAGGGAGAATCTGTGAAATCATTATTTGTGGCTACCGCCTCGTCGCCGTAAACATTCACTGCGTCAAAACCGAATGGATTTTCGGTGCCATGATCACTTCCGAAAATTGGAGAATAATCCGTGGCTTCCCAGTCATTGGCTTGGATGTAATAGAGATTAATCTTATAGGCAAATTTGTCCTCACCTTCCTTATTCTTGAACACTTGTGCCCAGCGAACTTGTGGCTCCAGAAGAGCACGTTCGCCCACTTTCATTTGTGCAGAAAAACCAGGAAATAAAAATGGATTTTTTGTTTCCATGTTAATTACCCCATTGAAAGCACCCGGGCCGAAAAACGCACTGCTAGCGCCTTGCACGATGTCCACACTTTTCACATCCAAATCAGGTGCGCCAAGAAAATTACCCAAAGAAAAATTCAAACCTGGTGACTGGTTGTCCACCCCATCAATCAACTGAAGTGTGCGCACAGGAGATGTGGAGTTAAATCCTCGCGTATTAATAATTCTAAATCCAAGACTTGCTGTAGTCAAATCTACACCTTTGAGCGTACCTAGAGCTTCATAGAAATTGCCAGATGGAGCCTGTTTAATCGCAATCAAATCTAAATTTTCGACCGTTAGCGGCGCTTGTTTTTGTTTTTCTGTGACACGAATATCCTCGATAATCACGACTCGAGTATCCGTGAGCAATTCCGACATTTTAACGTTGATGCGTTCAGCGGCAGATTTTACTTCTACTTCTTTTTCGCTATAACCTATCAATCGAAAAACGAGGGTGACCGGAAGTGACTCTACTTTGAGCGAAAACTCTCCATCGAAATCGGTAGATGTTCCACTCGTGGTACCTTTAATTCCAACATTGACTGCAAATAAGGGTACCGCGGAAGTCTCATCAGTAACCTGACCTTTAATCGTTTGCGCACTCGCACGAAATCCAACTAGAACTGCAAATAATACGAGAAGAGAGATTCTATGTTCACTCATAAGGTTTGTCAAGGTTATACGGTAGGTGCTAAAATAAAGGAGTTTTGCAAATAAAACTATGAATGCATAAAAAAAAGCACAATAGTCATAAGTCCATTGTGCTTTTTAGAAAAATATTTTCTTAATAAATCGCAGGGAATTGTGAAGGATTCACCTCTCTCATGATGTTATACGCAGCATCGAAGATATCCTCGATACTAGGCTTTGAGAAGTAATCTCCATCCGTTCCGTAAGCGGGCAAATGTGCTTTAGCAGTAAGGGTTACAGGCTCACTGTCGAGCAATTTGTAACCACCCTGTTTGTTGATAATTTGATCGAGAATATATGCCGACGCCCCGCCTGGAACGTCTTCGTCCACAATTAGCAATCGGCTTGTTTTTTCGATACTGCTCGCACAAATATGATGGATGTCAAATGGTAAGAGTGTTCTTACATCTACTAATTCAACGTCGATGCCAACCTCCGCCAGTTGTTGTGCCGCTTGCTGGCATAAATTGAAAGTGGAGCCATAACTTACAATAGTAAGATCGTTTCCTTCCTTCACGATTTCTGGAACACCAACTGGTATAGTGTATTGACCCAAATTTTTTGGCTTCAATTCTTTTGTGCGATAACCGTTGAGACATTCCACTACAATAGCAGGCTCATCGCTTTTTAGGAGTGTATTGTACATTCCCGCAGCTTGCATCATATTGCGAGGTACGCACACAATCATACCTCGAACGCTGTGAATGATGCTTCCCATCGGACTTCCAGCGTGCCACACACCCTCAAGTCGGTGACCACGAGTGCTCACAATCAGAGGAGCTTTTTGTCCACCTTTCGTTCTGTATTGCACCGATGCCAAATCATCGCGCATGATTTGAAGTGCATAAAAAATATAATCTAAATACTGAATTTCCGCGACTGGTCGAAGTCCGCGCATTGCCATTCCAATGCCTTGTCCGAGAATAGTAGCTTCACGAATTCCGCTATCTGCTACACGTAGCTCACCAAATTTTTCCTGAAGTCCTTCGCAGGTTTGATTCACTCCGCCGATTTTACCCACATCTTCTCCAAAGATCAAAACCTCTGGACGCTCAGACATGGTGAGGTCCCAAAAGTCTCTGAGAATAATTCGACCATCAACAGATTCGCAAGTTCCATCAAGGACTGGTTTTATCTCAGACACATTGAGTGCAGACCATTCCGACTCGCTATACAAGTGGGAGCTATATCTATTCTCACACTCAGCTTGTAGAGTGTTGAGCCAATTCGAAAGTGAAGATGCACTTGAAGATTGCTGTCCTCTCACAGTTCTCAACGCTCTTTTAGCAAAAGAGAAAATGTCCTTTCTAATTGGATCAATTGTTTTACCGAACTCCGCTTGTACTGCTTGCAGCTGTTCGTTTGTAGAAAACTCATTTGCCAAATTGCCGATAAGCGTGCGAGCAGTTGCGACATCTTTATCGATGTCTGCGCGAAAATCTGCCCATGCCTGTTTTTGTTCTTGGCGAACATGCTGTTTTGCTTCTTCTCTAATTGCATCGAGCTCTCTCTCTGATGCTGCACCATCGCGAATGATAAATTGCTTGAATTGAACGAGGCAATCGTATTCCTCATACCAAGCGAGCAAAGCTTTGTCTTTGTAGCGCTCATGACTGCCGCTTGTACTGTGTCCTTGAGGCTGTGTCAATTCCTCGACGTGCACCAAGGTTGGAATATGATTTTCACGTGAGTATTGAACGGCCTTTTCATATGTTAAGAGCAGCTCTGGATAGTTCCAACCTTTTACCTTATAAATTTTCACTCCATTGGTAGTGGTTGTTTTTTCAAAACCAGAAAGAGCCTCTGATATACTTTCTTTTACAGTTTGATATTTTTTAGGAACGCTGATTCCCCAGCCGTTATCCCAAACGGACATACACATCGGTACACCAAGAACTGCTGAGGCATTCATTGTTTCCCAAAACAATCCCTCTGAAGTACTGGAGTCACCAATGGTACCGAAGGCCACTTCATTTCCTTTATTTGAAAAATCTGTGAAAGCATGCAGATCGGGCAGTTGACGGTACATTTTAGAGGCCTGTGCAAGTCCAAGTAGTCGTGGCATCTGGCCAGCAGTAGGAGAAATATCAGCAGACGAGTTTTTCAACTCCGATACTTTCTTCCAGCTGCCATCTTCGTTCAAGAACCGCGTTCCGTAGTGCCCCCCCATTTGTCTTCCTCCACTGGCTGGCTCAAGAGAAACATCCGTATGAGCATAAAGCGCAGCAAAATATTGTCTTACTGTAAGCTCATTTATGGCCATCATGAAGGTTTGGTCGCGATAATATCCAGCCCTCCAGTCGCCATTTTTAAATTGGCGTGCCATCGCAATCTGAGCTAATTCTTTACCATCACCAAAAATTCCAAACTTGGCCTTTCCGGTCAATACTTCTTTTCTTCCCAAAAGAGAAGCCTCACGCGAGATACATGCGAGACGATAATCATCGAGCATGCGTTGGCGAATCTTCTCTTCTGTAAGAATGTGATCTGGTGTTTCAAAGGATTTTGACATGCTACAAAGATAAAAGGATTCTGTGCTGACTTGCTTACAGGGCCTTAGCTATTTCTGCCCCCAAACGAGCATTATTTTTAACTAATTGAATATTTGCTTCCAGGCTCTTTCCCTGCGTTACGTTTTTTATTTCAGAAAGTAAAAATGGGGTTAATCTTTTTCCCTTTACTCCTGAGGAGAGGGATTTCTCGATTGCCTCTTCAATAACACTATTTATTTGATCCGAAGGTATTTCGTATGCCTTGGGAATCGGATTCGAGATGAGCGCTCCGCCTTTTAGCCCAAGTCCCCATTTCACGTTAAGAAAATTAGCAATTTGCTCCACGTTGTCCATACGCATTTCAATTTGTTCGGTACTTTCTGATGAATAAAAAGCTCCAAACTGATTGGATTTATATGAAATCACAGGAACTCCAAGGGTTTCCAGTAGCTCCAATGTTGCTGGGATATCGAGTATTGCTTTCGCTCCTGCGCTCACTACGGCTACATTCGTTTGTGCCAATTCGATGAGATCGGTACTGATATCAAGAGAATCAGACCATCCACGGTGCACCCCTCCTATTCCTCCAGTCACGAAAATCTTTATACCCGCCATTTCCGCTCCTATCATGGTTGCCGAGACGGTGGTGGCGGCAATCTTCTTCATCGCTAAAGCATACGGCAAATCCCTGCGGCTTACCTTCATTACATTCGTCGAATTCGCCAGAACATTCAATTGTTTGTCATCCAAACCGACATGCAACTTTCCATCAATGCATGCTATCGTCGCGGGAATAGCGCCCGCTTCTCGAATTATTCCTCCTACCTCTTTGGCCATTTTTATATTTTCAGGAAATGGCATTCCATGAGCGATGATGGTAGATTCCAATGCCACTACCGGCTTTCGCTCACTTAGAGCCTGTCTCACTTCTTCGTGGATATGAATCATTGATTTCATGCTTGCCAAAGTAGAGGAATTGCTCGAAACACCTTATTTAAAAATCTTCTTTTTTTTTCGAAACTAAATACTCTCATGAACCGTAAACACCAAAAATTTGTGTACTCATGAAATCCCTATTTACTGTCGTTGTTGTAGTAATCTCCATTTTTGCTAAGGCTCAAGTTAGTCAAGTCATTAACTATGAGCCCAATTCATTGAAATGGTCTCACTACGCGCTGAGCTCCAAACCTTCTGGTTATCAGAAAGCCTTCACCTATTGCGGGATTAGCTATGCTGTACGCTCTGATGAAAAAGGCCTTACTGCTGAGTTTCAGGCATATGTGGATCTGAAAGAAAGTTGGGTCCTGAAAGGAGCCCAGTCAGTGCAACTGTTGTCACATGAACAGGGATTCTTTGACTTGACAGAAGTATATGCGCGTTTAATGAAACAAGCCACAATAGAGTATATCGAAAGTGAAGGTCCTAATTTGACTTATGAAGCACTTTTACAGGCCGTAAGAGGAATTTATAAAGAGAAAAACAATCAGCTATTTATTGAACAGCAGTCGTACAATGTAGAAACCCGTAATGGTAACGACCAGGAAGCTCAAGCGCAATGGAACAAAAAGATTAAAAGTCGTTTAGTTGCGCTGGAAAAGTATAAGTAGTTAAAATATTATCTCACGAAAAGTAAGATTCAAACGAGGCCCAAGGGGCCTCGTTGTTTTTGGTACTGCATGCTGCCAGTTTCTTTGAAAATCCCGCATGATCAGCAAATCACCATGCTTGAGTACAACATCGATTACCTCTTTTGTCGTTTTGTGTTTAAACTTCATTTTCCTTGACTCACCAAGGCTGATAGAAGCGATACATGTTTGGTTCATTTCCTTTTCATTGTCGCTGTGCCAACCCATACTATCTGATCCGCTACGATAGAAATTGAGCAAGACAGAGTTGAAGATGAACTTGGAATAATGCTCTGCCGTATTCTTCAAACCGAACAAACACTCGGGTATTTCCGCGCCTGGCCATTGGATAGAAGAGTACTTATATGGAGGGCCAAACCATGCTGTGAGCCGCGGTTCTTGGTATTCTTTTCCGTAAACAGTAATATTATTTTGATGCCAGTGTATACTGGCGGTGATACTTTCAAAATTTTCGATTGAAACATCCAAGCTATATAGCTCAAGTGTTTCCGTGCCGTTCTGATAAAGAATCATTCTTGCTTACCCTTTTCCTCGATATTAACTTCGGAATTAGGCGTAATGTTTTCTGCTGTTTCTGAGTTTACCACAGAAGTTGAAGATTGCGGCTGAGTGCCTGCGGCAGGCTTATTTGATGGTATAAATGGTGCTTTCGTCTCGGGATGCTCGTCGTCACCTTCAATATTGAGTTGGTCTAATCTGGTGCGTGCTTCTTTTCTGATGTCATTGGCACTTGACATGATTTCATCCTGCACGTCCTTAGCTGCATTTCTGAATTGGTAGAGAGCCTTTCCCATTGTCTGTGCGAGCGCAGGCACGCCTTTAGCGCCAAAAAGCAAAAGGTAAACGAATAAGATTAGAATGATTTCTCCGCCTGACATTGTTGCAAAAGTAGTAGAATAAGGAGTACAAAAAAAGAAGGCGCTTATAAAGCGCCTTCTTTTTATAATATTTTGATAATGACTATGCTGTTGCAGCCTTAGCTGGAGTAGCTTCTTCTTCTTCTGACTTGCTTTGCTTCAAGCCCATATCGACAACGATTGGTGTTGCAATGAAGAGTGATGAATATACCCCTGCCACAACTCCGATGATCATAGCAAAACAGAATCCTTTGATATCATCGCTACCGAAGACGAACATCACGATCAACGTGAGCAATACAGTCATAGACGTATTGATTGTACGACCGAGCGTGCTATTGAGAGCTGAGTTGATGGTAGTGGCCATTGGCTGGCTCTTGTTACCTCTCAAATATTCTCTTACACGGTCAAAGATTACCACTGTATCGTTGATCGAGAAACCGATGATTGTCAAGATCGCTCCGATAAAGTTTTGGTTTACTTCCAAGCTGAAAGGTAGGATACCATTCAACAAAGTGAACGCTGCGATTACGATCAATGCATCGTGGAAAAGTGCCACAGCCGCACCGATTGCGAAATCGATTTTTCTGAATCGGATGAAGATGTAAAGACCTACCAATAACAATGAAATGATACCTGCCCAAATCGCTTCGCGGCGGAAGTCATCGCTCATAGATGCGTCAACTTTATATGACGAGTCCATCTTTGCATCGGTTGATACCTTGTTAAGGGCCTCTTGAACTTTTGCAGAAACCATAGCATCTGCATTTGGATCGGTGCTATTGATAAGGAAGTTTGTGGTTACTTTAAAGTCCTGAGAACCTGAGCCAATGCTTTGTACGAGAACAGACCCCTTATTGCCTTGATCATCTACCAAAGTTGACTCAAGTGCTTGACGAACTTGATCAGCATCTACAGCTTGAGCGAACTCAACTTTATATGATGTACCACCGATAAAGTCTACACCTAGGTTGAAACCTCTGAAAGCCCAAGAAGCGATACCAGCAGCCACAATAACGATTGAGATTGCATAAAATAATTTTCTCTTTCCAACGAAATCATAGTTCACATTCGTAAACCAGTTCTTTGTGATATTGCTAGAGAAGGTAATTTCTTTCTTGTTTTCGAGACGGCGGTACAAAATCAAACGTGCAATGATGATTGCTGTAAACAAGGTAGTGAAAATACCGATGATAAGAGTCGTTGCGAAACCTTTAATTGGACCAGAACCTACCAGGAAGAGAATAATACCAGTGATAAGCGTAGTAGCGTTACCGTCGAGGATCGCGCTAATAGCCTTTAAGAAACCGTCTTTCATCGCTGTGCTGATATTCTTGCCATGGCGTAATTCTTCTTTCACACGCTCATAGATAAGAACGTTCGCGTCAACCGCCATACCCATGGTAAGAACGATACCCGCGATACCAGGCAATGTCAATGCACCACCGAGAGAAACCAACGCTCCGATAAGGAAGAAAAGGTTTGCAATCAATGCTACGTTAGCAGCCCAACCCGCCCAAGCGTAATAGAAAATCATATAGATCAAAATCACCAAGAAAGCGATTACGAATGACCAGATACCAGCCTTGATATTTTTTTCACCCAAAGAAGGACCAACAGTCACTTCGTCGATAATCTTTGCAGGAGCAGGAAGCGATCCAGCTTTCAAAAGTCCAGCTAAATCTTTAGCTTCTTGAATTGACTTCTCTCTATCTTCTCCTTTTCCGAATGTGATTACAGAACTTCCGTTAGGAATTTCACTGTTTACGCTTGGAGCAGAATAAACCAAGTTATCCATGACAATCGCAATCGGACGATTTCTGTCGGCTGCGTTCTTCTTTGTCATTTCTCTCCAAAGTGGAGTGCCTTTTTCGCTATCCATTCTCATTTCGACTGTCACCTCACCGGTGATTGGGTCGAAATCTTGACGAGCATCAACGATAGATTTACCATCAAGCTCTGCTCTTCCTCTCATAGAAGCGTCTTTAATCGAATAGAGCGTAGCGATGTTCTTTTCAACCTTTGCGCTCCAAAGGAGTCTGCAATCAGCAGGAATTACTTCTTTAGCTTCTGGGAGTCTAACGAGACGATTGAACTCTGCAGTATCAGATACCGCAGCAAAACCAACCATTGCACTTCCCATTGGAACTTGAGGATTCAAGATCGCGAAAAGTGGATTCTTTTTTCTTAGTTCTTCTTTGCTCAACAAACTGTCTGGCTTGACTGTGTTGTCAGCATAGTAATTTCTAATAGAATCTTGTTGAGTTTGATTTAAAGTAGTATCAGCAAGAGCTACATTCATCAAAGAATCCTTTTGGGCTCTGAGAGAATCAGTAGAAAATAGTTGTGGAGCTAATTTCTTTCCGAGGCGTGTGTTTGCTTCGCTCAATGCGCCGATTACTTCAGTATTGAAATAAGTATCCCAAAACTCGAGGTTAGCCGTGCTCTTTAAGTTCTTACGAACACGCTCTCTATCATCTACTCCTGGAAGTTCAACGAGGATACGACCAGAAAGAGATTGCTTTTGAACGTTTGGCTGCGTCACACCAAATTGGTCGATACGCTTGCGGATAATATTTTCAGTATTGCTAATTGCAATATCAGCTTCCTGACGAAGAATTTTGATTACATCATCGTCAGAAGTTTTTGGTGGAAACTTATCTTGATTTTCGAGATTATTGAATATTCTCCAAAGTTCGAGACCACCGTTATTTCTTTTCCATGCTTCTTCAAAAAGTGTGATATAATCACTACCGCTAGACTTTTGCGCTTCGATAGCTTCAGTGATTGATTTTCTGAATGCTGGATTTGCGTTGTCATCGCTGATGGCAATGATCATGTCTGGGATTGACACTTCGAGTGTAACAGACATACCACCCTTTAGGTCGAGACCTAAGCCGAGTTGGTGTTGCTTCAAATAGCTGTAAGAGTGACCCATCAATGGATACACTTTAGCTTCGGAGCTATCACGAAGGATTTTCTTTTCAAGGGCAAAAATCGCTGAGTCTGCCGCACTGCCTGTAAGTCCAGTAGTAGAGATAGAGTCAACCGCAATCTGATGCGCTTGTTTTTCGAAATTGCTAGCTACCCAACCGAATGAAAGTTGGTAGGCAACTGCTAACGTTAATAGGATTACAAAAACCCAAGTAAACGATTTATTCTGCATGGATCAATTAATTTGGAAAGGTTTCCTTTTTAGGGGCGCAAATATAAGCAATGACACCCGTTCTACGAAATTGAAGTTATTGCACTAAAACACAATTGAGAATCAAGAAATTAGACAACAAAAACGCCCTCCTGGTCATAAGGAAGGCGTTTATTTATTGTTTAACCTCTAAATTCTACCCTATTACGGTTTACCCAATAAAGCCATTGGCCTTAGCGCGCTTCATGGCCTCGTTCAAACCAATCTTATTGATGGTCTTCATACCCTTTGGGGTAACGCGTAGTTCGATCCAGCGGTTTTCTTCAGCATGCCAAAAGCGCTTGTACTGAAGGTTTGGATAAAACTTACGACGAGTTTTAATATTGGAGTGGGAAACATGGTTTCCTGTGATCGTCTTCTTTCCTGTGATTTCGCAAATACGTGCCATATCTTTAAAGTTTTAACCCTTTAAATTGGGGGTGCAAATAAACGAAGAATTTTCCAACAATCAACGGTTTATTTGTAAAAATTCTTTTCTCAGTAGGTTTAATGCGGCATTGGAGGCCATAATAATGTTTCTTTCTCTACTTTTTCCGAGTCGAAGTTGGGTACAAACGGCTCTTTCCTTGTTTGCGGCGGCGACCCAAATCGTTCCTACTTTCACCCCATCACTATCATCAGGACCAGCCACACCGGTGGTGGATATGGCATAGTCCGCTCCAAAGGTCTTGACGGCACACGAAGCCATTGCTAATGCCACCTCCTCAGAATACACCGTGTGCTCGGCTATAAGCTCTGCACTAACGCCAAGTTCTGCAATTTTTATCTTCTCATTATATGTAATGAGACCTCCCAGAAAATATGCGCTGCTGCCCGGAATGTCCGTTATCAAATGAGAAATCATCCCTCCAGTACAGCTCTCAGCCACGGCAATCATAGCCTTTTCTGCAATCAATCTCTTTCCAACAACACTCGCAAGCGTATCTTTTTCAAAACCGAATACATGCTCGCCAATGATTTGAAGAAGTTCCTGCTCCTTTTTATCTATCTGACTTTTCAATTCCGCTTCGCTTCCACCACCGTAGGCAGACATGCGCAATTTCACAGCTCCAGGAGACGGTAGATACGCCAGTTTGATATTTAACTCCTCTAGGCTATCTTCCCATGCACTGATCTGATCGGCAAGAAAGCTCTCACCTACACCCGTCGTCAAGATTGTTCGATGAACGATTGACGGGCGTTTGAAAAAATCCAAAACTCTAGGGAAAACTTCATTTTCCATCAGCCACTCCATTTCGTAGGGAACGCCAGGCATCGATACGATTACCTTACCATCCTTTTCGAACCACATACCATTTGCTGTACCGCGCAAATTATGCAGAACAGTACAACCCTTTGGCATTAAAGCCTGATCCTCGTTGACTTTGAGTACAGGAAGCCCTCTCGATCGGAAAAAAGTTGAGACACGCTCAAGCGTCTCTGCATCTATTTCCAATGGCATATTAAAATATTCAGCAAGGGTTTTCTTGGTAACATCATCCTTGGTTGGACCAAGACCACCTGTGATTAATACTAATGAAGAACGCGAGAGCGCTTCTTCGAGCATATTGACAATTTCTTCCTTGCTATCTGCAATAGCGGTCGTCCTGTGCACACGGATGCCGATGGCGTTGAGATGTTCGCCCATCCACGCAGCATTGGTATTGATGGTTTGACCAATTAAAATCTCGTCGCCAATGCTGATGATTTCTGCTTGCATGATATTATTATTTCCAGCGGGCAATCACCGTTTCATTTCCCTTCGTCACATCACCAATCTTTGCGATGATATCTGTTCCTATTGGGAAGAATAAATCCACGCGACTGCCAAACTTGATAAATCCGAATTGTTCGTTGCGACTTACTTTTTGTCCTGGCTTCACATAATAAACGATACGTCTGGCCACAGCACCTGCGATCTGGCGAAGGAGCACTTCTTGACCAGGTTTGTGCTCAATCACTACTGTGGTTCTCTCATTTTCTGTGCTGCTTTTTGGATGCCACGCCACTAGATAGAGACCTTCATGGTATTTAGTGTACTTCACTTCACCTTCGCAAGGCACCCAGTTGGCGTGCACATTGATCGGAGACATGAATATAGAAACTTGAATTCTTTTTCCTTTAAAATATTCTGGTTCCTCTACTTCTTCAATCACCACCACCTTACCATCGCAAGGAGCCACCAACTCGTCAGCAGCCGCGCGATTCGTGCGAGAAGGCAAACGGAAGAATTGTAAAAAGAGAAAAAATATGACCACGCCCGCAAACGTCAAAAACCAATTTACCCAAGCGATGGAAATAAAATTGAAAGCTAATACTAAAATGATGGAGATAACTAAAAATGCAGTCACCAAAATCTTGGTGCCTTCCTTATGAATGGTCATAGTTTAGTGATAAATTTTAGATAGAAAATAACGAGTGGTAGTGCCAGTAAAAGTCCATCGAAGCGATCCAAAACGCCTCCATGTCCGGGTATAATTTTACCAGAATCTTTTACTCCATAACTTCTTTTCAAATGTGATTCAAAGAGATCGCCCAAATTACCAAACACTGCGATAATAGCTGCAATCCACATCCATTGGGAAGCTGGGAGTACGTCAAAATACTTGGCCAAAATCCAACCGAAGAATATTGCAAAAGCGATACCTCCGAAAAGTCCTTCCCAGGTTTTGTTGGGAGATACTTTTTCATAGAGTTTATTTTTTCCCAAAAACCTTCCTACGAAATAGGCGGCGGTGTCATTTGCCCATAAAATAAAAAAGAAACCGACGGGAAGCATTGGCTCGAATTCTCCTTGAGAGAAGGCCAATAGATTGATCATCGCGAAGGGCACCACTACATATATTAGCCCCATGACAGTCGTTGAAACGTGGTCTACTGCGCGCTTATCGAGATGCACCAGTTCGGCAGTGTAGAGTAAAATCACAATTGGAGCGAGCAGCCAAAAGGTCCAACTCTCGATAATTTCCATTGCATAAAACATAATCATGATATAGAGCCCAAGCCCTAGCACATAGCCAAACATTTTTCTTGGCTTTTCTGCAGAGTCCATGGATACCATGTCATAGAACTCAATGAGCCCAACCAGAGCGAAAAAGAAAAACACTGCCCCGAGGGCATACGGACCGAGGAATGCGGAACCGATTACCAGCACTCCGAATATCAATCCTGCTATTGCTCTAATTGTTAAGTTGCTCACTATGGATAGAAATCAAGGGACAAAATTAAGGCGAAGTCATGCTTCGCCTTAAAAAATTATACTGTCGGTTGAATTTCAGGGGATCTGTCAGCCCATTCTCTTTCTCCCAAGACTTCCACGAGGTCGTCTTTAAAGATCACTTCTTTATCCAGAAGCTTCTTTGCTAAGCTATCCAATTTCTCTTTGTTTTTGGTCAAAAGATCCTTGGCCTTCTCATAAGCCTTTTCGATAATCTTGCTTACTTCCTCATCGATTACACGGGCTGTTTCCTCACTATAGGGCTTAGTAAACTGGTTTTCACCGCGACTATCGTAATAGCTTCTATTACCAATCTTCTTGTTGAGACCATATACTGAAACCATAGCATAAGCTTGTTTGGTTACTTTCTCCAGGTCGCTGAGAGCTCCTGTTGAGATTTTACCAAAAGCAACTTCTTCCGCTGCGCGACCACCAAGAGCAGCGCACATTTCGTCGAGGATTTGCTCAGTCGTTGTGATCTGTCTTTCCTCTGGCAGGTACCAGGCAGCACCCAATGAGCGACCGCGTGGTACGATAGTAACTTTCACCAAAGGAGAAGCATGTTGCAACAACCAGCTTACAATCGCGTGACCACTTTCATGATAAGCGATGGTTGCTTTCTCTTCTGCTGTGATGATTTTATTCTTTTTCTCCAAACCACCAATGATACGGTCAACCGCGTCGAGGAAGTCTTCACGACCAACGGTGGTGCGGTTTTTACGAGCAGCGATCAACGCCGCCTCGTTACAAATATTGGCGATATCAGCACCGCTGAATCCTGGAGTTTGTCTTGCTAAAAACTCAACGTCCACAGAATCATCCTTCTTCACATTTTTCAAATGCACATTGAAAATAGCCACACGCTCGTTGAGGTCGGGCATATCCACATAAATCTGACGGTCGAAACGGCCTGCACGCAAAAGCGCTTGGTCTAGAATGTCAGCACGGTTTGTTGCCGCTAGAATGATGATACCCGAGTTGGTTCCGAATCCGTCCATCTCGGTGAGAAGTTGATTCAGGGTGTTTTCACGCTCATCATTTGAACCGAAGTTCACTGATTTGCTACGCGCTCTACCGATGGCATCAATCTCGTCGATGAAGATAATAGCAGGAGCCTTCTCTTTAGCTTGACGGAAGAGGTCGCGCACACGGCTCGCACCTACACCTACGAACATTTCTACGAAATCAGAGCCGCTTAAGCTGAAGAATGGCACTTGAGCCTCACCTGCTACAGCCTTTGCCAACATAGTCTTACCAGTACCGGGAGGACCAACGAGCAATGCACCTTTCGGAATTTTCGCACCGAGTTCAGTGTACTTCTTAGGGTTCTTGAGGAAGTCTACGATTTCTTGTACTTCTTCTTTAGCACCTTGTAAACCAGCCACATCGTTGAAAGTGATTTGTGTTCCCTTTCCTTTTTCGAATAATGTCGCTTTTGATTTTCCAATATTAAAGATCTGACCGCCAGGTCCACCACCGCCGCCTACACGACGCATAATGAATACCCATGCACCAATCATAATCGCAATTGCGATGATCCAATAGAAAAGGCTTTGCGCAGCCTCGTTTGGAGGAAGATAGTTGACACGGAATCCTTTTTCTTCACCGAGCTTATTGATTTCTTTGATAAAATCTTCTCCCGGAGGAATATTAAACCAAAGGTCACTGCTCTTGGAGAATGTTTGAAAACCTTGTTTTGGAAGCTCATTCTTGAGTGAGTCGCGGCCAGCATCATTGAGATAGATGACTGCCTTTACTCCATCATATTCAAGTTTATCAATAAAGCCTTTTGATGCAATATTTTTAAACTTGTAGTAATCGGTAGGACGTCCGTCGCTACCGCTATTGAAGAGCAACATACCAATAAGGATGGTTGCAATCAATGCGTAAATCCAATAAAAATTCATTCCTTTTTTAGGATCTGGGACTCCAGAACCTGGATTTCTCCTCTGTTGTTCGTCTGCCATATTTTGCTTTCTATAATCTTTATGCTCTGTCTTCGATGCGTTTAAAGGCTGCATCCGCCCATAATTCTTCGAGAGCGTAATAGTCTCTCATTCGGTCATTAAATATATGCACAATAATATCAAAGTAATCCATTAAAATCCATTGTGCATTGCGTTCGCCCTCTACGTGAGAGGCACGGTAGCCTAAACTCTTCAGCGTTTCTTTTTCGATTGATCTCGAAATTGCCTCCACTTGTGTGGTACTAGTTCCATGACATATAACGAAGTAGTCTGACATTGCATTTTCAACATGCCTCAAATCCATCACCACAATATCATGCGCCTTCACTTCTTGCATACCATTGATAATTTCATCTAATAGTATTTCTGTGTCGTCTTTTTTTAAAATCTTTTTCGCCATTAATTTTTTTTCACTGTCAGGACAAAAGTAAGCAGGTTATTGCAATCTTGCGTCCAATGATTTTTCGTGACCGAGCACATATTCATTTGGACAGCGTGGATTCGACGAACAACTATGCTGCCAATCTCCTGAGGCTGTCACCACCGCCTGATGGTACTGTCATTACGACACTTGACCAAACGAGCGGAAAGGGACAGCGCGGATCAATTTGGCTATCATCCAAAGGTGAAAACCTCTTATCTAGCTTTATTGTTTATCCCAAATCGTGCAATCATGAAAACTCTTTCATTCTGTCGCAGTTGAGTGCCTTGGCGGTAGTCGACACCATTGAGAACTACGTAAGTCGCGATGTAAAAATTAAATGGCCCAATGACATTTTAGTAGACAGAAAAAAAATTTGTGGGATTCTCATCGAATTGAACTGGTCTGTGACAAAAGTGCAGAGCGCCATCATTGGAATTGGCATCAATGTGAATCAAAGACAATTTGAACTTCCCAATGCAAGCTCACTTAAAAATTTAACGGGTCATGTGATATCACCAACAGAACTCCGTACTGTTCTCATTCATTCCTTCGACAAGCGCTATCAACAATTTGCCGAAGGTGGAAGTGCTGAAATTCGGCGGGAATACCTAAATAATCTCATCGGTGTCACCGAATGGGAACAATATATGCGCGATGAAGAACGCATAAAAGCGCGCATACTATCTATAGACCCCAGCGGAATCGCCCATTTGGAAAAGGAAAACGGTGAACTACTCAAGGCCGATGTAAAGGATTTGACCTTTATCTACTGATTCAAATCAAAAAATTATAAAAATATTATGCATGCATAAATATTTTTACTAGTTTAGTGGCGAGATAAAAAGCACGCCATTGAAACCCGAAGAAACCATAGATTTTCATATTCGCTGGGCTTGGGCCAAGATTTCCAAATCTTACAATATAGAAGCGCAGAAATCTGGCGGCAGCATGGCCATCGGTTATGTATTGCTCAATATTGATAAAGAAGGAACCCCCAGCACGAAGCTCGGTCCGAAGATGGGCATGGAACCAACCTCCCTGACCAGACTTCTAAAGTCAATGGAAGAGATGGATCTGATCAGTCGCGAAGTGGATAAAAGCGATAAGCGCGTAGTGAGAGTGCATCTCACTCAAAAGGGTAAAAAAATGCGCTCCAAATCAAAAGAAGTCGTCATCAAATTCAACGAACATATAAGAGACAACATTGACGCCAAGAAGCTTCAAACCTTTTTTGAAGTGATTGGCGAGATCAATGGCTTGCTTGAAAAAAACAACATATTCGACTCTAACAAAGAACATGAGCATGAAAAGAATCATTCGTAATGTAGCAGTGATCGGATCAGGAGTAATGGGCTCGCGCATCGCTTGCCATTTCGCCAACATTGGAGTGAAAGTACTCCTCTTGGACATTGCCCCCAACAAACTGACCGAAGCCGAAGAGGCCAAGGGACTCACGCTCGAGCATCCCGCTGTCAAAAACCGCATTGTCAACGACGCATTGCAAACAGCCATCAAATCCAATCCAGCTCCACTCTACTCAGCGAAATTCGCTTCGCGCATTTCAACGGGAAATCTCACGGATGATATTTCAAAAATCAAAGACGCAGACTGGATTATTGAAGTGGTAACAGAGCGTCTCGACATCAAGCAAAAGGTTTTTGAAAGCGTTGAAAAATATCGCAAAGCAGGAACCATTGTAACTACCAATACTTCTGGTATTCCAATCAAGTTATTGATTGATGGTCGCTCAGAAGATTTTGTAAAAAACTTTTGTGGCACCCACTTTTTCAACCCACCACGATACCTCAAACTTCTCGAAATTATTCCTTCCGAAAAGACCGATCCTGCATTGGTATCATTCCTTTCAGATTATGGTCAGAGATTTTTAGGAAAAATCGTTGTGCCTTGTAAAGACACTCCTGCCTTTATTGCAAACAGAATCGGTGTCTATAGCATACAAGCTCTTTTCCACTTGGTAAAAGAAATGGGATTGCGTGTAGAAGAAGTCGATAAACTCACTGGTCCCGTTCTCGGTCGTCCGAAGAGTGCGACTTTCCGCACATGCGATGTCGTTGGTTTGGATACGTTGGTACACGTAGCCAATGGCGTAAAAGCCAATTGTCCGAATGACGAAGCGAATGCAGCTTTTGCTATTCCTGACTTCGTTCAAAAAATGGTCGACAACGGCCAGCTTGGTGACAAGACAAAAGGTGGATTCTATAAAAAGATTAAAGACGAAAAAGGAGGAAGTAAGATTCTTGCTCTCAATCTCACCACAGGTGAATATGAAGAACAACAAAAAGTAAAGTTCGGAACACTGGAGGCTGCAAAGCTTGTAGAAGATCTCGGTGCTCGTATTCCAGTGCTTTATAACGGCAAAGACAAAGCAGGAGAATTTTTCAAAAAGAGTTTTCTTGGATTATTTGCTTATGTGTCGCATCGCATTCCTGAAATCAGCGATAACATCTACAGCATAGATGCAGCGATGAAGGCGGGCTTCGGCTGGGCAATGGGACCATTCGAATATTGGGAAAAAATTGGTGTTAAAAAAGTAATCGCCGACGCAAAAGAAGCAGGAGTAACGATAGCGCCTTGGGTTGAAAAAATGATCGCCTCAGGCAATGAAAGTTTCTACGAATTGCGTGATGGTAAGCAATATTGTTATGACATCATTAAAGGCGAAAAGCTTGCTGTAGAAGTAAGCGACCGAATGATCGTTCTGTCCAATTTTGCCGATGATTCAATAGTTTGGAGAAACAAAAATGTCATCGTTCGTCACATTGGAGATGGCATTCTCACTTGCTCTTGGAATACTAAGATGAATACCATCGGAAGTGAAGTCATTCAAGGGCTTCACAAGGCAATGGACATTGCAGAAGCCGGATACAAAGGCTTGGTATTATATAATGATTCTGAAAACTTCAGCGCTGGTGCGAACGTGGGATTGATCTTCATGCTCGCTGCAGATATGGACTATGAAGAATTGGATGTTGCGGTACGCGCATTCCAAACAACTACAATGCGTTTGAGAACATGTAGCATTCCAGTGATTGCCGCGCCGCATGCGCTTGCACTTGGCGGAGGTTGCGAGATTTCGATGCATTGTGATAAAGTAGTTGCCCATGCTGAGCTTTATATGGGACTTGTTGAATTTGGAGTTGGCCTAATCCCTGGAGGCGGCGGTACGAAAGAATTCGCATTGCGTTGTTCTGATGAATTGAAGGAAGGCGATATGCGCGTGAATACATTCAGAAGAAGATTCCTTACCGTAGGCCAAGCGAAGGTTTCAACATCGGCACAAGAAGCGTTTGAACTAGGATATCTAAGAGAAGGTGTGGATGAAATCGTGGTGAGCCGCGAATTACAGCTCGCCCGTGCAAAAGAAGCAGCGCTAGAGCTTTATGAGAAAGGCTACGTTGCACCACAACCTCGCAAAGACATTATGGTACTCGGACAAGAAGGCTTGGGTATTGTTTACGTCGGCGCTAACAGCATGTATAGTGGCAACTACATATCCGAGCATGATCAATACATTTCTGAAAAGCTTGGATTTGCAATGGCTGGCGGTGACCTATCACAGCCGCAGCAAGTGAGCGAGCAATACCTCTTGGATTTGGAAAGAAAAGCCTTCCTTGAGTTGTGTACCAAGAAGAAAACCTTGGAGCGCATGCAGAGCTTATTGACAACAGGTAAAATTTTAAGAAACTGATTTATCCCGAATAATCATATGAACGCATATATCATAGGCGGATACCGCACAGCAGTAGGAAAAGCTCCAAGAGGTTTTTACAAGTTCATTCGTCCTGATGAATTGGGAGCCAAAGTCATTCAGCGATTGGTAGCTGACTTTCCACAATTGGATAAGAGTAGAATTGATGATGTCATAGTTGGAAATGCCACGCCAGAAGCCGAACAAGGCCTCAACATTGGAAGAATGATTTCATTGATGGGTTTGGATACAGTAAAAGTTCCAGGCATGACGGTGAATAGATATTGTTCAAGCGGACTTGAAACCATAGCGATTGCAGCATCCAAAATACATGCAGGCATCAGTGACTGCATCATAGCGGGCGGAGTAGAAACTATGTCGCCTATACCTTTTGGTGGATGGCGCATTGTACCGCATCCAAAAGTGGCGCAAGAACATCCAGATTGGTATTGGAACATGGGACTTACTGCGGAAGCCGTGGCGAGAGAATTTAAAGTAGCAAGAGAAGATCAAGACGCTTTCGCCTTTGAATCTCACAAGCGAGCAGTGGCCGCTATTGAATCTGGTAAATTCAAAGATGAAATTGTACCAGTAGAGGTCACTGAAATTTTCCTTGATAAAAATGAAAAACGTCAGGAAAGAAAATATACCGTGGATACCGATGAAGGTCCACGCAAAGACACCAATCTCGAAGCACTTGCGCGACTCAAACCGGTGTTTGATGCGAAAGGCAGTGTCACTGCCGGTAACAGCTCTCAAACATCTGACGGTGCGGCCTTCGTAATGATTGTTTCTGAGCGTATGCTCAAAGAATTAAACGTACAACCAATTGCAAGACTAGTGAGCTATCACGTTTCAGGACTAGAGCCACGTATCATGGGCGTCGGTCCGATACACGCGATACCTGGAGCACTTGAGCGTGCAGGACTGAAGCAAAAGGACATCCAATTGTTTGAGTTGAATGAGGCATTTGCTTCACAAAGTTTAGCGATCGTGAGGGAACTTGGATTGGATCCTTCCGTAGTAAATGTAAACGGCGGCGCCATTGCCCTTGGTCACCCTCTCGGGTGTACTGGAGCAAAGCTCACTGTTCAAATGATGAATGAGTTGAAAAGAAGAAATCAGAAATATGGCGTCGTAACGATGTGCGTAGGCACAGGACAAGGAGCGGCGGGAGTATTTGAAATGTTGTAAACAATAAAAAACACAATAGCCATGGCAGAAGTAACTAACAAGCCGATTACGGGAGGTGAGTTTTTAGTACGCTCTACACAAGCCTCAGACATCTTCATTCCAGAAGAGTGGACGGAAGAGCAAATCATGATGAAAAAAATGTGTGAGGATTTTGTCAATCAAGACATCGTCCCCAACCTCGACGCCATCGATCATCAGGAAGAAGGATTGATGGAAAAATTGATTAATAAAGCTGGTGAATTGGGAATGCTCGGCATTTCGGTGCCCGAAGAACTTGGTGGAATGGGAATGGACTTCAAAACGTCCATGCTCTGCACTGAAGCACTCGGACAGGCACATAGTTTCTCTGTTGCCTACGGTGCGCACACAGGTATCGGCACTTTGCCAATTCTGTATTATGGCAATGAAGAACAAAAAAAGAAATTCATCCCGAAGCTCGCTACTGGTGAGTGGAAAGGCTGTTATTGCTTGACTGAACCTGCCAGTGGAAGTGATGCTAATAGCGGAAAGACGAAAGCTGTTCTCTCTGAAGATGGCAAGCACTACATTCTCAACGGACAGAAAATGTGGATCACCAATGGTGGTTTCGCGCACGTTCTTACTGTATTTGCTAAAATCGATAACGACGAAAATCTATCTGCATTCATTCTCACCAGAGATATGGAAGGAATTACTTTCAATGCAGAAGAAAAGAAAATGGGTATCAAAGGAAGTAGTACCCGTCAGATCTTTTTCAATAACGTAAAAGTTCCCGTTGAAAATCTCTTGAGCGAGCGTGGCAATGGATTCAAGATCGCTGTAAACATCTTGAATATTGGCCGTATCAAACTCGCTGGAGGTGTTCTTGGTGGCGCAAAAGGAGTTGTTACCGATAGCGTGCGTTACGCAAATGAGCGCGAACAATTCGGAAGACCGATTTCAAAATATGGAGCGATTCGTTTCAAATTAGCAGAGCAAGCAATTCGTTGCTACTCTCTTGAAAGTGCACTATATCGTGCGACACAAAACATTGACGATGCCATCAATGCATTGATTGAAGGCGGTATGGATAAGGGACAAGCAGTGTTGAAAGGTATCGCGTCATTTGCACCAGAATGTGCTGTATTAAAAGTTCTTGGTTCAGAAGTGCTCGACTACTGCGTAGATGAAGGTGTTCAAATCTACGGCGGTATGGGGTATAGCGCTGAAACACGCATGGAACGAAGCTATCGCGACTCGCGTATCAATCGCATCTTCGAGGGAACAAACGAAATTAATCGTTTGCTCACCGTGGACATGATTCTCAAAAAAGCAATGAAAGGAGAGCTCGACTTGATGGGTCCAGCAATGGCTGTAGCAGGTGAGTTAATGTCTATTCCTGATTTTGGTGATGCACCAGCAAATGTATTTGAAGAGCAACATGCGAATATCAAGAAGTTCAAAAAAGCACTTCTACTCGTAGCAGGTGCAGCGGTTCAAAAGCTTGCTATGCAGCTTCAGAAAGAACAAGAGATCTTGATGAACATTGCAGACATTGCAATTCAAGTCTATGCAGCAGAGTCAGTGCTATTGAGAACAGAGAAATTGGCAGGCATCAAAGGAGAAGCCGCAGTGGATCTACAAATAGAAATGATGCGTTCATTCATCTATTCAGCAGCAGAAAAAATAAATCTTGCTGGTAAAGAAGCATTGATTTCCTTCGCTGAAGGTGACGAACTCAAAATGATGTTGATGGGATTGAAGCGTTTTACGAAAGTAGAACCATTTAATATCAAAGAATCTCGCAGAAAGATTTCAGAGAAAATGATAGCGGAAAACAGCTATTGTTTCTGATTTTCTGGGTTATTTGCAGCAAAGAGGCTCTTACGAAAGTGAGAGCCTTTTTTTGTTGGCGGTAACCCCAATTCCAAAAAGGGCGAAATCATATTTCACAGGATCAACTGGATCCATTTGTCGCAAATGATTCATCAATTCCTCCAGCGCCGTCCAATCGTTTTGCTTGCGCTTCAATAGTTTTAATTCTCTTGAAATATTGCCTGTATGCACATCCAACGGAATATAGAGCTGAGATGGCTGGAAGGACTTCCAAATGCCAAAATCCACTCCCTTGGCGCTATCTCGCACCATCCATCTCAAAAACATATTCAAGCGCTTTGCAGAACTCCCTGTGACGGGATTGGAAACATGTTTTTGCGTTCGGGATTCGTGGGGTATAGAAAAAAATAAATCTCGAAATCCTACGATGGCCGTTCTAATATCAGCGCCATCAAAATGATGGCTGAATGCGGCCTCCATATCATCGAATTGATCGTAGATGTGTTTAAGAGCAGTCAAAAAACACTTCACGTCTTGCTCATTGAACGTGCGATGAACGAAGCCATCGAAGCGTTTTAAGTCTTTTACTGAATGTTCTTTTATAAACTGAAACGGCGCATCATCCATGCGTTCGATGAGAGAATTGGCATTGGTGATGATGCTCTTCCGATTTCCCCATGCAATGGTAGCAGTGAGAAAACCGGCAATTTCAATATCTTTTTTTTCAGAAAATCTGTGAGGAATCGAAATAGGATCAAGATCGATGAAAGTCCTATTCTCGAAGTATTCGGCCTGCTCGTCTAAAAAGGGTTTTAATGAAACCAGAAGCTTTTTCATTTTGCCTCGCCCATCAAAGCATATTGGAGAATGTTTGCTCCCATCTTGAGCGCCTTTGTTCTTGTTTCCTCGCTATTTCCATGCACTTCTTGATCTTCCCATCCATCGCCGAGATCGCATTCGAAATCATAGAAGCAAACCAATCGTCCTTGATAAAGAATGCCAAATCCCTGCGGCGCTTTCTTATCGTGTTCGTGAATTTTTGGGAGCCCCGTTGGAAAATCGTAAGTCTGATGATAGATTGGATGGTTGAATGGCAATTCGATAAAATCAGTCTCCGGAAATACCTTTTTCATTTCCTTTCGGATAAATTTATCCAAGCCGTAGTTGTCTGAAATATGTAAAAACCCGCCGCCAATCAAGTAAGCGCGAAGGTTTGCAGCATCCGCTGGAGTAAACACTACGTTGCCATGACCTGTCATGTGAATGAAAGGATAGTTATTGATTTCAGGCGAACCCACATCCACAAATGGAACATTTTGATCGATGTTCATTCCTAGATTCTTGTTTACAAACTTGACCAAATTGGGCACGCTTGTAGGGTTTGCGTAGTAATCTCCCCCACCCTTGTATTTCATCACCGCAATTTGATAGCTCGGCGCGTTGAACGACAAGCAAATCATTGAGAGGAATAGACCAAACCAGATTCTTTTCATAGTGTCAAAGATAAATGAAGTCTTATTGAGCCGCGATTACGCTTATCTCAACTCTTGCATTTTTTGGCAAAACCGAAACTTGCACCGTCTCTCGTGCAGGAAAATCAGAAGTAAAATATGAAGCATAAATCTCATTGACCGTCGCAAAGTCATTCATGTCCTTGAGGAATATGGAAGTTTTTACAATATGTTCGAAAGACAAGCCAGCCGCGGCAAGCACAGCTCCGATATTGCTCATGATTTGCTTCGTCTCCGTGGCAGCATCGGCGGGAGTGTATTCTTGAGTGGATGGGTCGATGGCGATTTGTCCGCTTAAAAAACACATATTACCAAATTTTACAGCTTGGCTGTAAGGACCGATGGCTTTGGGAGCCTTGTCTGAAAAAATGATTTCTTTCTTCATATATTTTTTATTGAATCTATCCAGTTTTTAATCATTTGTTTGCCCTCCGGAGTGAGGACAGATTCTGGGTGAAATTGCACTGCTTCAATCGGAAGACTGCGGTGTCTTATTGCCATCACCAGATCATCTTCGTTTTTTGCTGTTACAATGAGCTCATTCGGTATCGTATCCGCCACCCAACTGTGGTAATGACCAACCTCAAAAGGGCTATTTATGTTTTCGAAGAGTATTGAATTTTCTACGGAGAAGCAAAGGCTTGAGCGGCCGTGAATGACCTTTCCAAGATTTTTGAGCGACCC
>CAYRZQ010000010.1:11503-14294 GCA_964428835.1 uncultured Comamonadaceae bacterium | reverse complement strand
AAGTAAAGCTATCGTAATTGTCAAGCAAAAGCACCTTCACAACAATTCCTCCTTTCGTTGGTTATATTTGCCAAAAGCATTCATTATGTTGCTCAAGAAAATTCTCTATTATCTCAATCCTGTCAATTTTTTCAAAAAGGAAAAAGTGGATATCAACTTGCGATTCATGCATGGTATCAACAAGATTTCCATTCTCCTCTTTTTGATTTGTGTGGTAGTGATGATTGTACGCGCAGTAACGCGTTAATTTCTCCACCTCACCGAACGCACCATGTGGTCGATGTCCTCACGGACGAATTGCAATACGGGTGCTATTGAATCAGGGTTTGGTTTGTTATTGAAGTACAAGCTTCCTCTAAAGAAGTGTGTCGTGCTATCTGTAAGGAAGAATTGAGCTTGAGAAGCGGCTTCCCCTTCGATATCGTAGATTATACCGTTCACGTCATTTTCCGCATCGTGGATGAGAGTGCGCTTGAGGGCCGTGGCCTTCATTTCATGTTTAGCCGCAAACGTATATGAATCGTTAATTAGTGACTCAAGATTATTATTCACCTTAAAATAGGTACAATAGAGCGTTGCTTTGAATCTTGGAATCTGAATATTGAACCAACAACTATCCTCTGAAATTCTATCTTTAAAAATCTCCACCTTGGCATAATTCGGAACGTCCATCGAGATGTCGCACTCCGAATCAAATTTGGAATAGGAATGCTCTGGTAAAGACACTCTGAAATAGCCTCGAGGCTTCGGAACGGCTTCTCCTCTGCATGCAGCTAGCACAATACAAAGGCTTGATAAAACAAAAAAGTATTTAATCATTTGAAACGCTTTGTGGCAAAGTAATTTTTATGCGCTTTAGTTTTCTTTTATCCGCCGATTCGATACGGAACAAAAATCCTTCGAAATGCACTTCATCTCCTTTTTCAAGAATTCTTCCCGATTGCTCGAGCAAGAATCCAGCGAGCGTGGTGGCATCACCTTTCGCTTCTTCAAATAGTGTGGATTCTATATCGAGTATACGGTAAATATCTACAAGAGCGGTTTTACCTTCAAAGATAAAATTGCGATTGTCGAGCTTGCTGTAATGCAATTCCTCATCATCGAATTCATCCGAAATATTTCCTACGATTTCTTCGAGAATATCCTCAAGCGTGATTAGACCACTTGTGCCACCATATTCATCTACGACGATTGCAAGGTGATTTTTTTCTTTTTGAAATTGCTGAAGCAAATCGTCAATCTTTTTATTTTCAGGAACAAAAAAAGGCTGCTTAATCAGTTCTCTCCAATTAAATTCAACCTCTTCGAGGTAAGGCAATAGGTCTTTCACAAAAAGAAAACCCACCACTTCATCGGGAGAGTTTTTAAACACGGGCCATCGGCTATATCCCTTGTCCATTACTTTGGAGAGCACCTCTTCAAAGCTGTCATCTTCCCAAAGAGAACAGATATCTGTCCGCGGAGTCATCACCTGTCCCACCTCCTTTGCACCAAAGGTGACAATGCCTTCGAGAATTTTGTTTTCCTCTTCAGTTAGGTTGTCATCCTGGGTGAGTTCTAAGGCATATCCCAAATCATCAACGGTGATGTTGCGGGCATTTTTTGTTTTGAATTTTTCTTCTAAAAAGCCGCTTGAGCGCATGAGTACAAACGTAAGCGGAGAAAAAATCTTTTGGATTAGAATCAATGGAAGACTCATGAAACGTGCGCTGCGGAGATTATTCCCAGTAGCGTAGACTTTGGGAATTACCTCACCGAATAATACCAAGAGGAAAGTAATAGCAACGACATTAATCATTGTTATCACCCAATCAGGGTAACTGCCTTCTGGGAACCAATCACTGGCGAGTTGTGTTGCGAGCAGGACAATGGCGATGTTTACTGCATTATTCGCAATCAGAATAGTAGCCAGCAAGCGTTTGGGGCCTGTTTCTTTATCGGGAGTTTCAAGGAGCTGAATTATGGCTTGGCTTCCTCGATCTTTTGCGTCTTTGAGTTCTGCCTTTTGGGCTGGGGTAATGGAGAATAATGCTACCTCGCTTCCCGAGATGAGAGCGCTGCAAGCGAGTAAAAGCAGTACAAGGGCCAAAGGCCCTGCACTGTTCAGAATACTGAGAACAAAAATTTCAGTCAGAAATATATCACTACTGTCCAAAATGGAAGGTATTGGTTTGACTAAAATTAGAATGGTAAATCGTCTTCAACCGGAGCAGCAGAAGGCACTGGCGGAGCCGGTGGCATGCTGTTGTTGCTGCTTGAAGGCACTGAGCCTGATGCAGCAGGGCTTTGAGATTTTGGAGTGAGGATGGTCAATTCATCGATATCCACTTCGGTGATATACTTTTTCTCACCATTCACTTCCCAAGAGCGATTGCGAAGGCGACCTTCGAGGTACACGCTCATACCTTTCTTAATGTAGTCTTGCACCACTTTAGCCAAAGCAGGGCGGCGCACGGTAATGTTATGCCAATCTGTTTGTTCCTTCAACTCTCCAGAGTTCTTGTCTTTCCATCTCTCTGTAGTTGCGATTCTAAAGTTGGCAACCATTCCTCCGTTGTCGAACGTTTTGATTTCTGGATCTGCTCCCAGATTTCCGATAAGGATTACTTTGTTTACGCTAGCCATTGTCGAATAATTTTGGTTAACAAATAATTTACCTGACAAATATACGACCTCCATCAAGGGCACGACCGTATATTCTATTTACAACTTATTCATACTTGCCCACATCCACGAGGTATTTCTCAATCAGGCGAGGAATGCCCTTTTCGGTAATCTTACTCCAAGGAAC
>CAYRZQ010000010.1:5542-11403 GCA_964428835.1 uncultured Comamonadaceae bacterium | reverse complement strand
AGAGCCACACAACCGCTCGAGAGCGGGCAAACGTCGCAGTTGGGATTTACAGGAACACATTGCAACGCCCCAAACTCCATGATAGCTTGATTGTATGTAGCAGGATCTGAATGCAGCAGATGTTTATTTGCCAGTTCTTGAAGCTTCTTTTTACCCTCAGTGCTATCTATCGGTTCGAACACGCCAAAGAAACGCGACAAGACACGCATCACGTTTCCATCGATCACAGGATGCGGAAGATTGAAGGCAAAGGAAGCGATAGCGGCGGCGGTGTATTCCCCTACCCCTTTGAGGTTCAAAATACTTTCGTAAGAATTTGGAAATTTCCCATCAAAATCGGCGGCAATTTTTTTTGCAGAAAAATGAAGATTTCGTGCACGGCTGTAATACCCTAGTCCTTGCCAATCTTTGAGTATTTCGTCTTCGGAAGCCTCAGCGAGATCAACAGCGGTGGGATATTTTGACACAAATTTTTGATAATACGCCATCCCTTGATCGACGCGTGTTTGCTGAAGAATAATTTCTGAAAGCCAAATTTTATAGGGGTCTTGCGTATCACGCCAAGGCAAATCCCTCTTAAAACGATGGTACCAATCGACCAGAGATGTGTTAAAATTCATGTTTTTAATAAAAAAAAGCTAACACTCGGATAAACAACGTATTGAAATTGTGCGATTACCCGTATATTTGCCGCCCCAAATTTGGACGAATATCCATAAAACAATAATATAAAACACAAGGAAAGATGACGAAGGCAGATATCGTAACAGACATCTCCAACAAGACCGGGATCAGCAAAGAAGACGTGCTGGCCATTGTTGAAGGATTCATGGCAACTGTGAAGAACTCTATGGAGAACGGTGAAAACGTTTATCTCCGTGGATTCGGAAGCTTCATTGTTAAGAAGCGTGCAGAAAAATTGGGAAGAAACATTTTGGCCAAGACCAGCGTGACGATTCCTGCACACTATGTACCTGCGTTCAAACCAGCTAAGGAGTTCGTAGATTCAGTGAAAGAAAAAGTGAAAGTAGCTGAGCATGTCTAAGAAGACATCCCTCATACTACTCATCACTGCGTCCATAGGACTACTCGTTCTTTTTTTACTCATGCCCAAGCTTCCCTCTTCCGTAAGGGAGAAAGCGGAGAAGCCGATAGATAAGGATTCACTCAAATTGATGCAAGCCATCGAATTGGTGAATGGTCCGAATCCGATGGAAGGTATTACCATCCTTCGCGAGATCGTGGCCGATGACCAGGATAATGTGGATGCACATTATTGGTTGGGAGTTTTCTCTGTGAAAAGCGGTCAATACGATAAAGCAATTGAGCGTTTTAACAAAGTAATCTCCATCCAACCAAGTTATCTAGCGGCGTATATCGATATGGGTGGCCTTTATATGGAAATGGATAGCGCTCAAAAAGCTCTATACTACTTCAATGAAGGTGTTCGTATCGACTCTACCAACAATTATGCTTTGCTCTTTGCTGCGCAAACGCAAGAAAAGTTGGGGATGTTGGCTGATGCAAAAAGGAATTATGAGCAATTGCTAAGACATAACTCGGACACGATTGTGGCCAACAGAGTTAAGGACTTTATAAATAAAATAGAAACAAAACTAAACCCGTAGAACAATGCCTTGCGGTAAAAAAAGAAAGCGCCATAAGATGGCAACGCACAAGAGAAAAAAGCGTTTGAGAAAGAATCGTCACAAGAAAAAAGTGCGCTAGTATATTACTGCTTTAGTAATAACTTGTAAGTGATTTTTTCAGACAGGGCTGGATAAGTGTATCCAGTCCTATCTGGATTTTATCCATCCTAATCTCATTCCATTGAATGCTGAACTAGTCATAAATGCTACTCCCACTGGGGTAGATATTGCATTGCTGCATGACAAATCTCTGATTGAGTTGCATAGAGAGCAACGCAATCAGCAATATGCTGTGGGCGATATTTACCTGGGTCGTGTGCGCAAACTTATTCCGCACCTCAATGCCGCTTTTGTAGATGTCGGCTACGATAAAGATGCCTTCTTGCACTATCTAGACCTCGGACCTCAATTCGCTTCCCTCAACCTCTTTACTCGCCGCACTATTAGCGGAGAACAGAAAGGAGCCGACTTGATGAACTTCCCGCTTCAGCAGGATATTCATAAAGAAGGAAAAATAAAGGATGTGATGGGCCAAGGTTATGTGATTCCTGTGCAGGTGGCCAAAGAGCCTATCTCACAAAAAGGACCTCGCCTCACTTCGGAAATCACCATCGCAGGTCGATACCTCGTGTTGGTTCCTTTCTCAAACAAAGTTTCACTTTCATCTCGTATCACTGACGAAAACGAAAGAGATCGTTTGAGAAAATCCATGCAGAGTATTCGCCCCAGCAACATGGGTGTGATTATTCGCACACAAGCCGAGGGTGCCAGCGTGACTGAGCTTGACCAAGATCTACAAGACCTGGTGAAGCGTTGGGAAGAGATGTTTAAGACGATGAAAAACGCGCGCCCTCCGCAGCGTATTTTAGGTGAAATTGACAAGACTTCCTCTGTACTCAGAGATCTTCTCAATGACAACTTCACCAATATCCACGTGAATGATGAACAAGTAGCAGCACTCGTGCGCGGCTACATGAAGTCCATCGCACCTTCACAAGAGAATATCGTCAAACTTCACAAGGTAGCAGACTTATTCGATGCATTCAATATACATCGTCAAATTAAAGCCTCTTTCGGCAAACAAGTCAATCTGAAAAGCGGCGCATACCTCATTGTAGAACACACTGAAGCGATGCACGTGATTGACATAAACAGTGGTAATAGAAAAAATGCCACTGTGAAAGACCAAGAGGAAAATGCACTTCAAACCAATATTGAATGTGCTAAAGAAGTGGCACGACTGCTTCGTTTGCGTGATATGGGCGGCATCATTTGCATCGACTTTATCGATATGCAAAACCGCGACAACCAGCGCAAATTACACGATGCTCTTCGTGAATTCATGGCCGAAGACAAAGCAAAGCACAACGTACTTCCTCCAAGCAAATTCGGAGTTGTAGAGATCACTCGTGAAAGGGTAAAGCCCGTAACAAAAGTGGTGACTACCGAAAAATGTCCGAGCTGCGGCGGTAAAGGTGTTGTTCAAGCTTCTGTGCTTTTCACCGATGAAATCGAAAATAGCTTACGCTATCTCAGCGAAGAAGGCACTCACAAAGAATTAAAACTCCTCGTGCATCCGATGGTAGAGGCATATCTTACCAAAGGCTGGTTCGACAGTGTTGTCAAGCGTTGGAGAAAGAAGCACAAAGTAAAAATTGCTGTAGAAGCCTCTTCGTCTTGCGAACTATTGGAGTATCATTTCATTGATAAAGAAGGCGAAGAAATCGCTGTCTAATTTCCTTTATCGTTTATAAGCCAAAAAGAATTTCTCTACTGAACCACTGAGTGCCTGAAGGTTCATGTGATCGCTTGCCTGCGCGGCATCGAGTATCTGACCATCCTTCATCTTCACCTTTATGGCATCCGTTTTCACGCTATAGGCACTGTTATGAACTTTGTCTGAAATAACGAAGTAGGAAGCTTCTTCGAATGATAAATTCATTTCATTCGCGATGCGTTCAATATTCTTCTTCACCACAGCCTCTTCGATGGGCTTGCGCGACATTTCAATTTTGAAAAGACCTCTATTGACGATACCCTTTGCAAGTTCGGCTAAAACACGATCCTCGTTGGTTTGCCATACTTTAATCGCACCCATGATATCAAAGTCGTCTAACGCGATAAAATGCTGTAAGGCCTCGCCATCCTTTTCGAAATCGCCTTTACCAATTTTATTATAAAGAAAATAATAAAGAGCTGGAGAACAGAAAACCACCTCGCCTTGCTCAGCAAGGTATTTCGCACGACGCAACGCATTCACAAGCATAAATTCTGCGCTTAGAACTGTTTTGTGCAAATACACCTGCCAATACATGAATCGGCGAGCCACGATAAATTTCTCAATACTGTAAATCCCCTTTTCTTCTACCACTAGCTCATCATTCACAACGTCGAGCATTTTGATGATGCGCTCACTTCCTACCTGTCCTTCTACGACGCCGCTGAAAAAGCTATCCCTTGCCAAATAATCAAGACGATCCATGTCCAATTGACTGCTCACCAATTGATGTAGGAATCGTTTATGGTATTTATCATTAAAAATTTTAATAGCCAGATCAAATCGACCGTTGTACTGTTCATTCAAATCATTCATCAAGTACGCACTGATTTGTTCATGATGAATTTTATCTACGATAGAATGTTCCAGAGCATGGCTAAATGGGCCGTGGCCGATGTCGTGAAATAGAATTGCGCAAAGACATCCGAGCTCCTCCTCCTTTGTGATTTCATGTCCCTTGTAACGAATCTCTTCGATGGCGTTTTGCATCAAATGCAAAGCTCCGATGGCGTGCTGAAATCGATTGTGAACGGCACCCGGATAAACGAGGTATGACAATCCCAGCTGCGCAATGCGTCGCAGACGCTGGAAGTAAGGATGATCAATTAAATCCAGCAAAAAATCATGTCGGAACGTCACAAAGCCGTACACAGGATCATTGATGATTTTGCGCTTATTGGATTTTACAACCTCATTTTCTTTCATGATGCAATATTAGTGAGGAAAATCGGTTGAAGGAACCGTTCCATTCACAACAAAATCTTAGCTTTACCCCAAACAATTCAAATGAATAGCGTAAAAATACTCTGGGCTGACGACGAAATCGATTTGCTCAAACCACATATCATTTTTCTCGAACAAAAAGGCTATGCCGTAACCACTACCAATAATGGCCGCGATGCTATTGATTTGGTAAAAGACTCATTCTTCGACATTGTATTCCTCGATGAAAATATGCCAGGTTTGAGTGGCTTGCAGGTATTGCAAGAACTGAAGACCATCGATCCAACGCTGCCTGTGATTATGATTACCAAGAGCGAAGAGGAGCAAATCATGGAAGATGCCATCGGCTCTAAGATCAGCGACTACCTTATCAAGCCTGTGAATCCCAACCAGATCTTACTTTCAGTAAAAAAGAATTTGGATGAAAAACGCTTGGTAAGTGAAAAGACCACGAGCGACTACCGAATGGAGTTTCGCGACATTGCCATGCGCCTGGGCGATCGCATGAATGCTGAAGAGTGGTCAGAATTTTACAAAAAACTCGTTCACTGGAGCATGGAGTTGCAAAGCAGCAACGATGAGGGCATGGCCGAGATTTTCCGCACCCAGCGCCAAGAAGCGAACGAACAGTTTTGCAAATTCATTAAGAATAATTATACCAGCTGGTTAAAAAATACTGGAACAGGACCAGTGATGTCGCACACACTTTTCAAAAATAAAGTGGTGCCTGTTTTAAAAGAAAGTGGCACCGAACCTGTATTCATGGTGGTGATTGACAATTTGAGATTCGATCAATGGAAAACGATTCTTCCTCGACTCAAAGAATACTTCCGATTGGACAATGAGGAAATATTCTATAGCATTCTTCCAACTGCCACGCATTATGCGCGCAACGCGCTATTCGCGGGACTTATGCCAAGTGAAATTGAGCGCATTCATCCTAACCTTTGGAAGACAGAGGATGACGAAGGAGGAAAGAACATGCATGAGGATGAATTCCTCGCAGCGCAGCTCAAGCGTTTGGGATTGGATATTAAATGGAGTTACAATAAAATCACACAGCTTCAGGCTGGGAAAAAACTTGCGGATCAATTCAGCAATTTGATGTCGAACAAGCTCAATGTGATCGTCTATAATTTCGTGGACATGTTGAGTCACGCGCGCACCGAAATGGAAGTGATTAAAGAACTCGCAGATGATGAACCAGCGTA
>CAYRZQ010000010.1:0-5442 GCA_964428835.1 uncultured Comamonadaceae bacterium | reverse complement strand
GAATACCAAGTAGATGGGCTTACTGCTCTAGATGCTTTTGCTAAAAAGTGGACCTCAGATTTCCCAACACCTGCGATTTTTGCAGTAGAGGGGACTATGGGGGCTGGTAAGACGACTACCATCAATGCTATCTGCAGAGCGATGGGAATAGACGAAAGCTCAAGTCCTACATTTAGCCTCGTAAATGAGTATGAAACAAATAAAAAGGTCAAAGTATATCACTTTGACCTTTATCGTTTGGAATCACTGCGCGAGGCATTGGATATAGGCATCGAAGAGTACTTGGAAGCCGAAGCCTATCTATTCATCGAATGGCCTGAAATAATCCAATCCATCATGCCACTGCCCCACTATCGCATGACGATAGAGGACACAGAGCAAAATCGAGTAATTCGGATTTTTCTAATTGAAAATTAATAAGCGGCTGTTGTATCTGCTGGAGCAGCAGCAGTAGTATCAGCAGGAGCAGCGGCTGGAGCCGGAGCCTCAACTTTCGTAACTTCTGGGAGAGCACCGCTGAGCACTTCCTTTTTTGGTTCTGTTTTTTGACCTGCGCTGGTGAACATTAGAGTGAGTCCAACGCATACTGGACCGATGATCCAGAGCAACTTAGAGCTTGGTTGATTTTCTTGACTAGCCATATCTTATAAAAGGGTTTGTAGTGAGTGCGAATTTATACGATATTTTCTTACTTTCGAAATCCCGAACAAGCTACCTTTTATGGATCATAAAAAAGAGTCGATTCGCAACCTCGCAAAAGAGGCGGCGCTGATGCCACAGGAAGAACTCCTGGCCATTTCCAACCGTACCCATCATCTGGTGATTGGGATACCCAAAGAGACTTATTTTCAAGAACGTAGGGTGGCTCTTGTACCCGAAAGTGTTGGCCTTTTAGTGGCCAACGGACATGAAGTAATCGTAGAGTCGAACGCTGGAAAAGAATCGAATTTTCAAGATCATGATTATAGCGAAGCAGGCGCCCGAATCGTTTATTCTGCCGAAGAAGTCTTCAAAGCAGACATCATTTTGAAGGTTGCTCCGCCCAGTGAAAGTGAAATTACGTTAATGCCAGGAAGACAAACGCTCATTTCAGCGATTCATCTTCCAATCCAGAAGTCAGAACACTTTCGACTATTACAATCAAAGAAAATAACCGCCATTGCATGGGACTTTATCAAAGATGAAACTGGTATCTTCCCCGTTGTTCGAGCTATGGGCGAAATCGCTGGCAATACTTCCGTTTTGATTGCCGCAGAATATCTGAGTCACACCCACAATGGACAAGGACTCATGTTTGGAGGAATATCAGGTGTAAAACCTACTGAAGTTGTAATTATTGGTGCTGGTACTGTTGCCGAATTTGCCGCACGCGCAGCCCTCGGACTCGGCGCCTCTGTTAAAATATTTGACAATAGCATCTATCGACTTCGCCGTATTCAAAATGATTTGGGTGTTCGATTGTGGACCTCAACCATTCAGCCTAGTGAATTAGCTGCTGCACTAGCGAGTGCAGACGTCGCTATCGGTGCCATTCATACTTCCAAAAACCGCACTCCCGTAGTCGTTTCGGAAGATATGGTGAGCAATATGAAATACGGATCCGTGATTGTAGACATCAGCATCGACCAGGGTGGATGTTTTGAGACATCGCGCGTCACTACACACGACAAACCCACATTCAAAGAGCACGGTGTGGTGCACTATTGCGTGCCCAACATTGCATCACGTGTCTCTCGCACTGCGTCTTACGCGTTGAGCAATATTTTCGCCCCAATACTTTTGAGCATGGGAGACGAGGGTGGAATCACCAATCTCGTAAAACACCAAGAAGGATTTCAACATGGAGTGTACATGTACAACGGTGTAATCACCCACGAAGGTGTGGCTGCTATGTTTGACCTCAGTTGGAAACCACTCAAATTGCTAATTGCAGCGTTTTAAGAGCGGATTTTTGCGCCCAACTTTTCATCAAGAGCCTTGCTGATTTTTTGCATGGTCGCATCCACTTGCTGATCGGTCATGGTCTTTGACGCATCTTGTAAAATGAAACTCACTGCATAAGACTTCTTACCTGCCTCGAGATTTTTACCTTCATAAACGTCAAATAATCCTACTTCCTTCAGAAGCTTGCGCTCCGTTTCGTAGGCAATCTTTTCGATTTCCATAAACTGCACTTGCTTGTCCATCAACAAGCTCAAGTCGCGACGCACCGCGGGATATTTCTCCGGAGCTGAATACTGAATATTATTTTTTGGAAGCACTTGTATCAATTGATCCCAATCGATTTCAGCGTAGTAGACATCTTGTTTGATATCAAAAGCCTTGCGCAATGAAGCGGCAACGCGTCCCCATCTCACAATGGTCTTTTTATTTACACTAACACTCATTGCCTCCGACCAAATCTCACTTTGAGTTGCGTTGAGGACTGCGTTCTTGATACCCGCAGCGCTCAACACCGCATCCACGGCAGCTTTGAGATCATGAATCGCCACGGCGTTGTTAGCATTGTTCCAAGATTCAGGTTGGCGCGCGCCGGTAAGCCAAATACCCATTTGATACTTCTCTTTGTAAGCATCGCCCGTCTTATGATACACCTTACCGAATTCATACAATTTCAAATCCGGATTCTTGTGATTCTGGTTGAGTTCAATAGATTCAAGTCCACCGAAAAGCAGCGACTGACGCATGATTCCCAAATCCTGACTCAGCGGATTCAACAATTTCACAGCTGTTTCATCGCTGATAAAATCGTCGTTAACTATAGATGCATACTTCGCCTTAGTGAGCGACATGCCCATGATCTCATTGAAACCACGCGCTGCCAACATATCAGAAACGCGATGCTGGATTTTTTCGCGATCGGGCTTTGGCGCATAGCTAATAGAAGAATGTAGGCTTGTAGGGAAAGCGATGTTATCGAATCCATAGATTCTCAATATATCTTCTATCACATCTGCCTCACGCGTTACATCCGCTCTGTAGTGAGGAATGACCAACTTCAATTGATCGTCATTCTCACTGGCAATTTCAATTTCCAAATCATTCAAAATACTCTTGATGCGCTCCTTCGGAATCTCCTGTCCAATAAGTCGTGTAGCATTTTTATACGAAAATAAAACTTCAGCCTTCGCGAGCTTATTCGGATAGTAATCTACGAGACCGCCATCTATTTTCCCTCCACAAATTTCTTCCAACATCAAGGCAGCTCTTTCCAAAGCGAATACTACTTTTTCTACATCTGCTCCGCGTTCAAATCGGAAAGATGCATCCGTGTGTAATGCATGATGACGCGCAGTTTTGCGCACCACAACAGGATTGAAATAAGCACTTTCAAGGAAAATTTCTGTTGTGCTATCTGCGACGCCGCTATCCTTTCCACCAAACACACCCGCGATACACATCGGTTCTGTGGCATTGCAAATCATCAAATCAGTTTCGTTCAATTCACGTTCTACACCATCAAGCGTCACGAATTTCTCATTCTGTTTTCCACGGCGCACAACGATTTTATTTCCTGAAACTTTTGACAAATCAAAAGCATGAAGCGGTTGTCCGATTTCGTGTTGAATGTAATTGGTAATATCCACCACATTGTTGATCGGTCTCACTCCAATGGTATTCAAGCGATCTTTCAACCATTTTGGAGATTCACCAACCTTCAATCCTTTCACTACAATACCAGCGTATCGAGGACAATCTGCCGTATCCGCCACTTCGATTGTGATGTTGCCATTCGCCCCAGCGGTGAGAGATTTTGTTTTGGGTAAAATGAGGTTGGTCTGAAGATTCAAACCACCTTCCATATTCTTTAACGCTGCCTTTAAATCACGCGCTACACCAAAATGAGAAAATGCATCGGTTCGATTGGGGGTAAGACCAATTTCCAAAGTAAAATCTGTCTCGATATTCAAGAATGTCGCCGCTGGTGTCCCAGGAACAGCAGCAGCATCTAGTACCATGATACCATCGTGACTTTCGCCGAGTCCCAATTCGTCTTCAGCGCAGATCATACCATGGGATTCAGCGCCGCGTATTTTACTTTTCTTGATTACAAAAGATTCACCTGATTTTGGATAGAGCGTAGCACCCACAGTAGCCACGAGGACTTTCTGGCCCGCAGCCACATTCGGAGCACCACAGACAATTTGCACTGGCTCGCCCTCACCGAGGTTGACCGTGGTAATGCTCAGACGGTCGGCATCGGGGTGTTTTTCGCGGGTAAGCACCTCTCCTACTACCACACCTTTGAGACCGCCAGAAATAACCTCTACAGGCTCAATCGCCTCCACTTCTAAACCAATAGCCGTGAGCACCTCCCCCATTTTTTCTGGAGAGAGATCGCAAGGCAAATAATCTTTGAGCCAACTGTAAGAGATTTTCATATCCGATGATTTTGAGAGGCGCGAAATTAACCCAAAATATACTAATAGTAAACTAAGAAGCCCTCTTGATGGTTATTTTCGAGTTTACAACCAAATACATCATGAAAAATATTATCCTTTTGCTCTTTTTGGGAGCAGCCGTAACAGCAGTTTTCGCATGCACCAACACAACAGGTCAAGTAGAACAGACACAAAAACCCGTCAAAGCTTTAAGTCCTACTGACACCTCTCTCAAGCCAGTCAGTCGCACCGAACAAGACTGGAAAAATATTCTCACAGAAAATCAATATTACATTTTGAGAGAAGAAGGCACTGAGCGCGCCTTTTTGAACGCCTATCACAACAACAAGAAAGACGGTACCTATTATTGCGCGGGATGTGGCTTACCCCTATTTTCCTCTACAACGAAGTTTGATTCGGGTACCGGATGGCCAAGTTTCTATGCCCCAATTAATAAAAACAGAGTAAAAGAAAACATGGACGCGGCATACGGTATGATTAGGACAGAAGTGGAATGTGCGCGATGTGGCGGCCACTTAGGCCATGTTTTCGACGACGGCCCCCGCCCCACAGGACTCCGCTACTGCATGAACAGCGGCGCCATGATCTTTCAGGAGAAATAGAACGGGAACGAGAACGAGAACGGGAACGAGAACGGGAACGAGAACGGGAACGGGAACGAGAACAAGAACGGGAACGGGAACGGGAACGAGAACAAGAACGGGAACAAGAATTCAGAATTCAGAATTCAGAATTCAGAAATGGAACTGGCTTTATTGCTCAATCCGAGCATAACATCATATACTTTTTCAACTGGCGCTGTGATCGTAATTTCAAAAGTCAACTCATGCATTTTAATTAATTTTAATTATTAATAAAATTCCAAATAATTACATTATTAGCAAAATAAAGACAGCAACATTTCCCCTCTCATCCGCCCCTCCTATTCCCTATGTCCTATTTCATACTCCTACTCCCTACTCCTACTCCTACTCCTACTCCTACTCCCTATTCCCTATATATCCTCACCTCCCTTCCACTTTCCGTGGCTGAGGCGCGG
>CAYRZQ010000009.1:0-95986 GCA_964428835.1 uncultured Comamonadaceae bacterium | reverse complement strand
CGTTCATGCTACTCATAGTGAGAATAGCATCAGACAACATGCTACCGCGAATCATTTCTGTGTATGCTTGATAGTATATAAAACAAGGTCTGCGCATGTGAAGGCGATATGGAGTGCGACCTCCATCACTGATGAGGTAGAAGCCCAATTCACCATTTCCACCTTCCACACAGTGGTATACTTCGCCTTTTGGAACGTCCGTTTCACCCATCACTATTTTAAAGTGATAGATCAAAGCTTCCATTTTTGAATACACATCTTCTTTCGGAGGAAGATAGAAGTCTGGAACGTCCGCATGGAAATTGCCTTCGGGAAGGTTTTCCAACGCTTGCTTGATAATCTTGATGCTCTCTCTCATTTCATCCATACGAACCATGTAACGGTCGTATGTATCGCCATTTTGACCAATTGGAATTTTGAAATCAAAATCTTGGTAAGATGAATATGGATTCATTACGCGCACGTCGTAATCTACACCTGCTGCGCGGAGATTAGGACCGCTAAAGCTATACTCCAACGCACGTTCTGCACTAATTGGGCCTGCTTTCACAGTACGGTCCACGAATATTCTATTTCTTGTCACAAGACGATCAAACTCGTCAAGCGCAACTGGGAATTCTTTGATGAAAGTTCTTATTTTCTCAATTACTTCAGGAGAAAAATCACGTTCCATTCCACCGATACGTCCCATGTTAGTGGTGAGACGAGCTCCGCAAACGGCCTCGTAGATTTCATAAATCTTTTCTCTCCACTGGAACATGTACAAGAAGCCTGAAAGTGCTCCTGTATCAACAGCGATTACGGTGTTACAAATCACGTGATCGGCAATGCGCGCCAATTCCATGATGATGACACGCATGTATTGCGCTCTCTTTGGAACGTCGCAGTTGATTAACTTCTCTACCGTCATGTGCCATCCCATATTGTTGATAGGGGATGAGCAATAGTTCATACGGTCAGTAAGCGTGGTGATTTGATTGTAAGGACGACGTTCGCCGAGCTTTTCAAAAGCGCGGTGAATGTATCCGATGGTTGATTCAGCACTCATGATGATTTCTCCATCCATCTGAAGGATGTTTTGGAAAATACCATGCGTTGCAGGGTGCGTAGGTCCCAGGTTGAGTGTGCTGTATTCTTTATTTTCTACGGAAGGTGTTGTTGTTTCCAAGGTCTTTTCTTTTTGAGATTATCTTCCGAAATATTTATCTTCTTTATCGTGACGGCTTGCATCTTCGAGCGGATACTCTTTTCTGAGAGGATGATAATTCATTTCGTCCATGTTGAGAATGCGCTTGAGATTGGGGTGTCCCTTGAACTTGAAGCCATAAAAGTCGAACGCTTCTCTTTCCATCCAGTTGGCGGCAGCCCAAAGATCAGTGATAGTTGGCATTTCAATGTCCTTTTCAGACATGAACGTTTTGATGCGCACGCGCTCATTGCGTTCGAGGCTGTGCAACTGGTACATCATCGCAAATTCAGCACCTACATTATCTGGGAAATGAATACCACACATCGTGGTGAGGTAGGTGAATCCTTCTGATTTGAGGTATGCTAGAATTTCTTTGATTTTTGGTTTAGCAACGACTAAAACAGGGAAATCATAATCCATGTGACCTTCGATGAGGGCTTCACCAAATTGATTGCTGACTTTTTCTTTTAAACGCTCAAGTAATTCGCTCATGCTGTGCTTCAATTATTCCATGCCATAGCTGGCAAGCATTTCTTTGTATTCTGGGGTATCGCGACGACGTGTGCTTTCGCTCTTGGCGAGTTCTTGAATTTTCAAGATTCCGTCGAGCACTTGCTCTGGTCTTGGAGGGCAACCAGGAATGTACACATCTACAGGGATGATGCGGTCAATGCCTTGAAGCACGCTATAGGTATCGAAAATACCGCCGCTTGAGGCACATGCACCCATACACAAAACCCATTTTGGTTCCGCCATTTGCTCGTAAACCTGACGGAGAATAGGCCCCATTTTCTTACTTATTGTACCCATTACCATAAGTAAGTCGGCCTGGCGAGGCGAGAAGCTCAATCGCTCAGAACCGAAACGCGCCAAGTCGTAGTGAGATGCCATGGTCGCCATGAACTCAATACCACAACATGAAGTTGCGAATGGAAGAGGCCAGAGAGAATTGGCACGAGCCAAGCCCACTGCCTTATCTAGGCTTGTCGCGAAGAATCCTTGTCCCTCAAGCCCTTCGGGCTGATACTTTGGATGGATATCAATATTTCTTTCCATGTGTTGTCTTTTAGAATCTTTATCTCTTAGTCAACTGATAAACAACTTTGTTTGTTCGCTTACTTTTCCCAGTTCAATGCGCCGCGACGGATGATATAAATTAATCCCACGATCATCAAGCCCATGAATGCAAACATTTCCAATAGTCCAAAAACGCCCAACTCTCTAAAGTTGACCGCCCATGGATACATGAAAATTACCTCCACGTCGAAAAGAACGAAGAGGATAGCTACGAGAAAATATTTGATTGAAAAAGGGCTGCGTGCATTACCCACGGATTCTATACCGCATTCGAAGGCTTCTTGCTTCACCTTTGTTTTGCGCTTTGGACCAAGCCAATGCGACAAAAACATGGTGGTTACTACAAAGCCGAGGGCCACGAAGGCCATGACTAAAACGGGAACATAGTCCCACAAGTGAGAAGTTTGTGCTTCCATCAGGTTTAATTCTTTTAAGGCGTTTGTCGGCGTAAAAATAGAAGCCTCTCGCTTTCACGAGGAATTTTAATTCGCAAAATCGCGTATTAAAGGCCCAAAAGCACCTCTTCCGCCGTTTTACCGCCGAAAAGAAGTCTCTCAGGATGCTCGAGCATGTCCTTCACTTTCACAAGGAAGCTAACACTTTCACGTCCGTCTATTATTCTATGGTCATAGCTTAATGCTACGTACATAATTGGTCTAATTACTACTTGGCCATTTTCAGCCACTGGTCTTTCCACAATGTTGTGCATCCCGAGGATCGCACTTTGTGGAGGATTGATGATTGGTGTAGAGAGCATAGAACCAAATACACCACCGTTGGTGATAGTGAATGTTCCGCCCTGCATATCGTCTACTGTGATCTTTCCATCGCGCGCCTTTTTTGCAAGGTCACCAATGTTCTTTTCAATTTGAGCCAAAGTCATCGTCTCCGCGTTGCGCATCACAGGCACCATCAATCCTTTGGGAGTTGATACAGCCACTCCGATGTCGCAATAGTCGTGGAATACAATCTCATTGCCTTCGATACGCGCATTTACCGCAGGGAATTGATGCAATGCTTCGCATACGGCTTTGGTAAAGAAAGACATAAAGCCTAAGCCCACTTGATGTTTTTCTTTGAAAACATCCTTGTACTTTGCTCTCAAGTCCATGATTGGCTTCATGTTGACCTCATTGAAGGTGGTCAACATTGCAGTAGTATTTTTTACAGATACCAAGCGCTCAGCAACTTTCTTTCTGAGCATGGTCATCTTTTCACTTCGTGTATCACGCGAACCGCCCCATTGAGGAATGGCGTTGGTGTCAAATCCTTTTGCCATGGCAGCTATCACGTCGCCTTTGGTGATTCGGCCTGCCGGACCTGAACCAGCGATTTGTGAAGGCTGAATGCCATTTTCGCTCATGATTTTGGCCGCCGCCGGACTAGGATGTCCAGCAGGATATGGGCTTGGTTCTGTGGGAGCGCTTGCTGCCGCAGGTTTAGCTGCCGGTTTTTCTGCTGCCGCTGCCACCGGCGCGGCTTCAGCTTTTGGAGCTGCTGCTGGCGCCGCATTTGCAGGTGCCGCAGCATCTGTATCAATGATACAAACTACTTGGCCCACCGCAACGGTGTCGCCTGCTGCTGCCTTGAGTGTGATGGTGCCCGAAGCCTCTGCAGGCAATTCGAGGGTAGCCTTGTCTGAATCTACTTCAGCTATCGTTTGTCCTGTGGTCACATAGTCACCATCTTTTACCAGCCATGTCGCGATTTGTACTTCGCTGATCGACTCGCCCGGACTGGGCACTTTCATATCAATTTTTGGCATGTAACACTCCGTTTTATTTGACGCGCAAATCTGCATCGAAAATCGATGCAGTCCGCATTATTGTTTTGCTATTTATCGTTTTTCTTAAACAACTCATTGTAGGTATCCTTAGGCTCCCACTTTCGAATGATTCAACAAACGCTGGATCATGTCTAAGTGTCTTCTCTCATGCACCTTTGGTGAACCAGCCGCTGGCGAGGCACTTGCCGCTGGGCTAATCACATCCAAATTGTATGATCGCATCATTCGCATGATATAAGTCCATGCTCCCATGTTTTCAGGTTCTTCCTGAACCCAAAGAAGCTTGCAATTTTTACCGTAGCCCTTCAAAACGGCCTCAATTTGCTTGACAGGCAGAGGATACAACTGTTCCAAACGCACCACAGCGATGTTTTCACCGATGCCTTGCTTTTCTTTTTGCTCTAAAATGTCATAATAAACTTTACCGCTGCAGAATGCGATGGTATCAACTTCTTTTTTGTTGATGGTCGGATCATCCACCACTTCGGTGAATCTTCCCTTAGCCATGTCGTTGATAGAGCTTACTGCTTTCGGGTAACGAAGGAGTTTCTTTGGCGTAAATACCACCAAAGGCTTACGGTAAGCGCTCTTTACCTGACGGCGGAGCAAGTGGAAGAAATTCGCAGGACTTGTTACATTACAAATCTGCATATTGTTTTCGGCGCAAAGCTGAAGGAAGCGCTCCAATCTGCCCGAGCTGTGCTCTGAGCCCTGACCTTCGTAGCCGTGGGGTAAGAACATTGTGAGGCCATTCATGGTGCCCCATTTGTCTTCGGCAGCGCTCAAGAATTGGTCAATAATGATTTGTGCTCCGTTGTTGAAATCACCAAACTGCGCTTCCCAAATCGTAAGTCCGTGCGGTGTTCCGAAGGCATATCCATAATCGAAGCCTAACACACCATATTCGCTCAACAAACTATTGAATACACTGAGTTTGGCTTGTTTATCTGAAAGACTATTGAGTGGAATGAACTCTTTTTCTGCATCTTCATCGGTCTTTACTACCGCATGTCGGTGAGAGAAAGTACCACGTTCCACGTCTTGTCCACTAATACGAACAGGGTGACCTTCTGTGAGAAGCGTCGCATACGCTAACAATTCACCCATCGCCCAATCGAGAGTATCACTTTCAAGCGCAGCGAGGCGGTCTTCAAATACTTTTAGAGTTTTTCTAAAAATCTTCTCGCCCTCTGGCAATGAGTTGAGCTTCTTAGCGAGCTCTATCAATTTCTTTTTATCAAATCCAGTATCTGGTGATTGCTCGAAATCTTTATCTGTTGCTTTGCGAATGTCCTTCCAAGTTTCTTCGAGGAAGTGCTTTACATCTGCGTTTCCGGCTTTGCGGGATTTGTCATAAGCAGCGTCGAGCTCCTTTTCGAAATCAGACTTCACTTTTTCTGCATAGGCCGCATCAATGGTTCCTTCATTGATAAGCTTTTGCATATAAATCTCACGAAGATTTGGGTGCTTCGAAATCAAATTGTAGAGCGAAGGCTGTGTGAACTTCGGCTCGTCTCCTTCATTGTGACCGTATTTGCGATAGCCAAGAAGGTCAATGAATACGTCCATCTGATAACGCTGTCTGTATTCGATGGCAATATCCATAACTCGAATTACAGCTTCGATATCATCAGCATTTACGTGGAAAATGGGGCAGAGCGTAGTCTTTGCTACGTCTGTGCAGTAAATTGAAGTTCTTCCATCAAGGTAGTTGGTGGTAAATCCAACTTGGTTGTTAGTGACGATATGAATCGTTCCACCAGCGTTGTATCCATCCAATCCGGCCATTTGCACTACTTCATACACGATGCCTTGGCCAGCTATCGCTGCGTCGCCGTGAACGAGAATGGGAACAATGGCTTTTCTATCGTGAAGATAATGGTCGATTTTGGCTCTTGAGAGACCCTCCACCACAGGGTTTACTGCCTCTAAGTGAGATGGGTTGGGACACAAGGTCACGTGAACATTCTTCCCTTCCACCTGAATATCGCGGCTGTAACCGAGGTGATACTTTACGTCACCGTCGAAATTTTCATCATCGTAGTTCACGCCATCGAACTCCATAAAGAGTTGTTCGAAGGGTTTACCGAGAATATTGGTGAGTGTATTGAGACGGCCTCTGTGCGCCATTCCAATCACAAACTCTTTCACGCCAAGGCCAGCGCTCTTTTTCACAACATAATCCATAGCTGGAATGAGAGCCTCGCAGCCTTCAACGGAGAAGCGCTTTTGCCCTACAAACTTCTTATGGATATATTGCTCGAATATCGACGCGCGAGAAGACATTTCGAAAATGTTCTTCTTCTGTTCGGCATTAAATTCAGGTTTCTTCACCGCTTCTATGCGCTCTCTGAGCCAAGAGACACGCTCTGGATCACGGATGTACTGGTATTCCACACCAATACTTTGGCAATATGAGTTTTGAAGATGCGCAACGATATCTTTCAATTTGGCATCGCCCAAACCGACTTCTGTGCCTGCATGAAAAACTGTCTCCAAGTCTGCTTGAGTCAAACCGAAGTTCTCAATATCAAGCGTTGGCGAATATTTGCGACGCTCGCGAACGGGGTTGGTTTTAGTGAACAGGTGACCACGTTGGCGATATCCATTGATCAAATTGATAACCTTGAATTCCTTTTGAAGCATTTCTGCACCCGCACCCGATAGCGCATCACCGCCGGGCATTACAGGATATTCACTTCTTTGAAAGTCGAAACCTTCGAAAAATCTCCTCCATGAGATATCCACGCTTTCAGGATTCTGCTTGTACTGTGCGTACAATTGATCGATGGCGTTGGTGTCAGTGTTGCTCAAATATGTCAAGGAATCCATATTATATTTTTGTAGTTGGGGTGACAAAGTTAGTCAACATGTACTTTTATGAAAGGCTTTTCCTCAGCCAAACTTTCTGAGCCTCCTTTCTTAAGATTTTTTGACTAATAAATGATACCATTTCACTCGGAGAAATGTTTCGCTGATCGCGACGAATATCTTTTTCACTCAAGTCTATACGATATAGAATCGGCGCCAGCGACTGAGGCTGAGTGCTTACGACATGAGTTATTGTATTTTTTACTAAAAGGAAAAGAATGTGACCGTCGAGCGGCTCAGTGGGGCGCTCAACCTGCACATAGGGAATAAAATCTTTTTGAATTTGAAGAAAAGTGAGCTCGTAAAGTTCTGTATGGCTTATGCCAGGCAGACTTTGGTCAAATAGTGTAATCCTTTCTTCCAATATCAATGTTGTCTTTCGAGCATCTGTTCGGCCAACTGAATCAGTGATTCTGTTCGGCTTGGATCGACGCTAAGTCCCTTGAGTTCAAATAGTGCTTGTTGGTGGTAGGTTTGGACTTTTTCCAACAACGCCTCTTCGACATTCAATTTTGAGAAAATTGCGGTGATGGCTTTTACTTTTTCAGTGGGATCTTTCGGTTTTTTACCCATCCAATATTTTAAGACTTCACGACTGCTATCGTCCGCAATTTCGAGCGCGAGGATTTGTAAAAAAGTCTTTTTATCGGCTATGATATCTCCACCTTTTACTTTACCAACTTTAGCCTCGTCTCCAAAAACGTCTAGATAATCATCCAAAAGTTGAAACGCGAGTCCAGTAGATTCACCAAAACGATAAATTTTTTCTTGATCCTGTAGTGAAGCTCCTCCAATGGCTGCACCGATTTGCATCGCGCCTGCCAACAATACTGAGGTTTTCAGTCGAATCATTTCAATGTACTCATCAATGGTCACGTCAGTGCGTGATTCAAAGTCCATATCCATTTGCTGACCTTCACAAACCTCTAAAGCTGTTTTGTTGAAAATCTGAAAAATATGAGCGAAATGGTCTGGATTTGTTTTTGCCAAAAGTTGATAGCTCTGAATCATCATCGCATCACCACTGAGGATGGCTGTGTTTGAATTCCACTTGGCATGAACCGTTGGTTTTCCCCTGCGCAGCGGTGCATTATCCATAATATCATCATGCATCAGTGTGAAGTTGTGAAAAACTTCCACTGCTAAGGCGGGATGTACAGCGTCATCCAAATCGTCACTAAAAAGTTGACACGACATGAGGCTTAGTGCAGGACGCAGTCGCTTTCCCCCCAGATTAAGTATATATTGAATGGGCTCATAGATTGATCCTTTGCTGTTTTGTCTGGCAAAGACATCCATCTTCTTTTTTACGAGTTCTTGTATTTGCTGTAAGTCCAACATGTTATTTACCGGCTTTCAATTGCTCCATGAGATATTTACCGTAACCACTATTCATGAGGGGAACAGATATTTTTTCTAATTGTTCGTCATTGATATAGCCCATTCTCCAGGCAATCTCCTCGATACAACCAATCTTAAGCCCTTGTCTTTCTTCAATCACTTGCACATACTGGCCTGCTTGCATTAATGATGCAAAGGTTCCAGTGTCGAGCCATGCAGTTCCTCTATCCATTCTCTGCACGCTCAATTTTCCTCTCCTGAGATATTCCTTGTTTACATCCGTAATCTCATATTCGCCGCGGGCACTGGGTTTCAAATTCTTTGAAATCTCCACCACATCATTATCGTAAAAATAGAGCCCTGGTACTGCATAGTTAGACTTTGGCTCTTTCGGCTTTTCTTCTATGGAAATTGCTTTATAATCAGCATCAAATTCTACCACTCCGTAGCGGTGTGGATCGTTCACATGATAGGCATAGACGAGTCCTCCGTCAATATCCGTATTTTGTCTTAGTACTTTCCCAAAGGCACTTCCGTAAAATATATTATCACCTAGTACCAATGCTGCTTTGTCCTTTCCAATAAAACTTTCTCCCAAAACAAATGCTTGAGCAAGCCCATTGGGAACTTCTTGAACCTGATACGAAAAGCGGCATCCGATGCGGCTTCCATCACCGAGCAACTTTTCAAATCCAGGAAGATCGTGTGGGGTAGAGATGACAAGTATATCTCTTATTCCAGCCAACAACAGAGTGCTAAGCGGATAGTATATCATTGGCTTGTCATACACAGGCATGAGTTGCTTACTCACAGCGAGTGTGAGGGGATATAATCGTGTGCCGCTGCCGCCAGCGAGAATGATTCCTTTCATTATTCTTTTATTTGAACCGTCCAATCTTCATAGTGCAAATCATCTTCTTCATCAAGGATTTGGAAGAAAGGCTCAGAGAATGACTTGGTGGTAATGCTGCGTTGGAAAGACAATAATAAAGCAGGAAGCACAATGAGGTTTGTAAACATCGCAACCAATAGCGTCACTGCGGTTAATACGCCCAACGCTCTTGTGCCCTCGAATTCAGAGGCCGCGAAACATCCGAATCCAAAGAGTAAAACTAGCGATGTATAAACCATGCTGGCGCCTGTTTCGCGTATCGCCAACAAGGCGCTTTCTTTTATCTTCCAATCATGGAATTTTAATTCCTGCCTGTACTTTGCGAGATAGTGAATGGTGTTGTCGACTGTAATACCCAGCGCTATGCTGAATACGAGAATGGTGGAAGGCTTCAATGGGATATCCAGAAAACCCATAATTCCCGCGGTCATCACCTGTGGAATAATGTTGGGGATAAATGAAATAAATACCATGCGCGCACTCCAAAACATAAATGCCATGAGTATGGAGATAATCACTATACCAAACAAAAGACTACTGAACAAATCACTAACAAGATAATTGGTTCCTTCAAGGAAAATGATACTCGTGCCTGTTAGAGTCACATGGTATTTTTCAACTGGAAAAATGCTGTCGATTTTAGGCTTCAAATCCTTCATCAAACGATCCATTTCCTTGGTACCAATATCTGCAATCTGAGCAGTGACGCGAGTCACCGTTTTGGTGCTATCGATGAATGCTTTTTCCAAGCCTCTCGATTTGTAGTCGTTCTGGAGGTATGGTCCGATAAAGCTTTGTTCATTCCTCGTAATCAAAGTGTAGTATTCGGGGTCTCCCTCATAAAACGCTTGCTTTATAAATTTGCCAGCATCAGCAATTGAAAGGGATTTAGAGAATGGATGAATCACGGTATCTTGAAGTTCCAGCTTATAATCCGCTAGTAAAGTTTGTAATTCTTCAATCTTAGCTAGGTTTTTATCTTTCGTAATTTGCCCCTTCTTTTTGCCATCGACCATAATTTCGAACGGCATCACACCATTAAAGTTGCTCTCAAACCATTTCATATCAGTGATCACGCGGTCGTCTTCTGGAAGGTCATCCACTATGTTGCCTGTAGTGTGAATCAGCATGATGCCTGCCAGTCCCAGACCAAATAGGACAATGGTGGTTAGATAAATTGCCTTTCGATGATAGGTCACAATTCTTATCAGAAAATCCAAAATCTTTTCGAGCCATGGCGACTCGAGGTGACCTAAGTGCTTTTCTGTGGGAGGTGGTAAGAAACTATATGCAATAGGGAAAATAAGTAGCGAAAGGAAGAACACTGCCATAGAGTTTATCGTGGCAATTATTCCGAAGTGTTTCAACACATCGCTGGAGGTAAAAATAAAAGTAGCAAATCCAACAGCAGTGGTGGCATTGATCATGAATGCTGCCGCTCCCGCTTTCTGCACCACTCTCGCCAAAGCTCTCGTTTTATTCCCATATCGCTTATACTCTTGGTGGTATTTTGTAACGAGATAAATACAGTTGGGCACTGCTGTTACAATCATTAGCGGAGGCATCAACCCCATGAGTGCGGTGATAGGAAAATCAAACAAAGCGATACTCCCCATAGCACACACCACAGTGACTGCTACCACTGACATTACAACTACTGTAACCTTTACACTCCGGAAAAATATATAAAGTAAAACGATGCAAATCAATGCACTCAACATTGTAAAATACCGTAGTTCCGCTTTAATCTTCGTGGTGATTTCGGTACGTACGAAGGGCAGTCCGGATAAATACAATTTGATACCAGTATCCGCTGTGAATTTTTCTGTTAGCTCTACAATTTGATCTATCGCATTTCCTCTTTTCTCACTATTAAAGAGCTCAGAGTTTACGAAGACCATCATCAATCCTGCATCTACACTGTCCTTAAATAGCAAGCCGTTGTAGAATGGCAAGTCATAGAGATCGTTTCGAATGCTATCTGCTTCTTGTTGATTTCGAGGTGCACGAGAAGCCACTTGTCTAAATCTAAATTTTTGAGCAGTAGTATCTTTATATATCGTGTAGCAATGAGCGGTTGAAAAGATAGAGTCTACTGAATTGTAAGAGGTACCTTCCACTTCCACATGTATCTTCTTGAGATCATCTCCCAACTGCTTCCATTTAGAAAAATTCTTATAGTCCCAGATGGCCGCATCTTTGTAGCCAATCACCATCACGTTACCATCTTCTGAAAATTGCTTGATGAAATTATCGTATTCTATGTAGGTGCTGTCGTCTTTAGGAAGGATGCCTCCGAACTTATAGCTCATTCTCACAAACTGAGAATGATATCCCATAAAGACTGAAAATAATATGACTAACACCCCTATTGGAATGCGATATCGCAATATATAAGCACCAATTTTACCCCACATAGCTCATTAATAGACCACAAATAAAATACAAACCGTTGATATATACCGATTTTAATTAAAGGTATTCGGTTAAAGAACTTGTATACATTTGTCCATCTTAAATACATAACAACATGTCAATCAAATACCAAGCTCAGGTAGATGCTTTTATGGCAAAAGTTCGCGCAATGAATCCGAACGAACCTGAGTTCCTGCAAGCAGTTCAGGAAGTGGCCGATGCGGTGATCCCACTTATCGAAGAAACACCGAAGTACAAAAATTCTAAAGTGTTAGAGCGTATCGTAGAACCAGAGCGCACCATTATGTTTCGCGTTCCATGGGTCGACGATAAAGGCGAAGTGCAAGTGAATAGAGGCTATCGCGTTGAGTTTAACTCTGCAATAGGTCCTTATAAAGGTGGCTTGCGCTTTCACCCAACTGTTAATCTTTCGGTTTTAAAATTCTTGGGTTTCGAACAGATTTTCAAAAATAGCCTCACCACATTACCAATGGGTGGTGGAAAGGGCGGTAGCGACTTTGATCCTAAAGGAAAAAGTGACCGCGAAGTGATGGCGTTTTGTCAAAGTTTTATGAACGAGCTTTCTCGTCATATCGGAGCTGATACAGACGTACCAGCTGGTGATATCGGTGTGGGCGGTCGTGAAATTGGCTTTATGTTCGGCCAATACAAGCGTCTCCGCAATGAATTTACTGGCGTGTTCACTGGTAAAGGTCGCAATTGGGGCGGTTCATTGATCCGCCCAGAAGCTACAGGTTATGGTACTGTTTATTTTGCTCAAGAAATGTTAGCCACTCGCGGTAAAGCTTTCAAGGGGATGACGGTAGTTGTTTCGGGTAGTGGAAACGTTGCTCAATATGCGATAGAAAAGGCTCATGAATTGGGGGCAAAGGTGGTTACTGCTTCCGATTCTTCTGGGTATATTTATGATCCAGCTGGTATCGATAAGGATAAATTGGCCTTTTTAATGGAGTTGAAAAACGTGAAGCGCGGACGTATCAAAGAATACGCTGACAAATATGGTTGTGAGTTTGTAGAAGGCAAAACACCTTGGGGTGTGAAGTGCGATATCGCATTGCCTTGTGCTACGCAAAACGAACTTCAGGGCGATGACGCCAAAACCCTCGTTGCAAACGGGTGTATTTGTGTTGCAGAAGGCGCTAACATGCCGTCAACACCAGAAGCAATCCATCATTTCACTGAAAAGAAAATCCTATTTTCACCAGGAAAGGCATCTAATGCAGGCGGAGTGGCAACTTCCGGTCTAGAGATGTCGCAGAATTCTTTGAGACTTTCTTGGTCACGCGAAGAAGTGGACCAACGTCTTCACGGCATCATGAAGAGTATTCATGAGGCTTGCGTAAAGTACGGCAAGGAAGGAGACTATGTTGATTACGTTAAAGGTGCTAATATCGCAGGATTCGTAAAAGTGGCTGATGCCATGATCGATCAGGGGGTTGTATAACCTTTTTGTAGAAAATACTAAAAGCCCGCTTCGGAAGGAGCGGGCTTTTTATTGACCTTTAGTCTATATAACCATTCATTAACAAGGCTTTTGATTTTTAGTATTCAGGGATGTATTACATTTGCACGAATTTATTTTAACGGTAAATTCAAACGTTCATGTCTCATTTATCCGAAAAGCTTGTAGGTGAAGGTCTTACCTACGACGATGTTCTACTCGTTCCTGCATATTCAGAAGTCTTGCCGCGCGAAGTAGTTATCCGTTCCAATTTTTCAAAAAACATTGTGCTCAATACGCCCATCGTCTCAGCTGCGATGGACACGGTGACGGAGTCGCAAATGGCAATCGCTATGGCTCGTGAGGGAGGTATAGGGGTCATTCATAAGAATATGTCCATTCAGCAGCAGGCTGCGGAAGTGCGCAAAGTGAAGCGCTCTGAAAGCGGAATGATTCAGGATCCGGTAACGCTGCTGGAAACGGCTAACGTTGGAGATGCCTTGCAGTTGATGGCTGAGAATAGAATAGGCGGAATTCCAGTTGTTAATGAGGCTGGAATACTAAAGGGAATTGTCACTAATCGCGACTTGAGATTTGAAAAAGTAGCCTCGCGTCCTATTACCGAAGTAATGACCTCTAAAGATATAGTTACCACTGATAAACCAGGTGATATGGCTATGGCGGAGGCAATTTTACAGGAAAGAAAAATTGAGAAACTCCCAGTTGTGGATGCCGCGGGCAAATTGGTAGGACTTATTACATATAAAGACATTATGAAGCTTCGCCGCTATCCCAATTCTTGTAAGGATAGCTTCGGCCGCTTACGCTGCGCCGCCGCTGTCGGTGTAACAGCCGATACAATGGAGCGAGTGGAAGCTTTGGTGAAAGCGGGAGTAGATGCTGTAATCATTGACACCGCGCACGGTCATAGCGCGGGTGTTATTCGCACTTTGAAAGAGGTAAAGGCCAAGTTTGGAAGCAAGGTGGACGTGATTGTAGGAAACATCGCTACTGCCGACGCGGGAATCGCTCTCGCCGAAGCGGGCGCTGATGCCGTGAAAGTTGGTATTGGTCCAGGTAGTATTTGTACCACACGCGTTATCGCAGGTGTTGGCGTTCCTCAGCTTACTGCTGTAATGGACGTGGCTGCTGCTCTCGCAAAATATGGTGTTCCTGTAATTGCGGATGGGGGTATTCGATTCACAGGTGATATTTCAAAAGCACTGGCAGGAGGTGCATCTACGGTGATGGTGGGCTCGATGTTGGCTGGAACAGAGGAATCGCCAGGTGAAACGATCATCTACGAAGGAAGAAAATTCAAATCTTATCGCGGAATGGGAAGTCTGGAAGCTATGCAACATGGCTCTAAGGACCGCTACTTCCAAGATGCAGAAGATGATATCAAGAAACTCGTACCTGAGGGAATTTCAGGGCGTGTTCCATTCAAGGGAGCTGTCCAAGAAGTAATGTATCAAGTGATTGGTGGATTAAGAGCGGGTATGGGCTATTGCGGTGCCAAGGATATTTCGGCACTTCAAAAGGCTCGATTTATTCGTATTACCAACGCCGGAATCAAGGAGAGCCACCCACATGATGTGTTTATCACTCGCGAAGCTCCGAATTACAGTCACAAGTAGGGCTGACTTTGCGATACTGGTATTACATTTGCCTGCCTTAGTTTTTTAAACTATAATAATTTATGAAATTGCTTAATCGTTTTGCTGCTTTAATGTTTTTTACTCTTTCTGTTTTGTCCACTCAGGCCCAAGATAAGAAAGCAAGTGTACTGACCATAGAAGGAGAAAACATCACGTTGGAAGAATTCGAAAATATCTTCCGCAAAAACAATCGAGATTCCGTAATCACCAAGGCTTCTTTGGATGAATACATGGAATTGTTTATCAACTTTAAATTAAAAGTAAAAGAGGCTAAAAAACTTGGTCTCGATACTGTTAGCAAATTCAAAACAGAACTGGAGGGTTATCGAATCACTCTTTCTAGACCTTATCTCACCGACGGCGAAATGCTGAACGGCATGATTGAAGAGGCTTATGAAAGAATGAAAACTGAAGTTAGAGCAAGTCACATCCTTTTCAAGGTCGAGCCAAACGCTTCTCCTGAGGATACCCTAAAAGCCTACAAAAGAGCGTTAGAATTGCGCTCACGTCTGTTGGGTAAAGAAGATTTTGCAACCCTAGCCAAACGCATGAGCGATGATCCAAGCGCCAAGGATAATGGCGGAGATCTCGGTTATTTCACCGCTTTCCAAATGGTATATCAATTCGAAGACGCTGCTTATGCTCTCGGAATTGGCGAGGTCTCTATGCCTATCAAAACAAGATACGGCTACCACATTATTCAAGTGATGGACAAGCGTCCAGCTAGAGGTGAGGTGCATGTTGCGCACATTATGATAAAGGAAAAAAAGGAAGATGGCGGAGCAGAAAAAGCCAAGTCCAGAGCTGAAGAGATTTATCAAAAGGCTGTAGCTGGAGAAAACTTCGCTGATTTGGCGGCCAAGTATAGCGAGGATGGCAGCAGTGCAAAGTCTGGTGGAGAGCTACCTTGGTTTGGAACCAATAAAATGGTAAATGAGTTTGAAGACGCAGCATTCGCTCTTCAAAAGGATGGCGATATCTCTGCACCGGTGAAGACTTCATACGGATGGCATATCATCAAAAGACTGGGAGCTCGCTCTGTTGGTAGCTTCACCGATATGGAAAAAGAAATTAGAGCAAAGGTTTCAAAAGATGGTCGAGCTGAAAAGACAAAGGCCTCTTTCATGGCAAAGCTCAAAAAACAATACAAATTCTTCCTTGATGAGAAACTCCTCGAAGAGATTGCTTTGAAAGCCGATACCAATATCTTCAATGGAAAATGGAACTTGTCAAAAAAGGAATTGCAAAAGACGCTCTTCTCTTTCGATGGCAAGGTGTACAAAGTTGAATACCTCCACACCTTGCTTACAAAGCGTGATAAGGTAAAAGTTAAAATGTCTCCAAAAGAATATGTAATCTACGAAGGCAAACTTTCAGGTGATAATCAACTCATGCGTCATGAGGATTCAAAACTTGAAGAGAAGCACTCAGCTTTCCGATTGCTAATGAACGAGTATCGCGAAGGAATTCTCTTATTCGAACTCACCGATCAGAAAGTTTGGTCAAAAGCGGTAAAAGATTCAGTTGGTCTGCAAAAGTTCTTTGATGAAAATCAATCTAAGTTCATGTGGCCAAAAAGAAGAGACGCTGTGATTTACACCTGCGCCAACGAAGAAATGGCAAAGCAAGTGAGAAAGCTAATCGAAAGTGGTAAATCAAATGCAGAAATCGTAGAACAAATCAACAAGGACTCACAACTCAATCTACAAATTGAGGAAGGAGTTTTCTCTGAAGAAGATAAGGACGTTCTCGTCAATACTGCATGGGCCCCAGGATTGTCGCAAAATATTCCATACAATGGGCAGGTAGTAATTGTAAATGTGAAATCCGTAGTAGCTGAAACACCAAAGAAGCTTTCAGAAACACGAGGCATCGCTACCTCTGAATATCAAAACTACTTGGAGAAGAAGTGGATTGAAGAATTGCGCTCAAAGTATAAATTTGAAATAAAAAAAGACGTGCTTTATTCAGTAAAGTAATTTGAGAAAGTACTTTTTTATATTCTGTTTAATTATCTCCTACGCTTGTAACAAAAATGCCTCTAACGACGCTATAGTTGCAAGGGTAGGAGATAAGTATTTGTATTGGTCTGAACTCGGAGAGATTATTCCAAATAATGCAAGCCCAGAAGATAGTGTCATGCTTTGTGAGACTTACGTCGGGAATTGGATTAGAGAGCAGATTGTGCTAAAACAGGCAGAAGAAAATCTAGCCGAGGAAAAAAAGAATTTCGATGAGTTGATAGAGAACTATCGCAAGTCCTTATTAACCTATTCCTACGAACAGGAGTTGATAAGACAAAAATTGGATACAATCGTCAGTAATGAAGAAATTGAGAAGTATTACGATGATAATATCCAAAATTTTGAGCTTAAAGACTATATAGTGAAGGTGAAGTTTTGTGCAATCTCCGAGGATAGCAAGGACCTAAAGCTCATGAAGAAGTTGTTCTACAGCACCAAACCTGAGGATTTTGGAAAGTGGGAAGCTCTATGCATCGAGAAACAGGCATCGTATTATTTTGATGAAGACCGTTGGATGCTATGGGAGGATTTGATTAAAAAAATTCCTTTGGAAGTTTTCGATGTCGAATCATTCCTCAAGAGAAATAAATCCGTCGAATTGGAGAGAAATGGTAGTTTACACATGATTATGTTTCTCGACTATCAACTTAGCGGAAGCCGATCACCACTGAGTTTTGAGCGTGAGAATATCAAATCGATGATATTGAATCGCAGAAAAATTGATTTATTGAACCGAATGAGGGAAGACGTTTATCAACAAGCACTTCAATCAAAGGAGATTGAAAATTTTATAAGTAAAAAATGAGATTATTTGTTTTAATAGTGTTTTTCTTGCCCTTCTCTCTGTTTGCGCAGACAGAATTGGTAGATAAAATCGTGGCCGTGGTAGGAGATGAGGCTGTGTTGCATTCTGATATTCAAAGTGCAATCCTTGAGGCTAGTCAAGGAAAAACGGTCAATAGCACCTTAGGTGAGCGCTGTTCTGTAATAGAAAATCTCATGTACCAAAAGCTTCTTCTGAATCAAGCCAAACTCGATAGTATCGAGGTTTCAGATCCAGAAGTAAATCAGCAGGTGGAAAGAAGATTGAATTATTTCGTTTCGATGTTCGGTAGTGTTGAGCAATTCGAACAATACTATGGAAAGACTTCTGCTCAGATGAAGTCTGAATATTTTGATTTGATCAAAGAGCAGCTCTTGGTTCAAAAAATGCAACGCGAAATCACGAAAGATGTAAAGGTTACTCCTTCTGATGTTCTTCGTTTTTTTCAGGCGACACCGGCGGATAGCCTACCCTTGATAGGAGAACAAGTGTTGTACTCTCAAATCATCATTGACCCTGCAATTCGAGAGTCGGAGCGTCAGCGCACGATTTCTTTCATGGACTCTTTGCGTCTTGAAATTATGAATGGGCGCACAAGTATGACTTTGCAGGCGGCCAAGTGGAGTGAGGATCCTGGGTCAAAATACAAAGGTGGCTGTTACCCACTCCAAAGAAAGGGCTCATTCGTGCCTGAATATGAAGCTGCTGTTTTCAATACTCCGGAAGGATCATATAGCCCTGTTTTTTCTTCTACCTATGGTTATCACTTCGTGAAGGTAGTAGAGAAAAGAGGGGACTTCTATGAGTCTTGCCATATCTTGATGAGTCCCAAAGTTTTTGAAGACGATTTGTCACAAGCGAAAGTAAAGCTCGATTCTTTGTCTATTCAGCTCAAGTCGGGAGTAATTACTTTTCCGGATGCGGCCTCACGTTATAGCACTGATAAGGATACGAAAAATCAGGAAGGTCGTGTAGCGAGCGTAGCGAGCGGATCGCGACACAATGTGGCTGATCTGGATCCAGAGACAAACTTGATTTTATCCAAGCTAAAGCCAGGTGAAATTTCTTCGCCTGTATTGATAAAAAAACAGGACGGTAGTCAGGCTTATGCTCTTTACAAATTGGACGGCCGTATCGAAGCCCACAGAGCTACCTTAGAACAGGATTTTGAAATTTTTAGAGAAGGCGCACAGGCTAAAGCCAGTCAGACAATGATGGATGATTGGGTAAACAAAAAGCTTGCTCAGACGTTTGTAACGGTGAACGAGGAATATTTGAACTGTGACTTTGGCTTTAAATGGCTAAAAGTAAAACAGTAGTCACTCTCGCTTATATTCGCAAAGCTAATTTAGAAGAGGAAAATTATGGCAGACTTGAATTTTAGTTCAGAGGCTGAAGCCCTTGACAGTTTAAAAGGAAAATACCAAGCATTACAAAAAGAAATAAAAAAGGCCATCGTCGGTCAAGATGATGTGGTAAAGAATGTTCTCATTTCGATTTTCGGAAATGGCCACTGCTTGCTTGTCGGAGTGCCGGGTCTAGCAAAAACATTGCTTGTAAATTCTATTGCTCAATCATTGGGACTTTCATTCAATCGTATTCAATTTACCCCCGACTTAATGCCGAGTGATATTATCGGCTCTGAAATTCTTGACGAATCAAGAAACTTTAAGTTTGTTAAAGGTCCTCTTTTCGCAAATATCATTCTCGCTGACGAGATCAACCGAACACCGCCAAAAACACAATCTGCTTTGCTCGAAGCGATGCAAGAACGCAAGGTTACTGCTGGTGGTCGTACTTATGATTTGCAAGCACCTTTCTTCGTTTTGGCTACTCAAAATCCAATCGAACAAGAGGGTACATATCCACTTCCTGAGGCGCAACTCGACCGATTCATGTTTAATATTTGGGTGGATTATCCGAGCTTCCAAGAAGAATTAGATATTGTAAAAAGTACAACAAGTAATAGAAAAGCAGACATTCAACCAGTAGTTTCTGGAGAGGAGATTTTGTTTTATCAAAACTTAATTCGCAAAATGCCGGTCACGGATAATGTGATTGAATATGCCGTGAAATTGGTGAGCAAGACTCGTCCCGGTGGTGCAATGTCAACAGATTTGGTCAATCAATTCCTTTCTTGGGGAGCTGGACCGCGTGCTTCACAAAACCTTATCGTCGCTGCAAAGTGCAATGCGGCACTCAACGGTAAATACAGCCCAGATATCGAGGATGTAAAGGCTGTGGCAGTGCCTATTTTGAGACACCGAATTGTGCGCAACTACAAAGCGGAAGCAGAAGGGTATACCGTAGAAAAAATCGTGGATAGCTTGCTATAATTATTTTTTTCTAAAGAAAATAATATAGCCAATCAGCATCGCAAAGCCGAAGTCCCAAAGGTTCATTACAAACATCGTAATGAGATGGAATCCAGTGCCAATTATGAGCACGGGGTATCGCCATTTTTTTATCCAAATAATTATTGGAAATAAAAGCTGATAGGCGAGGATGAGATAATTAGAACCTTTCATTAAATATGAAAGAGAAGTGATTCCCGAGTTTTTTACCCACTCTCTTGAAAAACGCTCTATCTCCAAGGTATAATAAATGGCTTCTCCATTCAACCACATGTCACCGCTCAGCTTGTAAAGACCTGATAAAAAATAAACAATGCAAATTTGCATCGTTGCCGCAATTACAACTGCACGGTTGAAGATGTGCCCTGAAATACTAGTGGATGCTGTGTTGACAGGAATGCAATAAAAAGCGAGTAATAAAATTAAAAGATAGCTTGAGTTAAAAGCATTCACTCCTGCATAGAATAGCAAAATTCCCGTAAGCCATGTCAAAAATCTAAATACAAAAACTCCACGAAATTGGAGCATGCTTAGAACAGCAAAAATCAGGTGTGGATAATAAACGTATTTAAAAATATGCAATCGATAAACCAATGCATAGGCTATGTTGGTAGAGGGCGAGCTTTCTCCTGAAAAGCGCAGAAAAATCGACTTAGGTCCCCAAAGCAATTCACGTATATCCCATACAGCTAACGCAGAACAAAACAGCCATAGATAAACAGCAATGCTAAAGAAGCGTAATGCACCCCAGCGATGAACCGGCGTTTGGAGCCAAGATGTATATGTCTGAATGTACTTCTGTAGCATCTTATCTGGGAGCTGTCAAGTTAAAGACAGGAAACTCAAGGTGTCCTGTTCGCTCACTGCTCAATAAATGAGGGGGATTGGTAAATGTAAAATCTACTGCTATCTGCACGCTATCACCCATTGCTTCCGACGAGCGGGCCTTGTGAAGCATGGTCACATAATAAACTGCTTTATTGTAATCAAAACTTTTCAATACTCCTTCAAATACAGGTTGGTTATCGCTATAATAGAAGTTATCCGCTATTTGTCGCGATAAGCTGCTGAGCATGCTTTGCTCTATATATTCCATACGATGACGTTTGCCGTAACCATTCGCCTCGCTTACATCTCTCCAAGTTGACCAATTTCGCTTATCATGAAATCGATAACTCAATTGCATGTCGTATTCTGGAACTTCAGGTGCAAACATTGTCCATGATTGATGAAAAAAAGGAGCCGTGTACACTTGACTTACTGAACGCACAGATCGTGGTAGAACAAGAAAGTCTGTGGCGTAAATTGTGGTGAGAGCAAAATGCACTACTAGCCAAAGACTGACGAAAACGATGAGTATTTTATGGCGAGGTTTCATTTTTTTGATTCACTACAAACATAATCTCAAATCTTTGAGATACCTTTCGCCTATCAAAATAACTTACAGCAATGGAAATTTCCGCTAATGACCCCCGCTTGAAATCTTGGGTTTCTGTTCCAGAAAACAGTGATTTTCCTATTCAAAATTTACCTTTTGGTGTTTTTAGAACAGAAAGTCAACTGCCCAGAGTGGGAGTTGCAATTGGAGATAAAATCCTCGATTTAAAGGCGCTTCACATTTTGGGTTATTTAGAAAATCTTCCGTTCAAACTTGAAGATTTTCTAGCAGATTCGCTGAATCCATTGATGAGTTATGGCAAGGTAGCTACCCGTGATTTGCGCCATCGTATTTCAAAACTTTTGCGTTCTGATATGCCCGATCTGCGCGACAGAGAGCATCATGTAAAGCAAGTATTGGTCAATCAATCGGAAGTACAAATGCTTTTACCGGTGAAGATCGGAGACTACACTGATTTTTATAGCAGCGAAGATCATGCTCGCAATGTGGGAACTATGTTTAGAGATCCAGCGAAGGCATTGTTGCCAAACTGGAAACATCTTCCTGTGGGATATCATGGACGATCATCAAGCATTGTAGTAAGTGGAACAGATATACATCGCCCGATGGGACAGGTCAATCCCTCGGATGATACACCGCCTGTTTTCAAAGCCTCTGGCCAATTAGATTTTGAATTGGAAGTGGCATTTATCACTTTCGATGGAAAGGCCATGGGACAACGAATTTCAACTGCTGAGGCAGATGATTATATTTTTGGAATGGTCTTGTTTAATGACTGGAGTGCACGCGATATTCAGCGTTGGGAATATGTACCACTAGGACCTTTTTTAGCTAAAAACTTTGCATCGACGATTTCACCTTGGGTAGTTACATTGGATGCGCTTGATCCTTTCCGCGTGGAAGGCCCCGTACAAGATCCGGAAGTATTGCCTTATTTGAAATATTCAGGAAAAAAGAATATTGATATTAATCTTGAAGTAGCTATATCGCCCGAGAATGCGCCTGAGACTGTTGTTTCAAAAAGCAATTACAAGTTCATGTATTGGAATATGACGCAACAATTGGCGCATCATACTGTTGGTGGCTGCAATGTGCGTTGTGGAGATATGATGGCGAGCGGCACCATCTCAGGGCCTACCGAGGGTTCATTCGGTTCTATGCTCGAGATTGCCTGGAAAGGAACAAAGCCTGTAGCTATGAACGATGGTTCCACACGCACGTTTATTCAAGACCATGATACTGTAATCATTCGTGGCTATGCGCTCAAGGATAATGTAAGGGTAGGATTCGGCGAATGCACCGGAAAAGTGCTACCGGTGATACCGTGAGTGGGTAAGGTGCTCAGGGGCATTCGCAATGACTAATTCGCAAGAACTAATTCGCAATAACTAATCACAAGCGAACCTCGTTCCCTTATTCCCTTGTTCCCTTGTTCTCGTTCTTGTTCTCGTTCTTGTTCTTGTTCTCGTTCTCGTTCTCGTTCCCTTCGTCGTTTTTTCTTATTTTAGCATAATGAAACCTTTAGCTTGCACTCGCAGGGTTGTCTCGTTTGTGGCGATCTTGCTTATGTCTCACGTCGTTTTGGGACAAGAAAGTAAATCGAAAATCTTACTAAATCCCGATGTGATACCAATGACGTATCATGGCAAGACTGTGCCGCTGCGCGATTTTGTGGCAGATCCTAACTTTCCAAATGAAATCACCAAAACTGAAAAGTTGGGCTATCATGCAAAAAAGCACTGGATTTTGAATGAAAATATAAATCCTAATGCGCTGCCACAAGGACTCGATCCTGCATTGCAATCTGATTATGCCCGCGAGGCTGGTGAACGCGATCTAGACTTTAATTTCAATGGTATGGGCTACACGGGTGTAAACCCTGCGGATCCCAGTTTGGATGTAGGACCGAACCACGTTATTCAAATGATTAATGGTTCGTCGGGATCTTACTTTAGAGTTTATTCTAAATCGGGTACACCTTTGACTGTTCAGACCTATTTGGATAATTATTTTGGTTTTCCAGGTGGGGCAGGTGATCCTATTGTATTGTATGATGCACCAGCAGATCGTTGGTTGATGAGTGAATTTATTGATGCAGGAAATCAGTTGAGTGTTGCGGTAAGTGAGACGCCTGATCCTTTGGGCGCATGGAATGTTTACTCTTTCAATACACCCAACTTCCCTGATTATCCAAAATATTCAATTTGGAATAATGCATATATCGTTACTACAAACGAAAATTTAAGTGCAGTTTATGCTTTGAATCGTACTGCAATGTTGGCGGGAAATGCTTCCACGGCTCAACGATTTACAATGCCCAATTTTGGTACTATCGGTTTTCAGGCTGGTGCTCCCGTCAATCTAGATGGCACCACTCTTCCACCTACTGGCACCGCGGCAATGGTGATGCGTATGCGCGATGATGCTTGGACAGGAGCTACCTCTGATGCTTTAGAGATTTGGAACTTCAATATCAATTGGACTACACCGGCAAATACTTCATTGCAACAAGCACAAGTATTACCGGTCACAGCTTTTTCTACTAACCTCTGCGGATACACTTCATTCTCATGCGTACCGCAACCGGGAAGCAGCATCCAACTCGATCCATTGCGTGAAGTTTTGATGAATCGCGTTCACTACCGCAACTTCGGAACACATGAGTCGATTGTATGTTGTCACGTCGTAGATGTTGATGGGAATGATCGACACGGCATTCGCTGGTATGAACTACGAAGAACAAATGGAACATCTGGTACTTGGTCGATCTACCAACAAGGAACATACAGCCCTGATGCAGTCAATCGCTGGATGCCATCAATATGCATTAGCGCTTCAGGAAATATAGGTTTAGCATACAACGTATCAAGTAGCACAGTGTATCCTGGCTTGCGCTATACAGGCCGAAAATCATGCGATCCACTTGGTACGATGACGGAACCTGAAACAGTAATCATTGCTGGATCTGCATCGAACGGATCTAATCGCTACGGAGATTACAACTCCATGGGCTTGGATCCTGAAGACGGTGAGACGTTTTGGTTTACTGGAAAATATAATGTGAACTCAGGATGGAGCACGCGCATTGCGGCTTTCAATATTGACGCTTGTAGTGCAGCCGTACAGTTCTCCTCAGCAACTTCGAATACATCAGAAGCGAGCGCATCGATTAGCGGTAATTGTGGAGATTATACTGTACTAAATGTTCCCGTTCAAATAGGAGGAGCTCCATCAGCAGACGCAACTCTACAGATTGTTGTAAATGGTGGTACTGCAACAGAAGGAGAAGATTACAATTTGATTACACAAAGTATCACGCTTGGTGATGGTTCATTGAATGGAAACATCATAATTCATGTTTTAAATGATGCCTTGATTGAAGGAAATGAAACCATCGTATTGGGATATACCTTGAATGCCAATGGAGGCAACGCAGTTGAAGGTGCGATCAATCAAACAATGACGGTCACCATCAATGATGATGACGCAGCTCCTAATGCGGCAACATCTAATGCTTTGCTTTATTCACAAAATTTCCAATCGGGCTTTGGAGATTTTACAACAACCAATCCGAGCGGAAATACTGCATGGCAAGTCGGTAATGCTGCAGCCGCATCTACTACAGCATTCACCATTCCTAATACTAACAATACACAGTTTGCGTGGATCAATGACGATGCTTGCAATTGCAATCAGAACAATGTGTCATTACTTTTCCCTGTTTTAGATTTTTCTAATGTAGAATCAGGTACGCTCTCCTTTGATTCATACTTCGAAGGCAACACTTATCAAGGAGATACGGAAACTGCTATACTTCGAGTCTCAATTAATAATGGGCCGTTTACCACCATCGGATCATTGGTAGCGAGCGAGACGGCGTGGGCAGAACAAACTTTTAACGTTTCGCCTTATGCAGGACAAGCTTCTGTCCGCTTTTCGATTGTATATTCGGATGGCACAGGATGGCTTTATGGCTGTGCGATTGATAACGTTGAAATCAATGTTCAAACGAGCATTGGAATTCAAACGGCAATTAATACAGCAACAGAAACCGAATCTTCATTCGGTTCTATAGGAGACTATCATTTTTATGATAGCACATCTGGTAATGTCATGGCTACCATTCAAAATCAAACTGAAGAATCTGCTACTTGTGTATCAGTAAGTGTAGATCGCTCGGGCGAGAATCCAGGAGCGGAATTATTCTTCAGTAATAATATTACTGACTACGTTACCAGCAAAACATATCGCGTAGAAAGCACAGGTAATTTTAATGGAGAATATATCATCACCTTGTACTACGAGGAAGCGGAAGTGGCGGCTTGGGAGGCCGCTACAGGCAACAGTCGTGTTGACTTACAAATGATACGTGTTAGTGACGCAGTCTCTATTAGTTCGGTTACCCCAACAAATTATACGACATTTGATATTACGACAGCTCCTGTTAGCATTGGTTCTTTCAACAGTGATGTCACATTCATTTCTGCATTCAGTGGTAGTTTTGGGGCATTCACCTTGGGTATAGTACCTGAAATATTTCAAGCACCACAAGCGAATTTTGATTGGAGTGAAAGTGAAATTTGTCAAGGTGAGTCCATCAGCTTTACGGACTTATCTGTTGGTAATCCTACAGCATGGATATGGAGTTTTGGCGATGGAACACAAAGCAATGAGCAAAATCCAACGCATACCTACACCGAAAGCGGGGAGTATAGTGTGAGTCTTACTGTTACAAATAGCGTTGGATTTAATACTACGATTCAATCAGATATCATTGTTGTAAACGCCAATCCGCAGCCCGTTCTATTAGTACCATTTGCATTTGAAAGTGCGCTAGGTCCTAATACAGTGTGTTTGAATTTTACACCAGATTTACTTCAGGCAACACCCATAGGTGGCGTATTTGCAGGTGAAGGTGTTACAGGAAATTTACTTGATGTAAGCAGTTTTGAAGTATTGGATGTGCTGGCACTCTCGTATACCTATACCGATGCGAATGGATGCACGGGCACGGATATCATCGAAATAGTGTTGGATATTTGTGCGAGTGTGGATGCCATAGAATTGACGGAAGTAAATATTTACCCCAACCCTAGTGCTGGTCTTTTTGAAGTAAAAGGATTGGAAGTAGGACAGCCGCTCGTGATATATGATGAAGGTGGAAGAAAAGTGTACGAAACCAAAGTGGCGCAAACACAGCTTACGCTTGATTTACAGAAGTACGCTGCCGGCAATTATTTCTTACACACCACAGTGGGAGATAAAACAGGAAGTGTGAAGATGATCATTCATCGATAGACGCCCAGTCGATTACTACGGGAGTAGTATTTGGACAGTGAGAGGCCTGTCGTGAAGGTCGGTATTCGATGCGCAATCGGAGGCCGTCTTTGCGATAGGCCTCTTCTAATGCTACCGGTTCGAAGAGTTGAACGCCCGCCTCAGACTCCATGCGCAAAATCCAAGGGCAGCCTTCTTTTTCGAGGGCGGAGGAAACGGTGACGAGGGTGCCTCGCTTGTTGGCTGTGTCGCTGTTAGCCGCGGTTGACGGGGATTTGCAGGCGATGGTAAGTGTTAAAAGAAATAAAGTAGCGAGGTGTTTCATAGCTGCAAGATAATAAGATGTATCTTTGCATCAGAATTTAAGGGCCCGACCTTGGATTTGACAGCGAGAAGAATAGCTGTGTAAGCATGCAGAGCATTTTGTGTTTTGGCTCTTAAATATCAAGGCACAAGTCAGAAATGACAACAACTCTTACGCGCTCGCAGCCTAATCACCGATTGTGATTACGCCTAATCCCAGCACATGATGTTGGGACGAGTAAGTCCCGCCTTCGGACAGTAGTTCCCGGTTTGTAGGCAATGGGGCTTCATTAAAGGGGAAATCGCCAAGGACGAAGCTTGTGGTCTGAGGTTAAACACTACAAGCTAAGGGATGTGCTTGGTAGTCTTTTGCCTGGCCTTTCACGAAAATCAAATTTAGACTAAGCATGTAGAAAGCTCAGAAATTCCTTGTTTGGACGCGGGTTCGACCCCCGCCGGGTCCACAAAGACAAAAAAAATCCCCTCATCATCGAGGGGATTTTTTTTTTTGAATATGCTTCTTAATGGATGCTTGGCGAATATGTTCCCTTTTTAGAATCAAGGCCAAATGCGGTGTTGAAAAGAACTGGAGGAGCGTCGCCAATACCCTCGGCATCCCGCGAGTAGGGCACGACAGAGTGCGCAGGGTGGTGCAGTCCGTGAAGCGAATTAATTCAATCTAATAAACGGGTGATCCTTGTATTTTGATATTCTAATCTAAACCCAAATGCAGAATATATTTTTATTTCTTTCAATTGGAATTCCATTTAGAAATGGAAGTATAGCCTCTATATTTTGGTGCATCAAGCAGGTAATAATGATTTCCTCTTTTTCTCTATTAATGATTTTGATAAAATAGTAATATTCCAACGCTGACAATGGAATTCCTCCTTTATCAAGGCTCGCTGATTTGTTTATGATTACCTTTACGAAATCACTGGTCAAGTGGCTTATTTCGTGGTTGTTATTTCTTATTCTGAGTTCCGTGTTGTTAATTTCGATTGTTTGATTAGCATTTACCTTAAAGTACCTCCAATGTAGATATAGCGCAGGACTTGTTGTGATGAAGTAGAATGCTAGAGCGCCAGTCAAAATGTTATTATTTTTTTCAAAAAGAAAATAGCATGCAGCGAGTATCATAATTAATACGATAATCGCAAAATTTAAAACTTTATAATGTGTCTTTAGGGTTTGTTTTAAAATCATATTACCTATCTGGAGTCCACCCGCGGTGCAGTGCATTTTCAAAGTTAGATAAAAAGATGGAAATCCTGCTTTTCCCACATCAATACAAATGGAAAATAATCCATTATCTGAACAGTATTCGCTTTAATAATCCGCACAGTCATATCATCAAAGTTAACAGGTATTGTAGAAGGGTTGAAAAGGTGTGGGTGAGGCCAAACGCAGCGATGAGAAGAAGCGTCGCCAATACCCTCGGCATCCCGCGAGTAGCGCTAGGCAGATTAAAAGTCTCTGGCCTCAACGCCCGAAATGCCACTTTCATAAAAGAATATGTTTCGAAGTTTTAGTTTTTCCAATTGAATTTAAAGTTTTCTTTTTATTTCTAACCCATCATCTCAATCGTGAAAAGTCATAGGGAAATGTAATTGGTAATTCATTGCAATACGAAATTTTGCAAGTGTCCTTGTAGAAGGATAACACCTCAAATCTCTTCACACTCTTAGATTCATTCATAAACATTGAATTTCTCCATTGCGTTAATTGTTCGTGTGTAGGTGGATTGAAGCGCCATTCATTGTAGACTGAATCAGACATTCCTAGAGAACAGAAATTTTTCCATAATTTAAGGATATATTCTCTCGGATAACCCTTCCAGTCAAATTCTCGTATAAGGCATGAGTCACCGAAGGCATAGGCAGAATAATTACTTGCATAGTGACAAAAAAGCTCCATTGAGTCAAACGTCTTGGTAATTACTTCAAAATTGCAAGGAACAGAATCGAATTCTAAATTAGGTCCCACCTGACCAGGCCCCCCAGGAACTGAGAAATATAATCTAGATAGGTATAAGAAAGTATCCGCTCGAAAAATTTCTAACTTCGTATAGCAAGTCAGATGTGTTTGATAACTTGAATTTCTATCAGGGTAAAAATAGCCAGACTCTTTTACAAAAAAGTGTACCGTATCTCCCAACCCCATTTCTTCAAGGAAGTTGGCTTCTTTCGGATAAACCTTCGGTGGGGGAGGTGGTGCGGATTTGGTGATTTTGATAAAACAACCGGATACAAGTAGAATAATAAAGAACAACATTATGTAGTTTAGATTTTTCATGGTGGTGTTTAGGTCTTGTGCCGGAGTTTCTTTTAAGTTGAATACAAGTTTAAGAAGAATCGATTCCCGCTCGAATACGAAAAGGAATTTTTTCCTAGGAAAATCAAATCAACACCACAATGGTTTTAAACACAAAACGCCCCCCCTTCTACACCACATACACCATCGCGTTGATGTTCATTCCGGCGCCTACGGAGGCGAGTAGGATGACATCACCTTCGGCTAACTCATGATCAGGGAGATTTTTCTTAAATGCAGAATCCAATAATGTCGGAATGGTGGCCACAGAACTGTTGCCCAACTTCTGAATATTCATCGGCATCACATTTTGCGGTGGATTGGGAATATCATAGAGTTGATAGAAGCTCTTGAGAATGGCTTCGTCCATTTTTTCGTTGGCCTGATGTATGAAGATTTTCTTGACTTCATGTATGCCATAGCCCGACTTTTCCAAACACTGTTTCATCGCGGCTGGCACGTGCTTCAAAGCAAATTCATAGATCTTCCTTCCATGCATTTTGATGTAGCGATTGTGTGGTTCAAAGTCCTTTTTATTGGACTGGGCCAAATAGAGATAATAGGCTTCTTCGTAGGAATGGGTTTGCGACATCACTGTAATGATGCCCTTGCGATTATCACTTTGGTTTGCTTCCAAAATAACGGCTCCAGCGCCGTCGGCGTAGATCATGGAGTCTCTGTCGTGCGGGTCGCACACACGCGAGAGCGTCTCTGCACCAATCACCAAATAGCGATTGGTTTGTTCTACGAGTATATGCTGTCGTGCGAGTATGACTGCTTGAATCCATCCGGGACAACCGAAGATGACATCATAAGCGATGCAGTTTGGATTTTTAATTCTAAGGTGATGTTTCACTCTGGATGCGACACTCGGTACCATATCGACTTGAGTGGTGCCGTAACAAACGTTTCCAAAATTGTGAGCGAGAATAATTCCATCAATGGTTTCTGGATCGATCTGCGCATCATCAATGGCGCGCTGCGCAGCAATCACTGCAATGTCGAGCATTTGTTGCTCTTCGGTAATGTACCTGCGTTCTATGATTCCAGTTATCTTTTCAAGATTTTTGGTTATCTTTTCTGTAGGGTCAGTAATGGGAATTCCTTCTTCATTGAAGAAAGTATTGCTTTTGAATGAATCATTGGAAACGACCGTTTCTGGAATAACACTGCCTAAACCCTTGAAATGAATCTGCATGGAGAGAAATTAAATGAATACTTTGATAAAAAACACAAAGGCAAACCATCATGGTTTGCCTTTGCAATATTTGGAAGATATGTCTTAAGCTAACTTTACATTTATTGCATTGACGCCCTTCTTGCCCATTTGAGTATCATAGCGAACTTCATCATTATCGTGAATTTCATTAATCAATCCTGAGGCATGAACGAAAACTTCTTCGCCGTTTTCACCTTTAATAAATCCGAAACCTTTGGTTTCGTCAAAAAACTTTACTACACCTAAATTCATTGTACTGAAAAATTTTGCTCAAAAAGAATTGAGCGTTTTTTAAATTATTTATTCATAATGAATGCGTCGCAGCTGTCTATCGAGATAGAGAATCGCTAACAATCAAAATGCGGTTTTTGAAAAAACCTCTTCATTATCCACTAAGAAAAAAGTAAGAAAATAGGGAATTGCAATTAGGGGTTGCAAGCCAGACTTGGATACAATCTTCATAAGAAGTGAAACAAAGATAACCTTTATTCTGGATTACACTAATTTATTTTAAGTTGAGAAAATTGGTGTGCATAAAGCAGGGAAGTGTCACTGCGATAAGATTTTTGTGCTTATAATCCTAAAAATGCACTTTCGGATGTGCAATTTCTCAACCATCCCACTCTGGATGTTTGGCTTTTTGTATTAATTACAATAAGTCATAATGTTTTCTTCGCTTTTTTTAACGCCTTTCAGTTTGATTTTTAAAGTTGTTTGTGGAACTTCACGGTGGTGTAGGTGTTTCAACTTTAAAATGACGCATCATGAAAATCATTACTTTTTTATTCATTCTTCTTCTTTCATTTGGAGCCATTGGGCAGAGCTATAATCGCATCGATGCCATGCGTCTCATTCAGGAAGGCGATAATTTTTTGCGTATGGGAAATTGGGAGTATGCCCTTTCACGATATAATGATGCAATCGTGATGGATCCCGACTATGCTGATGCGCTCATGAAACGAGCGGTGCTTTATGAGCAAACAGGAAGAGCGCGCGAGGCCTCGATGGATTATCAGCGTGCACTTAGTTTGAATCCATATAGCGCTCACATTTATGATCAGCGCTTACGCAAAGACATGATTGCATCGGATTATATCAATCCGATCAATCAGCAAGAAAGAAGTAATTTGGAGATAGAACGCATGCTCGATGATTGTATTCAATGGGATTCATACGAGCTTGCCTTGGCGAATATTGACACACTTCTCTTGCGCGGATACAATCAGCAACTTGAGCTGGAGAAGAAAGCGTTGGTTTATTTTTTAAAAAATGATTTAAAGTCTTCGATGGATGCCATTAATCAAATCCGAAAGATTTCGGATTCATCTTATATGGCTATGGATTTGGAAGGCTTGATTTTTTTGAAGAATGGTAAAAACAAGGATGCGATATTCCGTTTTTCTCAAGCCATTGCAATTAACCCTTCGTTTCCTGTTTTCTATTTTAATCGCGCCATGGCGTATAGACTGGATGGTAATAATGAAGCTGCATTGATAGACCTAAATACTGCTATCAAAAAAAGTAAGGAGAATGCAGAAGCTTATGTTTTGCGTGCTTTGATTAAAAAGGAAGATGGAGATTTGAATGGCGCGCTCAAGGATTATTCGAGCGCCATAGACGCGAATCCTGAAAATAGCGATGCCCTTCACAATAGAGGTTACGTATTGAAACTCATGGGAGATTATAACGCAGCCCTGAATGATGCGAATGCATTGGTACGATTAGATCCTAATTCAGCCGAACATTGGAATTTAAAAGGTAATATGCATTTTTTATACAACCAATACAGAGAGGCGATAGAAGCTTATACAAATGCGATAGCCATGAACCCTGAGTATGCGGAGGCGTATTACAACCGTGGACTTGCTCAATTGATGAATTATATGCCTCGACAGGGATGTAGCGATTTAAGAGAGAGTGAGAATTTAGGCTACGAGGGTGCTCAAGCGATGTACATCAACTATTGCGGGAAGTGATCGATTTGCCACTCCAATTATAAATATACCGCTTATCACACAAGCAGGATTTGACAAAGATTTCATAATCGAATGGGGTAGATTTGGATATCTATTCCATACCATACATGAAATTAAAATCATCCAGAATTTATCTTTTTATTGCACTCATTTATTGTTCCTATGTAAATGCCCAGTCAGTTAATCCAGAGCTGGCGAGTATTCTTGATTTTACTTTGGATAGCATGCATACTGAAGTGCCTGCAAAGTCACTGAGCGCGGCCATAGTTTTTAGTGATGGTTCAGTTTGGAAAAATGTCGAGGGTATTTCTTCAGAAACACCCTTGGTCAATGTGACCACTGAGGATACCTATTTGATAGGTAGCATTGTTAAAACAATAACCTCAGGTTGTATCCTTCAGCTGCATGATGAAGGTGTATTGTCAATTGAAGATAGTATTCACGAATGGCTGCCTCCAATAGAATATGTGAATCCGAATATTACTATAAGGCAATTGTTGCAGCACAAGTCGGGACTTTATGATGTGTTGTCGAACCCAGCACTACAGCCAGTGATGCTCGGAAATGTCAGTCAGATTTGGACAGCGGAGCAAGTGTTAAATCAATATCTTTTGGCACCTATCAATAATCCTGGCGGAAGTTGGTCTTATTGTAATACCAATTATTTTCTGTTAGGAATGATCATCGAAGCCGCAACGGGCAATCCTTTTTATGTGGAGTTTCGAAATCGTTTTTTTACCCCTCTGGGTTTGAGTACTTTTGGGATACCGGCATTTGAGGAGTTTGATCAACCGGTGGCTCATGTATGGATGGATCTTTTTGGCTCTGGCCAAACACAAGACGCACATTTTTTTTATAGCCAATACTTATCATTGAATTCGATTGCTGGTGCCGCTGGAGGCTATTATGCCACGCCAGAAGATGTTAGCAAATGGATGTGGCAATACATGCGAGGAAATCTCTTACAACCTGCTACGCTCGATGACGCCAAAAATACCGTGATTGCTTTGGGTTTGCCCAATATAGGCTACGGTCTCGGGCTGAATAAGAAAACCTTTGCGGGTCATGTAGGCTACGGTCATGGCGGTGATTTGGCCTATTCGGCGAGTTCTTGGTATTTTCCTGACTTTGATTTAAGTATTACTGTGTGCGGTAATGATGCAGATGTGATTTCATGGGAGTTGATTCCTGTAGTCGAAGAATTACTCGAACATATTGAAGATTCTAATTTGCTTTTGGTTGATCAATTGAATGCTCAAAGCAGCAGGTATCTGAATGTTTATCCCAATCCAACAACGGGAGTGGTGAAATTAGATTTTTCTGATTTTTTTCCTGTTCAATGGATGGACATTGAGATTTTTAATGCAATTGGTGAAATTATAAAATCACATAGATATCTGCCGCATGATTACGAGAATCATTTGATCGAACTTCATCTTGATGATATTCCAATCGGTCTTTATCACATAAGATCTTCAGATGAGAAGGGTAATGCCACAACCATTAAGCTTATGAAGTCTTAATTCATTAGTAGTAGGATATGTACATATATATTTCTGAAACAAATCAACCGTCGCAGCCAATTCCTCTTCAAGGAAATGTCACCGCCTTTACTTCGGCACTGCAGTACACAGGGCGTATTCGGTTTAGAGGTATTTCTGTAAAGCATGTTATTGAGGGGGAAGAAAAATATTTTATCAATGGACAAAAGATCGTTTTAAAAAAGAACCAATATCTTCTCGCTAACCATCTTTCTGAAGGTTTTGTGCATATCGACAGCAAGCAGTCAGTGGTCGGGATTTGCGCGGATGTTGGACTTGATACAATTATCGCGGTCGTCAAGGAAGAGTATTCCTTCTATTCAGATCGGATTATCCAATCCATTGAAAAATTGATTCATTCTTTGGACTATCCCATTTTTACAAGAGGAATGGAAGGCTCAAATGTTGGCTTGTTTTTAAAGCGTTGTGTTTTTCAACTCAAAGCTGATCCATTTTCTGAGCGATTGCTTTCGAATGAGTTTTATTTCGATTTAGGTTCTGCAATTATTCAAGATCACATTTGTGACGAATGGCCGTCATTGCGCAACAGAAAGAGAATGAACATTAGACAAGAGGAAATCAAGCTCCTGTGTGAAGCGAAAAATTACATGGATCAAAATTTTACAAGTTCTTTTCTCGTCAAAGATGTTGCTCTAATGTATGGAATGTCAGAATACCGTTTCTTTCGAATGTTTAAGCAAGTGTTTGATGAAAGTCCTTACCGTTATTTACTTCTGAAAAGACTTTGGTATAGCTGCTTTTTACTGCATAGGAATAAGGTCAATGTAACGCAAGCGGCATTTGAGTCGGGTTTTGCAGATATTCACTCCTTTAGTAAGGCTTACAAAAAACACTTTTCTAGCTCTCCGAATCAGCATAAAATTTTGATAGATTGAAAAAAAGTCTTCTCAGCTTGTTGTTGCTTATAACCTATTGTATGATGTCGGGTCAGACTAGTCTTGGCGGCACCGTAAAGGATACCGAAGGGAATGTAGTGGCAAATGCAGTGTTGGGTTTATATAAAAACAAAGACCAAGTTTTAGTAAAATCTACAATAAGTGACAGCATCGGCCATTTTACCATTAACGAAGTGGATACAGGTGCTTATTTCTTGACGTGTACCACCATCGAATTCGGAGTCCGGATTGGAGAGATGTTTACTATCAATGAACTTGTTCTGGAAGATGTTTTGATGGATTTTATTATCTCGCCTTCTTACATAGAAACGAAGGAGGTGGTAGTGAGCAGTACACGTTCATTCATAGAGATTAAAGCAGATAAAATAATCATTCGCCCTGAAGCATCTATTTCTTCGGCGGGAGCATCGGCTTGGGATGTGATACTTCGTGCACCAGGCGTTACGGTAGGGGCCAATGAAACTATCTCACTTAGAGGAAAGAGTGGAGTTGAATTTTATTTGGACGAAAGGCCGATGTTTCTTGGTGGTGAAGACTTAATAAACACGCTCAAGGCAATGCCAGCATCGGCAGTAGAAACGATTGAAGTCATCACCAACCCAGGAGCACGTTATGACGCAGAGGGTGGCGCTGGTATTATCGTGATTAGACAAAAAAAGAGTAAGGTCAAAGGTTGGAGTGGGAGTTTCTCCAGTGGTTTTTCGCAAGGATTTTATCCGCGAACGAATCAATCGTTTAACGTAAGTAGTCGTTTTAATAAATTTAATTTTTATGCGAATGGTTCCTACAGCAGAAGCAATACGTATCAAGACTTAACGATTCGAAGAAATTTCTTTAATGATGATGGCAGCTTTGCTAGTGTCTTTAGACAGCACACCTGGTTGCGTTCAGGTGGGAACAATTACAACGGTCGAGTTGGAGTGGATTTTTACGCAACCGATAAACTGACTTTTGGTGCATCAGTTGGAGGCTTCTTTTTCGATACATTTAATAAAAATGATAACGAATCAATTCTGTCGAATGAACAGGGCCAGGAAACCAGTACTGTTTATGCCTTCAATCCGTTAAATCGAGAATTTAATAATATTAATTATAATTTCAATTTTAACTATAAAATTGATTCTTTAGGACAAAACGTAAGTTTGAATGCAGATTATTTGAGTTACGCATCGGATATTGAACAATCGTTACTCAACCGTGTCTATTCGTCTGAAAACATTTTATTGAATGAATCGAATTTAATTTCTGTTCTACCTTCCACTGTCGATATAATCTCTGTAAAAGCGGATTATACCGCTCCTTTAAGTGAGTTTGTAGTTATGGAGACTGGAGTGAAGATAAGCAGTGTGGCTACAGATAATAAAGCGGATTTTAGTGATGAGATCAATGGTGAACTCGTTCCAAATTATTTATTCAGCAATCAATTTCTTTATAAGGAAAATATCAGTGCTTTTTATGTCACATTCTCTTTGAATCGACCTCGATATAGCATTCAATTGGGATTACGTGATGAAGGGACACGCATAAAGGGTGATCAACTGGGAAATCCAATTCAATCTGATTCTTCCTTTACTAGGGAGTTTAATAATTTTTTCCCTACTGTATTTGCGATGTTACTGCTTGATTCTATTGGGAAACATGTATTGACGTTTAATGCAGGCAGGCGTATTGATCGACCGAATTATCAAGATATGAATCCCTTCACTTATCCATTGGATCAGTTTACACTTTACTCAGGAAATCCATTTCTTGTTCCGTCTTTCACGTATTCAACGGATTTGTCATACACCTTCAACAATCAGCTTACTTCGAGTATTCTTTACAATTTTCAAGAACAATTAATAACTGAGGTTATCAGTCAAGAGGGCAATACTTTTTTCAGTAAGCCAGGCAATTTATCCAAGCAGCATTCTTTTGGTTTCGCGGTCAATGCTAATATTCCGTTTAAAAAGAAATTCATTTTCCAATGCTATTCTGAGGTGATGAATAATATTGTACTTACCGATTTGAATGGGGATTTTTTGGAAAATCGTGGAACTTACTGGTACGTCGGACCGCTGATAAGTTGGAGTAATGATAAGTTATGGGGTATGGAGATTGGTGGGAATTATACGACTCGGGTAGCTTCTGGTCAGTTTAGAACCATCGCAGTGGCAACGATGAGAGTGGGGTTGAGTAAAAAGGTGTTTGGTGGGAAGGGAACGTGCAAGGTGGCGTGTGAAGATGTTTTTCACAGCAATAGACCCGGAGGAGATATACTTGGTCTGGGTGCATCTACAGCAAGTTGGAAAAGCCGTTTTGATTCACAAGTCATAAGTTTTTCATTTTCTTATCGTTTTTCAAAAGGTTCGGCGCTTAAGGCTAGGAATGGGTCTGCTGCTGATATGGAGAAGGGACGGGTGAAGTAATCGGAAAAATTCGGAATCAGATTCCGAATTTTTCCGATATTTGCATTATGATTCAGCGCATCGCAAAAAAGAAACTTACTGAATTGGCCGCTTCTTTCAAGGCAGTCGCGGTCACGGGAGCCCGCCAAACGGGAAAGACTACGCTGGTAAGGGAAGTTTTTAAAAAGAAGCCCTACGTTTCTCTTGAGAATCCCGATACCAGAAGATTTGCCATTGAAGATCCAAGAGGTTTTCTTCAAACTTATTCAGAGGGCGCCATATTGGATGAAGTGCAGCGCGTGCCGGAATTGTTTTCTTATTTGCAAGAAGTTTTAGATGGCTCAAAAGAAAAAGGAAAGTTCATTCTTACAGGATCAAACAATTTTCTTTTGCAAGAAAATATTGGACAAACATTGGCTGGAAGAATTGCAACATTGAATTTGTTACCTTTTTCAATCAAAGAGCTGCGCAAGGGAAAGTACATGCCTGAAAGCGATAATGAGCTCATGATAAATGGATTTTATCCTCCCGTTTATGATCAACAAATTAAAGCGGAAGATTGGTGCTCCAATTATGTAAGAACATATATTGAAAAGGACGTAAGACAAATTAAAAACATAACTGATCTTATTGCTTTTGAAAGGTTTTTATACCTGCTAGCAGGTAGGTCTGGGCAAGAGTTAAATTTGAGTGCTCTCTCTGTGGAGGCAGGTGTTGACTCGAAAACAATACAGTCATGGATTGGCATTTTAGAGAGTAGTTTTATCATTTACCTTCTTCGACCACATCACCGAAACTTTAATAAAGTCATAGTAAAACGTCCCAAGGTGTATTTTTACGATACGGGTATTTTATGCTATCTTCTTGGAATTAAAAATGTCACGCATTTAAGTAGTCATCCATTGCGCGGAGCAATCTTTGAGGGTATGGTGATCACCGAATTAATTAAAGAAAGAAAGAATGCAGGACGAGATATCAATTTGTTTTTCTGGCGCGACAAATCGGGTCGAGAGATTGATGTAATCATCGATGATGCAGGGCAGTTGCTTCCGATTGAAATAAAATCGGGAATGACAATCCATTCGGAATTTTTTAAAAACTTGGACTATTGGCTTGCTTTGAATGCATCTGAAAAAAGCGTGGTTTTGTACGGTGGGACGGAACGTCAAAAACGCAGTGATGGAAAAGAAGTGCTGAATTGGCGTATTTTAGAAAAGTCAACATTATAAACTCTCTTACTTTAACCCTTTCTTTGCATCGTGGAACAAATGACATTTTCAGATTTAAATCTCAGTAAGCCTCTTTTGAATGCTTTGGAGGATGCGGGTTTTGTGCATCCCACTGCTATTCAACGCGAGGTTTTCTCGGTGGTAATGTCGGGTCGTGATGTTGTGGGAATAGCTCAAACGGGCACTGGAAAGACGCTAGCGTACTTATTACCGCTGCTACGTTTATGGCAGTTTACCAAAGAAAAACATCCCCAAATTCTAATTCTCGTTCCCACGCGTGAATTGGTGGTGCAGGTAGAAGAAGAATTGGCGCGTTTAAGAACGTATATGAGTGTGCGTGTGGCTGGTGTGTATGGCGGTGTGAATTTGAAACAACATACCGCATTAGTAATGGAGGGTGTGGATGTGGTGATTGCAACTCCAGGCCGCTTGATGGATCTGGTACTCAATGGTTCTCTTAAGCTCAAACAAATCAAACGTTTGGTGATTGATGAGGTGGATGAATTGTTGAACGAAGGATTTCGACCACAGCTAACTTCAATTTTCGAAGCCCTTCCAGAGCGCAGGCAGAATATCATGTTTTCTGCAACTTTAAGTGAAGAGGTTGAGGCCATTGTAACTGAAGTGTTCAATGATCCCGTTAGAGTGGAGGCGACCCCCGCTGGAACGCCTGTAGATCGCGTCGATCAGTCTTTCATTCGCGTTCCCAATTTATCTACGAAGATGAATCTTCTTGAAATACTTGAAGATACAGATGAGGCATTGTCCAAAGTATTGGTATTTACAGATAGCAGGGCGACGGCTGATGATGTATTCGAGCGATTGGAGCCTGTATTTGGAGATCAGTTAGGAGTGATACATTCTAATAAAAGTCAAAATAGTCGTTTCGCTACCGTGGAGCGATTCAAGCAAGGTACAGTGCGTATTCTCATAGCCACTGATGTGATCGCACGGGGTATTGACGTAAGTGATGTTTCTCACGTGATCAATATGGATGTTCCAGAAAGCGCTGAGCTGTATGTGCATAGAATTGGCCGCACGGGACGTGCGGATCGTCGAGGTAAGGCCATCACCTTTGTTGCGGATTATGAATTGGAAAAGTGGAACGATATCGTAGCCGAATTGGATTTACAGATTGCTGAAAAATCAAGTCCTGAAAGATTGGTGATTTCAGATGTATTGATGTCTCAAGAGCGCGATACGCCGGTGATGCCCAATATGACCATAAAGAATCCTATAAAGCTCGAGTCTCAGGGTGCATTTCATGAGAAGAAGGCTAAAAACTTGAAGGTGAACATGAAACTTTCTCGCGCAGAGAAAATGCGGTTGAAATATGGTAAGCCAAAAAAGCGCAGGAACAATTAAGTCTTCCCTTTAGTGGCTTGTTCCGTGCTATCTTCGCGGCCGCTTCAATGAACAAGCAATGGAAAAAGTAATTTTGGGTATAGTGAGGGAAGGAAAAGTGCCTCCCGATTTTCGTGTGCCGCTCACGCCGCATCAGTGCAAACAGGTGATGGAACAGTTTCCTCATGTGGAGGTAATTGTTCAACCAAGTCCTATTCGCAAATTTCAGGATGAGGAATATCGCGCGATCGGCATTCGAATGGAAGAGGATTTGAGTATTTGCGATTATTTGATGGGGGTGAAGGAAGTTCCTTTGGATATGTTGATTCCAAATAAGTCTTATCTGTTTTTTTCTCACACATTAAAGAAACAGCCCCACAATGCGAAGTTGCTGAAGACTATTCTTGAGAAAAAAATCCGATTGATAGATTATGAAACGCTCAAAGGCACTGATGGAAAACGCATCATTGGCTTTGGTCGCTATGCTGGAATTGTAGGGGCATATCACGGCTTTCGTACGCTCGGGTTGAAGAAGGGTTGGTATGATTTGAAGCGTCCTGTAGATTGTGCCGATCGCAAGGAAATGGAATCTGAAATGAGTAAGATTCAACTTCCTAAAAACACGAAGATAGTGGTGACGGGCTTCGGTCGCGTGGGCAATGGTGCTTCCGAGATTTTAAACTTGCTTCCAATTCGTAAGGTGACTCCAAAACAGTTTTTAACTGAAGAATTTGATGAACCAGTGTATGTTCATCTCGATACCCATGAATATTATGAGCGCAAGGTGGATGGTGGTTTTGACAAAAAGGATTTTTATAATAATCCCGAACACTATTTCTCTATTCTCCCCATGTTTGTGAAGCGTGCCGACATGTATATCGCTTGTCATTTGTGGGCGGGAGGTAATCCTGTGCTGATCACGAATAATGATATTTCACAATCTGATTGGAAGTGTATGGTGATAGCAGATGTGAGTTGTGATACAAACGGCCCGATTGCACCTACGATTCGTGCGAGTAAGATCGCGGATCCTATCTATGGATATGATCGTTTTGAGCATATAGAAACGGATTACAAAAATGAGAATGCCATTGCCATGATGGCCATTGATAATTTGCCTTGTGAGTTGCCAAAGGATGCTTCGGAAGATTTTGGTGATGAGCTGTTGCGCAGTGTCTTTCCTTTATTGTTCGGCGAAGATCCGCATGATATCATTTGGAAGGCTACGGAAACAACACTAAAGGGAGAGTTAACGCCGCACTTTGAATATTTGCACGACTACGCGGCAAATGCTTAATAGATTATTGCTGACTAAATGTAAATGTGATGGTTCCGGCTTGTTTTTTTGGAGCCTTTTCGTTGTAATCGAACTTCCATTTTTTCGCATAAGCAAGTGATTCTTCGCGGATGCAATCATTGGCGGTGCTACGCTCGTCTATCGCTGCGTTGGTCACTTCTCCGGCTTGATTTACTTCTATTTTGATAATTACTTTTCCACTGGTTTTGCAGCGATAGGTAGGTTTTGGAGATGATTTGACACTGCGTCCTTGCAATGAAAACTCGGCGGAAACAGGGCCGGCATAACTTTTCTGAGATTGATTTTTATACCAATCATAGTTTTCTTTAGAGGCGTTCTTATCGTCTTTTGCCTTTTCTTTTGGGTCGTTGACATTGTCTTTGATACTGTTGTCGGGCCTTCCAGATTTTAACTGGTCATATTCGGCCTTTTCGAGACCTTTGAGTTGCTGATAGACTTCTGCGTTGATTTCTTCCTGTGACTTTGCTGTATAATTCACGCGGTCGCTGGTACGAACGGATTGTGCATTGGCAAGTAGATTTTTTACCTCTTCACTCATGCCTTCCATGGGGTCAGGAACGGGGAGCTCTGTTTCAGGTTCTTCGAATGAAAGTTCGATTTCTTCAATCGCCTCATCGGACTCTTCACCGATGGTTTCAAGTGGTGGAACTGACAGCAAATAGGTAATTCCCAGCACGAAGATGTGAATGCTAAGGGAAACAATGATTGCTTGGTAGATAAAGGAGGTTTTCTTGCCTGGTTTGGAGCCAAGCAACGATTGCACTTGTTCTGAGCTATTTGGGGTATTCGAACTCATAATCGGGAAACGAAGATAAAGCGGTATTAGTTAAAGTTTTGGTAAAAAAGCTTTTTTGGAAATAAAAAGGGCTTATTTTTGTTTACGAGACAATCATATTAACTCAACAATAAAATAAGACACGATGAAAAAGTTATTTGTATTTGTAGTAATGGCAGTGTTTTTCTCAGTAGCTGCAACAGCTCAGACAGAACAGAAGCCAGCTAAAGCAAAGGCTAAGAAAGAGACCGTAGCAAAGGCAGAAGTGAAGACTGAAGCGGCTGCTAAGTCTGAAGCTAAGGCAGGTTGTTCAGCTGGTACTGAAGGCAAGTCATGCTGCTCAAAGGATGGCGCTAAAGCTGAAGGTTCTGTAGGTACAGAAAAGAAAGCAGAAAGCTGTTCTAAGGATGCTAAGGCTGAGGGGAAGTCATGCTGCTCAAAGGATGGCGCTAAGGCTGAAGGTAAGTCATGCTGCTCAAAAGAAGGAAGCAAAGCTGAGAACGCTGAGCCAAAGAAAGAAGAGAAGAAATAATACTCGTAATTCGTAATTCGTAATAAAAGGGAAAACGGAAGTTTTCCCTTTTTTTATTGTCAATTCGCAATTATCAATTCGCAATTATCAATTCCGAATTCCGAATTCCGAATTCCGAATTCTGAATTCTGAATTCTGAATTCGTCCCTCCGTCCCTTCGTCCCTCCGTCCCTCCGTCGCTTTATTGAAACTTTTTCTCTGATTTTGAGTATTATGATTCATGAATTCGAATGGTTGGGTATTTCGATTGGGACTTGTCATGCCTTTGGTGATGGCTTTTTTGCTGATCATCAATTCGTTGCTTAGTTCTGGTGAATCCATTCGCGTACAGGGTAAACAAATTGAGGTCTTCGAAGATGCGTCCTCTTTAATGGATATTGATGCAATTTCAAAACTTGATGACTCCAATTTTGAGACTCTAAATGGTAATGCCGTTCCCAATTTTGGTTTCAGCCGCTCCAATATATGGATCCGTTTTACACTCGACGGAAATCAATTCAATGAAGACAATTTCATTCTGGAGGTGAAAAATCCAGTTCTCGATCGTATCGATTTGTATGAGTTTCATTCAACTGAATACAAACTGATCAACGAAACTGGAGACCTTCTCGAACATAATTCTCGTCAGATTAATCATCGAAATTTTAGATTCGATATCCGTCTCAGCGATCAAGAACAGAAAGTATACTATCTGATGGTGAATAGTGGTGGAGAACAACTCTATGTGCCGCTCATCCTTCATTCTAAAACTGACGTTGCTGTCACAGATCTAAAAGATCAACTCATTATTGGATCATACTTCGGAATCATCCTCTTTGTCATTCTTTTTAATTTATTTCTCTATTTAATCATTCAGGAAAGATCACACATTTATTACGTGTTGTACAACTTCAACTTGTTGTTGTTACAAGTGTCTCTTACGGGTTTTGGATTTCAATTTTTATGGCCAAATAGTCCTTATCTAGCGAATGTCACAAACCCGTTCTTCGCTTCCGTGGCGGTTTTTAGCTTGTTGAAGTTTAGTCAGTATTTTTTACAGCTAAAGAAATTTTTTCCCAAAATTAATAAGGTATTCCAAGTCACTGGTGTCATCATTTTGGTGAATGCAATCATTAGTTTATTCAACGTTCAACCTCTTCTTTACTTTGCAATTATTGCGGTGAATGTTCTTACCCTTTTATTGAATGTCGCTATTATTCCCGTTGCAGTGGGGGTGGTGCGTAAGGGTTTTGGTCCTGCGAAATTCTTTCTTGCCGCATTCATTATTTTGGTGTTGACGGTGTTTGGTTTTATTCTCACCAATCTGGGCATTATTCAAAGTGATTTCTTTGCTACCAATGGTCTTCTCATTGGTAGTGCGATGGAGGTTGTATTGTTGTCATTTGCGATTGTAGATAAGTTTCGCAACTACAAAGACGATGCTCTCAACAATTTGAAAGCTCTCAATAAATTGCAAATCGAACAGAATATTGTATTGGAGAAAAAGGTAGAGGAACGCACACGTGAGATATTAGAACAGCAACAAGAAATTCTTTCGAGTATTCGCTATGCAGAGCGTATTCAGCGAAATATTTTGCCGAATGAAGCAGCGATGCAATCCCTTTTTCCCAAGAGTTTTGTTTACTATTTGCCAAAGGATATTATCAGTGGTGACTTTTATTGGATCAACGAAAATCGAGATAGCACTAATGAACAAAACATCCTTCGCTTTGCAACGGGCGATTGCACTGGTCATGGTGTGCCCGGTGCCATGATGAGCATTCTCGGATATAATTTGATTAGAGAGGCATTAGAACATTTTCCTAAAGGGAGCTCTGCTCAATTGCTGGAAGAAATGGATCGACTCTTAAAGAACGCGCTCAATAGTGGAGCTTATTCTTACGCCAGCGATGGAATGGACATTGTTATTTGCCAAATAGATCTTGATAAAAATATCTTGAACATGGGAGGCGCCAATCTCGGTGCGCTCGTATATCGTGATGGAGAATTATTAGAGTTGAAAGGTACACGGCGTCCTTTAGGCTTGATAGATGAGAAATTGCGAAAGCCATTTGAAGATATTCATTTCGATCTTCAAAGAGGCGATATTATTTACACTTTCACCGATGGTTATGTAGATCAGTTTGGTGGAGAGGATCAAAAGAAATTGAAGCAAAAAGGGCTTAAAGAATTACTTCTACGAATTGCTACACTCCCATTGCATGAGCAGAAGGAGGAGTTAAATGCTTTTCATTTGAAATGGAGAGGGGAGTTGGAACAGGTGGATGACATCTGTATTATGGCCATTCAATATGGTGTCTAGAGGTTTGTGATTTCGCCTCGTTGATAGTCTTTCATTTCTTCAGGAACTGCGGCAAGAATGTGCTCACACAACGCATCTATGATTCTCCTTTTTGTAAATAGTCTATATGTGACAAGACTGATTTCTCGCACTGGAGCTGGTGCTTGGAAGTAGCGTACTTGTTCTAATTCTTTTTTATCCATATCTCGCAAGGAGAGCTCTGGAATGATGGTGGTGCCGTCGTTGAGGTTTACCATTTTTTTTAATGTCTCAATGCTTCCGGCTTCATAGTCGAGTTGACGTCCTTCAAGTTCAGTGGGGCGGAGCGAGCAGAGATTCATTACTTGAGCGCGAAGGCAGTGACCTTCTTCGAGCAGCCACAAATGATTGACATCAATATCTTCTTGAAGAATAAAATTCTTCTCTAATATTTTTTCTTTTCTCGACGAATAGACAACGAATTGTTCGTAGAACAAAGGGTTTTCGATGATAGCAGATTCTCCAAGTGGCGTGGCTAATATTCCTGCATCGAGGGCGTTATGTTTTAGCTTTTCAACGATTTGTTCGGTCGTATTTTCACTAATCTTTACGCGAACGCCAGGAAATTCTTTTAGGAATGCTGGTAGAAAAAGTGGTAGTAGATAGGGCGCAATGGTCGGAATCACACCGATTTTAATTTCTCCGGTAATTTCTCCTTTGAGCTCGTGAACGAGATCTTTCATCCGTGCCGTTTCGCTTAGAATAGCGCGAGCTTGTGTAATTACCATTTCTCCTGCTTCGGTTGGCACTACTGGTTGACGGCTGCGGTCGAAGATCTGTATATCGAGTTCTTCTTCTAATTTTCGAATCATCATACTCAGCGTGGGTTGAGTGACAAAACACTTTTCTGCTGCAGTAGCGAAGTGTCTGAAGTTGTCGACGGCCACGATGTATTCTAATTGCTGAAGATTCATAGGGCGAAGATAAAAAAAGGCCCGCTCGTTAGCGGACCTTTTTCGTACTACATCATAAAATTAGGAGACCCAGAGTGAAGATACACTCGCATCATCAACGGGTCAAAGATTGTGGGTTATCATGCGAAAGTCTTATTTGAATATCGCATTGTTTATTCATGTTTATCACATGGCATATTACCATTGTTTTATTCCAAAATGCTTTTCAGCCATTTCAGCTACTTGTTGACCAATAGCAAGGCTTGCAGTGGCTGCTGGTGATGGCGCATTCAATACATGGATGCTGTGGTCGGTATATTCGATGCGGAAATCGTCGCGTGTATCTCCATCCTCACGAAGGAGAAGTGCGCGCACTCCTGCGCGCCCAGGCTCGATATCTTCCATGGTAAGAGAAGGTACTAGACGCTGAAGTGTTTTCAAGAAAAGTCTTTTTGAGAAAGCTCTGCGGTATTCGTCAATACCAAATTTCATATTATTAAAGAATAATCTCCATGTACCGATATAGGTTAGAGCATCGATTGTGTCTTTGAGGTCAAAATCTGTTTTGCCATATCCCTCACGTTTGAAAGTGAACACTGCATTTGGGCCGCATTCAATGGTTCCATCAACCATTCGCGTAAAATGCACCCCAAGGAATGGGAAGTCGGGATTGGGAACGGGATAGATGAGATGCTTCACCTTGTGTTTCGCTTGTTCAGTGAGTTCATAATAGTCCCCTCTGAATCCAACGACTTTTTCTTTGAGTTTTACGCCATCTTTTCGAGCCAGGCGATCTGCTTGCAAGCCTGCGCAGAAGATTAGTTTTTTAGCGGTATAGACACCTTTATTGGTGATAACGCGCTGAAATTCCCCTTCTGATTCGAAACCTATGGCTTCTTCGCTCGTGTGAACAGCACTTTTATTGTTGCGGGCAGTTGCGAGCTCAGCCATCTTTTCTGTGGCTCCTCTGAAGTCTATGATTCCTGTGCATCCAACGTGGATACCAGCGATACCTGTACAAAAAGGTTCGATTTCCTTGATTTCATCAGCATTTACTCGACGCATGCTTTCAATGCCATTTTCTAAACCAGTGCCATAGATTTTTTCAAGCTGTGGAAGCTCTTTTTCTTCCATTGCCACGATTAGTTTTCCGCAGACATCGTGCTTCACGCCGTATTGTTTCGCGAATTGTACGAGTTCTCGTCTTCCGTTTACACAGTTAATCGCTTTTAATGAGCCCGGTTTATAATAGATTCCGCTGTGTATTACGCCACTATTATTGCCTGTTTGATGATCTGCGAGCCCTTTTTCTTTTTCTAATAATAAAATGCTCAGCTTTGGGTTACTCTCTTGCAGTTTGTACATAGTAGCAGCCCCAATAATGCCACCGCCTATTATAATGATATCAAAGTGCTGATTCACGTCTTAAAATTTTGCACGAAGATAATGTGTGAACGACTTAGACATTACCTTTGATTGCCTCAGTTTTTTTCCTTTAATGCCTCTCACGTTATGAAAAAAGTTTTTTTGATAAGCCTTATTCTTTCAAGCGCTCGACTATGGGGGCAAGGAGAGTCGGGAATTGAGTGGAATGTCGGGTTGATACAACCAGGCGTTATAGCTGCGCGGAATCCCACAGTGGTCAATCGTTTTGATGCTCAGGTGATAGTTGAAAATCGATTGGTAATTGAAAGTATGGTGAATTTACCCCTTACAAGACAGTTTGATTTTGAAAGAAATAGAAATGAATACATAAAAGATGAAGCTCAGGCGACTATTGAGGCCAGATTGGGTGCCAGCACAGTGCCTTGGACATTTGAAAAATCAAGCTATTTGGACGAGTATACCGACGAAGCAAAGGTCAATGAGGATTTCTATGACCAAAAGAAATATATCTACCGAATTCTAATAGATGGTGGATTGAATTATTTTCAATCCGCTCTTAGCGAGGATATATCCGTAATTACAAGACCAAGCGCGCTTCCTGGTTTGGGAAATTCGGTTACGGAGAGATTATTTCTTTCCAATAAGTCTGTATTAAATACCCATCTCGGGCTTAGTTATGTTTGGAATGTTGATTTTGTAAACCGCCCAAAGGGCAAAGACGTTGTTAAGAATGTGTCGCATCGCATTTACTTGCATTTTCTATACAACACCAATAATGACTGGGTAGTTTTGAAAAGAACTGAGGAGTATCGAAATGTAAATGGAAGTCAGCAGCAGCTTGTAACTATTGAAGAAATGGAGGATGTAGATGAAATTGAGGAGGGACTTTGGAAAGATAATTTTGGCTTTAGAATAGGGTTGAGAATTTTTTCAAGAAAAGATAATGCAAAATATTTGAATTATTCTTTTCTGAATATAGAGGCGATGCGCTGTCCGCTGCCTGGTTTGTCTCAAGGAAATGAATCTATTTTTCAAGCCACATTAGGATTTGGTATTGGATCAAAGCGCTAAAAAAATATTACATTCGCCCAATACTAAATCCAAATTATTGTGGCGAACACACTTTTAGGAAACAAAAAAGCTCAAACTGCATGGACGATGTATGATTGGGCTAACTCGACATATAATCTTGTCATTGGTACAGCGATATTCCCTATTTTTTATAGTGCCGTTACAGAAAAGTATCAGTTCGAAGGAAAGTCAGCAATTGATGATGTTTTGCTCTTTGGTCATGTGTTTAAGAATACAGAAGTCTTATCGTATGCTCTTGCGCTAGGAATGGCCATTGTCTGTATCGTCTCTCCGATGCTATCCGGTTTGGCCGATTATCTTGGCAGAAAGCGATTTTTTATGCAGATGTTTTGTTATATCGGCAGCTTCGCTTGTGCATCGATGTATTTTTTTAATATGGAGCATTTTGAATTGAGCATGCTGAGTGTTGTCTTTGCATGTGTAGGTTTTTGGGTAAGCTATGCTTTCAGTAATTCATTTTTGCCAGAATTGGCCGAGCCTCAGGATCAGGATAAACTTTCTGCAAAGGGCTATAGTATGGGATATTTAGGAAGCATCATTCTCTTGGTTTTGAATCTTATCGCAATTCAAGGTTTTGGTATGCCAGCGAAGTATGCTTTCATTTCTGTCGGTATTTGGTGGATAGGATTTGCTCAAATTACCTTTTATCATTTGAGAGATCAACCTACCGGTATGAAGCGCGAAAAAGGTGTATTGAAAAAAGGATTTAAAGAGTTGAGAGGCGTGTGGAATGATATGAATGAAACCAAGCGTCTTCGTCGCTACCTGATTGCCTTTTTTGTTTTCAGTATGGGCGTACAGACCATTATGCAAATGGCTTCTTTGTTTGGAACAAAAGAAGTTTATCAATACAATGAGGCGGGAGAATTGGTGCGTGGGTTGGAGTCGGGGCAATTGATTGTTGCTGTTATTTTAGTTCAATTGATTGCGATCCCCGGAGCTTATTTCTTTAGCTACTTGTCACGCAAACTCTCGAATCTTTTGACTCTAAAAATTGCGCTTGTTTTTTGGGCATTGGTTTGTTTGTATGCTTATGCAATTGTGACAACTCCTATTACATTTTATGTGGCAGCGGGCTGTATTGGTTTTGTAATGGGTGGCACGCAATCTCTGGCACGAAGCACCTATTCCAAGTTCTTGCCTGAGACGGATGATCATGCTTCTTACTTTTCATTTTATGATGTGACAGAAAAAGTGGGATTGATTATCGGTTTGTTATCGTTTGGTTTTTTGGAAGGCTTTGCTGGCAGCATGCGCGCGAGTATCCTTGCATTGATTACCTTCTTTGTTTTGGGTTACATCTTAATATTATTTGTTCCCAAGAAAGAAATTGAAGTAGAGAATAAGGTCTTTAAAGTCTAACAGGACCAGAGATAATTTCCTGCTAAAACGCAGAGCACCAATCCGCCGGCCATTGTTGTTTTTGCCAATAGACTGGCGATAGTGTAGTGTGATTTTTTTCTAGCGAAGAGTGATAGAAGAATTGTAAGGACGCCTGGAAGCAGAACGCAAGCTGAGAGGGTGATGGCGGCATTGACATCGGTGCTGGGGTGGAGGCCGACGCGGAAGAAGGCGAAGGAAACAGCGCCGAGGCAAAGCAACATCATGAAGGCCGCATAATTTCTTGTAAAGCTCTCACCTTTTACAATGGGCATGGTGTGGTATTGTCCAACTTTATCACCATTTAAATCTTCAAGATCCTTCAGTGCCTCGCGTGATAAGGATAGGAGGAATGCAAAAATTGCATACGCCCCGATGATAATCCAAAGATTTGTATGGAGGAGAGCTGCATTCTGATGTATATCTACGTAGTACTTTATAATTAAAGGTATTTCATACGCTCCAGCCCAAATTGGAACAAAGCTCACGCATAATGCCACTACAAGATTGCCGCTAAATACTTGTTTTTTGAATATAGGACTGTAAAACCATAATAGCGTCGCGATGGAGACGGGTATCAACACAGGCCACCATACTTTGTACTTAAATGATAAATAAAGAGAGATTAATACACCAACAATATTGAACGACTGATGAAGGACCATCGCCACCCTTCGTTTTACGGTCTTACCTACCACCACGCGATCGGGTTTGTTGATTAAATCCACTTTTATATCGAAGTAGTCGTTAATGATGTTGCCCGCAGCTGTGAGAAGCACCACAACTAATACCGAAAGGAAGAAGTCAAACTCTGATAGTCGGAGTTTCATTCCAAGGCATTGAGAGTCAATGTATGGAGCGATTAAAAAATGCCGCAAAACATACATGGTTGCTGCCACTATCAACAGGTTGACAGGGCGCATTAGCTTGATTATGTGAATTAATGATATCAAAAATGCTATGGTTGAAATCTTTCGTGGCAAATATCGACAAAGGTCGTTTACTTTTGTGACCCTTGATTTGATAAAAATATGGAAGAAGAGGTTAAAGAAAACAATGAAATGGAAGTTTCGTCAAGCACTACGAAACAGATTGTTGTTTTTGGAAAACATGATTACATTATCAAGAATACCCAAAATACTCTTGAGAAGGCCGGGTACGCTGTGAAAGGCTTTACCGAGGTAGAAATGGCACGCATGTATTTGGAAGCAAATCCATGTGATTTGTTATTCGTTGCGGGTGCTGTGGATCCGCATGATCGTATCGCGCTCAAAGAGGTGCTTGATCGACAACATCCTGCTTCTAAATTGTTGGATCACTTTGGAGGACCTGCTACCATCCTTTCAGAGGTAGAATCGGTGTTCAAATAAGTTATTTGATCAAGAAGTCTGATTTATAAATCTTATTCTCGCCATTTTTTGCGAGAGCATAAGTGAAACCTTCTCGAAGGGCGAACGCTCCTATTTCACCTTTTTTGTTGACGGCCAAGAGCCCCACTTGAAATTCTTCTTTCATGAAGGAGTTAATGTCTCGTACACGCTTTACAGCCTCTTCACAGGCTTTTTGAGGGTGCATCCCTTGTCTCATCAATTCTACAATAAGGAAGGCACTGCAAGATCGAAGAACAGTTTCTCCCAACCCCGTGCCCGTGGCAGCTCCTACTGCATTGTCCACATAAAGACCAGAACCGATAATTGGACTATCGCCTACACGACCGCGCATTTTATATGCAAGTCCACTTGTGGTGCATGATCCAGCGAGGTCGCCTTGAGTATCCATTGTTACCATGCCAATTGTGTCATGATTTTCAATATTGATAATGGGCTTGTACTCGCTTTTAATGAGCCACTCTTTGTAAGCTTTGACAGCTTCTTCACTTTTGAATTCGTCGAGAGGCATGCCCTGAGAAAGTGCAAACTTTTGAGCTCCTTCTCCTACAAGCATTACGTGAGGTGTGCGCTCCATCACCATGCGAGCTACAGTAACTGGGTGCTTTATTTTTTCGAGAAAACAAACTGATCCAGCGCGGCCGATGCTATCCATAATACATGCATCCAAAGTGGTACTTCCCTCTCTGTCAGGGAGACCGCCGAGGCCAACTGAAAGATTGCGAAAATCTGCTTCAATCACTTTTACCCCTTCTTCAGCCATATCTATCGCCTTGCCTCCATTCTTCATGGTTTTAATTGCGGCATCGTTGGCCTCAACGCCCGCATCCCATGTAGATAAAGCAATACCGCCCTTGAAAATTTTACCTTTGCCAAACCGAGTGTCTATTCGGTTTTCACTTTTAATAAATGAAAGTCCCAAGGTGGCAGCAGCAGCTGTTGCCGTTGACTTGGTTATAAAATTTCTTCTACTAATATTCTTCATCGAACAGGAGTGCTTTCAACCATTTCACGTTTCAACGTTTCGACGGTATCGGTTGGGAGATTTTGCAAATCTAACAACATCAAGCCATCTAGCGCATTATTGAATTTAGGATCTGCGTTGAAAGCAAGGATCTTAGCGTTTTGCTGTAAATATTTCTTTAACAACACCGGCATAGTAAAGCTACTGGGCTCAATGTCGGCGATTATTTTGTCCATTTTCTTAATATCACTGGCACTCGCTTCCAACAGGGCTGCGGTATCAATATTTTTAGTTTTTGGCCTAAAGGCATTGCGTGGCTCAACGTATTTTGATAATTCATGGTCAAAATAGTTTCGCTCGATGAATTGAATGATAAGCTCCTTAGAAACTTCTTGATAGTTGTTGGAAATACTTACTGGACCTATGATGTATCGGAATCTTGGATTGGCTAATAAGTAGAACAAAATACCCTTCCACAATAAAAATAACGAAAGGCGGTGCTTTTGATATTCCTGTACGATAAATGAGCGCCCTAGCTCTATTGATTGCGATAGAATCGGATTCATTTTTCGTGACATTCTGAAGAGGCTTGAAGTGTAAAGGCCTTTAGAACCATATTTTGAAACGATGTCAGGTCCATTTCCAATGCGGTAAGCGCCTGCTATCTTCTGAGCCTCACGATCCCACAGAATCAAGTGATCGTAATAGAGATCGTATTCATCCAGGTCAATGCTCTTGTTGGTACCTTCACCAACAGCCCTAAATGTGACTTCTCTTAAGCGACCGATCTCCTTCAAAATATTTGGAATGTACTGGCTGCCTACTACATAGCAGTCAAATACATCATACGTCAAGGTTTTAAAAGAATCTATAGAATCGATTTCTTTTTTTATCAATGAAGAATCTACTGCATCAATGATTGGATCCGAATTTTTTGGAAAGCGAAAGAGACGAAAATAATCTCTGCGCACATCGAAACTGCTACCGAGGGCATACGTCTTGGCGCGCAAATATCTGCCGAGCTGATCAACATTGGTAAACATTTCCAAGTCCTTTGCAGCGATGGGCTTTCCAATTTTCATCCGAATGCTCTTTCCTTTTTTCTTAAGCATTTCTGATGGCAAGGCAAGAGTTCTCAAGCCTGGATGGATTAGTCCCAAAAGATGGAAAATGCGAGAGTTTGCGCCGTCAAAGTAAACGGGCACTACTGGCACTTTCGCTTTTTTGATAATCTTTATGGCACTGTTTTGCCATTTACGGTCTGCAATCGTTTTTAAGTCACCTTGAAAAGTAGAAACCTCTCCTGCGGGAAATAGTCCCAGCGGTAAGCCCGCTTCCACATGCTGGAGCGCTGACTTAAGTCCAGAAACATTGTTATAAGCTCCTTTCATTTGTTCGAAAGGATTTACACTGAGAAAATAATCTTTAATGGGCTCTACATTTTGGAGAAGGAAATTGGCCATCACTTTAAAATCAGGTCTTACTTCACCAATCAATTTTATAAGTGCTAAACCATCGAGCGCACCAAAAGGGTGATTTGCTACGACAATGAAAGGGCCTGTTTTAGGAATGTGCGCGAGTAATTCTTTATCAAATTCAATTTCGACATCCAATGTTGCAAAAAGTCGGTCTATAGCTTTGAGGCCCTCTTCTTTGCATATATCATCATAAAGTTCATTTACTTTATCAATCTTGGCAACACGCGAAAGCAGCGGAATAATTGGATTATCCTTAGGAAGTTTTGTCGCGGTTGCTATCGCCTCTTCAGGAATTAATTTCTTCACGTGGATGGAGATTTAGTAGAGATTGGTAATCAGATTATCACTTTATCATCAAAGGAGTACTTGCAACAGATGTTTTAGTAGCCACTCGAATGTGATACAATCCAGCGGGGAACTGGGCCGCGTTGATAAAATATTTTTGTGTTCCAAGCGGCAGTGTACCATTGAAAATAGTAGTTACTGTTTGCCCGAGTGAATTAATCAACTCAACACTGCCTTGCTCTGAATGCAGATTGTTGAACTCGATGCATGTTATTGCTTCCGCTGGATTAGGGAAGACACGAGAAAAAGATAATGTGTTGTTCTCCTCAATATTTACGGCGTTTCCAATTACGTTAAAATGCCAATATCCTGCAGGTGCAGGCATTGGTCTATTTTGAACTTTTCCTGATACTGATGTGCCTTGCACGTAATAGTAAACGGTAGTTCCTCCAGGTTGGGCTGGAATGAATCCTCTATAGATATCATCGCCGATGGATGTCATTGCAACTTCGACATATTCATCAGCGAGATCTGTTTTCCAAAAAAGTTTCGCATTGCTTATTCCAGTGCGGTGTTTCATGTATGCATCAACGGTGTAAGGATTCACTTGGTCTTCGGTATCATCTAATGACTGATGAGATATAAGAAGGGGATCGCTTACGCCAATGCTGTGCGTGATACAGTGGATGGCTCCGCTTAGAGCAATGATTTGTTCCTCTTGATTATCGGAATCGATACCAACAATATTATATCCAGGAAGGGCTTCGCCCCAAATGCGATATGCCGTGGTGTCGTATTCTTCGCGATAGGTTGGGAATATGACTGTATTATTTACAAATGTCGCATTTGTATAGGTTCTGTAGTATCCAGCGGTGGGTGTAGAGCTCGGCCACAATCCGCTTGCGCTTGGAGGCATTGGAATGCGGATGACTTCATAAGGTGTTCCCCATTTTGACATATAGTTGGACAGAACATATTCGATGTTCGCATTGATTTGAGGTCCATCTGAAATACCTTCTGGATATTCTCCCACTAACAAGGTTTCTTCATCCAATAGCTTCATGTGCATATCGATATGATGAATGCCGTCATATGGCAATGTGGGCATTTTAACATACCTATCGATTCCTAGGTACTCTTGAACGAGCGCGTCAATTTCTTCTTCAGTTTTAGCGGTAACACCGTAAGGATTGCCAGGTTCATTTTCTTCAAGAATTAACTCTGATGCCATTGCAGTTCCAAATCCGTCAGACATCCAGTTGCCGCCAGTATTCACCAAGTCGTCGGGACTTTGAGTCATGGCATACAAATCGATTCCAAGTTCGTCTGCAAAGTATTGAGGCGAAGCATTATCGTTGGGACGGGTGATTCGATTATAGATCCAATCCACCATTACTAGATCATCGACTTCATTACCATAAACAGTATTCGCTGCGTAGTCGCGCATCCAAATGGAATCGAATTCTCCAGGAATGATTGTGACATTATTTAGATTAGCGAAGGCTGGTCCACCTAGATTTGAACTGAGCAAGTAGTCTTCTGTCTCAGCTACATCTTCGGAAAGAATGAGCACTCTGGTTTGAGTTCTAGCGGCCGCCACTATTTGTTTAAGGATTCCAGGAAATCCTGTCCATGAAATTGTAAGGGCTTGTATTTCTTCCCACTCAGCGGCGCTTCGGAGATTAGGAAATGGAGGAGGTGTCTCTATAGCTCTGCTATTTTGATGCAGCTGAACTTGCCCTCTTGCTATCATTTCCAATTCTTGAGAGGAGTATCCACGTGGGAGAATTTCCTGCGCAGTAAGTGAAAGTAAGCTGATGATGAACGTTAATGTGGTAAAAATTTTTTTCATTGCAGATGTCTCTTTTTCGTGGTACAAACTTCTGTTGTTTTCTACCACTGTATATCGAGGTTAATTATGGAATTTCTTTGACAAAAAATACTGTCTCTTAAAAGTTCGCTATTTGAGCCTGTCACGACTTCGTATCGGTAACGAAGCCAAGAATCACCATACGCTCTGCACGTAAATGTGCTATCAGTAGTGGTGTTATTAAAATTTCTCCAACTATTGTTGCAGCAAAGACAATCAAACTCGGCGTTTTCAAAGCGGAAATTGAGTGCATTTGCATTAAGATTTACACCTGTTTTCTGAACTCTAATTTGAATATTTGCTTCTGGAAATAGGGCAAGGTTTTGAGTTACGGGCTCACCAGGTTTAAATGAAGAGGCGTTGAGGTTGTATATTCTAGTTATATATCCTGCTTTAGCTCCTGTTACTCTTGCTTCAACAAGATTCGCTTTTTCCCATTCTAAATTGAAACTACCGCTTCCATTGGTCTCTCCTCCGGAGGCAAAATTGTAAATAGCTCCAAAGGTGGATCCATCCAAAGTCTGTTGCTCTACCTCAACACGGGCGCCAGAGATTGCTTGGCCATTAAGAGCATCAGTGACTGTTCCTTTGAGAAGGTATGTGTTTTTTTCTTCATCTTTTTTACAAGAAGAAAAAATGAATGCGAGTGCGAGTATAAAGATGAAGCAATATTTTATCATTTTACTTTTTCCCTATAATGGTTGTAAACGGCAAGTATTTTTTCTACAAAATGATATGGTTCTTTTGCATGACAATACCCATGTTTTACCACGTCTAAAGTATAGTATTTTTCTTGAGTTTTCAAAAGTAGGCATTCTGCCACGTGTCCATCCCAAATGGTATCGGGTTTGCCCAACATGGTGGCGATATTTCGTGCATCCTGAATATGCCCAGGACCAATATTGTAGCTCGCCAAGACGAATTTCCTCCGCTCGTCAGGATTGGGTATTCGATCTCGCCAATACCTTTCCAGATGTTGAATGTATTTGACTCCTGCTCGAATATTGGGCTCTACCAGTTGTGATGTATCACAATCAAAGCGCGCCGCTGTCTCAGGCATTAGTTGCATCAGGCCAAAAGCTCCGCTCCATGAAACTGCCTCCGGATTGAATCGGGACTCTTGATAGCAAAGCGCAGCGAGCAGTCTCCAATCCCATTTGATTTCAGGTGCGTATTTTTTGAATAAGGAATCGAATGGTGAGATTTTACCAGGTCCAATTTGTGGTAATTGGTAGGGACCTTTGTAGCCATAATAGCTTTCAATTTTGAAGTATTTGTCGAAAGTTTTGGTGATTTTTTTCTTGCCATTTTTACTCTCCAGCCATTGATTGATGGCCTTTTCAAGGTTTGGGGCGTTGCTTCTTACGGCCCAACCGATAGACTGCGGACCACTTGCAGGGATGGACATGTCCAATTCAGGATAATCAAGTTGTTGAAGAATTGCTAGATTCTCATCGGTTATGGTGCGTTCAATTTCACCCGAAGCAGTAAGGCGAATCATGTCTTCGGTGCTTATTTCTCCTGGTGCTTCGTGAATATTAATTTCGATATCATTATTTTTTTCAATCTCCTTCAAGCGTGTAAAGAATGATGAGTATCGATGAACCCATATATTCTTATTGTTAAGGGCAAGAGTGTCTTTTAAAATTTCAATTATGGAGTCAGGCTTTAAGGGGTCTAATTTTTTTTGCACCAACATCTGTCTTGTTTGATACACGGGCGCACTAAAGCGAACAAACTTTTTCCTTTCCTCGGTGATTGTGAGATTTGAGGCAATGATATCGCCTTCGCCTTTGTTGAGATGAGCAAACATTTTGTCGACGTCGTCGAGGATGCGAATTTCCAGCTTGACACCAATAGATTTAGCAAATGCGGCGACAAGATCGTAATCAAAACCTCTTCCTTGGCCACGATACTGATAGTAGGTAGTGGGGCCATTCTCTGTAATCAAAATTATCTTACCCCTCGCTTTGATCGAGTCTAGGTCAAAGTAAATAGGGGCTGGTATAAGAAGTGAACTCTCGTCATCATTGTTTTCGCAAGATGAAAGCACAAAAGCAGCAAAAAGGATGAAGGTAACCGTGTATGTCCATTTTGTTAGGTTAGTCATATTGACTGCAAAATACGAAATATTTTAACACAAAAAGAGGCTGACCGAAATCGGACAGCCTCTAGTTGGTAAGCGGTTTATGGTTTTGGTTGGTATTACTTTTTAATAAACTTGGACGTAGTGTTGTCGTAGCTAATCCAATATTCACCTTTTGAAAAGGAAGTCACGTCTATCGAGTTACCGATGCCTCTTTTCACAATATTTCCGTAGCTATTGAAGACTTCGTATGAAGTGTTTCCTGAGAAGTTAATAAGCTTCGCTTTTTTATCGTATTGAAAAGTTACTGGAGTAATCTTGCTTGTTACTTCACATTCTATGCTTTTTCTCAGGTCTCCTTCGTAACTTTTTTGAGCTACTCTAAATTTATTCAAGCCACTGACTAGGCTTGTCTGAAAGGTGTAGGTGTTTTTTACTGCAGTTCCCACTCCCATAACTTCACCCACATTCACCCATTTGTTCCATTTAAACTGTTGGATGATATAAGGAAGTTTGCCCATTTCGCCTGTTGTTTCCCAAGTCAAAAGGCCATTATCATTGCAAGATATTTTTTTACATTCGAAGGTAGGACTGGGCTCAAGTGCGCCAGGATTTAGTACCTTAGGGGTACATCCATCTTTATGTTTAATGACTACAGTTGTTGGGTCTCCGACTTTTAAACTAAGAATACTTAGATCAATTTCAAATGCTTGAGAGTTGATTTCGTCGGTGGTAATCTGGCCATTTACGGTGACTTCATAAACGCAAAAGCCTACGCCGTCTTGGCTAATTTGATTTACAACAAATATATTTCTTTGCTGATAGCGACCCTCCATGACAATGCTGCCCGCGTGAACGCTGAAGGTGGCGATGAGAAGGAAAATAAAGGTTAAAGACTTTTTCATAAAACGATCGGTTTAGTATCGTTGAGGACAAAAATAGGGTTTCTTTTTTAAAAATAGTGATTTAAACCTAAAAAGGGTTCAGATGAGGACGAGATTTCGCTTTTGATGGACTTACAAAGGATTGGAAAATAGCTTTCAAACGCCTTTTCAGCCTGATTCACTGCCTCTTCGAATATGGGAGCAATGTTGTTTAACAGAGCACCTCCATTCACCCTTTTGCTCAGGCCTGAGATGCTTTTCAAAATTCCTTCTGGCTCGGCATAGGCACTGAGCCAATTGTATTTGGACATATAAAAAAGTGCCTCTTTCATGCGGTCTGGAATCATAGCCTCGTTCGTTTGAAGATTGTTATAACAACCTGTCGCGAATTCAGCGAGGGGCAGCGCATGATAATCGTGCCAATTTTTAGCAAGGACGTGATCGAGAAGCATATCCACTGCTACAGGTGATAAGAGTCCGCAATTGGGCCGTAGAAAAGCTCGCAGTTCCATAGGTCCTTCAGAAATCTCAGTGAGGTGATCAATGAGTCGATGTTGACGTATCCCATCTCTTATGAGTTCTGGGTATTGTTCGTAATTCCTCCCTTTCACACTATCTGCAATGAATTGACCAATCAATCGACCTTCGTTCCCGTATGCTAAATAGAAATGCGCTAAAAAATTCATCTATACAAATGTCTGCTAATTTCTCCGTTTATGTCAAATAATTCACCATTTAGCTCTAATTGAAGCCGTACATATAACTTATCCTCTGGTGATAAGATTGTAAGTATTTTTGATGGCGTAATGAAGCCTAACCGCAATATCGTTTACTGGGCATGTCAAATTATTGGCTGGATTTTATTCATTTTGGGTAATATCATTAGTGCCATCATTACTGATCAAGACCTGAATCGCGCGCTCAACGTCTCAATAATGGTCTTTATCATGGGGGTGTCTATCACACACATCTTCCGAACGGTCATCCATCAACTTGGATGGAAGAGACTCAATATAATTGCTCTTATTCCTCGCATTCTGGTCGCATCCATTCTGATGAGCTTCTTATTCGTGCTATTTAACACGGCTCTCACGGACATCATCAATGGTGATTTTCCTTTAGTATTGACTTTTTTTTCGGTAACTTTCTTTTTGAACGTCCTGAAGTTTTGGTTCTTATTTTTCCTTTGGTCTATTCTTTACTTCGCAGTGAATGTATTTGAAAACTGGAAAAAGGAAGAAATTCAAAACCTGGAGCTGAGAGCTGCTAAAACAGAGATAGAGCTCAACAGCTTTCGATCACAAATGAATCCTCATTTCATGTTCAATTCTTTGAATAGCATTAGAGCGCTCATTGACGAAGATCCGGAAAAATCAAAAAAGGCTATAAATATGCTGAGCTCTATTGTTAGAAATAATTTGATGCTTGGTAAAAATATGACCGTAACGCTCAAAGAAGAGTTGGATTTAGTGGAGAATTATTTATGGATGGAGAAAGTGCGATTTGAAGAGCGCCTCACAATTCGAATGGACGTGGATGAAGATACTTTAGCATTTCATATTCCTCCATTCATGCTTCAAACAATTGTTGAGAATGCAGTAAAGCACGGGATCTCAAAAATTATAGAGGGTGGATTGATTGAACTAACAATCAATTTGGAGAATGAATCAGTAAAAATAGTAGTGAAAAATAGTGGTGTCTTCGAGCAGAACAAAACGGCTCAAGGCATCGGCCTTTCAAATACACGCAAACGGCTTGATCTTATTTATGGTGAAAGAGCCACGTTTGAAATTTTCAACCAAGATAATTTTGTGATTACGCAACTAAATATTCCTTGTAAAATAAAACAATCATGAGAACACTAGTTATAGATGACGAGCGCTTAGCAAGAAAAGAGCTTATGAGCTTATTGTCAAAGCATCCGGAAATAGAAGTAATTGGTGAGTGTGCCAATGCCGAGGAAGCTATCAAGGCCATAGAAGAACACAACCCAGATTTGATTTTTCTTGATGTTCAAATGCCTGGTATGAATGGTTTTGAAATGCTTAAGAAACTGGAAGTAGTGCCTCAGGTTATTTTCGTTACTGCTTATGATGAGTATGCGATGAAGGCATTTGAAGTGGACGCAATAGACTATATTTTAAAGCCTGTTGAAGATATACGCTTGACAGAAGCTATTCAGAAAGTAGTAAAAAATAATGCTCTTGAGGAGAAATTGGATTCGAACCCGGCAGTGTTCGAGGGAAGACTAGGGCAGGAGGATCAAATCTTCTTGAAGGATGGAGAGAAGTGCTGGTTTGTGTCACTCAAAGATGTAAGGCTCTTTGAAAGTGAAGGCAATTATGTTCGCGTATTTTTCCATCAATCAAAGCCTTTAATTCTAAAATCATTAAACACTCTTGAGGAAAGATTAGATCATACTTTTTTTAGAACAAACCGTAAGTTCATCGTCAACCTTAGATGGGTGGATACTGTGGAAAACTGGTTTAATGGCGGTTTGCGAATGACATTAAAAGACGGAACTATTGTTGAAGTGTCACGTCGTCAAGCAGCGCGATTCCGCGATATGATGAGTCTTTAAATTTGGATTGCGAGCATGATCATGTCATCAAGTTGGTCATGATCGCCTTTCCAGTTATTTATGAATTCCTTCAATAATTCGCGTTGTTCAGCAATTGGCAAGTGACATGTACTTTTAAGATGATCTCCTAGGCCTTTTCTTTTTATTTTCTTGGCTGATGGGCCTCCAAATTGATCGGTAATTCCATCTGAAAAAAGATAGATGATATCACCTTCAGAGAGTTGAAAAGATTGCTGAGTAAATTCGGTTCGATTTCTTTCGATTACATCTCCAATTGATCGTCGATTTCCTCTGACCTCGATTAGCTCCTTGTTTACACACAAAAACATTGGTCTGTTGGCTGAAGCAAAACGCAATTCTTTAGTCACAACATCAAAATCGATGATGCTGATATCCATTCCATCAGGGATACCTGCATTTTCAATCTTTTTATTAAGAATAATATTGAGCTCGTGATCTAATACGGAAAGCAATTCAAGAGGAGTGTTTACGTCACGCATTTTTGCAGCATCTTTAATGAGTGTGCTACCAATCAAGGACATGAATGCTCCGGGCACACCATGCCCAGTGCAGTCAGCTACAGCAACGATTATTTTACTTCCAAAGCGTTCAACAAAATAAAAATCACCGCTCACAATGTCACGCGGCTTATAATAAACGTACGCGTCAGAGAAATGCTTGTTAAGGGCTCCTTTTGGAGGCAACATCGCGTTCTGGATATTTTTCGCGTACAATATCGAATCAGTAATGTCCTTATTTTTTATTTCAAGAAGCTCCTTTTGTTCAACAACTTCCTTTGTTCTTTCATCAAGTGCTTTCTGCAGTTTGACTTGATTCTCTCTAAGGATTCTTTCTCTGCGCGTGATGATGACGCGAACAGTGAAAATAAGAATGAAGAATATGATAAAGTAGAACCACCAGGTTTGCCAGAATGGTTTTTTAATTTCTATTTCAATGAATTTAATGGTTTCTCCGCCGATACCATCGCTGTTGAAACATTTTATTTTGAATACATATTTTCCAGGTGAGAGATGATTAAATCTAGCGAAATTCTCTGTGGTAGAGTTGCTCCACTCGCTTTCTAATCCCTCTAGAATATACTGGTATTGAACACCTGTTGGGTCTTTTAATGAAATACCTCTGAAATAAAACTCTAACTTATAGTCTCCGTATGGTAGTATGATTCGATCTTTAATTTGATAGATGGAATCAGAAATGGCAAGCTTCGTAAAGTTTAAAATAGGCTCATATTGGTTTGGGATGTCCTTGGATGCATCATACCTCAATATACCATTGTTAGTTCCGAAAATGATGTTGTCTTCAAAACAAATTGTCACTGAGTTATCGGCGAATGACCTATTGGAACTAGCATCGGGTTCATAAACACTGGTGGTATTATCGCTCAAGTCAATTTTCGAGAGTGAGGCGCGATGTCCTATCCACAAATTATTTTTATTATCGCACAAAAGACTGTAGCAATAATCACTTTTGAGCGAATTAGTTCTATTATAAACTTTGGGTGAATGAGGAGTGCAACGCCATACACCTTGACCATCAGTTCCAGCCCAAATATTTCCGTTCTGATCTTCTGCGAAGCACTTGATGCTCGCTTGCATATCCACAAAGACTCCACTTAAGTATTGAATCGCATTATTTTCTATATAAGGAATTTCTTCTGTGGTAGTAGCAATCCAAATTCGATTCTTTGAATCTTTATAGAGTGCTTTTATCACGTTTGCGGACAACCCTGTTTCGATGGTCGCCTGATACTCTACTTTGAAGTTTTTTATGAAGAAAATGCCATAGTCTGTTGCGATGTAAGTGTTGTCGTCGAGGGATTCGATATCGTTGATTTTTACATTCGAAAACTCCTTAGAAAGCGCGATTTTTTGAACTTTGAGTGAGTTGTTTTTGATCACGTAAACTCCACTTTTTTCGGAACCGATCCAAATGTTTTTTTTGTTGTCGATATGAATAGCTGTAAGATTATCCTTGGGTATTCCGTTTCTGGAATCCAGACTGTCTATTATCATCCCTGGATGTTTTACAGACATATAAATTTTACCGAAGAAACCAGCATACAATGTATCGCCAGCTGCGAATAAACTGCTGTTTCCACTTTTGAATAAGTCAGACTGATATTCGGCGAAATAATTTTCTTCTAGTAAATACAAACCTTTTCCAATGGTTCCAATCCATAGGTTACCTTCAATGTCAAGAAAACTAACGTTTATGTTTTCAGCTGCATTTGTTCCGGCTTCATTGAATGCTTGAAGCGAGGTGAACATATTTCCATTGAAATCAGATAACTCTATAAGGCCGTGCTGGTTGGTACTCAACCAAAGCTCATTATTATTACTAACCTTTAAGCTTCTGATGAAGTAATTACTTAGATCATTGCCGAGATAATTGATTGGCTTAAAATTGTAATTACCGTTTTCAAGATAACACAAGAAAATTCCGCTGTCTTCTGTACTCACGAAAATATAGTTTTGTGAGGCAGCAATGTCTGTAACATTGGTTAGAGGAAAGTTTGGGATTTCAATGACTTGTATTTTGCCATCCTTTATTTTTACTTCTACGAGACCCATATCCGTTCCCAGAAGGGTTCTTCCGCTTGGAGTAATAAGAATAGATGAAAGTGTATAGTCTTCGATTCCACTTTTGAAGTGGGTGATTTCATTTTTGGCCGTTATTTTAAGTAAGCCGGAGTTTTGAGAAATAAGCCACTTGTTATTTTCTTTATCCTCATAAATATCTACCACTTTTCCATTAAAGTACTTTGAAAGGTCGAGGGCTTTTAGCTTTTCATCTTTATAAATCGTGACGGCGCTACTTCCATGACCGAACCATATTTCGCCATTGCTGCACGCGTGACTGGATTGAATGAGCTCATCAGCGAGTCCATTTTTTTTATGAAAAGCTTTAAAGTCAAAACCATCGAATGAAAACAATCCTTCGCCAGTACCGATTAGAAGCAGTCCATTAGCATCTTGATTTATAGTGTTGACGTATCTGCTTTCTAGTCCTTGCTGCTCGGTAAAAATGTTAAAGCGATACGACTGCGCATCACAGAGCAGTGAAATAAGAATTAGAGAGATGAAAGAAAGGGTGGCTTTCATTGCTTATCTTTTTCCCGTCGGCAGTGGTTTTACATTTATTTGTCCTCGTGGCTTGGGTACTCCGCCAATTGGAATTGTAAAGAAAGGCAATTGTTGGCCATATTGGTTACGGACATAGAAAACGACGTTATTATTATTGACACCACTGCTATTCGCTGCTTTTTTGAATTGAATATCAATGGATTTTCCGCGCTCACCGCTTTTAATCTCGTATTTGCTTTCTGCCCATTTGTTTTCAGGACTTGTTTTTAAAAACTCACCGGGATTAGTAGCTGAGATTAGTTTTATATAGCCATCATTATCCCAATCAAAATTGTATTGAATGATTGAAATTACTTTTTCATCAATGAATGGATAAATATGGCTTACCTGACCATTTTCAGAGTGCAAGCGAAAGGTGTATTCAAATGTGAAGGCGTTTCCTCCTTCGACTGCAATGTTTTTATCTGCAGAGGTAGATAGGTAATATCGGTAGAGATTACCATCATCCCCTTTGATACCTTCACATATTACTTTAAAAATATACCCTCCGTATTGAGCTGAGTACTCTCCTTCAGATGGATTGAATGGCCCGAATGTGTACCAATTGTTATCGTATGTGGGTTTGTTATCAAAGACTTTTGAAGCTAATAAGTTTCCACTTTTGAAATTTCCTATAGGATCCACATTTCTTGCGTCATCTACCGAAATGCAGCCATTGCCGCCGTAAACGCTGAATTTAGTATTCGAATTGAACTCGCCATTGATCTCATCATTTTTACCTCCTATTTCGGGATCGAAAACACGGATATAGACTGGATTTTTAAAATCTTTGGGAATGGAAAAAAAGAAAGTTTGACAATAATCATCATCACCCCATTTGGAGCCAGCTTCCTTGGAGAAAGTAACTAAAAAAGGGATGTTTTCATCATTTGCAGGAACTGGCTGTGCAAGGGTATTTACGCACGCAAAACCAATTGACAGAATCAGAAATGAAAGTTTGGATTTAGTCATTGTTGGTGTTGAAAATGATAATGAATTCTACTCTTCGATTAAGACTCTTTCCTTCTTCAGAATCGTTGCTGGCAATGGGCTGCGTTTCTGCGTACCCTCGAGTAATCAAGCGATTGCCTTTAATGCCTTTTTTAGCAAAATATTCCTTAACACTTTGTGCTCTTCTTTCTGAAAGTGTTTGATTGTATTCATGAGTACCTTGAGAGCATGTATGTGCATTTATTTTCAATGTAAAATCTTCTTCAAGGAGCAGCATTGCGGCAATATAATCGAGATTACCGAATGACTCTTCTTTAATCACTGCGCTGTTGTATTCGAACTTAATATCTTTTAGTCGATTGAATTCAATGTTTAATGCTTCAGCATTACCCGGCTCTATGTAGTTTCCAGTACGTAGATATTCTTTACCAAAATTATTTTGATCAAATGATTCAATGGTCAGCGGTCTTCCAACTTGGTCTTGTATATCCTTGAGTTGCTCATAAATACGAGAAATTTCAGCTGATGCACCTACTGAGTAAGTGTAAGTACCGGTCGTGTCTTTTGTTTCAACTATTTCTTCTTGAATTGATTTGAAGCCTTCATAATTCATTGGAAGACGTTCTTGAGATTTTTCGATAACAATTCTGTAAAGATTCTTAGGCTTTAATTTGTTACCGGCGAAGCCATCGAATGACGATCTCATCTGAATTTTTTGTGTCGGCTCCATTGAAGGATTTGGATCAACTTGAGGGAATCCAGGTAAGTCATGTTCGAATACGAAGATTTCTTTAACTGAACATGATTTCATTATTTCGCCACCAGGAAGCGGTTCACTAACTGCTCCGCAGAGAACAGTGTGCCAACCCGGCTTGGTGAAAGTGTATCTCAGTGTGTCTCCTGAGAAAATATGCTCGTCATCAACTATCCAATAGTGCTTTGCAGTTTTGTATTTTTTAATTGGTGAATCATCCGAAAATAGCGTTAAAGAATAATTGATTTGTACCGAATCATTGGATAAAATAAATGGTTGCTGATAATCCACGATTTCAAGCACAGTTTCCGATACGTTCATGATCTTCTGATTCGTAATCGTATCTATTACGCTCAAAGTGATATTGTAAGTTCCTGGTTGCGAATAGCAATGCTGGGCGTCAAAATTGTGAACAATAGTGCCGTCTCCAAGATTCCATTCATAGAGTAGTGGAGTGTTTTGGAGTTTTTCAATTTTCGTATCATCCAAGTGATAACACAAAATAGTTCTTTGATTTTCTTGACAATCAAAGAACTGGGGAACACTTTTGCTGAACGAATAAATTTTATCACCCTGTTTTCTATCAGAGCTTATATATCCAAAATTTTCATTGGAAAACTCACAGTAGGTGTAGTCGTTTGCTGATGTATTCAATGGAGAAGGTAAAGCTCTTGGCGCCATCCATTCACCACCAAACCCACGCTTTGTGGAGAATATATCCATATCGTTGCGTGCGTTGTCTGTATGTCGGCCGTTGGTACTAAAGTAGAACATTCCATTTCTTGCTTGGTATGGAAATACCTCATTACCCTCAGTATTGATTGTTGCGCCTGCGTTAATTGGTTCACTCCACTTGCCATCTTTCCAAAGACAGTAATAAATGTCGCTACCTCCAAATCCAGCATCCATGTTGCTTGTAAAGTACAAAATGGAATCATTCGGACTTAGAGCAGGGTGGGCCATGTCATACGAATCGGGAATAGAGGAGAAATGTAAAACACCTGTTTTTTGCCACTTGCCATTAATGTACTGAGCTACAAGAATTCTAAGATTATAAACAGACTCTTCCAATTCCTTTGCGCCTGGATCTTTCTTATCAGGATTTATGTTGGCGGTATAATAAACAGTTTTAAAGTCCGAGGTAAATGCGGCAGGCCCTTCATTGAGAATACCTGTCAACTCGGATGAGAATAATTCGGGATTCGAAAATTTCCTGTTGTTATTAATATAAGTGACAAACATATCGGTGTAAAAATTCACCGAATCAACATCCCCCACCAGCTTTTTTTGATTGCGTGAACTGCAAAAGACTAGTCCTTCCTCAAAACGTATTGGTGCAAAATCACCTTGTTTCGAATTGAATGACACTTCTTCTACTTCATAAGTCTGGGCTGACAGTTGAATTGTCACCACACATAGCAGCAGAATTAGTTTTATAGGGTTTGATATGTGCCTTAATAGGGTCATAAGGTGCTTGTTTATACCTGAGTGCTCAAAAAATGGTTACGTTTTGAAGTTTTATGGGTATGAATGTCAAAATGAAAGCCCTACTTAAAAATTGAATAACTCATGTTTTCAGTTCGATTTTCCTTAACATTAACCGCTATTTTTGTCCTAATAAATTTTAGTATGACACTTATCAAATCTATTTCAGGCATTCGAGGCACCATCGGAGGTAAGCCTGGGGACAACCTGACACCGATAGACGTGGTATCATTTACCTCAGCGTTTTGTAAACTCATCCAAAATAAGAGCGGCAAGACGGACGTCAAAATGGTCATTGGCAGGGATGCACGTCGCAGTGGTGAGATGATTTCTAATTTAGTGTGCTCAACGCTAAAAGGCATGGGAGCCCATGTAGTGGACCTTGGACTAAGCACCACCCCGACGGTAGAAATAGCAGTTCCAGAGGAAAAGGCCGATGCGGGCATTATTCTCACCGCGAGCCATAATCCTGGCCAATGGAATGCTCTTAAATTATTGAATCAAAAGGGTGAATTTATAAGTGCAGCTGAGGGAGAGGAAATGTTGGAAATCGCTCAAAAGGCAGACTACGCCTTCGCTGAGATTGATGGCTTGGGTAAAATTGAATCAAAGGACTATTTGAAAATTCATATTCAGAAAATTCTCAATTTGCCCTTAGTAAACGCAGAAGCAATTAAAGCAGCAAATTTCTCTATTGCGGTTGATGCGGTTAATAGTAGTGGCGGTATATATGTTCCTGAGTTATTGAAGGCATTGGGAGTACAAGTGATTCATGAGTTGTATTGTACGCCCAATGGTCATTTTCCCCACAACCCAGAGCCACTGCCTGAACATTTGGGCGACCTAGCCGCACTAATTCAAAAAGAATCATGCGATTTAGGTATCGTGGTTGATCCAGACGTGGACCGTTTAGCATTTGTATGTGAGGATGGCTCCATGTTCGGAGAAGAGTATACGCTTGTCGCAGTGGCGGATTATGTCATATCCAAAACCCCAGGGAATACAGTTTCTAACTTATCATCTACACGTGCTCTTCGAGACGTGACCCACGCAAAAGGGTTGAAATACGAAGCCGCAGCCGTCGGTGAGGTGAATGTTGTTGCTAAAATGAAAGAAATCGGTGCTGTGATTGGCGGGGAAGGAAATGGTGGTATTATCTATCCTGAATCCCACTATGGCCGAGATGCACTTGTAGGAATCGCTTTGTTTTTGAGCCACCTGGCTGAACGAAAAATCAAAATATCCCAGCTTAGAGATTCTTATCCTAGATATGTAATATCGAAAAATAAAATTGAGCTAGATGCGTCAACACCTGTAGATTCTATACTTGATCAAACCAAGTCGATTTTTTCTAATGCCGAAGTGAATACTATCGACGGTGTGAAAATTGATTTTCCAGATGAATGGGTACACTTGAGAAAAAGTAATACTGAACCCATCATCCGAATTTATGCAGAAAGTAGTTCGAAGGAAAAGGCAGATGAATTAGCGAATAGAGTAATGAAAGAAATCCAACAATTGGTAGGATAGGTTTTTTATCATCCAACGATTTCATTCAACTTTGTACCATTGTAGCAAATCATGAATATCTATCTCGATAACGCGGCCACCACTCCTTTAGACCCCCAGGTACTAAAGGCTATGCTCCCTTATATGGAGGAGCATTTTGGCAATCCATCTTCATCTCATGCTTTTGGGAGAAAGACTAAAACGGCTATAGAAAACTCGAGAAGAACCATTGCGAAGGCCCTGAATTGCCTTCCTTCCGAGATTTATTTTACCTCAGGAGGCACTGAAGCGGATAACCTAGCGATGCAGGCTGCAATTTTGGATTTGGGCTGCAAGCATGTCATCACCTCTGCTATTGAGCATAGTGCAGTCATTAAAACCGCAGAATTATATGCTTCAAAAGGATTTGTAAAGCTTAGCCTCGTTAAGCTTACTTCCAATGGTCATGTTGACTTATCACATCTCGAGGAGCTTTTGGCTTCAAATGAGAAGTCTTTTGTGAGTCTTATGCATGGCAATAATGAGATAGCGAATCTTCTGCCTCTAGCTCAAGTCGGGGAGCTTTGCCATAAGTATGATGCAGTTTTTCATAGTGATACTGTCCAAACAATGGGGCATTATGCGTTTGACTTAAAGAATACAAAAATCGATTTTATAAATGCCGCGGCCCACAAATTTCATGGACCGAAAGGCGTTGGATTTATCTATATAAACCGTAGATTGAAAATCTCACCATCAATTACCGGAGGTGGTCAGGAACGTGGAATGCGCGGCGGCACTGAAAACTTATACGGCATCGTAGGTTTGGGAAAAGCCATTGAGCTGGCGTACGCGCATCTCGAAGAACACCAAACGCATGTTAGAGAGCTTAAGTCTTATATGGTGGAGCTTTTAAAAAAGGAGTTGCCTAACGTTCGTTTCAACGGGGATTCTGCATCACCTGATAGTTTGTACACGGTCTTGAACGTTACATTTCCTCCAACGGCTAATGCTGATATGATGCTGTTTTTACTCGATTTGGAGGGTGTGGCATGCAGCGGCGGTAGTGCGTGCAGTTCTGGAGCTACAAAAGGAAGTCATGTCCTTGATGCAATTGGCGCTTTAACACCAGGTAGCGCTTCACTAAGATTCTCCTTTTCCCGCTTTACCAAAAAAGAAGAAATTGAATATACTGTAGGGAAAATTAAAGAATTGTGCAGGGTAGCGGTACCTGCTTAATTGCAAGTATTACCGAAGTAAGTCATGATTCCGATAATGTCTGCTACTCCCACAACACCGTCTTGATTGACGTCAGCTGCGCATTCATTGTCATAAACGCAAGTCCCATCATTTTGCTGTGCGATAGGGTTGAAGTTAAATGCGGTAGGATCTGTGCAGCCGCCATAGATGCATGAGCCATCATCTTTGCCTGCGGTGGGGTTATAGTTTACTGCATTAGGGTAAGTGCAACCAAGGCATGAATAATCGCAACTGCCATCATCAATAGTGCAAACGCTGCAGTAGTTGCACGCATTTGCGTCAATACAGCCATCTGTGGTGGCTTGAACGAGCTGGAATTGGCACGATCCATCATCAATAAATGCTACAGGGCTATAATTTATTGCGGCTGCGTAAGTACACCCGTAGCAACTATAATCGCAAGAGCCATCGTCAACTCCTGCGGCGGGGTCATAGTTGCAAGCAGAAGGAAAAGTACAGCCTGGGATTGGAACAGCGAAATTGATACTCCATCCACCTGCTATACTTCCAACATCTGTAAATACGTCGTCTAAAACATATAGTGCCCAAGGACCGTTTGCATTTGTGCCCGCAAAAACAGAAGCAAATGTTGCGGTCCCAGAAGGAGCTGGACTTTGAATTGTACCAGGGATAGTCCCAAAGTTATCTGCCCCGAAATCATTGATGTTTGTAGGTCTGTAATTACCGGAAGGGTTTACTGTATTGTTGAAAGGCGCGGGAGCGTCATCGCTGATAACATAGGTAACATTGTTGACATCTGTACCTGAGCCAGGATCACTCATGAGCGATATACCCACCCCAGTTGGCCCCACTAGAACAACATCAATATCATTCGGCCAAGTATGACTCAGGCCCTGAATGGTCACTGACATTGTAGTAATGGACGCTGTTGCTCCCGTAACATTTATGACTGATGGAAATGGATTTGCAGGAGCGTTATCGTTAATAGTAATTGGGGCCGGGTTAGTGTAGGTTTGCCCGAATAATTGTGATGAGATAAAAAGAAATACTAATGAGTAAAGTACTTTCATGAGTTATCAATTACAAGTATTTCCAAAATAGGTCATAATCCCAATAATATCTGCAACTCCTACCACACCATCTTGATTGACGTCGGCTGCGCACTCATTATCATATACGCATGAACCATCATCTTGCTGTGCAATAGGGTTGAAGTTAAATGCAGTTGCGTCTGTGCAACCGCCATAAATGCATGAGCCATCATCAGAGGTGGCTGTTGGGTCATAATTTACCGCGTTGGCATAAGTGCAACCTTTGCAAGTGAAGTCGCACGTTCCATCGTCCACGGTGCATACGCTGCAATAATTGCAAGCATCCGGATCAGTACAGCCGTCGGTAACTGGTACGACAAGTTGGAATTGACATGAACCGTCATCGATAAAAGCTACAGGACTATAATTCAGAGCTGCGGCATAGGTACAACCGTAACAGCTGTAGTCGCATGATCCATCGTCTACACCCGCGGTTGGGTCGTAGTTACAGGCTGAAGGGAATGTACATCCAGGAATTGGAACTGCGAATGTAATTGACCAACCTCCGTTGATGCTCCCTGTATCTCCACCGGCATCGTCTAGAACGAACAGGCTCCATGTTCCATTGGCGTTTTGACCAGCAAATGCCGTTGTGAACGTAGCAGTACCAGCTGCTGCAGAATAGAGTACTGGACCTGGAATGGTGCCGTAGACATCAACACCAGCATCCGTAGGTCTGTAACTGCCGCTGGCAATAAATCCACCAGGAACAGGCTGGGCTGCAGCATCGTCTAAAACTATTGTGGTATTTACGATATCGAGTGATCCGCCCATATCGCTCATAATTGTAAAGTTCGTCCCGTTTGGAGACTGAAGTACAATATCAACGTCGCTGGGCCAAGTATGGCTCATGTTGGAAATTGTCACTGTAAGCGTAGTAATGCTAGCCGTGGCACCAGTGACATTGATAGTCGATGGAAACGGATTAGCTGGTGAGCTATCATTAATTGTAATGGGTGTCGGATTGCTATACGTTTGTGCACTAATGCTATAGCTAAATGAAAGCGCAAACAATATGATGTAGAATCTTCTCATTTCTGACTTTTGGTTACTTATAAGTCTCGATTTTAACAAAAGGTTGCCTTATCGCTAAATTTAAACTTCTTACCACAAACAAAAATGCACCGAAATTTTCAATTCCGGTGCATTTTTTAAAAAGTTATTTCTGAATTACAAGTGAATTACTTCTCCATAGGCTGCCGCAGCCGCTTCCATGATCGCTTCGCTCATGGTTGGGTGAGGGTGAACGGTTTTAATTAGTTCTTCCCCAGTTGTTTCCAGTTTACGCAATGCTACTGCCTCTGCGATCATTTCTGTGACATTAGCGCCAATCATGTGGGCTCCGAGGAGTTCGCCATATTTTGCGTCAAAAATGAGTTTTACAAAACCATCTTTGTGACCAGCAGCGCTAGCCTTACCAGAAGCACTGAATGGGAATTTACCTACTTTGATTTCAAAACCAGCCTCTTTTGCGCCCTTTTCTGTGTAGCCTACAGAGGCGATTTCAGGCGAACAATAGGTACAACCTGGAATATTCTTGTAGTCGATAGGCTGAGGATGATGACCTGCGATTTTTTCTACGCAAGTAATCCCTTCCGCGCTTGCAACGTGTGCCAAAGCTTGACCAGGGGTGCAGTCACCAATGGCATAATATCCTGGAACATTGGTTTGATAGTACTTATCGACGAGGATTTTTCCCTTATCAGTTGCTATACCCACGTCTTCTAGACCAATGCCTTCGATATTTGCTACTACACCTACCGCTGAAAGTACGATGTCGCATTCGAGCACTTGCTCGCCTTCCGCTGTCTTCACCTTTACTTTACAGCCCTTACCCGAGGTATCGACTGATGTTACTTCCGCATTGTTCATGATGTCAATGCCATTGGATTTGAAGTTCTTAGCCAATGCTTTTGAAACTTCTTCATCCTCCACAGGAACGATATTAGGCATAAACTCGACGATTGTCACTTTGGTGCCAATGCTGTTATAGAAGTATGCGAATTCAACTCCTATAGCCCCACTGCCAACGATGACCATGCTCTTTGGCTGGTCTGCAAGTGTCATAGCTTCGCGATAACCGATAATCTTTTTACCATCTTGAGGTAGATTAGGCAATACACGTGAACGACCACCAGTGGCCACAATTACATGGTTCGCTGAATATTCAGTTACCTTTCCAGCAGCGTCTGTAACGGCCACTTTCTTACCAGCCTTCAATTTGCCGGTTCCCATGATAACCTCGATTTTATTTTTTTTCATAAGGAATTGAACACCTTTGCTCATTCCTTCGGCCACTCCGCGACTGCGTTTTACCATACCAGAAAAATCAGCTTTTGGGGTATTTACCTCGATGCCATAATCCTTAGCGTGGTTGATATATTCAAATACCGTCGCGCTTTTGAGTAGGGCTTTGGTAGGAATACAGCCCCAATTGAGGCAAATTCCGCCCAATGCTTCGCGCTCAATGATCGCTGTTTTCAATCCCAACTGTGATGCGCGGATGGCAGTAACGTATCCTCCAGGACCGCTGCCTAATACTATTACATCAAAATTCATTTTGTGACTTTATTTTTGTGCTGCGAATGTAGTTAGTTTTCATTGAGCAGTCTATCTTATCTTCGCACCTTTCAAAACCAATTAACGAATTCATCATGCTTAATATCGTTTTATTCGGTCCTCCCGGTGCTGGGAAGGGCACGCAGAGCGAAAAGCTCATTGCGCGATACCAGTTGGTTCACCTTAGCACAGGAGATATTTTCCGCGCCAATATCAAGGGCGAAACAGAGCTTGGAAAACTCGCGAAAAGCTTTATAGACAAGGGAGAACTCGTACCGGATAGCGTTACCATTAGTATGCTGGAAAGTGAGGTTAATAAGTATGAAAATCCTAAGGGATTCATATTCGATGGTTTTCCTCGCACCGGGGCTCAGGCACAGGCTCTTGATCAATTTTTAGCGACTAAAAACACCGAGATTACCTGCATGTTGGCACTTGAGGTACAAGAGGAGGAGCTCCGAGTTCGTCTTCTCAATCGAGCAAAGACTAGCGGCAGACCTGATGATGCAAATCCGGAGGTTATACAAAATAGAATAGATGTCTATAACCGCGAAACTGCCCCAGTAGCTGACTTTTACAGGGGGCAGGGAAAATATAAGGGTATCGATGGTATCGGTTCAATCGATGACATTTCTAATAGACTTTTTGAAGCAATAGAAGCCATTGTGGCTTAAAAGAAACTTATGGCGGATTCGAATTTTGTAGATTATGTAAAAATCTGTTGCCGCTCTGGCAAGGGGGGCGCGGGTTCTATGCATTTCCACAGAGATAAATTCACCGCCAAAGGCGGTCCTGACGGTGGCGACGGTGGAAGAGGTGGACATATTATTCTTAGAGGAAGTAAAGACGTTTGGACCTTGCTTCACTTGAAATATCGTAAACATGTAATTGCCGAAGAGGGCGAAAGCGGCGGTAGTGCCTTAAAAACAGGAGCTCAAGGAGAAGATGAAATTCTTTTGGTTCCTCTTGGCACGGTGGCAAAAGATGCCGAAACAGGTGAAGTGCATTTCGAAATTACCGAGGATGGGGAGGAGAGAATCCTTGTTCCAGGAGGCCGTGGTGGCCAAGGGAACAACCATTTCAAAACGGCAACTCGCCAAACGCCGAAGTTCGCACAGCCAGGTGAGCCGGGCAGAGAAGAATGGAAGATTCTAGAATTGAAAGTTCTTGCAGACGTTGGGCTTGTCGGCTTTCCAAATGCAGGTAAATCTACTCTGCTATCAGTGGTTTCTGCGGCAAAGCCTGAAATCGCAGATTATCCTTTTACGACCTTGGTTCCAAACTTGGGCATGGTTCGATACCGCGGAGATCGTTCATTCGTGATGGCAGATATTCCGGGTATCATTGAAGGTGCCGCTGAAGGCAGAGGTCTTGGTCACCGTTTCCTTCGCCACATTGAAAGAAATTCCAGCCTATTATTCATGATTGCTTGTGATACTCAAGATATTAAAAAGGAGTACAAAATTCTTGTCAATGAATTGAAGGAATACAATCCTGAGCTCCTTCACAAGAAGAGATTGCTGGCGATTACAAAATGTGATATGCTAGACGAGCAAATGATGAGTGAGATGAAGGCGCTCCTTCCAAAGGATATTCCTTCTATTTTCATTTCTTCGGTTTCTGGATTCAATATCGACCGATTGAAAGATATGATCTGGGATCAAATTAACAATTGATAGGCTACTGAACGAGCAAGTACTTTTTTTCAAGTACTTGAAACTCAACCCTGCGATTTTTTGCACGACCATCTTCAGTGCTGCTATCCTCAGCTGGAGCAGCACTACCGAAGTATTTTATTGCAAGGCGTTCAGTACTAATTCCCTTTGAAACCAGATAATCGATTACATTTTGAGCCCTGCGTTTGGAAAGTTCTAAATTATATTCATCATTACCGATGATATCCGCATGGCCGTCTACTTCCATGTACATCGCCTTATTTTTTCGAAGCAGTAAATAAATTTCCTCAAGCTGTTTTTGAGCTACTTCGTTGAGATTATCCTTGTCAAACTCAAAATAAACGGCGTCCAACTTTATTTTATCGTATTCGCTCAATTCAAGAGGTGGGTCAACTACTAAGCTTTTGATGATTTCATTTTCACAGCTACATTCTGACTTGTTGCGAACTGGCTTAACAGATACATTGTCAATATATACGTAGCTCCATTTATTGTCTTCTTTGGCACGAGCATCTTTTGTTCTTGAAAGAATTTTAAGTTCTCTGTCTATGGAAAAGTTTCCTATAGTGACATATTCTTCGCCTCCTTTCGCCGTGTAAACATCACTAATCAAAACCCAATCGTCATAGGCATCAAGCATGTGAAGATGAGGATTGAATAGTGTAGGTTTCAAAGAAACAACTTGATTTCTTTCTTGCTTCAATCGTGTAGTTGAGAGGTTCATTCCGATGGCGTCTGTCACGTATTTAGAGTAATCCGCCGTAGAAATCCACATCTCAAGGCATACCATTTCGCCCGCGTTTAAGGGACGTGTAAGCTTGGTGGTAAGGTACTCGCGGTAATTTCTCTGAGATGGACTATATACCGCCATACCAATATAGCCTTTGCCATCTTTGGCGGGTTGTGTTCCGAAAATATTATTAGGTACACCTACTTTATCGCTGCACTCATTGAAGTGATCAGGTGTGCCTTCATTAAGCTGCGACCATTCACTTACGGATTTGAGTTGAGCCTGATTGAAATTGGAAGGACAATAGGCCTTTTCTTCAAAGCTTCCATTGGGCACGAGATTTTGACCCACTGAAGAAATGGAAAAGAATATTAGTAATATGTGCAGGTTTCGAAGGCGTATCACAATGCGAATAACATGAATATTTTCAAATTATTTTGAAAAAACAAGGGTCGCTTATCAAGCGACCCTTGTTCATTCTAATATCACGCCAATTTTTTACTTCACTGAAAATACCACTCTTCTGTTCTGAGCCTTTGAAAGTGGCGTCGGACGAGTGTTTGCAGGATCGGTATCATCTTTCGATGCTACTTCAATTCTGCTGGCATCAATTCCTCCCTTCACCAAATATTCCTTTACTTTTTCTGCACGACGCTTGGCAATTTCTCCTAAGCGTGTGTTCACAGCTCCTTCTTGCACTTCTTCTGTATTGCTATGACCAGTCAAAAGAATGTTGATTGATGAATTTTTCTTCAATACTTCTACCAACTCGTCCAACTCTGGTTCGAATTGAGCTGGAATTTCTGCATTTAGATTTGCAAAATAAACTCCAGTAAGCTCAACGTACTGCTGAGGAGTCATGTTGATGTCTTTAGCGGTAGATCTGCTATAGATAAGTTCTGGCTCAATGGCTTCAGCTTTTCCACACACGCATTGACTTGGTGCATCCACAGCGATGAACTCGATATTATCCACATAGTAGTAGGCATCGTTATTTACTGTTCCAGTAACACCTGCTGGCTTTTTGGTTTTTTCGATCGTCATCGCATTTTCCTCACCGAATCCGCCGATGACGATGTATTCTTCATTTCCCTTAGCGATATATGTTCCACAGATAAGCTCCCAGCCATCCATAGTTTTGATTACAGGATTGTTTTTCTTTGTAATCTGTGGAGTTAGGGAAATGGCGTAGTCTGTACCATTCTGAATTTTTCTGTCAGAGATGAAAATTCCAATGTTGTTTGTAGCAAACTTTGACATTTCTGCGAGGCTGACCTGCATTTTTACACAATAGAGCTTATCCTTTTCCAAACGCTGTGTAAGCTTGGTTTCCAAGTAGGTTCTAATCTTTTTTGGATCTTTTGTCAACGTTCTAATTCCTGCGTAGCAAGTTCCATCAGCTGGATCTTGTTTGCCGTAGTCATTTTGACCAGCAACTACTTTGGTACCTTTCACGCCTTGAGCGAAGAGATCTGGACTTGTTTTGTTAGGTGTAAACCAAGGCATACATAAGTCTTTCAACTGACCATATACCTTGAGTGTTTTTGTATCACAATTTTCAAAACTACCATTTACCACAAGATTATCAGAGGAAGTAGCTGGTGCTTCTTCTTCTTTCTTATCAGTGCTCTTGGTAGCAGGTTTTTTTGAAACTTGAGAAAATACTGGTGCAGTAACGAGTACAGCAGCAGCTAAAGCAAAAAGACGAATGTTCATGATTATTGAGCGTGTTGGTATTCTTTTATGGTATCTATAAAACATTTGAGTTTATCAGGAGCAATATCGGGATACACTCCATGACCGAGGTTGGCTATGTGTTTAGTGGCGCCAAATTTACTAAGCATTTCTTTAGTTTTGGTGCGAATCGTCTCGAAATCACCATAGAGCACAGCAGGATCCAAGTTTCCTTGAAGTGTTTTTGAGTCTCCTACTACTGATCTTGCCCAAATGGGATCCATGTGCCAGTCGAGGCCTACGGTGTTGCAATTGAGTTGAGCCAATTCTGCGAGAGAATAGTATGCACCTAAAGCGAAAACCGTTTTGGGTACACTTTGTATTTCATCACAGATTCTTTTCATATATGGCAATGCGAACGTATTATAACTTTCTTTATTGAGCACTCCAGCCCAACTATCGAAGAGCTGAATCATATCGCAACCTTCTGCTATTTGTTTTTTCAAATAGACGATGGTCGCATCTGTGATGGCGCTAAGCAAGGCATGTGCCAATTCTGGATCCTGCATAATCATTGACCTTGGGACCGAAAAAGTCTTTGATCCTTTTCCTTCGGTCATATAACAAAAGATCGTCCAGGGAGCGCCTGCAAAACCAATCAAGGGAACACGACCATTGAGGTCTTTTTTGATGAGACGAATGGTTTGAAAAACGTATTCTAATTTTTCTTCCACCGCCTCAGTGGTGATTTTGGCTAAATCCGCTTTTGAACGAATCGTTTGTTCGAAGGAAGGACCTTTGCCTTCATCCATTTTGTATTCGAGGCCCATTGCCTCCGGAATTACAAGGATGTCTGAGAAGAGAATGGCTGCATCAACTCCGTATATGTCAACGGGCTGAATGGTAACTTCACATGATAATTCTGGATTGAAAAGAAGATTTTTGAAGCTACCAGCTTTTGCACGTACGTCGCGGTATTCTTTGAGAACACGACCTGCTTGTCGCATCACCCACACGGGGGTTCGCTCTGTTCGCTCGCCTCTCGCCGCTCTTAATATGAGGTCGTTCTGTAAATTCATGGAGCGCGAATTTACTGAATTGATTCATTCCTTCGTCAATGAAGTGTCTTATAAATCAATTCTCGGTAAATGTCTCCTTGTTCGATACGATTCCCCTCCAAACCTTTCACTTGGCGATCAGCAGTGCGCAAATAACCAATAATGCGCTCCACTTTGCGTGCATCATACTTGGTGGATGCAGCCTTGTAATCATTGACAGCGTAAGGGTTGATGCCCATGATGCTCGCTGCTTTCGATTTGTCTGGAATAGCAATATATACGGCTAGTTTGGTGAAATAACTATATAAACTGGGCAATACCATTTGAATGGGATTGGCCTTGGGATTATTTTCAAAATAATGAATAATGCGATTTGCCTTGAGCACATCTTTTACGCCCAGAGCCTTCTGAAGCTCCCACACATTGAAGTCTTTTGAGATTCCAATATTGTCTTCAACATGTTGCTCGCTGATCTGCGTTCCTTGCGGAAGTATGATGGCCAACTTGCTCAGTTCATTTACGACTTTGCTCAGATCCGTGCCCAAATATTCTGCTAATATCTCAGCCACTTTTGGACTCATGCCGTAGCCCAGTTGTTGAGCGTACCCTTTAATCCACTCGGGCATTTTGTAATCTTTTACTTTCTCACTTTCGAAGATGACACCAACTTTTTCAAGTGATTTATAAAATTTCAGACGCTTATCGAGCTTCTTATTTTTCATAGCAAAAACAAGCACTGTCGTTTTGCTTGGATTGCTCACGTAAGCTTCCAGAGCACCCATCGATGATTTGTCATCTTTTTTGTCTTCTGTACCCGACTCAGATTTATCGTCATCGTCGTCGTCGTCTTTCGAGCGTGCTCGCTTAAATTCTTTTAGGTCTTGTGCTTCCTTTACGATCACCACTTGCATATCGCCCATCATCGGAAAACCTTTTGCCAGGCCAATTACTTGATCGAGCGTCACGTCGCGGCCGTACACTACTGTTTGGCAAAATGCTTTTGAGGCTTCGTCGAGGATTGACGATTCCATTTTATCAGTGATGAGATCAATGAAATAAGGCTCTTCGCCCATCAAAAAATAAATGGGCTTGATATTCTTAGTTTCAATGTCTCTAATGATTCGAAGGTGATCCATAATGTGCGTGCAAAATTACCACTTCAAGTGTCTCACTGAACGGCCTTCGTCTCTTATTTCTTTCAAAGCTTCAATGCCAATTTTGATGTGTTGATCTACGTAGTTGCTCGTCACTTTGTGATCGCTCTCGGAAGTCTTTACTCCTTGCGGTGTCATAGGTTGATCGCTCACAAGCAACAAAGCTCCTGTGGGAATTTTATTGGCAAAGCCTACGCTAAAAAGTGTTGCTGTTTCCATGTCAATGGCGAAGGCGCGTACTTTTTTCAAATAAGCTTTGAATTGTTCGTCATGTTCCCAAACGCGGCGGTTGGTGGTGTAAACAGTACCTGTCCAATAGTCGAGACCAAAGTCGCGAATCGTGGAAGAGATGGCTCTTTGAAGGGTGAATGCAGGCAAGGCAGGCACTTCTGGTGGGAAATAGTCATTACTCGTTCCTTCACCTCTGATTCCTGCGAGGGGCAATACGAAGTCACCAATTTGACTTCTATTTTTTAATCCACCGCATTTTCCCAGGAAGAGAACAGCCTTCGGTGAAATTGCGCTGAGCAAATCCATGATGGTGGCCGCATTGGCACTACCCATGCTGAAGTTGATGATGGTGATGCCGTCCGCGGTAGCAGTAGGCATGGCCTTATCCTCGCCCAAAACAGGCACGTTGTGCCATTCCGCGAATTTTTTTACATAATTGTCGAAGTTGGTGAGAAGAATATATTCTCCAAATTCTGCTATCGGCTTGCCCGTGTAGCGCGGCAGCCAGTTTTGTACTATCTCTTCTTTCGTTTCCATAAGTTTCAAATATACTACTTTCGCTTTCTCTTTTAATACAATCGTGACCTCATTGGTTTTTCCGACATATCCCTTCAAATTGGAGTCTCGCACCGACGGCACCTATATTCTCGATGAGTTTAGAAGGCAGTGGGTGAAGTGTACACCAGAAGAGTGGGTGAGGCAACATTTGGCCATTTATATGCGGGATCATTTGAATTATCCAAGCGGCAGAATTGCGCTGGAAGTATCCTTGCAAGTTTATAATCTGCGCAAAAGGGCTGACTTATTGTTTTATTCGATCGATGGCAAACCCGCGCTCATGGCGGAATGCAAAGCGCCAGAAATTGAAATCAATCAACGGGCTTTTGATCAAATTTCAAATTATAATATCAGCGTAGGAGCGCAAACACTCGTGCTTACCAACGGAAGGGTATTGTATTGCGCGAAGTATGATGCGCAAAAAAACAAATGGGAATTTCAGAGTGAAATTCCCATGTATGCTTAGTTTTCTTCTGTAGATTCTTGTTCTGCCTCTTCAAATTCCAACATATCCTTAGCTTGGAGAATGTTGTACCATTGGAAGAGTTTTTTGATATCGCTATCGTAAACGCGCTCGGCGTCATAGGTAGGAAGGAATTTCTCCATTTCGGTTCTCAATGTTTTTCCTTCGCTTTTATGATCGGGAGCTGCTGCGCCTTTGTAGTGTTCTTTCATTTTTTCGAAAACATCTTTCAAAGGCACATCTTCTTCGATGGTGAAGATGCTGATGTCTGAAAGCGAGCTCACGCGCTGACTTGGGTGGATGGGCATACGTTTGCCATCTACGAGTGATTCGGCGATGATGATGCTCTTTCCTCCTGCGATCAACTGATAGATGCCAGGCTTTCCTGAAACAGAGAGGATTTTTTCGAGTGTTACTTTCATAGGTTTATCTTAAATTCTTTTGTCTGCCATTGCGGCGGGCGCGAAAGTAAGATGAAGATTCTATATAAAAAAAGGCTATTGTTGTGTTTTGTCATTTTCGGGTGTAATCGGGTGTATTTTTGGGTGTTGAAAAAAGGGCTTTAAAGGTTTCACTTGCTCTTTGTCTTTTGATCAAGCTTCTTTAAGATATCGGGTATTCTAAATTCACCAGAGAGGTTTGTTATGAACTGGGCGGCTAATTCGATATCCATTCCAATACTGGTAACATACAATGGCCTAGTACTCTTTCCGCGGAAGACTTCTAAAACGTTCTTTGTGTTATTATAGAACTTTGATTTTGCCACCCCTATAATTGGTACTTTTTCTTCTAGAGCCTCAAATAAATGCGCACCCAACCCTTTCTTATCAAAATCATCTAGAAAAACATATCCATCGATAATAATAAAATCAATTTCACTTAATTGCACTTGTTCAATTACTTTCAATAAACTTGGCAATTCCCTCTTATAAAACTCTCCAGGAATGTACTCTTCAGCGATGGCATCCTCATCGAGATACCATTCAATTTCAACTAAGCCAAAATCCGAAAATACCACTCCAACTGTGCGTACACATTCATGATTGTAGAACGCGTCTAATGCCAATATTCTGCCTTGCATCACATTAAATCGAGTTAAGGTTCCGGACCAAGATCAACAGACTCTACAACATTACCATTTTCGTCCCATTCAGTCCTAATGCCATACCGAATATTTAATTTTATAAAAAACTCTATTCTTAGGTTACCATAAATATCATATTCACGATAACGGCCGTTCTCATAACCGTTGACATATGACATCTCATCACAAATAATTCCAGAACCATATCTGGATATGATGATTCCGGTGAATGGAACGCCATTAAATCGATACATACATCCTCCACCTTCATCATGGCCCGCATATTCCAAACCTGGATTTGATTCTTCTATGATCATTGCTTTTTAGATTTATGGATTTGGTTGTACTGAAGTAGCTAGGTCCCTCACCTCAAAAATAGACCTTTTACATTGTTCAAATCGCCTCAGTCGTGATTATTTTAAAATATAACAGGCCCAGTATTAGTGAGGCATTACATGTATAATGGGGTGGGAGCTTCCCCATGTCTATCGGGAGGGTTCGAACCAGTGACCCTCCCGACTGAAAGTCGGGATGCTCTGAACCAGCAGGGCTAAGCTCTCGATGCTATAAGTTTTTCCAGTAGCTTTCTCAATTTCCAAGATTTGATTTGACGTTCTCGAGAAAAGGCCCCGGTTTTACTGTGAAATATTTCCTGATAAACGACGGTCCAATCTGCCAAACCGCTTGTGAATCCTTTGTGGTTGGAATTGTGCTTACGCAAGCGCTCGGGAAGTTCATCGCCGGTGTGACCGATGTAGTATTTGTTAAGAGATTTGGAGAATAGGATAACCCATTTAGCTGATTGAATTAGGTCTATCCTCGGTCTGCACCACCCTTCGACTCCGTTCATCAACTGCGCTTGCGCTTGTTGACTCACTTCGCTCAGGGACCGATACTTTCCGCTGTCAAAACCTAGAGGTGGGGCAAAAAGAGAAAGGATTGGAAAACTTCGTTTTCCAATCCTTTCTCTTTTTGCCCCTTTATTGATCCCATGAAGTCCGGTCCCTGAGCGGAAAAAATTATTGAGCGTAAGCGATGATAATTTTTGGAGTCGAAGGGTGGTGCAGACCGTGGCGAAACATAATTCAATCCACTAAACGAGTTAGGATGTAAGTGTAATACACGAGCGTTTTAAAATAAAAAAGACCGTCTCAATGAGACGGTCTTCCTAAATGTAGTGGGAGCTACTGGGTTCGAACCAGTGACCCTCTGCTTGTAAGGCAGATGCTCTGAACCAGCTGAGCTAAGCTCCCTTTCGTTGAAAGCGGGCGCAAAGATAGTATCGTATTTCGGCTTTGCAAATTTTTTTCATGTTAGATAAAAATTAATTTCTATCTAGCTGAAAAAGAGGGTGCTACTTCTTCAAAAATGTCGGGGAAACCTTGAGCTCCTTGGTTTCTTTATTCAAAATATAAAATCCTTCGCCCGACTTATCGCCCAATTTGCCCGCCATCACCATGTTGACCAACAGTGGACATGGGGCGTACTTCGGATTGCCGAATCCATCGTGCATCACGCGCAAGATGGCCAAGCATACGTCGAGGCCTATGAAATCAGCGAGTCGCAATGGTCCCATAGGATGACCCATACCGAGTTTCATCACGGTGTCGATTTCTTCTACGCCTGCCACACCTTCGAATAGTGTGTAAATAGCTTCGTTGATCATCGGCATGAGAATGCGGTTTGCAACAAAGCCGGGATAGTCGTTCACTTCAACAGGTACTTTCTCCAATGATTTACTCATTTCGAAAATACGCTGCGTCACTTCATCGCTGGTGCTGTATCCTCTGATCACTTCCACCAACTTCATCACTGGCACTGGATTCATAAAGTGCATACCGATTACTTTGTCCGGACGACTTGTAACCGCTGCTATCTTAGTGATAGAAATGGAAGAGGTGTTGGTGGCAAGGATGCAATGCGCAGGGGCAGATGCGTCCATGTCACGGAATATCTTGAGTTTTAAATCAACATTCTCAGTGGCGGCTTCAACCACCAAATCTGCTTGTGATACGCCACTAGCAAGATCTGTTGTAGGATTCAAATTGGCAAGCGTCGAGGCTTTGCCTTCCTCCGTGAGCGTTCCTTTGCTTACTTGACGATCGAGATTCTTAGAGATGGTAGCGATGGCTTTGTCAAGTGACTCTTGCTTCACATCAATAAGTTGCACCTTAAAGCCATATTGTGCGAAAACGTGGGCGATGCCATTTCCCATTGTACCGGCACCGATGACTGAAATATTTTTCATTGAAATATTTTTGAGGGTTCAAAAATAGGTTAACAATAGTCACCATTTCAAACAATACAACCGAGATTTTTGATGACATCGTTAAAAAGGTGTTTTCACAATATTTCACGTCTTTAAATGGCTTCATAGATGTTTGAAATTTGGCCTTTGAAATGTATGTGATCCGCGCCATACAAGGCTCTCAAGTGAGTTCAAGATTTGTGGTGGTGAATTAAGTTCGCTTGTGTAGAATGATGAGGTTATCTATATTAGACCCATAAATCATTCCTCTATATGGCTAACTATTTGCGCTTATTTGACTTTATCTACGAACAACAAAAGAATTTTCCTCTTCAAAACTGCATGACTTCGCGTCTTGCAGGAGAATGGCAAACGATATCAACCGATTCCTTCATCGAGAAGATGAATAATGCTTCAGCAGGACTTTTAGAGTTGGGTGTAGAAAAAGGTGATAAAATTGCGTTGATTACTACTACCAATCGCTTGGAGTGGAATATTCTTGATCATGCCATTTTACAAATTGGAGCAATGGATATTCCCATTTATCCAACAATGACAGAAGAGGATTATGCATACATTATAAATCACTCAGAATCAAAATTTGTATTTGTGAGTGATGCCGATATTTATAAAAAAATCGAGCGCATTCTCGATCGTGTTCCAACCGTAAAAAAGGTGTACACCTTTGAAGAGGTTTATGGCGTAGCAAATTGGAACGAGGTGGTTGAACTAGGCAAATCAGGCAATCACAATAAAGTTAGAGAGATTGCAGCATCTGTTTCTATCGACGATTTGGCGACGATAATATATACATCTGGTACAACCGGTCTTCCAAAAGGTGTTATGCTAACTCATCGCAATATTGCGAGTAATGCGATTGATAGTGAAGATCGTTTGCCTGAATTGGAAAAGGGAACGTGCCGTTGTCTGAGCTTCCTTCCATGTTGTCATATCTATGAAAGAATGCTTCATTACCTCTACATCAACAACGGTGTGAGCATTTATTTGAGCGGAATCGATACTGTGAAGGACGATATTTACTTTGTGAAGCCCCACATGTTCAGCGCCGTGCCACGACTGTTGGAGAAATTCTTTGATGGAGTTGTTGCCAAAGGTTTGGCGAATACAGGAGCAAAGAAGAAAATCTTCCAATGGGCTCTAGGCCTCGCATTGCAATGGGATATTAATAAAGGAGGTTGGTATAATTTCCAATTAAAAATAGCGCGTAAGCTTGTGTTTAGCAAGGTGAAAGAGGCATTGGGACTGACAGAAATTAAAGCCGTTCCGAGCGGAAGCGCGGCATTACAGCCTCGACTTGCCAGGTTCTTTAGCGCTGCGGGAATAACGATTAAAGAGGGATACGGGCTTACCGAAACATCTCCTGTAATTTCTGTGAACTCCACTCGCGTATCTGGAATGTACATGGTGGGATCTGTGGGCAAGCCCATTAATAATGTTGAAGTAAAAATTGCTCAGGATGGTGAGATTTTATGTAAAGGTCCCAATGTGATGCAGGGATATTATAAGAATCCAGAACTTACAGCAGAGGTTTTAAAGGATGGCTGGTTTCATACTGGTGACATAGGAGAATTTCGAAATGGTTTCTTGGTTATCACCGATAGAAAGAAAGAGATGTTTAAAACGAGCGGAGGGAAATATGTGGCACCTCAGCTCATTGAAAACGCATTGAAGGAATCCATTTATATCGAGCAGTGTATTGTAATAGGTGAAAATAGGAATTTCCCTTCTGCATTGGTAGTCGTGGAGCCAACACAAGCAAAGCTATGGGCTGAAAGAAAAGGTCTGAAATTTCCGTCAGACAAAGATCTTATGGAGAGTGAAGCGCTTCAAAAATTAATTGAGGCCGAAATTGAAAAGAGAAACGGTCGCTTCGGAAAGTGGGAACAAATAAAAGCTTTCCGAATTCTTCCTAAGGCATTCACCATTGATGCAGGAGAGATTACTCCAACACTCAAACTTAAGCGCAAGAACATCATGCAAAATTATAGCGCTCAGATAGCTGATATTTATCGTGATGAGCTTTGATTATGATTTGATGCTTTTCTTAAATACGGATGCATTTCCGTTTTTAGACAAAGTAATGTGGTACATCAGCGAAAAATGGACGTGGATTCCAGTTTACGCGATGTTATTGGCGGTTTTGTACAAGAAATTTCCGGGTAAATATTTTATTTGGATTGTAGTCTTTATTGCTCTTTGTATTACGCTCAATGATCAAATCGCAAGCGGTCTATTTAAAAACATGGTAGGCAGACTGCGCCCATCATACGATCCTCTAATCAAGGATTTTTTACATTATACTTTGGAACCAAATGGCAATTTCTACAAGGGTGGAAAATTTGGTTTTTACTCCTCTCACGCTGCGAATTATGCCGGAGTAGTTACACTGTTTTTATTGTGGATCAGGTCAAAGCAAAAATGGGTCATTGGACTTCTACTTTGTTGGCCGTTGTTGATTGGTTATTCCAGGATATATCTTGGTGTTCACTTCCCCACAGACGTTTTGATGGGGTGGGCTATGGGTACTTTGATCGGATACGTATGCTATCTTTTATGGCGTTTGCTAATGCAAAAGCTTTACCCCAGTGAAAGCAATTTGTTGATGCGTGATGCTTCATCAGCAATGAGCTGACGAATTTCATCAGTTACCTCATTGTTTTTAAGGGCTCGAATCACGAGGCCAGATTCAAAATGATTGGCCACAGAAATCAAAGCATTTTCGGAGTTATGAAATTCAGCAAATACTTCTGAAAATTTTATGTTATAGTGATGCTGAAGATTTATGATAAACTCAATTGCAGATCCCAAAGTCTGTGGATTCTTGGCGTTGAAAATTACAAGTTTTGTCGATGCTAAAAGACTCTCGTAATTTTCCAGAAAGGCAGTTTTTTCTTTAGGAAGTTCTGGCTTTGGAAAGTCAGGCACAGTGACATCTTCCTTCATATTTAAAGCTTCGAGCGCCTCTGCGATTTTATCGCATTCTTTTTTTCTCTTGTTTAATAGTGAAGGAACTTGAATTTTTTGAAGGACCTCATTTTTAATTTGAAATAGTTTTTCATCCATGATATCGAGCAATTCCATTTGCTGATAATCGGAATCTATTTCAAAGTATTGGAGTGCTTCTTCGGCCTTCATGCATTTAATCTTTTGATAATTAACTTATCGATTCTCGCTTTGTCCATGTCCACCACTTCTAATTCAAAATTGAGCCAATTTACTTTTTGACCTGGCGTAGGAACAGTTCTCAATTCGTGAATCACGATTCCGCTAATGGTATTGTATGGAATTTCAGTAATCATGTCTTCAAGATCAAAGCGGGTAAGAAAATCGGCGAGAGGATATTGTCCATCAACGAGCCATGAGCCGTCTTCTCTTTCGACAAATGAGAATTCATCCTTGTAAAAATCTGCTGCGTCTCCAACGAGCGCCTCTAAAAGGTCGTTCATTGTGACGAGACCTTGCAACTGACCAAATTCGTCCATTATTAAACCGCAGTGGATGCCTGAAGCCTTAAATACTTTTAATGAATCATATGCACCTAGATTCTCTGGCAAGTATTGTGGTTCTTTAATGATTGCTTGTAAGTCGAGAACATTGTTATTGATTTGCTGAAACAAATCTTTTAGCCTTACAATGCCTAACAACTGATCTTCCTCCGCATCCAGCACTGGATATGAAGAATGCAAGTCGGTTACAATAGTAGATTTAATAAGATCTGGCGACATTCCAAGGTGCAAATAGACCAAATCGTTGCGATGGGTCATCAGCGATGATACGTTGCGATCTCCAAGAGTAAAGACCCTCTCCACAATATCCTGTTCTATTTCTTCAATTTCACCACCGTCTTTTCCTTCCTGAATGATAGCCTTGATTTCTTCTTCAGTAATTTTTGAATCGGTTGAAGGTTTTATTTTAAAAATCTTCAGTAGGAAGTCGGAAGTAATGGTAAGTAACCAAACGAATGGAGCAGTAACAGCTGACAACCATTTCATAGGAACGGCGACGGCTTTTGCAATGCCTTCTGGGTTGGTAAGTCCGATCCGCTTCGGGACTAATTCTCCAAAAACTAAGGAGAAAAAGGTGATACTCACTACTACTATTAGAACGGCAAGTGTTTGTGCGTATGGAGCAAAAGCGGGCTTAGTTTCAAAAAATGAGCGAATATCGTTGGTTATGTTTTCACCACTGAAAACCCCAGTAAGAATACCGATAAGTGTAATTCCGATCTGAACAGTGGATAGAAAGCGATTGGGCGCATTTGCTGTTTCCAGCGCTGCCTGTGCCCTTTTATCACCTCTTTTTGCTGCTATTTCTAGCCTTGCTTTTCGAGAAGACACGATTGCAATCTCACTCATCGAGAATATACCATTGATGAGAATGAGAATAAATATTACAAGTATTTCCATTTTGAGGCAAAAGTAGCCAATTTTAAGATTTCGGTATGAAAAATGGTGTGGCGCACTGTCGCTGAATTCATTAGGTTTGCAGAATATAAAATAGCGACATGAACCACATGGGAATAGCAACTTTATTATTCACCTCATTACTTGCACTCACCTCTTGCGGAGATAATGCCGACAAAAAAGCCGACAGCAAAGCATCACTTTCTCCTAAAATGGAATTTACCAACGGCGTCACGGAAGTTAACAAAGGAGCAAAGAAAGGACCTGTTGATTTAAAAGGGACAATCGCATTTCCAAATGCGAAAAAGGTCTATTTGTGGGCAACATACGGAAAAACAAACACTCTGATAGATAGTGCTGTTGTGAATGGAGGCAATTGGTCATTTGGCTCGAAGGACCGCACCCAAGGGATATATATGTTGGGATTGGCAGAAAATAATTTGACCTCAATCATCTTAAATCCATCAGAGGCAACAACTGAATTAGGTATTCGCTCGGGCCGCGTGGAAGGCTCTATTTATGCGATCAACTCCAAAGAAAATGAGGGGTGGTTTGCATATCTTCCAAAGGAAACTGCTCTTCTCAAGGCTATAAAGGATGCCCGTGTTGCTATGGCAAAATCGTCACTGAAGGGCGAATATGAGAAGCAAATCAGCACCAAAGAAGCGGAGTTGTCGCAACTTCAAGCGGAAATGATTGCCGCATATCCAAATACCCACTTTGCAAAGCTTGTCACTTGGAAACAGGAACCAACAAAAACAGAAATAGGGAAGTATTGGGATAATGTTGATTTCACAGATCAAAGCCTTATTCACGGCTCCATTATGTCGGATCGTATTCAGAATTTCATGCGAGGCTTCAGCAAAGGCACCGAAAGCGGTTTCATCAATTGCGTGGCTACTGTGGCTGAAAAAGCGAAAGCAGATGATGTAGTCTTGGAATTTATGCTCAACCAAATGCTCGTTGGATTTTATGAAAGTGGTATGGAAAATATCTGCACTTACATCATCGATAATTATGTAAACGGCGACGCATGTGGGGATGCAGACCTCAGTAATATTATTAAGAGCACTGCTGAAAGTATTCAGAAAATAAGTGTTGGCAACACTCCTCCCAATATTCAAATGACAGGAATTGATGGAAAGAATGTTGACTTGATGAAGATTGCGGCTTCGAAAAAATTTACTCTCGTGATGTTTTGGAGCAGCTGGTGTGAGCACTGCAAGGGTGAAGCACCAGAGGTTAAACAATGTTATGACTTATTCAAACCGAAAGGATTTGAAATCATTGGTGTAAGTGTAGATAATGTAAAAGGCGCTTGGGAAGCGGCTGTTGCGGACAGAGGATTTACATTCCCGAACGTTTGTGGAATGAAGCTGTGGGAAAGTAAGGTCGCAAAGGATTACCGCGTGACGAAAACACCAGCGTTTTTCCTATTGGATTCTACAGGGAAAATAGTTTTGAAACCTAAAGGAATTCGTGAAGTACAAGCTTTCTTAAACCAAAATTTAAAATAATTTTCATCGTGGAACGTCAGGAAATTTTTCTTCAAGGTCATCGAGGCTGTCGTGGGTTGTTTCCAGAAAATTCACTCAGTGCCTTTCGTAAAGCTTTCGAGCTCGGAGTCGATGCAATCGAGTTGGATGTAGTTATTAGTAGCGACGAGAAGATCATTGTGTCGCATGAACCATACATGGATCATTTACTCTGCAAAAAACCAGATGGTTCAAGTATCACGGAATCAGAGTCCAAGACAATTAATTTATATAAAATGAAGGCGGCAGAGATTGCAGCCTATTCATTTGGAGAATTGGATTACCCTAAGTTTCCAAATCAAAAGAAAATCAAGTCTCACAAACTTTCATTGTTAGAGGTAGTAAAAGTTCTTGGCACTGAATGGGAGGAAAATTTCCCTCAGCTTACTATCGAAATCAAATCGCATAAATCTGGTGATAATAAGTATCACCCTGATCCAGAATCTTACGCTGAGATTTTCATGCAAACACTGGATCGCATCCCTCATGAATGGCCTATTGCGATTCAAAGTTTTGATGCACGTATCTTGAAAGCCTTGGATGCTCTTCAAGTTGATTTGCCCCTGATTTTTTTAAATGATAAACAAGAAATCGAAGTAGAAGAAATATGCGAAGAATTGAAGTTTGTGCCTGAGGGCTGGGGTAGCTCACACCAATTGATCAATGAGAATTTGATTGATGCATGTTTTGAGCTTGGTCTGGAGCTTTCAGCGTGGACTGTCAATGACAAAGCAGAGGCCGAGCGTTTGTTCGGTTTAGGAGTTCGCAACTTTATTACAGACTATCCCAATTTATTTGTTTAGCGTTGAATATTCGTTGAATAAGTTCGCATAACTTATATCATCAATCATTTGATTGAATTACGACCTTTGCATCATGGCGAAGGCAAAAAAGCAGATTACCGCTGAGGAGTTTGAGGAGAGCTTAATACGCAATTTTGCGTTCGATCCAACTCATGGACAAAAGCGTTTATTCTATGCTTTTACGAGAATGATGTTCTCCGAAAAGCCTCGCTGCGCGCTCATCATCAAAGGATATGCTGGTACGGGAAAAACAACCACCGTTTCTGCAATGGTCAAAACACTTGAGTCTTCAGGGAAACGTGTTGTCTTGCTTGCTCCCACGGGTAGAGCCGCGAAAGTGCTCAGCAATTATTCTGGGATGCCAGCTTCCACCATTCACAAGCAAATCTATTATCGCAAGTCTGATCGGTCAGGGCATTCTTGGTTTGAGTTGAAGGAAAATGAATTGGAGAATACTGTGTTCTTTGTAGATGAGGCTTCTATGATCGGAACAGAGCGCTTTAGCTTAGTTCAAGGTGATATCGGAAGTGGTGATTTGTTGGAAGATTTGATTTCACACGTCTACTCTGGCGAGGGCTGCAGACTTGTATTGATAGGCGACGGAGCCCAATTACCTCCGGTTGGCAGCGATCAAAGTCCTGCATTGAAATTGGATTATTTACGAAATGAGTTTTCCCTTCATATCGCCGAAATTGAGCTCAATGAGGTGATTCGTCAAAAAGAAGGTTCTGGAATTTTGGAGAATGCGACGCGATTGCGCGATTATATCGCGGCTCAGTCCAAAGATTATCCGCAACTGATCTATGATGGATTTAAGGATGTCACCAAGGTGGAAACAGACCTACAGCCTATCATGGAGGAAGCTATCAGCAGATATGGCCGCGACGGTGCGATTATTATTACTCGTAGTAATAAGCGGGCCAATATGTACAATCAGAATATGCGTCAACGGATTCTGTTTTATGAAGATGAAATAAGTACCGGCGATCGTATGATGATTTTAAAAAATAACTATTTCTGGTTGGATGATGAATCAGCTTCTAAGGCTGGTTTCATTGCCAACGGCGATATTGTGATTATTGAACGTGTACGCAGTTTTGAAGAGAGAGGAGAGTTTCGATTTTGTAAGGTGGTAGTTCGATTGCTCGATTATCCTGACTTGCCTGAAATGGAAGTATTACTACTTCTCAATACACTTTGGGAAGAGTCAGCTGGTCTAGCCTATGAGAAGATTCGAGAGCTTGGTAATTTGATAGCCAAAGACTACGAACACCTAGAGAATATTGGAAAGATCAAGAAGGCCGTACAGGAAGATCCGTATTATAATGCCCTTCATGTGAAATTTGCCTATGCCATTACCTGTCATAAGTCACAGGGAGGACAATGGCCTTGTGTTTTGGTGGATCAGGGGTACGTAACTGAGGAAATGTATGGGGTAGAGCTAAATCGGTGGATTTATACTGCTTTTACCCGTGCTCAAAAAGAGCTATTTCTCGTCGGGTTTTCGTAGTTTCGCACTCCCATGAGTGTATTCAACCCTGACATAGCTGCTAAGGCAATGATGCCCAAGGAATTGTTGGCAATGGCGTCATCTCTTCACTTGGCCATCCATGTTCATGACGAAATGGTGCAGGTCTTAGTGTATGATTTTGATGCAGGAGAGGTGCTTTGGGTTGAGTTTTTTGAGGCCGATGACCACGCTCATGGAGACTTACAGAAGTCTGTAGATTTTGTGATGCTTAAGAATTGGGGAGAAAAGGTCTTTCGAAAAGTTAGTCTCACGTTTGATTATCCCGATTTTACGCTCATACCTCAAGGGTTTTTGATAGAAGGCAAGGAACAGGAGTTATTGGCGTTCGCCACGGGCCGCAACCCTGACTGCACAGAAGTTCAGGAGCTTAGCGATTTACAAGTAGCCATCATTTATGATTTGCCACTCTCACTCCAAGCGTTGGCTTCGCGATTCCCGAATATTAAATACTATTCTTCTGTTTCTTTCTTTTTGCAAGAAGCTGCCCGACGTTCGGCAACAAGCAATGATTTTCACATTCTTGTTCAAAAAGGATTTATGCTCGTTGCTGTTTTTCATGATGGTGAAATGAAACTCACCAATCACTATGGTATTCAAAGTAACGACGATGTTCTTTATCATGTAGCCAATGCTTCGATGCGTCTCGGCATTCATATGTCTGCGGCTCAGATTACATTATACGGCGCTTCAGCAACAGCTGAATTGCAATCATTACTTTCGGACTATGTCTTGGAAGTAAAATTTTGGGAACGCCCCGCAGATTTAAAGTCTGTTCATGCATTGTCTGATCATCAATTGTATGCAGCACTTATTCATTGCTTATGCGCATAATTAGCGGTCAATACAAGGGTCGAAGTATTGAGGTTCCCAAAAACTTCAAAGGCAGACCAACGACCGATTTCGCCAGAGAGTCATTGTTCAATATTCTAAACCACATGATGGATATAGAGGGCGCGTCAGTGCTTGATTTGTTTGCAGGAACAGGCGCTGTTACACTCGAATGTTGGTCGCGTGGAGCTGAGTCCATTTTGGCCGTTGAGTTAAGTCCTGTTCATGTGAAATCAATTCAGAAGAATTTTGAAATCTTTGATGCCACAGGTGCTGAGGTTTTGAGAGCCGATGTATTTTCTTTCCTTCAAAAGAATCAAGAGCAATTCGATTTGGTTTTCGCCGATCCGCCCTACGATTTGCCTGGCTTACTTAAGCTTCCTTCGCTGGTGATGAACTCGGATATATTGAAGCCAAATGGTATATTTGTACTAGAGCATCCCGACAAAATGGATTTTTCAACGCAAGAAGGATTTCATCAACATCGTCGGTATGGCAATGTGAACTTCAGTTTTTTTATTAAAAAATAATATGAAGAAAATAGCCGTATTCCCTGGGTCGTTCGATCCAATCACCAGAGGTCACGAGAATATTGTGCGCAGAGGTGCGAAACTCTTTGATGAGGTAATCGTGGCTATTGGTCATAATTCTACCAAGCAAAGTATGTTTCCTCTCGAAAAGCGAAAGAGATGGATTGAACAGACATTCGCTGACTTGCCGAATGTGCGGGTAGCAGTTTATGAAGGTTTGACAGTCGATTTTTGCAAAACAGAAGGAGCTACCTTCCTTCTGAGAGGATTGAGAAATGGCGGGGATTTTGAATACGAGCGCACGATTGCGCACATGAATAAAGCACTCATGCCCAATCTCGAGACAACCCTTGTTTTCACCGATCCTGAATATGCTTCAGTGCACAGTACAGTTATTAGAGAGATCTTTAAAAATAAAGGGGACGTTTCGCAGTTTGTACCTACTCAAATAAATCTGCATGAATAAAGTCGTAGTTTTTATTCTGTTTTCAATTTTCTTCCAAGTCCATACCCAAGCTCAGGTGGGGCTTACTGGTTTATTAAAAAATCATCCCAATAAAACGCTCTACATTTTTAAAACAGCGGACGAGCTCTCGGGTAAGCGCGAATTGGTTGAGAAAACGGCCATTGATGATGAAGGCAATTTCAAAATTTTACTCAATGGAGTCAATGAAACTACTCGATACTTTTTAATCATAGGCAATGCAGAGGGCGTTTTTTATGCTCAGCCAAATACAAATTATACCATACGTTATTTCCCAAATGCATCAGAGGGTGAGTTTCAAAGAATAGATCGAACGCCTGTAGTAATTGAGTTTTCTAATCTTGACGGCGTAGATGCCAACATTCTTATACCCTCTTTCAATAAAGATCTTTATGCATTTTTAGATGAGCATTTTTATGATTTTGCCATAGATAAATACAAGGGTTCTGAGGCCTACAAAAAAAAGACTTCGGGCCGAAGAGGAAATGACCTGGGAGCGGGTGTTTCAAAAGATACATTGACCTATAAAGCCAGTTCGGACAGTGTCAAGTTTATTAATTGGGTTGAAAAGTTTAGAAGCGATATGCTCGATAAATATGCGGATGGATTGAAGAATCCATTTTTCGCTAATTTCATGCGCTACTCTATTGCTGAACTTGAGTTGATGTCTGGAGTTTCTCCCAAGTCTTTATATGAAGAATACTTCATGTCTCAAAAAGTTTTGTTGAATAACCCAGCTTACATGAAATTTTTCAACGCCTTTTATGATCATTGTTTGGAGAATCGCAAGAGCACCGTTCAAATGTCCATTCAAAAGGCGATAAATGCGGATACTGATCCCTTTAAGGTCGTAGAGATACTTCAAAAAGATAGTGCATTTCAATCCTCTATCATAGGTGAACTAGCTGTACTAAAAGGCCTAAAAGATTTGTATAACAATAAGCAGTTCTCAAGGGGCGCAGTTCGTAAATCCATGGAGGTAATGTCAGAGCGCACAAATAACCTGGAATATAGGACCATAGCCTCTAATATTATTTGGATGTTTACCAAAGGAAAGACAGGTCATACCGTTCCTGACTTTACTGTATTCACGCCAAAGTTGGATCGTTGGAGATTCAACGAGAATGTAGGGCAGTTTACATACTTCTTCTTCTTTGCTGATTGGTGCACGGGATGCAAGAAGGAAATGTTATTGTTGAATAAACTTCAGGAAAAGTATAAAGGCGATGTGCGCTTTATAGCCATTAATATGGA
>CAYRZQ010000008.1:0-96745 GCA_964428835.1 uncultured Comamonadaceae bacterium | reverse complement strand
GCACCAGAAGTAGGCGCCAACGTTAAAGGAATCATTCTTTCAGGTAGTCCATTTAGCGTGAAACAAGAAGGAGCTCCAAAACCTGATGTGACAATTTATACTTCCAAATTACCTGTCTTAGGTATTTGCTACGGCGCTCAATTGCTCGCTGAAATACACGGCGGAGAGGTGATGCGCTCAACGCACAGAGAATACGGAAGAGCCAATCTCGTGTCGCTCGAATCGAATAATCCTTTGCTAAAAAATATCCCTGTGCAATCACAAGTTTGGATGTCACACGGAGACACCATCAAGAGCGCAGGACCAGATGCTCGCGTCATCTGCAGCACAGCTGACGTCGAATTTGCAGGTTATCAATTTGGAGATAAAAATATCTTCGGTGTTCAATTTCACCCCGAAGTTTACCATAGCACAGACGGCAAGCAACTACTAGAAAACTTCACTGTCGGTATTTGTGGATGCAGTCAAGACTGGACACCTTCTCAATTCGTTGACGAAACCGTTGGACAATTAAAATCGCAATTGGGAAATGACCAAGTAATCATGGGACTCTCTGGAGGCGTTGACAGTTCTGTTGCTGCGATGCTAATTCACAGAGCTATTGGTGATCGCTTGATTTGCATATTTGTCGATAACGGACTTCTCAGAAAAAATGAATACGAAGATGTGCTTCACAGCTACAAGGATATGGGGCTAAACGTGAAAGGTGTAGATGCTAAAGCCCGATTCTATGAAGCACTCAAAGGACTATCCGAACCAGAAGCAAAACGCAAAGCGATAGGAAGAGTCTTCATTGAGGTATTTGATGAAGAATCGAAGCACTACTCTGAAGCCCGATGGCTTGGACAAGGCACTATTTATCCCGACGTAATTGAAAGCGTAAGTGTTAGTGGCGGTCCATCTCAAACTATCAAGAGTCATCACAATGTGGGTGGACTCCCAGATTATATGAAACTTAAAGTAGTTGAGCCTTTGCGATTGTTGTTTAAGGATGAAGTGCGCAGAGTAGGACGCTCCTTAGAAATTAAAAACTCAATTCTCGATCGTCACCCATTTCCTGGACCAGGACTTGGCATCAGAATTCTCGGAGAAATAACAGAGGAAAAGGTACGTATCTTGCAAGAGGTCGACGCGATTTGGATTAATGGCCTCAAAGAAAATAATCTGTACAACGAAGTATGGCAAGCTGGCGCAATCTTGCTCCCCGTGCAAAGCGTTGGTGTGATGGGCGATGAGAGAACATACGAACAAGCTGTAGCCTTGCGTGCAGTGAATAGCACCGATGGTATGACAGCAGATTGGAGCAGATTACCACACGAATTTTTGGCCAAAGTATCCAACGACATTATCAATAAAGTAAAAGGTGTGAACCGAGTGGTATATGATATCAGCTCCAAACCACCAGCAACAATTGAATGGGAATGATAAATAAAACCATGAAGTATTTCGAATCAACACTTTTGTGTTGCTTATTAGGTCTGCTGCTTGCATTTTCATCTTGCAAAAGCAACGCGCAAATCACCGCTCCAACTGAAGTCATTGAAGGAAAGTCCTACTATATGCATACTGTAGAAAAAGGACAAACTCTTTACTCTTTGAGCAAGCTATATAAGTGCGATATCAATGAAATACTTTCTGCTAATCCCGGTGCTGAAACCAGCATTCAAGAAGGTGCCATTATTAAAATTCCTAAAGATAAAAGCGCTGTTAAAGGCTCTACACAAGTTGCAATCGACGGCAAGAATTACATTGCTCACGAGGTACAAAAAAGAGAAACACTTTTCTCCATTTCACGAGATTACAAAGTGGACGTTAATGATATCATAGCTGCAAATCCCGGTGCAGAAAATGGATTAAAGAAAGGACAAATCATTAACATCCCTTCTTCTCCAACAAAGACAGCGAATCCAAAACCCGAAAAAATCGATCAGTTTGTAAAACATAAAGTTCTTCCCGGAGAAACCTTATTCGCGATTTCTAGGCAATACAAGATCACGGTGGAGGCCATCATGAATGCCAATCCAGGTATTAGCGAAACTCTGAAAGAAGGTCAGGTTCTAACCATTCCTACACGCGCGCTACCGAATGATCATTCGGTAGATGCTCCTCCAAAAGAAGAAAGGACAGAAAATACTGATCGACCAATTTCAATTATCGGTGGAGGAAAGAAAGACAAATATGTTATCAGTTTAATGCTGCCCTTTTATGCTGATCAAACGGACTCATTACTTACTGAAAAAGATAGACTCTACAGAGACGCAGCCCTTCAAATGTATAGAGGAATACAGATGGCGGCTGACAGTCTGAAGAAGATCGGATTTAATGCCGATATCGTCGTAAATGATGTCATTGACACCAAAGCATCGGCTAAAGAAACTCTTGAAGAAAAAACTAATGCAAAAGCTGATCTAATTATCGGCCCAGCCTTCAAAGACGCTGTACTTGAAGTGAGTAATCTAAGCAACCAAACCGGTGCTCATATTGTACTTCCATTTCCACTCAGTAATAAATCTTTGCTCAACACCCAAAATATCAGCAAGGCTGTTCCGAGTGATGCTACCATCTGGGAAAGCATGGGACGATGGGTAGTCCAAAATCATGCAACGGATAATGTAATTTTAGTTAACTCAAAGGAACTCGACGATGCCCGTCAAGTGCAATTATTTCAAGCCTCTTATAAGGCAACCAAAGGAGACACTGTTTTAACGGTAACAGACAATGGTAGTCTGAGTAAAGGCCTGATCGAGTTACTTTCAAAAACCAAGAGGAATGTTCTAATCGTTCCTACAATGGATAAAAAGGTAATTGCCTCTGTTTTTGAAACAATTAAAAATACCAACTCTATTGTGTATGGACTTGATAAGTGGGAAACCTATGATGCCATTTCTGTAGATAACCGTAATAAATTCAATGTCGCCTTTCCGAAATCGCTTTATCTGGATTATAATGACCCTTTCGATCAACATTGGATAGAAGCTTTTAGAAAAAAATTCAAAACAGAGCCATCCAACTTTGCTGTTCTTGGCTATGACATGATGCTCTATTATGGGACCGGCTTAGTGAACCATGGTCGCGATTTCCCGAATCATTTCTCACAAATAAAAGTTAGTGGGTTGGTTGGAACAGGATTCGATTATTTCAAAACAGGATCGGAATCTGGCTTTGAAAACCGCTTCTGCAGAATTTACAGAACTGAAGAATTCGAGCTTAAGCCCTTTAGCAATAAATAGTTTAGATACTAGTTACTAGATACTAGTGACTAGTGACGAGTGACGAGTAAGGAGAGAAGAGTGAGGAGAGATGCGCATGAGTAGTTTTGTGAATGTCATTTAAAAACCCCAAGATATGAAATACATAATACTATTAGTCGCACTCGTGATGATCGGATGGAGCAGTGGGAAGAAAAAGGACTTTGATATAAAAGCCGCGCAAAAGAACTTGGTCAAGGTTAAAGAAAATTTGTACGCTTCGAAGACTGAAGTTTCAAATTTTCAATACGTTTCTTTCTTGAATTATCTAAAACAAACGAATCAGACTGAAAAGTATAATTCAGCCAAAATTGATAGCACAAAATGGCGTGAAGGCATGAGTCATAATGAGCCATTTGTGACTTACTATCACTGGCATCCTGCCTACAGAGAATATCCGGTGGCAAATATTAGTTACGAAGGCGCCACTCTGTTTTGCCAATGGCTAACTGACACTTATAATAAATCTGAAAAAAGAAAATTCAAGAAAGTTCTATTTCGACTTCCAAAAGAAGAAGAGTGGGTATCCGCTGCAAAAGGTGGAAATCCGTCAGCGACCTACCCGTGGGAGGGTAATGATCTTCGAGATAAAAAAGGAACACCTCGCTGCAACTTGATCCGTGCAAAGGATGACATGATGGGTACAGCATCTATTCGAAACGATGCGGCGGAAATCACTGCCTCGGTTATTTCCTATGAGCCCAATAAATTCGGCATGTACAACATGAGTGGGAATGTGGCTGAAATGCTTTTAGAAAAAGGCAAGACTAAAGGCGGAAGCTGGCTTGATGGTGAAGAAGCCATGAAAATAGACGGCAACGGAAAATTCTCTACCTACAACTCGCCCTCCCCTAGCATCGGTTTCAGATATTTCATGGAAATTATAGAAAGCGAATAACTACGATCGACAAAGCGACTAGGTCTGTTTTAGTCGCTTTGTCGCTTAATAGCTCGTAGCTTTATTTCTATTTCGTCATTCTACTGTTGAGTTCTGCATCGATGGCATCGAGGAAGTCTTCGGTAGTGAGCCAATGTGAATCGTTGGTTTTATCACCGTATATACATACGGCGAGGTCTTTGGTCATCTTACCGCTTTCAACAACGTCCACACAAACTTTTTCCAAAGTTTCAGCAAAGCGAATGAGTTCGTCATTACCATCCAATTTACCTCTAAATGCTAGACCTTGTGTCCACGCGAAAATAGATGCAATCGGATTGGTTGAAGTCTTTTTGCCTTGCTGATGTTGGCGATAGTGACGTGTAACGGTTCCGTGTGCAGCTTCTGCTTCCATGGTTTTACCATCTGGAGTAATCAATGCAGACGTCATCAAACCGAGTGAACCAAATCCTTGAGCTACGATATCACTTTGCACGTCGCCGTCGTAGTTTTTACAAGCCCAAACAAAACCACCTTCACTCTTGAGGCAATATGCCACCATATCGTCTATCAATCGGTGCTCATAGGTAATGCCTACCGCTTTGAATTTTTCGATAAATTCATTTTGATACACTTCTTCGAAAATATCCTTGAAACGTCCGTCATAAGCTTTAAGGATAGTGTTCTTGGAACTGAAATACAGATTCCATTTTCTGTTCAATGCCTGATTAAAACAGCTACGCGCGAAGCCATAAATAGAATCGTCGGTATTGTACATGCTCAATGCAACACCATCACCTTCGAAATTATATACTTCCCATGATTGCGGCGCACCACCGTCTTCGGGAGTAAATGTCATAGTGAGTTTTCCCTTCCCTTTTACCACGGTATCTGTAGCTCTGTACTGATCGCCAAATGCGTGGCGTCCAATATTTATAGGCTTGGTCCAACCTGGAACAAGTCGAGGGATATTTGAACAAATGATTGGTTCGCGGAAGACGGTGCCTCCTACGATATTGCGAATCGTACCGTTTGGACTCTTCCACATTTTTTTGAGATTAAACTCCTTAACACGCGCCTCATCTGGAGTAATCGTAGCGCACTTTACGGCCACATTATACTTGAGCGTTGCTTCTGCGGCTTCAACTGTAACGCGATCGTCGGTAGCGTCGCGATTTTCCATTCCCAAATCATAATACTTGATATCCAAATCCAAGTAAGGGAATATTAATTTGTCTTTGATAAACTTCCAGATAATTCTGGTCATCTCGTCGCCATCCATCTCAACGATAGGATTGGCCACCTTGATTTTATTCATGGCTGGTTTTTGAATTTAATAATTTTACAACAGTGGACAAACAAAAAGAGCAACCATGTATAACATGATTGCTCTCCAAAAATACTATCAGAAGCGTTAATTACGCGTGTTCTCTTGAAGAAAAATAAAATGCGCCTTCAATCAGAGCGTTTTCGTCGCTATCAGAACCGTGTACCGCATTGGCTGCAATACTTGTAGCGAAGTCACGACGGATGGTTCCTTCAGCCGCTTTCTGTGGATCTGTAGCACCAATCAATGTGCGGAAGTCCTCTACTGCGTTATCTTTTTCTAGGATAGCCGCAACGATTGGGCCGCTAGTCATGTATTCTACTAACTCTCCGAAAAACGGACGTTCGCGGTGAATTTCGTAAAACTTACCTGCTTCCTCTTTGCTGAGGCGTGTCCATTTCATTGCTTTGATCTTGAAACCTGCACCGATGATTCTGTCGATGATTTTACCTGTATGACCTGCTGCAGTTGCGTCAGGCTTGATCATGGTAAACGTTACCTTTCCTGCCATTTTTTTGATTGTTGGATTGTTTTAAAACTGGGCGCGAAAATAGTCAATATTTCTTTAAGCCATCGGAAATATTATTGATCGTCAAAGCTCCATACGTCCAGAAATGACAGATAGAAGCGGGGCTCCTGCCGCCCTCTCTCCCAAAACGGCAAGACTTGAATCACTCCTGAGCCACGAAATATAGCACCCCGCAACTTCTGTCGTATGCTTGAGCTTTGTAATCAATGTAAATGTCAATACAAGTTGTATTTTGACATTGAGAATGCAATACTCGAACAAAAAATTGAGTAAACCACAATTTTTAGCAAATTTTTAGGAGAATTGAATTCGTACTTTTGCAAAAAACATGGCCATGAGCACTGCACAAAACACACTTACATCATCGCTTACTTCCTCAGAATCAATGAGACTCGAGGACAAATACGGTGCGCACAATTATCATCCTATACCAGTCGTGATAGATAAAGGTGAAGGTGTATATGTTTGGGATCTCGAAGGCAAGCGCTACTTTGACTTCCTTTCTGCTTACTCAGCCGTGAATCAAGGGCATTGCCACCCTCGTATTATAACAGCACTCACTGAACAGGCTACTAAGGTTACACTTACAAGCCGCGCATTTTATAATAGTAAGTTAGGTGTTTACGAAAAATTCATCACAGATTTCTTTGGTTACGACAAGGTACTTCCAATGAATACCGGAGTAGAAGGTGGTGAAACGGCTATGAAACTTGCGAGAAGATGGGCATACGACGTCAAAAAAGTTCCTGCCAATGAAGCTAAAATGGTATTTGTAGAGGGCAACTTCTGGGGGCGTACACTTGCAGCGATTTCATCATCCACAGATCCCAGTAGCACCAACGGTTTTGGACCATTTGTACCTGGATATATCATTGTTCCATACAACAACCTTCAAGCATTGGAAGAGGCATTCAAAGCAGAGCCCAATATTGCTGGATTCATGTTTGAACCTATTCAAGGTGAGGCTGGCGTTGTAGTTCCATACGAAGGATACATCAAAGGCGTAAGAGAGCTTTGTACGAAATACAATGTTCTTATGATTGCAGATGAAGTTCAGACTGGTCTCGCACGCACAGGAAAGATGCTTGCGTGTGATCATGAAAATGTAAAGCCAGACATCCTCGTTTTAGGCAAAGCTCTAAGTGGAGGAGTGTTACCAGTTGCGGCCGTACTTGCAAACGATCAGGTGATGCTCACCATCAAACCGGGAGAACACGGCAGCACCTACGGAGGCAATCCTTTAGCTTGCGCAGTAGCAACCGAAGCGCTCCAAGTATTGGTAGACGAAAATCTCAGTGAGAACTCAGAACGCCTTGGCAAAAAGTTTAGAAAGGCAATGCAGGAGCTCATCTCTCAAACCAATCTCATCACGCTGGTTAGAGGAAAAGGATTATTGAATGCAATCGTAATTGATGATACAGAAGATAGCCATACAGCTTGGGATCTTTGCATCAAGCTTGCGGAAAATGGCCTGCTTGCAAAACCAACTCATGGAAACATCATTCGATTTGCGCCACCTCTAGTTATTACAGAAGCGCAACTGGATGAATGTATCTCAATAATCTCTTCGACCGTATTGAATTTCAAAAGATAGAAAAACCGAATGAACGTTCATTCGGTTATGCTATACTTCCTATAATATCATACTTTGTGATGATATGATGTTTGCCGCTATGTAACTTCACGAGCACTGCTGGAGTTTCTTTTGTAATCAATTTTGAAACTGCTGCAATATCAGCATCCTCATCAACCACAGGGAAAGGGGCGCCCATTACTTCTTCAATTTTCTTATCAAGCAGCTTGGCGTCCTCAACCAACAATTGGAATATTTTGGATTCGTCGATAGAACCTGCCAAGGCATCGTCCTTCATTACAGGAATTTGTGTGATGTTATACTTTTTCATCTTAGCCACCGCGTGACTCACCAATTCGCCTGAACCAACCGTTACGAGCGGTTTATCGATATTACCTGCCACGAGGTCTCTAGCAGTCTTTTTCTCTTCTTCCAAAAATCCTCTGTCACGCATCCACTCATCATTAAACATTTTTCCGAGATAGCGTGTACCATGATCATGGAAAATTACAACTACAACATCGTTTGGACCGAACATGTGTTTTACTTGAAGTAGCCCAGCTATTGCGCTTCCGGCGCTGTTTCCAACAAAGATTCCTTCCTGACGTGCAATTTGACGCGTCATTACTGCCGCATCTTTATCGGTAACTTTTTCAAAATGATCAATCAAATCGAAGTTGACATTTTTAGGTAAAAAATCTTCTCCGATCCCTTCTGTGATGTAGGGGTAAATTTCATTTTTATCGAAGATTCCAGTCTCCTTGTACTTTTTGAAAACTGATCCGTAAGTGTCAATACCGATGATTTTCACATTAGGATTTTTCTCTTTAAGATAACGTGCAGTTCCGCAGATAGTTCCACCAGTACCAACACCGACTACAAGGTGAGTGATTTTTCCTTCCGTTTGTTCCCAAATCTCCGGACCTGTAGATTCATAATGCGCCTGTGCATTGCTCGGATTATCATATTGATTGGGCTTCCAGCTGTTGGGAACTTCCTTTTCTAATCTACTTGACACAGAATAGTAAGATCGAGGATCTTCTGGCTCAACGTTGGTTGGGCACACGATTACCTCTGCACCAAAGGCTCTAAGAGCATCAAATTTTTCTTTTGATTGCTTATCGGTGGAAGTGAAAATACACTTATACCCCTTTACGACCGCTGCTATCGCCAGACCCATCCCGGTATTTCCACTCGTACCCTCGATGATCGTTCCTCCCGGTTTGAGGCGACCATCTTTCTCCGCATCTTCAATCATTTTCAACGCCATGCGATCTTTGATTGAATTACCTGGATTGGTGGTTTCGATTTTAGCCAAAACAAGCGCAGGTATGTCCTTCGCAATTTTGTTTAGCTTAACCAATGGAGTATTTCCTATGGTTTCGAGGATATTGTGAGCGTACTTCATTTTCTAAATATAAAAGTGATACAAAGGTAGTCAAGCGAAGGTTCAACTGAATCGAATTGATTTGATTGGCGTGATTCGACTTACATACTTCGCTGGTATTAATAAAATTGCAAAACAAATAAACACAACGCCAATATTCAGGAGTAAAAACTCCAGCCAGACCAACTCTATTGGCACTGTATTCACATAGTAATTAGCTGGATCAAGTGGTATGAGGTGAAAGTAATATTGTAGCGCCGCGAAACCAATTCCAATTACATTACCGATCAGCATGCCTTTGCCGATGATTACCATGGCGTGTACTACAAAGACTCTGACGATTGGTCCATCTGTGGCGCCCAATGCCTTCAGCGTGCCAATCATTTGCTGTCTTTCGAGTATTATAATCAACAAGGCGGATGTCATATTTACGATTGAAATTACAATCATCAAAATGATGATGATGATAACGTTGATATCGAGCATCGCAAGCCATGAAAAAATCTCTGGAGAACGATCCGTGACTTTGAAAACCTGAAGGTCGTAAGGCAGCGCATTAAAGATGCGATCATCTGCTGACAGGAGTTGTTCATAATCATTGATCAACACCTCATATCCGCCGATATATTCACTTTGCGAACCGCCTCCTGTAGTTGTCTTAACAATAAAAGGCGAGCAGGACAAAGCATTATCATCCAGGAAATCAACTGTAGCAAAAGCTGTGTCGCGCTCTGTCTCCTCTCCATCACTGAGAACTACGTAAAATGAAGTGTCTTTAGAAGCTTCAAGAAAATGAGGCCCTTCTCCAGTCCAAGTTGAATTGCTCCAAGTATAAGTATAGAAGCCATCTCCTCCGAATCCTGTGGCTCCAACCATAATATAATCCCCTGTGCAAACGGTATCTACAAGAAGCTGGGCTTGTAATCCCCAACCACTCAGTTTTTGAACATGACCAATATCCGTGAATACATATTGAGAGTCATAGTCTTCTAGGCCTGTCTCATAAATTCCAACAATCGTGAAATTGCGCTGCCTTGCATCGTTCTGGTCATTGACAAAATAAATGCTGACTTTATCTCCAAGTCGAAGTCGGAGTTTTCGTGTGAGTGTGCTTGATAGTACCAACTGATTCGCTTCGAGACTATCGTCATCAAGCACTTTACCTTCTTTGAGTACTGATTTGATAAAACTCCAGTCGTAATCAGATGACACACCTTTGATTGCAACCCCTTGTAGTCCTTCTTTCGATTCTATGATACCCGGCTTTGCGGCAAAAACCTGAACATGTTTGACTCCTTCTAATTTCTTCAGGTTATCATAAACATTCTGATCGAAGAGGAGTCGTTGAGAGTCTTTACTGATATTATCTCGATTAGAAACTACTTGAAAGTGAGACCCGAATCCTATCACCATTCCCCTCACCTCCTTTTGAAAGCCTTTTACAATAGCCACCGAAAGTATCATAAGCATCACTCCAACTGCTACACCCCACGTCGCAATGCGTACTATTGGGCGAGAAATTCTTTGTTTCTCGTCACCTTTGATAATTCTTCTCGATATGAATGAGCTAAAATCCAGATGGCACAATTTTGATGGTAAAAGTACACCCGCAGTACCAAAACTGCATTCATTATTGCACATTTGTCCTATGAAATCTGTTTTATTTCTTTTCCTTATTGTATCCTGCACTTCACCTGTTGCCAGCAACTCGAGCCCTGCAAATGCTAGCCAACTCCTTGTTGGTGCAGAAAGAACAAGTGAGTATCTGCCTTTGCTGGCGGGAAAAAATGTTGCCGTCGTAGCTAATAACACATCCAGAATCCACCGCACCCATATTGTCGATTCGTTGATTTCACTTGGTATAAGGGTTAAAAAAGTTTTCGCGCCTGAACACGGTTTTAGAGGCGATCATGGTGCAGGAGAAACCGTAAAATCAGACATTGATGCCAAAACCGGTCTTCCTCTAATTTCGCTTTATGGAAAAAATAAAAAACCTTCCGCTGAGTCTCTTCAGGGAATTGACATTGTGGTATTTGATATTCAGGATGTAGGTGCAAGATTTTACACCTACATCAGCACCATGCATTATGTAATGGAAGCTTGCGCTGAGCTGAAAATTCCAGTCATCGTATTAGACCGACCAAACCCAAACGGGCACTATGTGGACGGGCCTGTGCTGGATTTAAAATTTCAATCGTTTGTTGGCATGCACCCCATTCCTATTGTACACGGCTGCACTGTGGGTGAGTTGGCCAAAATGATAAATGACGAAGGCTGGCTTAAAAATGGAGTAAAATGCAGTCTAACCGTGATTCCCTGCATTGGCTATGATCACTCATCTAGTTATGAACTTCCGTTCCAGCCCTCACCCAACCTACCCAATGCGACATCGATTTATGCCTATCCTTCACTTTGTTTGTTCGAAGGAACAGCCATCAGCGTGGGTAGAGGAACAGACTACCCTTTTCAGTGGTTTGGATTTCCTCAATTCAAATCAGGAACTAAAGAACTCACTCCTGTGGATTTGCCTGGCGTTGCCATGGATCCGCCATTCGAAAATCAAAAATGCAATGGTATTCTATTGGAAAAGAAAAACATGTCCGATTTTCATTCCATAAAACGCCTCAATCTCGAATGGATATTGCTAGCTTTTAACGATTACGATGGTCCTACTCCATTTTTTAAATCATCAGATTTTTTTGATAAACTCGCAGGAAACGATATCCTGCGAAGGCAGATAACAGAAGGCAAAACCGCTGAAGAAATTAGAGCTTCTTGGAAGGAGGGTTTGGACAGATACCTGAAAATCAGATCAAAATACCTGCTGTATCCAGATTTCCAATAATATGTTTATCTTCGTGCGACCAAAATCAAAGGCTTAATAGAATATGAAACTCCGCCTAGTCCTTAGCTTGATTGTAATTGCATCTGTATTTTTCAGTGGATGTAAAAAAACTCCTGAATATGAGGCAGAACCATATGCATGTAAGTGTGGAACTTTCAATTGGCGCGGTGCTTCGTACGATCTATTGGATGCCAACTACATTTTGACCGACGACTTCGTTGAAATGAGCCGTCGATACTATATCACTGGTGATGTCAAAGAAGACGGACAAGCCCAGCCACACTCGGTAAACTTCATCATTGAGGTGCCAGACGTAACCACTGCAATTTTTGACTTAGGCGAAAACGATGCTGAATTTGAGGCCGAAGCCCAGCAGGTAAATCAAAATGACGATCTCATTCCTGTGAAATACTTCAGAGCAGTATCTGGAAGAGTAACTGTGGCCCCTGCTTTCTTTGGTGGCACAGAGCAAGTGCGCTTCAGCGTATTCTTGCAAGAGATATTCAATGGATCTGAGGTAGGTTCCCCATTTCCGTTCTCTGGAGATTTTACAGTAGAGGTTTCTGCAAATTGAAACCTTTAGGCTCGATTCTGGTATAAGCGTATTGCAGAACACCCTAACATGATTGGTCAATACACCTTTATATTCCTTTTATCGTTATTCCTTCAAGCACATCAGTCTGATGTGACGAAACAGGTAATGCGCAAGCATCCAAATGGGAAACCCTATGTAGTGCTCTATTTCAGCAATTCCACTAAAGAGATGGTGAAGGAAGAAGTCTTTTTCGCAAATGGCAATCTGCAGTGGACGGGGACGTATAAAAACGAAATGGAAAACGGGACGTGGAAGTATTTTTATGAAAACGGAAATTTAAAGTCCGAACAGTATTATGTCAACGGCAAGGAAGATGGTGTATGCGTCGATTATGACAGCAATGGCAAGAAAGTAAAAGAAAGTCACTATACAAAAGGTAAACTCATCAAAGAAGTCAAGTTCTAATTACGACACTTGTAATACCTTTTTATCAGCGAGCACCCAAACTCGATCTCCTTTTTTTGGTTTAATTAAAGCTGTTCCAGTAAACTCTCCAAAGGCTGGGATGAATCCATTCTTTTCACCAAAATAAAAACATGGAAGTCTCATACTTTGTCTAGCGCCACCAGTGAGCAATACCGCAGGATGAATATGTCCGGTAATTGGATATAAATCTTTTTTTAAATCATCCTCATCAAAATCATGTTTCCAAAGACACTTTTCAATGACTCTTTGACTTACAACTTCTATTTGAGCTTTATCGTAGGCCTGATCACTAAGAATGTCATGATTCCCTTTTACGAGTGTTCTTTTTATTTGGGGATATTGATCTAAAAAATCAACGAAATCTCTCCATTCAGCATTTTCACGACTATGCGACAGGTCTCCTAAAAAAACGATTTCCTGTGGTTTGCACCATTCAATGGCCTCCACCATTTTCCAAAAATTATTCTTGTTAGCGATGGATGGAATGGCAATACCATTATTTCTAAAATGACCGGCTTTTCCTATGTGTAGGTCGGATATAACAAGAACCTGATACTTTGGAATAAAGCAGGCGCCACTATAATGTAATTCAAGTAAAAGGCCGTTGATATTTTCAACGGCCTTCTTTTTTGTATTCATTTTATTTAGATGCCTTTCGCAATTTTACATTTCTCAATCGAATGTTGAGCAATTCAACAATAATAGAGAAAGCTAGAGCAATATATGCGTATGTTTTAATGTCGACACCTTCTGGCAAATGCAGCACGTGTGCATCTTCCAAAGCTTCCACCACGAGAATCAAACCAATCACTACTAAGAAAGCCAATGCCAACATTTTTATGGTTGGATATTCTTCGATAAATCTTGCTACATAAGGAGCAAATAAGAGCATTACAATCATCGCAACAATTACAGCCATTACCATGATTGGAATATGATTGCTCAAACCAACAGCGGTAATAATTGAATCCAGTGAGAATACGATATCAATCATTGTAATCTGAAAGATTGCTTTACCCATCGACATTTTTCTAGAACTCGCCTCGTCTGCTTGATCTGCATCTTTGAATTTATGATAAATCTCTGAGGTTGTTTTTATAATCAAAAACATACCGCCCGAAAACAAAATCAAACCTTTACCTGTAACTGGAATCGAACCGAGATGGAAGAAAGGCTCAGTGAGCTTGGTGATGTATGAAATTGTGGACAACAATAAAATCCTTACAACAAGCGCCATAGCTAGACCAATAAATCGAGCCCTAGCTTGATCTTTTTTGTTGGGAATGTATCCGCAGATGATTGCGATGAAAATGATGTTGTCTATCCCTAAGACAATCTCCATCACGATAAGTGTAAACAGATCCAGTATTCCTGCTACACTTTGAAAGGGAACTAAATACTCTTGCATTATTTATTTTTCTTTGGCATCATACTATCGTCAAACTCTAATATCTTAGGCTGAGGAGCTGGCTTTCTTCTTCCTGCTGGCATTTGTTGTTCCAAGCCAAATTTCTCCATTACTTCATCAACTTGCTTGCGCATGATTTGCACATCTGTATCATCTGGGAAGTAGTCTTCGGCTTGTCCCACCATGATAGCATTCAAACGCAATCTCATTTCAACGTCTCTTGTCATCACTCCTTGGCGTGCCTCGTCTAGTGAGTTGTAGTAGTCGATTTCTTGAAGATTCAACTGATACATTCTCTTAGCCAAGTTCAATCCCTTCACTGAATCTCCTGCCTCATAATACAAGTCGCTCAATGTCCACATAATTTGCGGCTGGTCGTATGGAACCGTTTTCTCTGGCATCACCGCCAAGCATTTGTCTAGTACTTCAATTGCTTCTTTATTCTTGCCTTGTTGCACAAGAGCTTCAGCGAGGTGTGAGAACTGGAGACGTAGATTACTTGTCATTCGTCTGTTATTCTCATCCATATAAATGTCTTTGGTATCCATATTCCCCCATTGGAATTTCGACATCATATTCTCGTACATCACATCCGTTCTCACGCCACCCTCTAGATTCGGGTTGCTAGACTGTTTGTGAAGAATTGGAGTAAGACGATACGCAAGACCTTCGAGTTGGAAGTATCTCTCGAGTCCCATATAGGCTTCGCCTCCTGTGGTAACAGCGAAGTAAACAGGGCGACTCCAATCCATATTATTCAATAAATCCATTACTAAAAGTTGGGCCTTTGTAATGTAGGAGCGAGGTTCACCGCGCTCATCAACAATTCCCCATTTAATTTCAGACACCAGAGAATCGCCTTCTTGTAACAAAGGTCTAAACTCTTCAACTGCCGCAGAATCCACTTTTAGACTAAATAAGTAACTAGGAAGGTAGTGTACATTTCTATCTCCATTCTTGATAACATTCGCGTCGTTTAATGTGAATGCAATCGCATCTCTTACTGGCATGAAGCCAGTTGTTTTTCCATAGGGATCCAAAAACAACACATCGCGTGTACCCTGTCTGTATTTGCTTTCAGGCATTTTGAAAGGCACTGGAGCGCTTTCATAAGCTCTGCGCTTCATTTGATCAATATACCAATCGGTATTTAAGAGTGAGAGATTGACAACCCTTACATCGGTACGAATACCCTCTACCTCTTGAGCATACCACAACGGGAAGGTATCATTGTCCCCGTTGGTAAATATGATTGCATTGGGCTGAAGTGACTGAAGATAATTGATAGCCATTGCTATACCCGTGCGACGCTCAGCGCGATTGTGATCATCCCAACCTTCGGCAGCCATAAGGTATGGTGCAGGCAAACAAAGAATAGCAGCTACAAGTGCTTTAGCCGTGGTTTCACCTTTCATAAAGGCGTTGAGCGCCGTCGCGATTGCAAATAAGGCGGTTACTATCAATGACATTATCATTAATGAAAGGCTGAAGCCCTTGCCATCACCACCTACCAATGATTCAAGTAAATACAATACAACAGAGCCACCAACAGTCATTGCGGCAAGCATTCCAAGTTGCTTAAAGGTCATATTGGTAGCGGCATAGTAAAGTGCATAAACACCTAGACCTATCCAAATTGCAAAAGCATAAAAACTACCTGAGTATGCATAATCTCGCTCGCGAGGTTGCAGTGGTGTTTGATTGAGGTACACCACAATGGCCAGACCCGTTAATAAGAACAACAAACCAACTACACTGAAGTCTCTTGGATGGCGAAGGAGTTGGAAAACCAACCCAATAGCCCCGAGTATTAAAGGAAAGAAATAAAACTTGTTGGTTCCTCTATTCTCCTTTTCAATTTCCGGCAACATTTGTCTGTTACCCAATCTCTCTTCATCCACTATATCAAATCCAGATATCCAGTTTCCGTCTAAGAAATCTCCATGACCTTGAGTGTCATCCTGCTTACCAGCGAAATTCCACATGAAGTATCGCCAGTACATCCAATTGATTTGATATGAAAAGAAGTATCGCAAATCCTCTCCTTTCGAAGGCAACAACTCAGCATACTTCTTGTCGAGGGCACGCATCATCGAATTAAACTCCTGCTGGGTTTCAACTCGGTTCAATTGATATTCCAATCGCTTAACATATTCTTCGTCGCTAGTAACTTTAGCTCTTCCCGAAGGCGTGTTCCAACCTTTGTAATTTGACCACTCTTTATATTGAGCAATGTGACTGCCCTGACTGGAATACATACGCGGGAAAACCGAGCTAAACTCAGGACGATAATTCACTACGCTTTCCTTTTTTTCGCCGCTCTCAATGTACTCTTCGACCAATTTCAGCTTTTGTTCTGGATTGTCTTTGATATACTTCTCTGCTTCAAAACGATCTCTAGAACTCAGCACCAGACGATTGGTAGTTCGATCTTCACGCACGCTGTATGACTTAACCCAAACGTCAGCACCGTCTATATATGGATCTAATTTATCTTCAGGTGTATTGAAATATTGACCATAAAGCAATGGACGATCTCCATATTGTTCACGATTGAGATACGACAATAAAGCGAAGATATTTTCCGGATTGTTTTCGTCCATTGGAGTGTTCGCGTGTGAACGCACCACTATAGTTGCGAACGTGGTATAACCGATGATGGCCACCATGATTCCTACTATGAGGGTGTTAGCTACAATCATTCCCTTCTTATGGGTGATGTAAATACCTGCTGCAATAGCCGAAATAAGTAATACAGCATAGAATATTACACCTGAATTAAATGGTAATCCAAAGCTGTTTACAAATGTTCTCTCGAAGAATCCTGCAAGCTTTACGGCATAAATGATAATACCTACTTGAATTAATCCCAGCAAAGCCAAAGAAACTGCTCCTGTAATAATCACACCTTTCCAAGAGAAAGGATACTTTTTGAAATAATACACAAAAGCAATCGCTGGAATGGCAAGAAGGTTCAATAAGTGAACACCAATAGACAATCCCATCAAGTAAGCGATGAGAATAATCCAACGCAAAGAGCCCGACTCATCCACCACAGATTCCCATTTAAGAATCGCCCAGAAAACGATGGCTGTAAACAACGATGACATTGCATAAACCTCCCCTTCTACAGCGGAGAACCAAAAAGAATCACTAAATGTATATGCAAGGCCACCTACAACACCGCTTGCAATCACTGCTATAGTTTTTGCAGAATTAAGAGGCCCATTCAAGTCAGCTATTTTTTTGGCCATGTGTGTAATAGACCAATGCAAAAACATGATGGTGGCAGCTGAAGAAATTGCGGACAACATGTTAACCATGAAGGGAACGCTCTCTGGCTCTACGAAAGCAGAAAACAAACGTGCAATCATCATGAAGAGCGGCGCTCCAGGCGGGTGACCTACCTCCAACTTATAGGCAGAGGCAATGAATTCACCGCAATCCCAGAATGGCATTGTCGGCTCTAAAGTGAGATAATAAACAACGGCAGACACCAAAAAAAGGATCCACCCTGTAATAATGTTTAGCTTTTGATATGACATACTAACGGTTTAGTAGAACGGGGGCGAAGATAACCTTTCCATTTGATGTTTTTAGCATCAACAGCCTATCTTATTAACGGGAATTAACCAAATTAATGAATTTGAATGAGCGTTCTCCACGAACCTCGTTTATCTGAAAGCACGAGTAGATATGTACCTGTTTCCAAGGCATTGCATTCCAATGAAATGCGGCTTCCATTTATGTTTTCACGGAGTACTTCTCGCCCATCACATGTAAAAACGGTAATTTGTCCGCTTTTAAAATCAAAAAAGGTCTCAATCTGCAATACATCCGTCGCTGGATTCGGATAAACCCTCCACGATTCCTCCAACTCGGAAATACCAACCACATTGAGATTCAAACACTCAACGTTAGTGCAACCAAAGCTTGTGGATATGGTCAAACAAATATTATAGCTTCCTGATTCCAAGAATACATGTGATGGATTGGTCTCCAGACTAGTTGTATTATCGCCAAAATCCCAGTAATAAGCGGCTAATCCATTATACACGCTTGTATTTTCAAATTCATAACCGCCATTTTCATTGGGAATAACGTTGAATGAGGGAGCGCAAAAAGGCAGCGGACCCACGGAGCATTTTGAAAAGTATGCAAAATGATAAACCCTACCTCCGTCGCAAGCCTCGTCCCAACCAATGAGTTCTAATCCAACTCCACCGAATACATTTACCGCAGACCAATCAATTGATGTGTTGGGGTCACAAATAATGAGATCGTAACAAGCCGAATCTATACAAACCATTCTATCAAAACTCTGATCGAGTTGGCTGTATAGAATAACTCCCGAGTCTATTTCCTCGCCAGAGTTTGCATTGACCAATTGATAATTTAAATAATATGGACCGCCTTGCGCGAGATTTGAATCAATCCCAAAATTGATAGGTGCGCATTCTGAAACATTTTCCACCTCTATTGTAATACAACCTTGAACCAGGCCTGAGCAGATGGGGTCGCTTATACTCCCACAAATTTGATACGTTCCCGGTTCGTCAAAATGGTGGATAACGACCCACGTTGCCGCGACAGAGGCGCCGTCGCCAAAGGTCCAAAACATTGGATAAACTTCTGGGAGACCGAATGCGGTAAACTCATAAGCCCCATTTCCCAAGTCAATTACGTCAATTTCCAGTGTGCACATTGGATACTCGCACGAATTGACATTTACGTTTTTGCAAATAACATTACTCATTTCGCAATCAGCACTCGTCACATCAGCACAAATCTCATGCGGACCAGATACATCAAACGTGTAGGCCAAATGTTGATCATTATCATCTTGAACAATTCCATCTATGCTCCATATAACAGAAGATACATTCGGCTCATCTACGTAGAAAATATAATTTCCACACTGCCCATTATGAATAATCTCCTGAGGACAGTTTTCATTAAACCAATCAGTGATTACTATCGTTTGACAAGACTCAGACTGACACGTAATAACTCCATTCTGACTTGACACTAGCTGGAGACAAACCTCAAAACCGCCATTTTCATAAAAAGAGAATTCTGGATTAGAAAGCTCCGAGCCTCCCATATCATCAAAAGACCATGAAAATGAAATTTCTTGAAAATCTTCAAAAGAGCTCTCATTTATGAAGGTGAACGTCGAGACATCCAAATCACTTAATTGTGATGTGAATGCCGCATTGCATTCGGTAACGAGAATATCTGTGCAAAATGGGAAATTAAAAACAGATGAACCATAAGTCAGTGCTGAAGAAGGAGCAAAAGCGGTATTCGCTCCGTTGGTTACTAAACCGTAAAAAGAAGCCTCTGATGAATTCGCATTTCCGATAACACGAAGGGTATAACAACCTTCTTCAATGCAGACTTCCTCGGTCAGTTCATTCGTATTAGCATCAAAGCTCATCTGTCCTTGGAAAACTATCTGATTGTTGGCATCACGTATTTGCCAATTGACAAAAGACGCACCTCCAGAACTAACATTAGAAAAAACACGAACGAAGGCGGTCTCACATTGAGATAAAGACCTCAATGTCGATAATAAAAAAAGTATGATGAGGACTCGATTTACCATTTACTGTTTAGACGAACCTAGGATCTGCTTGCATCACAGTACCGCACTTTTTGCATGTTCGAAGATCTTCGTTTGTGTAGAATTCCTTGAACCTTGGTAGGAAATCCTTTTCAATATTCTCTAAGATGAAATAAGTGTCGTGCAGTTTGTTGTTGCAGTTGTCACAAAACCATAGAAGACCATCTTTCATTTCACGATCAGCCCTTTTCACTTCGATTACGAGCCCCACGGTGTTTTCGCCACGTTGCGGTTGATGAGGCACACCTGCTGGAAGTAAGAACATTTCGCCGGCCTTGATAGGAACATCAACCGCTTGACCGTCTTCTTGAATTCGAACATTGATATCACCTTCTATTTGATAGAACAGCTCTTCTGTTTCGTTGTAGTGATAATCCTTTCGCGCATTAGGTCCACCTACAATCATGACGATATAATCGCCTGCTTCTTTGTAGAGATTTTTATTTCCAACAGGAGGTTTCAGTAACTCTCTGTTTTCTTGTATCCATCCTTGAAGATTGAACGGTCTGCGTATCGCCATTTGTTTGATTTTTTGAAAGTGTGAAAATAATGCTATAAAATCTATTCTACCAACTGATGCTTATCACTGTTTGGTTTGAGATTTAATTTCATTAAAGGTGAAAAGGAGTTCGGGTTCGTTTTCGACAGCGGTGCCTACGACTACAATATCTGCACCCGCAGTGTATGCGGCAGCGGCATCTTCTTCGGTTCGAATACCGCCACCCACAATGATTGGCAGGTTAACAGAAGCGGCTACTTTTTTTATCATCGCTCTGCTTATGGGCTGTTCTGCGCCGCTTCCACCATCGAGATAGATCAGCTTCATGCCTAAATACTCACCCGCCAACGCAGTGGCTGCGGCGATATCCGGTTTATTGTATGGAATAGGAAGTGTATGGCTCATGTAAGAAGCAGTGGTTTGCCGCCCACAGTCGATGAGCATATATCCTGTAGAAATTACCTCGAGCTGACTGGTTTTTAAAATTGGCGCTGCGTGAACGTGCTGGCCAATCAACAAGTCGGGGTTGCGACCAGAAATGAGCGACAGAAAAAGCAACGCATCGGCATGATTTGAAATTTGATTCCAATTACCCGGAAAAAGAACGACTGGCACATTTAGATTGTTCTTTAATGCCTTAACTGTGGCATCCATTTGATTATTGGTAAGCAAACTTCCTCCGACAAAAACAACATCTGTTTGACTGTGTCGAATGAGTTGAATCCACTTCTCCAAATGCTCATCTCCCTTTATTTTGTCAGGATCAATGAGCAATGCGAGCATTTTCTTTCCGCTTTGCTTCGCTTCCAAAATCTGGGAGAGGACTTGTTTCATTTCTCAAAAATAGCACAAACCGAGAACAGAAAAAAACGGTGTAAAAAAGTCGGATTTACTAACATTGGGTGGTTGACTCTTTTATAAAAATCCTCTAATTACTCACTCAAAATGATAGTTTCTTAGGCCATTCAAAGTACTGACCATCTTGAAGTAGTCAGTGCGTTGATTTACAAGTACAAATCATCTGAAGACCCATGGAAAATTCTTTGAGATTCGAATTACCGAAGGAAAATTCCTCCATCATCAAAGTAATTGGTGTTGGCGGCGGCGGTTCCAATGCCGTAAACTATATGTATGAACAAGGTATTACAGGCGTTGATTTCATCGTTTGCAATACCGATGCTCAGGCGTTGGACAAAAGTCCTGTACCCACAAAGATCCAGTTGGGTTCTACACTCACGGAAGGCCGTGGCGCCGGTTCTATACCAGAAGTTGGAAAGAACGCAGCCATTGAAAGCCTCGACGAAGTAAAAGCTCTGCTTTCGACTAACACCAATATGGTGTTTATTACAGCGGGTATGGGTGGCGGAACAGGCACTGGTGCCGCTCCTGTAATCGCTAAGATTGCAAAAGATATGGGCATCCTCACCGTTGGTATCGTTACGGTACCTTTCGTATTCGAGGGTCGCAAGCGCACCATGCAAGCCGATTCTGGTTTGAAAGAAATGCGTGATGCTGTCGATACATTACTCATCATCCGCAACGATAAATTGCGCGAATTGTATGGAAATCTTTCTCTCAAGCAGGCTTTCAGCCATGCCGATGAGGTCTTGTGCACCGCTGCAAAAGGAATCGCAGAAGTGATAACACTTACCGGAACTGTCAACGTTGACATGAACGACGTGAAGACTGTGATGAAAGATAGCGGCTACGCAATCATGGGTAGCGGTCGCGCTTCAGGTGAAGGCCGCGCTCTCAGAGCAATTCATACTGCACTTGAGTCGCCACTTCTCAATGATAACGATATCCACGGCGCAAACTTCGTACTTCTCAACATCACTTACGGTGCTGACGAACTCCTTATGGACGAAGTTTCTGAGATCACTGACTACATCCAAGAGCAAGCAGGAATGAATGCAGAAGTAATCTGGGGATACGGAAACGATACTTCTCTCGGTGATGAAATCTGCGTTACAGTAATCGCTACTGGATTCCAAGGTAAATCAGTAGATACACTACTCGACTCTTCAAATAGCGAAACAGTTAAACACGTTCTTGATAAGCCAGTTCTTGACACTCCCAACGTTACAGAGGTTGTGAATAAAGTAAGTAAGCCAACAGAAGAGCCAGCTGCGCCCGCTAATACCAAGAATGAAGAGCCATTTATCAAGGTTCACCATCTCAGCGAAGAAACAAAGCCAGTCCAGTCTTTGTTGTTTAACAATGACGAACTGCCTGAGCTTTCTTCAATGAAGCTCAAGAGTGAAGAGCCTAAGCCAGAGGAAAAACCCCTTGCTTTCAACTTCAAACCCGAACTCAACAGTGTGCTTGACAACAAGCCAACTGATACCGTAGCCCATAAAGAAAGTGTGCAAGTATCAGATCGCCCAAATCGCACAGAACTCATGGCACGTAATAAAGATCGTGAAATGAAAATTCGTGAGTTTACTTTGAAATTGAAAACTCCAAGCGGTCTTTCTGAAATGGAAAATGAACCTGCATACCTCAGAAGAAAAGTATCTTTGGATAATGTTCAACATAGCCATGAAAGCAGCATGTCGCGCTTTACTTTGAGCGAAAGCACTGACGAAAATGGTGAGAAGAGAACAGAACTCCGCGACAATAATACTTTTTTAGACGATAACGTCGATTGATTCGAAACCTGCAAAATTTTCGAATAGAAAGCCGGGACACTCTGCCCCGGCTTTTTTATTAAAACAACTTTTGAGAAATTACCGGTGCTTTCAAGGTAATATTGAATCTCTCCCTAACAAGGGCAGCAAAAATTTGTGATGTCTCTGGCGTTAGTAGACTGTCTGGCTGATGAATCCACAACTGAAACTCCTCCAATCCTTTTCTCTTCCAATCCTCAATTCTATTCACCCACATCTCCAGACGCTTGGTATCTGATTGATCAAGCTCATTTCCACCAAATCGAACAATACAATGTGGCGTAGTAAGTCTCATGTGAACTGCATCTCTTCTACCTGCTGTATCTGTAATGACACTGGCAATCCCACATTTTTCCATTGTTTCCCAAATACCGACCGAACGCTCATTCGGTTCAAACCAAGACTCGTGACGAAATTCTAAAGCGAATTTCATATCCCTCGGTAGCGCGTATAAATAGTCGGATAAGGTTTCAGCGTGTTGAACCGTAAAGTTGGGCGGTAACTGAATAAACGAAAAAGAAAGTTTTTCCTTTAGCTCTAAAATTGCCTCCAGAAACTCATCTGTCAGCCCCTCGCAATTTTTAAAACGTCTATAGTGCGATATAAGCTGCGGAAACTTTGGACAAAAAACAAAGTCATCGGGCATTGCTCCATACCAGTTCCTTACCACTTCCTTTGTTGGAATCTTATAGTGTGTTGCGTTCAGTTCTATGGTATTGAAAGCTGATCCATAAGAGCGCATCAAATCCTTCTTGGGTGTCTTCTCTGGGAAAATTTTTCCAATCCACTCAGGTATATTCCACATGGTTCCGCCCTGATAGATCTTCAATAATCCGCTGCCCTTAGCCAACGCATCCTTAGTTCCCGAATGATCATTCGGTAATGAAAAATCAACCTGCGATATATCACTGAGTTTGCCGAACTTCATAATTACCGATGCAACAAAATTGTTTAAATTTGGTTTCCTCAATATGAGTCAAAGCAGCGAAAATAAACCTATACTGGACTTTCCTGAGCGCGCGCCAGAGAAAAAATCATATAACATACTGGGATATGGCTCATTGCTCGTTCTTCTATTGGGCCTGATCGGTCAATTCATGCACTACCCTTTGTGGAGGTTAGCCCTTTTAGTCGGCATGGCCGGCATGACACTAAGAAGTGTCCTGCTATTTAGACAAAAATCAAGAAGATTATTTGCTTGGTTTTATTTTTCAGGAAGATTAAGTCTTTTCATTGGTGCAGCCTTATACTTCTCCGGCCTAATGAGAGATCCTAAGATATTCTATCCGGCATTTGCTCTTTTTCTTTTGGGAGTAGTATTTGTTTACTTCGATAAAGAAGCAAAAAATGCTGAGCAAGATGATGACGATATTTGAAGCTATTTCTTTAGCTCCGCAAGCATTTGATGACCCTCATTTTGCCTTTTCAGCTCTCGATATGCAAAAATGGGCGTCCATACGATTGCATATAAACTGAAGCAAAATATTATAAATATTGTAAGCCACCATTCACTTATTCCTTTCCAAATAAAGTTCCAGATTCCCCCATAGTAAGCTATAGCAGTAAGAATCAAAACCATTGCTATTGCCCCGATGACAGAGCTTTTATTTACTTCACTACCTGAGCCAGAAGATTCATTCCAGTAGGCGACTACTTTATTCGATGTATCATGTACCACACTGATTTTTTGTCCGTATTGCGAATGGTACAATCCATCATCTAATCCCGTCAGAACAATTCCATTTATTTTAATCCAGCGCACGGGTTTATCGCTAATTCCAGCTAAAGGTGTGGTTCCACTTTCTTGTACCTCACCTCTCAGAATAGATAAATCCGTATCTGGAAAGAGCTTATTAATTCCTGTTCTCTGACTCATGGGCTTTCGAATATGTGAGTTCTTTGGTCACAAATTTAATCTCAGTTCTTCTATTAATCGCATGTTTTTCTTCCGCACAGATTTTCGAATCATCACAATCATTCAAAATTTCATTTTCTCCGCGATAAGAATAACTAATTCGATTTGCCGCAATTCCCGCTTTTTTCAAGTAGTTCAATAAGCTTATTGACCTCTGTTTCGAAAGTAGGAGATTATATTCTTGAGCACCCCTAGCATCAGCAAACGAGCAGATGTCTACATCCAACTGCGGATTGAACTTCAACAATGAAGTGATAGCATCCAATTGCTGCCGAGCATAACTATTGAGTTGGCTGCTATTGTGATCAAAGTAAACCCGATTGACGATACAAAGATCTTCTGGTTTTACAGTAACGCTTTTATTATTTTCATCCAAAAGACTAATTCCCTCACCAGGTGGAATTCTTCTGTAATAGGCCTCAGAAGCAAGGATTGGCAACACAACAGTCTTCCCGTTATCAAACAAAACCACTTGGCTGGCAGCGGTAGCTTTGGAAATTCTGAGTACGTACTCTCGAGAGGGCGAAACATTTTCGATATTAAAGCGTCCGGTAAAATCACTATTCGCCACGGCTATAATATTTCCCTCCATATCCATAATCGTGATAATCGCAGCAACTCCTTTATTAGAATGAGATTGTACGTGACCAGAGAATGATATATTCAAAATACTCGAGTCCACATTATCCAATAAAGGCAGGTCACTATAAATAAACTTCAATAGCTCTAAAACCAACTCTCCTTTTTCATTGAATTTATAAACTCCAATCACATTGTTGTGCTCATCCATCAAGATCAACTTGAGTTCAGTGAACAAGGCTGGAGTAACTCCCTCCAATTTGACATTGAATTTTGCATCTAAAGAAAGTTCGTCGAGTTGACAAGCCCCATCATGATCAGTGGTGGCTGCAAGCACTAATTCTGAGGCTGTATCGTAAAAGAGTACCCTCGCCTTCGGAATTCCCGCTGAATTAGATTCTATGCGTGCGGTATATCCATGTGCAGTAAGTTTTTTTACTACTTTTTTGAAATAAAACACATCAGACAGCCCAGTAGTGCCATTGCGGTTTGAACTGAGTAATCCCTTTTCTGAATTCAAAAAGACAATTGAAAAATCATCTGCCTCTGAATTCAATGGGTATTCAAGTTGAAGTGCGTTCATCCATTGCGCACTTCCTTCTGCCTTGAATAAATCAAAACCTTTTTCAGGTACCCATCCATTACTCGAAAAGTAAATATCATTATTGTAAAATGTCGGATAAATTTCCTCCCCGCTTGTATTCACCTGACCTCCGCAATTGGCAGGGTTTGTCCACTGGCCATTATGATAGTAAGAATACCATATATCTAGACCACCCTGACCACCTCTTCGGTCAGAGGCGAAGAGCAGGAGATTAAGCTCATCAACGAAATGTGGATAATAGTAGGAAAAGTTATCCTGACAAAACGGAATCAACTCGGGAGTAGCTCCCTTTTCTTCAGAAAGAAAATAAATTTTACTTCCAGAAACCACCGACTTTGAGTATGATTGTTCTGATGAGATGAAATAGCCTTTTTGCTGAACACTATAAGAAACGCCACTTTCACTTTTAACATTCTTAAATGAATGAAGCCTTTTGGGATTTGCTAATTCTTGAAAGTTCGTTGCTCTTTCAGAGAAATAAATGTTGGTTAAATCACTCAGGCTCCATGTTTGTTGAGCAGTTGATTTATCTTGACTGGAAGAAAAGAAAACGCGGCCTTCTTTTACACAAGTGACTATATCATGTGAACTAGAATTGATACCAGTCGTGCTCTCGACAATAAAATTCCATTGTCCGAATCCTGTGGATACAAATACCAAAGAAAAAATAATATGGAATAAAGCCACTCTCATTCAAAGCAAAGATGCATTCAAATAAAAGTGTCCCTTGGGACATAAATCTTTAATTATTAATATACTTAGGTGAATAGCGCTATTTAGGCGTTTTCCTGTTTCCAGAGTTTATAAACCTCCTCAAGCTGGGCGTACCATTCTTCTCCGAACTTTCTGACTAACGGTTCTTTGAGAAAACGATACACCGGAACTTGCAAAGCACTTCCACATTCACAAGCGGGTTTACAAATTGGCCAGCGGTGATAGTTTACACCAATATATTCTTTGAGTTTGGTAAGTCTAATGGGATAAAGATGGCAGCTAAGAGGCTTTTTCCAATTGGATTTTCCATCCAGGAAGGCTTTTTCCAATGCACACTTTGCAATTCCCCTTTCGTCATAAAAAACAAATGAACACGCACCATGATGACCCACTAGCGTTGTAACCAAGTCACCATCATTGTCTTCTGTATAGATACCTTCTCTTTCAATCGCTTGAATACCTTGCTCAGTCATGTATTCTTTTGCTAAAGGATAAGCGGCCTCCAAAAATGGGAGCTCATCCTCCGTCAATGGGGCACCACTTTCTCCCTCCACACAACAGGCACCTTTGCAAGCATTTAGATCACAGACAAAGTGTTCTTCGAAAATCTCTTCGCTGATTAGCGCTTCTCCTACTATTATCATTTTGCGAAGATAATCTAGCCTTGAATCCACTCAAATTTTCAATTCATACCAATTATTTGACACTTCCCACCGATTTTATGCTTTCCATACCACTTTTTTGATTTTCGACCAAAGCTACTATTTTGTCTTTCAATATTATTTTTTCACCCACCAATGCAAGTTTTTTGTCATTTAATGATTCTTTATCATAAAAACCTGCTTACATTTGCCCTTCCTTTCTACTCGAAACAAGAGTATTTGGAATAACACTTAACGCCTAAACCTATGTTATTTAAAATTTTAACAACAAAAATGAACACACCGAAGTTCTTTGGAGTCCTCGTTTTGACGATTTCTTTATTCGTTTCGTCGAACGTTTTTGGTCAAAACAACTCACAAGCTTCTCTCGATGAAGCCGGAATTCTTCAAATTCCAGTTGACCAACCCCTAAAAAACATGTATACCTTCCCTCTTACAGGTATAACTTTCGAAAACAATGATGTAGCTGTTTCTTTTTTCGAAGAGCGCAACACTGAGTTCGTCACATTCCGCGTGATGTATGAAAGTCAAAAAGCAGTAGTTATGATTCAACGCTCGAAGCAGCCTTCTTGGGGAGTTGCTGAGTGGAATACCTATCTGCAAGAAATTACGACAGCCAATCCAATTAGAAATTAATACCTAACCAACTACCAATAACCATGAGACATTTTTACAACATCAGTTGTGGTGTACTGCTAATCATTGCTACGATGATTAGTACAGTTTCCACAGGCCAGTTGATAGTGGATGATAACATCACTGCTACTCAACTTGCAAACCAAATTGTTGGTTCCGGGGTTACAATTAGCAATGCACAACTCAGATGCGGAAATGGTGGAGCTGGATTATTCAGCGCGGGCAATACCACCAATATCGGTCTGAGCAATGGTATTCTATTGACTTCCGGAAATGCCGACGATGCCGGTAATCCAGCATCTGGCAATACATCCGTGAACCAGCCAAGTGCATTTGACGGCGACAGCGATTTGGACAATTATACCTCCTTCAGCATTCGCGACGTGTGTGCTCTTACATTCGACTTCGAAGCTGAAAGTGATTTTATCACTGTTCAATATGTATTCGGTTCGGAAGAATACAATGAATATGTATGTTCTGAATTTAATGACATCTTCGGCTTTTTCGTTAGCGGCCCCAACCCCCTTGGCGGATCTTACAACAATGTGAACGTGGCATTAGTGCCATCATCTGCATTGCCTGTAACGGTAAACAGCATCAATAATGGTACTCCTGGTTCAAATGGAAGCCTCGGAGGATGCCTTTCACTTGGCAATGCTGCTTATTACATTGACAACACAACAGGAACTTCGATCATGTATGATGGTTTCACAGTGGTATTGACAGCTCAAATTGCTATTGTACCTGGCGAAACTTATACATTCAAATTTGCAATTGCTGACGTTTCAGATAGCAATCTTGACTCAGGCGTATTCATTAAAGCAAACAGCTTCTCAATTTTCCTTTGTCAAGCTGGTACGATTTCTTTTGGTCCAAATTCAGGCCCAACTCCTTATTGCTTGAATGACGGATTCAACGACGTAATTTCTGTAGTTAGTAATGCTGTTACTCCTGGTGAGAACTTTGAATTCCTCCTAACTGATGATGAAGGAAATATTCTTGCTATCAATGAGACAGGGACTTTTAACATGTCCTCTTATGGTGAAGGTCAATTCTACGCCTATTCCATTTCTTACTCAGGTGTAGTATCAGGAATCGAAGTTGGCGAAAATATCGACGATATTTCAGCTAATAGTCTCGAAGGATGTTTTGAATTAAGTAATTCACTTCTTATTCAAGGCAATGTTTGCGAAGATCTTCCTGAATTAGCTTGTCCAGAAAATCTAACACTCTCTTGTATCAGCGATGTTCCAGCACCAAATGCTTCTCTAGTTTCTCTAGTTTCGGCAGAATGTGTTGGAAATATTTCTTATGCATGGGTTGAAGATGAAGTAGAAGGCACGGATTGTAACAAAGAAATCGTACGTTCTTATTCAGGAACTGACAACTGTGGTAACATTGGATACTGTTTCCAAAACATTACTGTAGTTGACGACGTTCCACCAAGCATTATCTCAGCTCCAGAAAATGAAATCTGGGTAAGCTGCGGAGCAAGCGTTCCTTCATTGCAAGTTTCATTCAGTGACAACTGTACTGAAAATCTTGACATTGATGAAGTGAGCGCCATTTCTGAACCAGGTTGCGAACAAACCATTTCACGCTCAATCACTGCAACTGATTTGTGTGGTAATTCAATCACATTCTCACAACTCGTGCATATTGTGGATGATGTTCCTCCTTTCATTCTAACAGCTCCAGCAAGCTATTCAATCGCTTGTAATACAATTATTCCATCATCTGCAGCTCCCACTTTTGGAGATAGCTGTGATGAAGTATTAACTGTTGTAGAAAATCCAGAGCAAGTAATCGAACTTCCATGTGGTGAGCAAATCATTCGCTCTTGGACTGCAACAGATGATTGCGGAAACTCTATCACTGCAGAACAGATAATCACTGTTACCGATAACGTTGCTCCTCAATTTGGCACATTCAATCCATACATTCACATTCAATGTGGTGAATTGGAAAACCTTCAGGCACCAAGTGTCAGTGACAACTGCAATGACGTAACAGTAACCTTCGAAGATGGATTATCTTCAGGTGGATGTTACGGCGTAATAGTTCGAAATTGGATTGCTACTGACGGATGTGGAAATTCTACAACTGCGGTACAGTATATCTCAATCATCGACAACCAAGGTCCAGTCATTGAAAACCCAGCAGATGCAATTGTCGATTGCGACCAAGCGCCAACTCAGATTCCAGACATCGCGATTTATGATGCTTGCGGATATGAAGTTCAAGTATTGGTAAACGAACAAACGATTGTAGAAATCGACGAATGTACTTATCAAATCGTGTGGCATTGGGAAGCGATGGATTATTGCGAAAATATTTCAGAAGCTACTACCACTATAACAGTTACCGACTTAACTAATCCAACGATTGCAACACTAGAAAGTAAAACTTTCGATTGTGACGCTCCATACATTGCTCCTAGCACACCAAGCTATGATGACAACTGCGATGAAGATTTGGAGTTGACATTTACTCAAGACACAATTCCAGGCACTTGCCAATACAATTACCAAATTGTTTACACATGGACTGTGACTGATAATTGCGGAAACAATACTTCTTCAAGTGTTACCTACACTGTGCAGGATGTAACAAACCCTTCATTCGATGATTCGAACGAAGATGTGTTCACCTATGCTTGTGACATTGCATCTGTTCCTGTTATTGAGCCAATTGCTTCAGATAATTGTGGAGATGTTACACTTAGCTTCATTGATACTGAATTCTTCGATGAAGGATGTACAGAAGGATTTGTACGTGTTTGGACTGCAAACGATGAATGCGGAAATTCAAGTAACTTCAATCAATATATCAATCTTATTGATGAGGTGGCTCCAGTAATCGAAGGTCAACTTGAACTCAACAGACCTTGTGACGACTATAACGGTGAATATGTAGTTGTAACTGACAACTGTAACGAATTTACTCTGTCACATCAAGATGAATTGGTGAGTGGCGGCTGTGAAGGAAGAGTTATCAGAACCTATACGGCTACTGATGATTGCAACAACAGCTCTACTTTCGTTCAGATTATCACTTTAATAGATGAGGAGAATCCATACGTTGTCAATCAAACCGCAAGTCAAACATTTGAGTGTGGCAGCATCGTAGCTGAGCCTACAATCGAGTTTGGCGACAACTGCGATGAAGAACTTTCTATTATATCTTCCGTGGAAGAAGTATTGGGCTGCGAACGCACTGTCACATACACATGGACAGCAACAGACAACTGCGGCAACTCATTCACTGCTTCTACTGTTTATACATTTGTAGACACAACAGATCCAACAATTGAAGTACCATTCGGTGGTCAATTCAGCTGCGATCAAGAAATTGAATACGGACAAGCTACAGCTGATGATTCATGTAATGAAGTCATTTCTTTGACATTTGTTACAGACACAATCGCCGGTGGTTGTCCAAATGAATATGTAATTGTTCGCACATGGAGTGCCACTGATGTCTGTGGAAACATTGGTACGGCTAGTACTTCTTATTATGTGTTTGACAACACCGCTCCAAGTTTTGATTCTGTTTCTGAAACATCATTCATTTCTTGTGAAGATCCACTTCCACAAACACTCTACACTGTTTCTGACAATTGTGAGGGAGAAGTAGATGTGGAAATCACTGAAGCGATTGAAGAAGGTGATTGCCCGAATGAGTATTCGGTTATTCGTACCCTTACTGCTACCGATGTTTGTGGCAATACAAAAACTGCGACTCATACAATTTTTGTTCAAGACAATACAAACCCAGTTATCACTGCTGAAGAAGTAATTGAAGTAGCATGTGACGACGAAGACGCTATCGATCAAGCTTTTGCAACTGCATCAGACAATTGTGAAGGCGACGTGGAGCTTTCATACACAGACCAATTTGTTGCTGGTGACTGCCAAGGACAAATCATCCGTACATATACTGCTGAAGATGTATGCGGCAACACCTCTACTTTTGTTCAAACTATCAATGTCATTGATACAATTGCTCCTACCGTTGCTCCTTATGCAACGGAGATTACTGTAGAATGCGGACAACCTGTTCCTGCTTTCAATCCAGTATTCGACGACAATTGTGATGAGCAATTGAGCATTGAAGGCATCAGCAGCATCACGCCTGCTGGATGCGAACAAACTATCAGCCGTTCATTCACTGCTACTGATAACTGTGGCAACTCTGTGACTGCGTCTCAAGTCGTTCATATAATTGACACTACGGCTCCATCTTGGGATTCAGAAGGTTTTGAAACTTCAATTGCATGTGGAACCGCAATCAACCTAATTGCTCCAACAGCAACAGATGTTTGTAACGAGGTTACCATCAACTCATCTTATGAAGTTGTAGAAGGAGAGTGTGATGCAGAATTCACTGAAATCTTCTCTTACGTTGCAGTAGATGCTTGTGGAAACGCTTCAGATACTTTGAGATATATTGTTCATACATTCGACAATCAAGCTCCAGATTTCATTGAAGTTCCGAGCTATCAGGAGTCGAGCTGTTTGAATTTCGATGGTTTCGAAGCACCACTAGTTGATGACTTCTGTAGCGAATTCAATTTGACTTTTGTAGACACTTTTGAAAATGTTGAAGAATCTGGCGACGGCGAAGATTGCGGACAATTCACTGCATTCTCTCAAGGAGGCTGGGGTGCTCCAAATGGCACTGCGGCTGGCATTAGAGATGAGTACTTCGATCTTGCATTCCCAGAAGGCTTGGTTGTTGGTTGTGAAGACAACACCATCACATTGACTTCAGCGCAAGCTGTAGAAAACTTCTTACCTGCTGGTGGTGGATCTGCTGTCCTTGACGGAAGTAGTATTAACCCAACAAATGTTTCAAACCAATTGGCAGCACAACTTGTTGCTGTATCACTTGCAGTTGGTATTGATGCTGTTTATGAAGATTTCGCACCATCAGAAGGATTCTTAGGTAATGCTATATACAATGGTGGTCTTTTTGAAGGGTTCACTATCTCCGAAGTAATCGCCATTGCAAATGACGTTCTCGGTGGTTGCAATGATGACTACTCGTTGAACTCTGTAAAAGATGCTTTAGAATTAGTGATTACGAATTATCATGGTGGAAACACTGATAACGGTAATTTCAGCTGCGGTTCAGAATCAGTTTGTGGTACACTTATCACAAGAACTTGGACTGCAACTGATGACTGTGGAAACTCCTCTACAGCTTCTGCACAGTACTTTGTAATTGATGACGTAGCTCCTTTATTTAACCAAGAAGTTACTGACGTAACTGTTTCTTGTATTGCTGATATGCCTGAGTTACTTACTCTCACTGCAAATGACGCTTGTACTGAAGAACCAGTAGCTGTCGTAAGAACAGTGAATACCATTTACGAAACAAGCTGCGGAAACAAATTGGTTGAAGTATTCTATACAGCAACTGATAATTGTGGTAATTCTGCAGTAACTAGCTATACTATCACTGTGAATGACAACATCGCTCCAGTGATTACTGCAGAAGAAGAAGTAGAACTTCCATGTGGAGCAGAAACCTCTGTGGTAAATGCCTTGTATGCGACAGCTACCGATAACTGCTCTGATGCGAACATCACGTTTGAAGATGAATTCGTTGGTGGTAATTGCGAAGGTCATATTGTGCGTGTTTATACTGCAACTGACCTTTGTGGTAACGCTTCGACGTTCACACAAAACATTGTGTTCGTTGACACCCAGGCTCCAACATTTGCTCCGTACGAAACAGAAATTACTGTAGAATGCGGCCAACCAGTGCCAGCTTTCAATCCAGTATTCGACGACAACTGCGATGAGCAATTGAGCATTGAGGGTATCAGCAGCATCACGCCTGCTGGATGCGAACAAACTATCAGCCGTTCATTCACTGCTACTGATAACTGTGGCAACTCAGTGACTGCTTCTCAAATTGTTCACATAATTGATACTACCGCTCCATCTTGGGATTCAGAAGGTTTTGAAACATCTATTACTTGTGGAACAGCAATCAATCTCGTTGCTCCAATAGCAACTGATGTTTGTAATGAAGTAACCATCAATCCATCTTATGAATTGATACCTGGAGATTGCGAATCTGAATATACAGAGATCTTCTCGTATGTTGCAGTTGATGCATGCGGAAACGCATCAGACACTTTAAGGTATATCGTTCACACATTCGACAATGAGGCTCCTGAATTTGTAGAAATTCCAGAAAATCAAACATTGTCTTGTCCTGGTGAATTGCCTTCTGTATTAGCTGTAGCAACTGACTTCTGTAGTGATTTTGAAGTTACTTATGTTCAAGATACTATCGCAGGAAGTTGTCCATCAAACTATCAGATTGTTCGCACATTTACTGCTACTGATGAATGCGGAAACGTATCTGAAACAGTCTCTGTGACATATACTATCATTGATGACGTTGCTCCACAGTTCGAAACTGAACTTAGCAACTTATCTATTGAATGCTTAGGAGAAATCGTTCCTGTTGAGGTAGAAGTAAGTGACAACTGCAGCACTTTTGAAGTGGACTCAGAAGTTATTGAAGTCCAAACAGACGATTGTGGTTATGGTATTTTCGAAGTATTGTACACAGCTACCGACGCATGCGGAAATGTAAACACAGCTTCATACCTTGTTACAGTTTCAGATACTCAGGATCCAATTTTATTAGGTGTGCCTGCTAACATTGTTCTTGCCTGTGACGCTGAAATACCAGCTCCTGCAATGGTATCTGCTAACGACAATTGTAACGGTGAGCTCAATGTTGAATTTACTGAAACATTGGTAGGTGATCTACCAGCAGAAGGATCAATTGCAGACTGCGCATTGCTCACTCCAGCTCTAGCTCCTGGTAATCCATGTAACTATCCTTACGACTGGGCTATGGCCTTGTTCGGAATGCCTGCTGCTCATCGCTATTATCAAGTTGCAGAAGGTAATATCGCTCGCTATCCAAATGGAACAGCGCACGTTACCGCTACTCTTGTTAATGCCGCTAATTCAAATAATGGATTTAACGTTGATGTGTGGTTTGGAAATGAAATGGATTGGTCTGAATGGAGTTCACAATCTTTCCCAACCAGCTTCAAAGCTGACTGCGGTGGTGAAGATGCAAACTATCAAGACTGGTTATACTTCATCCTTCAGGCAGGTGACGGTGCTGAACTTACAGGTTTCGGTGCCTATGCAGGAAGCGCGATCAACTTGGTACACGCACCATCCAACAACTACTTTGGATTCCAGCTTGGTGATGGCGCCAACAACTACAACGGAGCTGATAATGGCTTCGGAGGTTGGTTCACTTACTCAGGATCATTCATTGTAGATAACATCGCTATGGGTCAAGGAGGCATCGTAACAGGTGCAGGTGACTTTGCATTCGAATTGGATTGCTGCCCACGCTATGAAATCGTTCGTTGTTGGACCGCTTATGATTGCGCTGGCAATGTTGTTTCTGCTTGTCAGAATATATCTTTCGAAGGATCAACAATTACAGATGCTATTCAACCAAACAATGGTAACAGCGAAGAGGAAGTATCAACTGACAAAGGTGGAATCACACTTTCTGTATTCCCGAATCCAGCAAATGAGAATGCAACATTTACATTCTCTTCTGCTCTCAAAGGTCGCGGTAAATTGGAAGTGTTCGATGTAACTGGAGCAAAGGTTGCTGAGTTGTTCAACAATAACATCGTTGACAATACAGAATACCGAGTTGACTTAAACGTTAGCGTCCTATCTCGTGGTATTTATACCTACAGAATCACCAACGGAATCGATACTGAAGTTGGAAGATTGATTGTAACGAAGTAATTCAAAATATCATTCAAGAAAAAAGCCCCTCATTGAGGGGCTTTTTTATTTTATCAGAAATTGATTACACTGGTTAACTTCACCGCAAGATTGTTTCTAAAAGTATCCATCGAATAAGGTCCATAGCGATAGAAAAATCCTACTCCCAGTCCAGAAAACCCTGAAACCAGGAGTCTATCGATTTGAAATCCACTTTCAAAATAGCCTTGGGAGGCAGCAATTGGGCTTAACTCGAAACGCTCTGTCTGCTCAGAGTCCAAGCGACCAACCATCATATTATGAACTAAAATAAGCTGTGGTCTAAAATTCTCATATCGAAATAATAGGTCCTTAAAGCTATGTCTGAATTGTAACGCAATAAATTCTGAATGTTGGAACTCATTTGTTCGCATCGTTTCAAATGCATCAGGTGAAAAGACACCAAAGTCATTATAAGTACCTCTGGCATTATAAAGAAGTGTAAAGGGCACTGGGTTGACTATCTTTCCTGCGATTAATCTAAACGACGATGTTCCCAAATTTTTTAATAAAAATGTTTTCTCAACCATAGCGTCATACCGTTGATACGAAAAATCACCTGTGCCCAGGTTATCAAAGCCTTGAGTGTACTTAAACCAAATTACTGGATACCTACCAAAAAGTCTTATTTCCTTTTGTTTCATTCGAACTAGCTTTTCACCAGGAGCCCATCGTATCATACCACCAATCTCGAATAAATCAAATTGAGTTTGTCTTATCAAGGTAGAAGCTTGGACATCCGACTGATTCGTAACGAAGCTGATTCCATCAAATGGCCGAACCCTCTGTTGATTAGCAAAACCGGTAAGTGTGAAGTTTCTAATTGCTCTTCCATTAATTCGAGCTTCGTATTTTTCATATCTATCCATTCTATTGACAAAAAGAGGATAGATATTGGGCATCATAAATCCTTGTTGCGGCCTCTCAATTTGATTGCCACCAACTTCGCGAACATCATTTTCGTAAATAAACTTCAACCATGCGTCTCTCTTACGATAAAGATTTATTTGAAGATCACCGCCAAATTTCTGTCGCTTATCTCTGAAACCATAGGCCCAATAGCCACCAACAGAATAGTAAGGCGACACTTTATCATTGGTTCGTAGACCCAGACCTAACCTAAAACCTTCGAAGTCATTGAAACGCAACAGACGCATTAAGTCGATATCCACTGGCCCCAAAGGAATTCTTCCTGACGACAAGGACGAGATAATACCCAATTTTGAATCTAGGTCTTCTGCTTGTCCAACGCTGTCGATGACCCTATATGTCTCCAAGTCCAGAGAATCCAAATCATACGGTCTAAATTTTCTCCAAACACTATCCGGTTGAGCAAAAGCATTTTTGTCCATCATTAATGTAACTGGAGTAAAATCTCTCGCCCTTAGGGTTGGATTCAGCTGAATATTCTGCATGTATGATCGCGCCTCACCCAGCGTTGACATACCAGGAATCTGAATGGGCATATTCAAATAAGAAATAAGCTGAACTGGAAACCATGCCTTGTTATCAATCTTCTCGTACTGCTGCTGTATCTTAATATTCAAACCTTCTGTTTGTTCAAATGGTTCCGCGATCACATTTTGCAATGCGTATCCGTCTGTATTGATAAACAATTGGCCCTTCATCCCTTCGAAATTCTTCCCTTTTCGAGGTCGAAATGAAATGGTATAAACAGTATCGGCATTGATATATGTAGTGTCCTCAATTATAAAGAGATATTTTTTTGGTGATCCTTTCGTCAAGGGGCTGAGATACTTAGCTGATAAAATTTCCACATAATCCCCATAAAAACTGAAGGACTGAAGTTGCGTTCCTAAGAGTGCAAAATCCGGATTCTGCAGCCCAGAAACGCGGGTTGCAACAATCTTCTCTTCACTATTATTGGGAGGCAAAAACTTGCGCTGACTAACGGTTTCTATTAGAAATAAGTGCATTTTCTCAAACTGCTTCACATCCTTCATCGTTTCTGCATCCTTTTGCATTTCTCTCCATGCAACAGTTGCAGTATCCGGAACTAAATCAAAATACAATTTATTATAACTATCATAAGTAAAACCGAATGATCGTTCGGGATCGTTTCTTTCTCTATTCTCGATAGCACGATTAATAATTCTTTCAGCAGGATTTTCACCTGGTCGAATGACCACTTCTGCCAATGTTTTTTGAATAGCCTGTAATTTTACCGTCCTCTTTCCAGATTCCGACCAAGTAATTTCTAGAGGTTCGTACCCAACATAGTGAAAGACAATTGTAGCGCCTACCTTTACATTTTCCAGAGAAAAATAACCATCGATATCCGAATACCCCCCATTTTGAGTGCCTTTGGCAAATACAGCCACAAAAGCAAGAGGCTCTCCAGTCTCTGCATCTATAGTCCTTCCAGAAACATTTATTTGCGCTGCGCAAATCATGGCAATGAACACACCGATGATTGTGAGATAAAATCTTTTCATAACTTTCGTTTTGGTCAAGGTGAAGACGTTTAATTTTGAAGAATTACTACAAGAGTAATCAAAACCCAGGTTTTTTTTCATAAATATGAATGCCGCCACTAGAGATAAACTAAGTATAGCATCTAAAACATCTCCGTCTAAGGTTTTAAATCTCCTTGCGCTATGGTTGTCATTCTATTTGACGAAGTGGCTCAAAAGACCTATCGTTTGGGGACTTCCTTATTCCTTATCCATAGAACCCACAACGGCCTGTAACCTTGGATGTCCTGAGTGTCCCTCAGGTCTTAGATCTTTTACCAGAGATACCGGAAACCTCAAATCAGAGCATCTCAGTCTTTGGATGGATCAGCTTTCAAAACATGTGGGATATGTCAACTTTTACTTTCAAGGTGAGCCTTTTATTCACCCAAAAATTTTTGAATTAATTTCATTAGTTTCAAAAAAAAACATCTATACCGCCACTAGCACCAACGCTCATTTTTTAAATGAAAAGAATGCTCTCAAAACCGTAGAATCAGGGCTTGATAGAATCATTATATCCATTGACGGTACCACACAAGATGTTTATGAGCAGTATCGAGTGAATGGTGAATTGGAAAAAGTAATAAGCGGAACTCGCAATCTTATTGAAGCCAAGAAGAAACTGCGCTCAAAAAAACCATTTGTGATCTTTCAATTTTTGGTCGTCAAGCCCAATGAACATCAAATAAACGATATAAAAAAACTCGCACACGAACTAGGAGTTGACGAATTGCGTTTCAAAACAGCTCAGGTATATGATCCACGAGATCAACACCCACTTATCCCGACAATTGAAAAGTACAGTCGATATACTCGGAATTCGGATGGAAGCTATAAAATCAAGAATGAGTTGCAAGACGAATGCAAACGCATGTGGATGGGAGCGGTGATTACTTGGGATGGAAAGGTGGTACCATGTTGTTTTGATAAGGACGCAAAACATCAAATGGGCGATTTGCAAGAATTAAGATTTTCGGAGATCTGGAAATCCCCGATCTACCAAAGCTTTAGAAAACAGCTATTTACCAACCGCAAGAGCATTGACATCTGTGCCAATTGTTCCGAAGGAACGAAGGTTTGGGCCTGAGCAATATCAGTTAGATTTTTGTTGTGAATAATGGTTTCTGACTACCTTGCGCTCAATGGAGATTTGGGAATTTATAAAGAGCCTCACCAACCCAGAAACCATCATACAATACGGAGGGTTGGTACTTATACTATTAATCGTTTTCGCCGAGAACGGAATCATATTTGGTTTCTTTCTGCCTGGCGACTCACTAATCTTTCTTGCCGGTCTAATTTGCAGCACTCAACCTGAGCTGTTAGACGTTAGCATCACCACACTTTCATTATCCATGTTTGGAGCTGCTGTGGCCGGAAGTCTATTCGGCTACTACTTCGGAATGAAAGTAGGTCCGCCCGTTTTTGAAAGAAATGAGTCAATGTTTTTCAAAAAAAAATATGTCGATGTGACGCGTTCCTTTTACGAAAAACATGGGGGAAAAACGCTCGTACTCGGACGCTTTCTACCAATTATTCGAACATTCGCTCCAATTCTTGCTGGTGTTATAAAGGTTGAGTTTAAAACCTTCATGCTTTTTAATATCATTGGCGGAGCCCTATGGATTTTTTCTCTCAGCCTAATTGGATACTTTCTTGGGAATCAATTTCCAAATATTAAACACTACGTCGAGTACATTGTATTAGGATTTATAGTGATCACCACGGTGATTGTGATTCGCACCTATTTGGCGCATCGAAAAGAACAAAGAAGTAAAAAGTCAATATGAAATTCGGAACTAAAGCGATACACGCAGGACAAGAGCCCGACCCAACCACAGGAGCCATTATGACTCCTATCTATCAAACCTCTACATACGTTCAAGAAGCACCAGGCCAGCACAAGGGCTACGCCTATGCAAGGGGTAAAAATCCCACACGCGTAGCACTCGAAAAATGCCTCGCCGCGCTGGAAAATGCTAAACATGGACTTTGCTTCTCCAGTGGAATGGGTGCCGCTGATGCGGTCATAAAACTCCTTCGTCCTGGCGATGAAGTAATCGCTACCGACGATTTATATGGTGGAACTTACCGCATGTTTACGAAAGTGTTTGCCAATTACGGCATTGTCTTTCACTTCATAGATATGCATGACTTGGATTTGGTGAAGAGCAAAATCAATTCGAAAACGAAAATGCTTTGGCTCGAGACACCAACCAATCCGATGATGAAAATCATTGATATACATGAGCTCGTTGCCATTGCAAAAATCAACTCTCTGATAACCCTCGTCGATAATACGTTTGCATCTCCATATCTACAAAACCCACTTGATATGGGTGCCGATATCGCTATGCATAGCGCTACGAAATATCTCGGAGGACACAGTGATGTTGTTATGGGTGCGTTGATGACAAATAATGATAGCTTGTATGAACAACTTGCATTCATTGCAAATTCTTGCGGAGCTACACCAGGCCCGATGGATAGCTTTTTAGTTTTGAGAGGACTGAAAACACTTCACCTAAGAATGAAAGCACATTGTAGCAACGGCGCAGCAGTAGCTAGATTTCTAAAAGCACACCCCAAAGTTGGTAAAGTGTATTGGCCAGGCTTTGAAGATCATCCCAACCATCTAGTGGCTAAAAAACAAATGAGAGATTTTGGAGGTATGATATCATTCACCTTGAAATCAGATTCATTCGAAGAGGCATCAAAACTCGCACAAAAACTAGAGGTGTTTTCATTAGCTGAATCCCTTGGTGGTGTGGAATCTCTCGTAGGCCATCCTGCATCAATGACTCACGCATCCATTCCAAGAGAAGAAAGAATAAAAACGGGACTCGTAGATAGCCTGCTTCGTCTTAGTGTTGGAGTCGAAGACGAAGAAGATCTTATCAATGACTTGAAACAAGCGCTCGAAGCAATATGAAAAAGCAACGTCTCGCAATAGTTGGCGGAGGTCTAGTGGGCAGCCTTTGGGCCGTATATCTAGCAAAAAAAGGTCATGATGTTCATGTTTTCGATAGACGGTCAGACATTCGCAAAGTAAAAATTGTACAAGGTAAATCTATCAACCTTGCCCTTAGTGAGCGTGGATGGAAAGGTCTGAAAGGTGCTGGTATCGAAGCTGAAATCAACAAAGTCGCACTGCCAATGACAGGTCGATTGATGCATTCTATTCAAGGTGAAATCACTTACCAACCCTATGGCAAAGAAGGACAGGCCATCTACTCTGTATCACGCGGCTTGCTCAATCAAACACTTCTCAGATGCGCAGATGAGTTCGAAAACGTTTCGCTTTACTTCGACCATACATGCAAAGACCTCAATCTTGATACCAATACCATTATCTTTCAAGATACTCAAAGCAACACAACAAAAGAATTTCAATTCGACAGAATATTCGGAACGGACGGCGCTTTCTCAGCAGTGAGAGCCCGCCTTCAACGCCTGGATAGATTTGATTACTCTCAAGAATATCTATCACATGGATATAAAGAATTAGAAATCCCACCTTCGGCAAGTGGGGATTTTCAAATGGATCCAAATGGGCTGCATATCTGGCCCCGTGGCGAATTCATGATGATAGCCTTGCCAAATCCAGATAGAAGTTTCACTTGCACTCTTTTCATGGCCTATGAGGGAAAGGATGCGTTTGAAAATCTAAATTCGGACGAAGAAATTATGGCCTTCTTCAATAAATACTTTGGAGATGCCGTGCCTCTTATGCCCGAACTATTGCAAGATTTTCGAATTAATCCCACTGCAAGTTTGGTAATGACCAAATGCAATCCATGGCATTACCAAGACAAAGTCTGTTTAATGGGAGACGCCGCCCACGCCATAGTACCATTCTATGGACAGGGTATGAATGCTGGCTTCGAGGACTGTACTATCCTCTCGCAACTTATGGATAAATACGGCGACGATTGGAGCGGAATGTTTAAAGAATATACGCGCCTTCGTAAACCCGCCGGTGACGCCATCCTCCAGTTGGCTTTGAGAAACTATATTGAAATGCGAGACAAAACAGCAGACGAACGTTTTTTACTTCAGAAGAAAATCGAAGCACGTTTTTCGGCAAAGTATCCAGACCTATGGCTGCCACTTTACTCTCAAGTCAGCTTTTCTCATATTCCCTATGCTGAAGCCTTACAGAATGGAATAAATCAAGATGAAATTATGAGAAAAGTGATGGATAGACCTGACATTTTCGACATTTGGGATAGCGAAGAAATAGAAACCAATATCCTTAAGTTAGTAAACAATAATTGACGGCTTTGTGAAGTTGAATTAAATGTCTCAACTTGCAAGTCATGAAAAAGATCGCGCTTTTATTTCTCTTGGTTTTCCCCATCTTGGTCTGGGGTCAATCTTCACGTCAAAAAGCAAAGCTTTATGGTGAAAATGCCTATCTCAAAAGAGGTTGGCAGTTTGCTCCAGGAATCACGTTGATGCCTGGTTTCAGCGGTAACCGATTTGAAACCCTACGAGGAGAAGGCGAGCTCAGTAATGATACTATTTACTCTGGCAGATTCGATCCAGGTTCCAGAGTCGGATTTTATGCAGAAGTCGGTCGCCATAAATTTGTTGAAGATCTCTATCTCATCCACCACTTCGATTACGGAATTCACTTTAAAATGCTCCGCGGTAAAGAGCAATTTGCTGGTGTAGTATCAGATGGCACCTCACTAATTGAGACTACCAATCGCGCCACTTTTTCCGAATCATTTGTTGGTGCATTCATTAATGCATCCAACATACTTCAGGTTTCTGACCGCACTTGGCTACACAATTCATTGGGCTTAAATTTTGACTACAGAATATTGTCCACAAGAAGCCAGGAAGGGTTCTACGGAGCAATACCTCAGCAATTTCCTGAGCCGATGCTCTTTCAATTGCACTATAAGCTAGGCATAGGGTGGAAGGCTGATCCTGGCCTATATTTCATGCCTAGTATCGAAACTCCAATTCTTAATCTTTACCCAACTCTCGACGGAAAGTCAACATTGAATTATTTCAGCAGTCAGCACCGCATTTTCATCATTAGCTTAAAAGTAATGTTCCTAGACAAAACTGCAGATCGTAAATGTGTAGGAAAGGACTCATCAGGCTCCAAGCCTCAATTATGGGGAAAAGAAATGCGCAAATACAATAGATAATGAATAAAATTGAACACATAGGCATCGCAGTCAAAGACATTCATGCCTCAAACAAAATATTCACTGATGTTCTGGGCGTCGCTCCTTACAAGCAAGAAGAAGTTGAAAGTGAAGGTGTACTAACCTCGTTTTTCAAAGTTGGAGAAAATAAAATCGAGCTTTTACAAGCAACACACGAAAACAGTGCAATAGCAAAATTCCTAGAAAAAAATAAAGAAGGGATTCATCATATCGCATTCGACGTTACTGATATCCACGCCGAGATAAAAAGGCTTATCGACCTTGGCTATAAAATGATTCATGAAAAACCTAAAGACGGAGCTGACAATAAACTCATTGCTTTTTTACATCCAAAAGATAGCAACGGCGTATTGATTGAACTTTGTCAAGATAACAAGATGCTCTAAAGTGGTGATAAAGACTGCGCAATCTTTCGAATGACCTCAATATCTGAAAGTGTGTACATTTTAGAGGCATCGGTTTCTACAAAATAGGGTAAATCTGTTCTGGATATCATCGCTTTGTAATGATACGAACCAAATGAGTCATCAATTAGACTTTGCTTGTATATAAGCTCTGAATTGCTCTCCTCCACCTTCGATATTTCATAGATGTCGGTTGCATCTTCGCTGAGCTCTCGCTCGATTGCTTTGATATCTTTAATTTGTTGGGAAACCTTCAAATAAATAGACTCTCCCAAAGAGATAATCAAATCCCCAGAATTCTCCTTAAATAAAATGATGGGCATGCTCTCTTGGACAAGCCTCTTAGGTAATCTTAAACTAAAATGAAACGGACCTTGTCTTACGGCATATACCGTGTCCTCTGGACCTGGTGCGTAAGCCTGTTTTTCCTTTTCTGAAATCTCCCCACACGAAGCTCCAAAACAAAAGGCAATAAAAAAGAGAAAATAGATTGGTTTCATAGTCATAATACTTCTCGGCTTTTTACCCATTCGTACCTCATAAAGTTTCATTGGTACGCAAAAAATTCACATTTATGACAAAAAAAGTTGTCTTCGTATACCCAACTAATTGAAAATAGTTAGAATGGGGGGACTAAATGAAGTATTATAAACTCGCAAAGCGAATGGCGTGGGACCATTCACGATAGATCCATCCGTTATAAGCCACTGCGAACCTGAGCACGGATCTTCAACAATAAGACCGTCTTCTTTGACAAATACCTGGCAGTTATCGTTAACATTATATGGACTGTGCCTTTCTAGCGCAATAAATTCATTGTCGCTGAGACGATAAACGATAATACCCCTGCTCCCTCCAACGACGTACGCATAGCCCGTGGGAATTGAAAGATCAAAAAACTGAGGCTCATTTATATTGATGTTAATGTTTACATCAACTACCGGAATAAGCGCCTCTCTATCACGGCAACCCGCAAATACCAAAGCGCTTCCTATCATCGCTGCAAACATTATAAATCGCATAATTCAAAGATATAAAATCTAATCTAAAACAGATTTCTTAGGCGTGCCAGCCACGAACTCTTTTAGATAAAAAGGCTCGTAATACGCAGTATCTTCAAATTTATTTTGTAAATATTTCTCATTGGCGAGTTGACCGAGCATCACTGCACTTGGGAAAACTCCCTCAATGAGGCAAACATGCGATGGAATTATATCCTTGAATTTATCTGCACCATCTCCAAATACAAGAGTGTTTGGTTCGCAATTTTGAAAAAAAACTTCATCTAAAACTATCGCCTCTACTTGGCTTTTCGCATTTCTCTTGTTATCAAAAATCTGCATATAAACTTCTCTTCTGCGTGCATCAATCATTGGAATCAAATTCGATATTGGCTGGTCTGTCTTTAGATACAAAGCCAGTGCCTCAAGGGTAGAAATAGAAATCAATGGAATATTCAATGCATAACAAAGCCCCTTGGCTGCAGATAGCCCGATACGCAGTCCTGTGTATGAACCAGGACCACTGCTCACGGCAACAGCCCTTAAATCTCTGGAGGAAATTCCAGCTTTAAGAAATATTTGCTCTATATACACGTGCAGCTTTTCTGAATGAGAATAACTTGAATCCTTAGACTCAATGAAATCCATGAGCTTTCCACTATCAAACAAGGCTACAGAACAATTGAGCGCTGTCGTCTCTATGCACAAGATCATTTCTTCTCTTCTTTTTTAACCTTATCCTTGTTTTTCAACCTCTTCGCTACCTCCTCATACGGACCTGTAATTACTTCCTCACCCTCATTAAGACCTTCTTTTATGTGAATATATTCATCGTCCTGCGCACCTGTTTTTACAACTCTTATAAGCGCTTCATTACTTTCATTAATGACGAATACCGCGATCAGAGGCTCTTTAAGTTTAGTGTCGTCATCCGATTTTACAGAAGAAGTGTCATCTCTTGAGGTTACTGCTTTGATAGGAACAGTAAGCACATCGACAACTGTTTCTGTTTCAATATCGACAGTCGCGCTCATACCTGGCTTAAATGGCGAATAACCTGGCGCCTGTCCCTTCAATAAATCAGCGTAGGATTCTTCTAGCACTAGGATTTTAACAGAAAAGTTTGTCACTTCATTCGTAGAAAGCGCTGCACCAGTAAGAGCATTGAGCGCGGTATTTCCAATTTCAGTCACAATTCCCTTGAATTTTACATCTTGAAACGCATCCACTTCTACAATTGCGCTATCACCAACATTAACACGCACTATGTCGCTTTCATTTACCTCCACATTCACTTCCATGGTGTTCAATGCACTTATCTTCATAATGATATCGCCACTCATCATGTTATTCCCCAAAACTGTTTCACCAATCTCTTTTGTGAGCGCCGTAACCGTGCCGCTCATTGGTGCCATGATGGTCGTCCTTTTCAGATTATCTGAAGCCTCATTCTTGCTGGCCTGGGCGCTTTCAATAGAGAATTCAGCTCCATTTATGGTTTCCTTAGCAGCAATGACCTCAGCTTTTGCAGTTTCGAACTGACTCACCGCGTTATCAAACTCTGCCTTGCTAATCGCCTTCTCTTCAAACAATCTGCGCTGACGTTCGAAGTTTAAATCCTGAGCTTTGAACTGAGCCTCTGCCTGCGCTAACCTTGCACGAGCGCTTGCCAAATTCGATTTTGCTGTGTTCAAAGCTGCCTCCGCGCGATTGACAGCTGCGATATATAAATCAGGATTGATTCTAACCAACAACTGTCCTTTTTGAACTAGATCGCCTTCTTTCACAGGAAGCTCAACAATCTGACCGCTTACTTCTGATTGAATCTTTACCTCTGTTTGTGGTTGAAGCTTACCACTAGCGGAGACAGTTTCAATGATAGAGCGCTTGGCCACATTATCAGTGGTAACTTCAACTTCTGACTTTCCACCACTGAATATTGAGATAAGCACTATTAAAAAGAGAATTCCACCAAGGATTCCCAATACTATTTTCCAAGACTTTTTCATTATTTCAAATTAATAGGTTGACCCATGTAAAAATCAAGCACTTTGAGTTTAAATAAAAAATCATATTTATTTCTCAGCATTGTCGCTCGAGCATTGTCTAATCTAACACGTGCATCATTGTATTCTACTAGGTTTGCAGCTCCTTGACTGTAGCGCGTTTCCGCCCATTTCATTGCTTTATCACTTGCTTCCAAACTAATCTTTGCTGCATTATAGTTGGATAAGGCCGCTTTCGTATCTGCGTATGCCCTTTCCACATTTTGAGAGAGTGTCAACTTCGCTTGCTCCAACTGATAACCACTAATGAGTTGATTGATCTGTGCACGCTTGATAGCCGAACGATTACTAAATCCATTAAAAATGGGTATGTTTAGATTGATAAAGAAACTTCTATTTACGTTGTCTCGCAACTGATCATTGAGCGGCTTAATGCTATAATCATTTTCTGCAAATACAGGTTGTGGAAATGAGAAGACCAAAGCACCGCTGCCGAATACCTGCCCTACAGGAAAGGACAAAGAATCTGGACTACCACTTAAGACACGGGCCGCTCCAGAATATCCGGAACCAAAACTATAACTTGCGTTGAGTGAAGGATAGGCCCCAGCACGCGCTATCTTGGTATCGTATTCTGAAACTAACAAGCTTGCTTGTGCACTTTTGATTTCGGGAAAATTATTAACGGCGGTCGATACAATGAGGTCCACATTCTCAATCATCTTCGCATTTTCCAGGTCTTCAATATTTGGCACCACAATATTAAAAACCTCAGGTTTTATTGTCAATTGCAGAAGTTGAATCAAACTAAGCTTCGCGAGATATACATTGTTTTCTGCTGTAATTAGGGCCGCATCATCAGAAGCCCGCTGAGCAAGAATATCATTCAAGTTACCTTCTGCCAGTGAACCAGCGGCAACAAGTTTGGAAATGCGATTCGCTTGTGCATCCGAAGCAGATAAATTTGATTCTGCAATCGTCAATACTTCTTGATTGATGACTACGTTGAGGAATGCGGTGGCAACATTTAAGGCAATATCATTCTTCATCTTTTCCAGATTCCACTTACCTGCCTCCGCATTTATTTCCGCACGTTTGATGAGATTCCACTGACGAAAACCACTAAATAAATTGACACTTGTTGCAATACCCACGTTTCCACTTTCAATTCTCTCCGATGCGAACTGGTTGGTGAAAGGGTCGATACGTTGCCCCCAGTTAAATCCAAAGCCTCCTTGAGCATTTAGGTTTGGCAAAAGACCTCCTACGGCTTCGGTTTTATCTACCTGATTTAGCTCCAGAGACAACTCCGATTGCTTAATTGAGATGTTATTGGTCAATGCATGGTCTATGCATTTCTCTAGAGTCCACGCATCTTGTGCTAATCCGACAAGAGATACAGAGGATAGAATTAATGATAATAAAAAACGCATAAGCTATCTGGTATTGCCAAACAAACTTAATGCGTCTGTAGTCTCTTTAGAGAGAATATTTTTTAATGGTATTATTTACTGACGAAAGGAGAAATTACAATCCGATAATTTCAATCTCTATCCTTCTGTTGGCTTGAGTTTCCCAATCAGTCTTAGGATCCGGGAAGCGCATTTCCCTATTTCCTGCGCCAGCTGTCACTAATCGTCCTGGTTCAATTCCATGTTCGATCAGATAATCACGAACAGACTCTGCTCTTTTTTCAGAAGCTTTCTTATAAAACCCTTCACCTCTCTTCACAGTATTTGGACCATTTGCGTGTCCAATAATTTTAATCTTTACATTCGGATTTACCTGTAAAAAACTCACTAACTCTTCGAGCGCAGGGATTGACTTGAAGTAGATTTCTGTTTCATCTCCCAGAAAAGTGATATCCTCAATATCTGTTTTTAGGCCTACTGACAAGGGCTGTAGCTTCACTTTCTCTTCGTGTACTTGTTTTTCCTCCGGCCAAAACTTGTGTGCGAAATACATGTATCCAGCTTTAACGACCGACACGGTGTACAAGCGATAAGATTTAAGAATAAGTGTTGTATCTGAAACACTCTTTAAAACAACTGGCTTTCTCGGATTTAATCCTTTAATCACTACGTCCGCGCTTGTTCTCTGAGCTGTGGCAGCATCCAATACTTTGATGATCATTTGTTGATCTTCAAATTCAATCCTTGTAGAGTCGATTGCCTTCTCCTGCACGAATTGCGCGGAGGTGCTATTAAAAAGCACAATAAAAAAGAAAACAGCTAAAATGAAATTTTTCATTGGCCTGTAACTTATAAAAGAGTTCTAATTAAGAATTGTAACGCAAATTACAACCTTTAGGCCAAACTAACAAAACAATCTATACACTACTTAAAAAGAGCAGCAATTTTCTTTCTAAAGAAAATTACTCCTACCACTGCTAGGAGGATATAAGGTGCACCCATCAAGTATAGAATACCTGAATTCAATCCTTCGCCGATCCCCTTATCCACATTCTCTGTAGCGGTTTCTGCGGTTGCTCTGCACATGGCACACTGAGCATGGCTCACAACAGACCCAAACATTAACACCACAAATCCTACTAACTTTAATCCCAATGCTTTCATGGCAGAATTTTTTATTTTAAACGTAATATGGACTAATCATCAAATATACTACTACTCCAGTCACCGCTACATAAAACCAAATTGGCCAAGTGATACGAACCAATTTTTTATGCGCTGCATATTCACCGATCAATGCGCGATATGCAGAAAATAATATAAAGGGCAAAATGAGTCCTGCTAATATAATGTGCGTCCCTAAAACCAATAAGTATAGAGTTCGATATGGCGCATCGGCCGGAAACTTGGTCTCCGCCGTCAAAAGGTGATATGCAATGTAGCTCACCAAGAATAACACTGACAACAACATAGCGCTGAGCATTATTTTTTTGTGCACTGCATAACGTTTCATCTTTGCAGTAACAAGACCAAGCACTAATAAGACAGCTACAGTGCCATTAATTGTGGCATTCGCTTTCGCAAAAAGGTGCACATCGAAGCCGAGTTCGACATCCAACTTCAAATATTTCAGAGCGACCACAGCCACGAAAACTATCCCCGATACCAAAAAAATCAATAGTCTTGCTCTCTTATCATCTTTCTTCAGAGCAGGAGTCAATCCTTCCATAATCTTATTTTTCTTTATTTAAAACCAAAATATCCTGAATTAGTTTATCCACGCTCTTTGTAGAGGTGCCATCATACAGGCCCCGAATATGCATTTGCTTATCCAATAGGACTATTTTATCTGTATGAAAAAAGCCTCCCTCTGCACTATCGGATGGAAATGCACTGAGCATGTAACCTGTTTCTGCCTGATAATAAATATCTTCTGCTTTTCCGGTCACAAAATTCCAGTTGCTCAAGTCCGCTCCAATCAAGTCAGCATACTCCTTAAGCCGCGCCGGCGTGTCTCTATCTGGGTCAACGGTGTGGGACAAAAATTTAACATTAGAAGCAAGGCCTTCCTTCTTGACAGACTCTTGAACTCTGACCATTTGTGCACTCAACATTGGGCAAATGCTAGGACAATTTGAGAAAAAGAAATCAACTACCGCCAACTTGCCCAAGTAATCATGATGGGATACAACAACGCTGTCTTGATTTATGAAAGAAAACTTTGGGACTGTATAATAAATGCTATCTGTCCTAAACTCGCCGTCAGCCTCCTTCACTAGCTCCACATCGTGCATACCAATATAAGGCAACTTCACCTCCCCTTCGCTTTTCACGTTTTGATTTTTATCGCCGCAAGCAATTAGCGATATCATAAAAACGAATATCGCGAGTATTCTAATGGCCTTGCTGTTCTCGCGCCTTGCGTTCATTGTACTTTTTTAAATCTATCTCTTTCTTCAATAAAGCAATATCCTCGATTGCATTCTTGAAATGAAACTCGGTATTACCATATAGGCCTCTTATATGGCCTTTATCATCAATGAGTCGGAAAATAGCCTCCTCTTTGGGATTGTTTAATAAGAATCCATTGCGAATGACTGCATCCATCGCTGCTTGGTCGCCAGTCAAGAACTGCCACTTACCCGGAAACTCATTATATCTGGTATTAGCCTCCACATAGGGCTTTAATATTGTTGGTTGATCGTAGGCGCAGTCTGTAGAAAAGCTAACAATGTAAATATCAGGCTCCTTGCGATATCTAAAATTGAGTGTGAGCAATCGATCTGTGATATCCTTGATATGCTTATCATTCATAGAATAAAATGCTGCAAGCCACACTTTCCCTTTGAGAGAATCTGAGCTAAATGCAATCCCATCTTGATTTTGAAAAACAAAAGCCGGTATCTTATAACTCGAGCTATCAAGCATGCCCTCTGCTTCAGGACCATAATACTTCAGTGTGCTGAAATTGTGCTTGCCTCCGACACCAAAAATCAATAACCAAGTGAGTGGAAACAAAAAAAGTATACCGACAAGGCCGATATACTTTTTCCATTTATTATTTTTTGACATCTCTTTCTTAGCGGAATGTGTTGTATGCATCATGTGTTGCTAAACCTTCTGTTAGTCCGATAAATATCAGATACATGATAAACAACGCATAAGGCAAAAGGATCACATACTTCAAATTTCTTCTTTCATCACCCAAGTGCATGAAAACCAAAACGATGTAAGCGGCCTTCACTAAAGTGAGAACAATAAATCCGAGTTTAATTACTTCCCAAGTAAAGGTACCGTTTCTTTTGAAGAACACTCCCATGAAAACTTCCACTACTGTAAGGAGTGTCAATAGGATGGTAACATTATAGAGCTTCTTACGAATCTTCTTACCTTCTTCTTCTGAATGCGTAGCATTGAGTGCGTAGCTATCATTTACATGCAAATCATCTCTTTCCATTTCTTATATTTTTTCGATGGTTTGTATTTCTTAAATTAAACTAGGTAGAAGAAGGTGAATACGAATACCCATACCAAATCTACAAAGTGCCAGTAAAGTCCGATTTTCTCAATCATTTCATAATGGCCTCTTCTTTCAAATACACCTCTAAGAGCCATAAGCCAAACTACGATATTCAGCACCACTCCAGAGAATACGTGGAATCCGTGGAAACCAGTAACAAAGAAGAAGAAGTTTGCATACTGCTGTTGAACAGCATATTCGTTTTTGCTGAGGTTAGCACCGAAGACAACCGTATTGTCTGCCTTGCTTGCCCAGATCTTTTTCACGTCTTCACCTTCAACAATGAGCTTGCGTAAATCCTTGCCATCTCTGTGCTCAAGCGTGTACTTATTCAAAATAAGTTTTTCAGGAACCATTGTGCTTGCATCAACATGAGCGTGATCAGCGTGCTCGCCATGTGCATGATCGTCGTGACCTGCAGATGCGTGAGCAGCATGCCCTTCGAGAGCGTGCTCGTAAGCATGACCGAAGTCTGTATCCATGTGTACCCATGAACCTGCATTCAAATTCATCTCGAAGGTTTCGCCTGCCTCATTCTTGGCTGTAACGGTTAGTGGCTTTTCAATTTGAAAGCCTCCACCTGAGCCGTGGATAAAGTGAGACCATTCCCAAGCTTGAGAGCCCAAAAAGAAAAAACCTCCGATAATGGTGTATCCCAACCATTTGATGACACCCTTCTTGTCGTTTCTGTGACCAGCTTCCACAGCCAAAACCATTGTAACTGACGAAATGATGAGGATGAAGGTCATCAATGCAACGTACATCAATGGATAACTTCCATGAAGCCCAGGAAGTGCTTCAAAAACCTGTTCTCCAACAGGCCATGGTTCGGTGCTTCCATGACGAATAACACCATACGCTGTGAGTAATCCCCCGAATGTCAATGCATCCGAAACAAGGAAATACCACATCATCATTTTACCATAAGTAATGCTAAAGGGTGATTGTCCACCGCCCCAAAGTTCTTCTTTGCTGATAGGTTTTGCGTGTCCTGCCATAATGGTCTTGAAATTTGAGCGCAAGTTTACTTCAGAATCCCCAAATGATAAAGGTATTCTGTAAAAAATATACGGTCTAAATTAACAATGTGTACAAATGTCTCTAGAAATCAATGTTGTTGATAGTTCAAAAACATTGTGAATCAATAGTCTGACTTAGCTGAGATAGAAAATGAAGGCAAACAAATAAAGCCATAAAATACCCATGAAGTGCCAGTACATACCTCCTGCGTATAGACTAATCCAGTTATCCTTATTCAACTTGCCCTTGTAAACACGGACCGTATTCACCACTAGATAAACCAATCCGAAGAAAAGGTGAATAATGTGGATGTATATCAACACGCTCAACATTGCCCCTGCAGCATTGAATGTTTTCACCACATCCTGTGTCACAGGCTGGATTCTTCCGGTGTCGGAACTCATGTAGTATTCGTTTCCTACTTTATCCAATCGATCACCTTTGTACTGAATGTAATAATCTTTGCCGTACTCTCCAGAAAGCCTATCCAATGCGTTCCAGCGGTAGGCCTTCAATCCCTCAGGGGTTTCTGTAATGGTATATCCCATACCCTTGCCGGCCAAATTTTTCCAAGCCGCGTTTTGCGTAAATGTGAAGCAAAGTCCTAATATGAAAGTAAGCCCCGTGAGCACCATTGCCTTTTTGGAATCTCCGCCTTTAAGAGCCCTCACAGCTAATATCATGGTGATACTCGACACTATTACGAACGCATTGCTCACCCACAAAACTGTAGGCGGAACGATTTTCACCCATATCAACTTACCGTAGAGCACTATCATAGCGCTGGTGATTCCTGCAAAAAGCATCACTACAGCAAAGATGATGAGCCACATCATCATTTTCTTCGTACGAATCTTGATTTCTGGGGTATGCCCCTCGAAAACGTCCACGCGAGGCTTTTCCTCGATGGCAATATTTTCCGCCATATTTGTTAGAATTTATCGATTACATAAAACAATTGCACGATGGGTAGGTAGAAGAATGACGCGAACATCAATCGTCTTGCTTCTTTAACATCGCAAGTGCGATAAAGTTTATAAGCATACCAAGCCATCATGACACCTGCTGCTGTAGTGACAATAGCAGCAAGGTTTCCAACCATTGGTTGGCTCGTGGGCAAAGCCCAAGGAAGTAAACTAACAGGTATGAGGAATAGAGAGTATACAAATATTTGGAAGGCGCTTTTTTTAGTTCGCCCTTCATTAAAAGGTAAAAGCTTGTAGCCTCCTCTTTCGTAGTCTTCATGCGCAACCCAAGCAATAGCCCAAAAATGTGGAAACTGCCACATAAACTGCATTGCGAAGAGTAACCCCGCTTCTAAACCAAAATCATTGGTGGCTGCCACATAACCCAACATTGGAGGAATCGCCCCAGGAAAAGCTCCAACAAAAACAGCTAAACTAGATATTCTCTTAAGCGGAGTATATAAAAAGACGTAAGAGAAAAAGGCAAAAAGTCCAAGTATCCCGCTGGCCTTGTTTATGAAAACCCATAATAAAACAATACCCGCAATACCCGCGATAGAAGAGATAATGATGCCTTCAATTGGAGTCATTCGACCTACAGGGATGGGTCTAGATTTGGTGCGCTCCATGAGCTTATCCCATTGACGCTCCCATACTTGATTAAGTCCATTGCTTCCTCCTGTAAGAAGAAAACCACCGAGACAAAGCACCCAAATTTTATAACCTTCTGCATTACTGGTGCCCATAAAGAACCCCAATACTGCGGAAATAACTACAAGTAGCGTGAGTCGCACCTTGAACAAGGTGGAAATATCCTTGATCTTGCTCATAAATGTGCTCTCAGTGGATGTTATGGTGCCGGATGTCTTCAGGACGTAAAATTTTCGTGCGCAAATTTAATAGAGGGAGCTACTACTGAAACATGAATTTTCGTAAATAATTAGAAAATCCAATTGGGTCGTGACAGCCCCGACATTCGTATTCCTATTAACACCAGATGATCGGTATTTGTTAAGCCATCTGTGAAGTTTTTTCTATAAATATGATTCACAAAAACTTGAAATCCACTTTTTGAGATATTTTTATACAAAGTGATATCGCTAAAGAATACGTCGTTGCGGCTTCCTTGAAACATCTCGTTATCGAAATTCCTGAATGGCGAACGGTATGACCTAAAAATATCACCACCTAGATTGTCTATTTTGGAGTCATTATCTATGTCGCTATCCAAACCTTGACGGTAAGCAACAAAAACACATTCAAGACCAAATCCTTTTTTTGACTTCCAATCTACTCGCTGCACAATCTCAGCAAAATTCGCCCCCAAAGGATGCGCTATTGGTTGAAACATGTGACCCCACGACTGTAAAGGGCTGCCGTGGCTATAGGTGAATGGCCTAACTGAATTTACCTCTCCTTGAAAATACAATCCCTTTTCTATATCCAGCCACTTATACCCCAACTGCCCGCCAAATTTATTCGCCCACCAACCTGAACGTCTGCGCAATTCCCCAAGCAAAAACTCATCAAGTACGAACTGTCCATAAAATTGAAGTCTCTTGGTTGCCTTCAACTTAAATCCTCCTCCCAAAAGAACATTATCGGCAGAACCTTGAGCGAACTCAACCGGCCGATAGAAAATCAGTGGATTCAAATAATGCAGTTCAAAATTCCGATTATTCAGACTGTCACGAGCCTGCCAAATCACCATTTCAAAAGCGCTTAACTGCAGTCTTTTGGTCACATCTATGGATAATCCATGAGATGCCGAATATTTCCGATCGGCACCTTGAGAAAACTGAGTGTACAAAACATTGAAACGCGCTTTCCAAACGTCTATTCGCGCATTCAAATAAGGATATGCGGGGGCATTGTCACTGATGATTAAGGACCGAAAACCGTCTCCCCAAAAATGTTTGCCTCGACCCCCTTCGAAATAAAAGTGTTTACCAGCTTGATAGCCCAAAAAACCAAACGGATAATGTGCTATCGTTCCCAATCCCTGTACGCTATCAGCCTTGCCAACACCTGGCACCACTTCCCTTGTTGCAATCAAATCGTCCAGATATCGAGGCGAATTCGTTAAAAAGGCACTATAGCCGAGCGTTGCGATGAATCTTCGTTTAGTGCTGTATTGCAACGCACCACCAACAAACGACGCTGTAGAAAATCTAGCACTCCCAATATCCCCACCTCCACTAACGGAGGCAATAGGCACAAAATTCAAATTGGATTTTTCAGGAATATCATTTTTTAAGGTATCAAACTCCGAACGTAGAAAAGGAGCTACAGGCTTAAAGACAGTGTGCTTCCCAAAACCACGCTGAGAATCTCGATAAAATAGAGAGTCCGAAAGCTCATGAAATTGACCTCTATTCAACTCTTGCGCAAATACTCCATAAGCACAAAAAAAGAATAGTAATAAAGTCTGTATTTTTTTTATTAAATTCATAGCACCATTTCGGACCTTTACCAAGCAACGACTGCAATATTAATCATTAATAGCCTTTTTGTTAAAAAGACCTTGATGGGAGACCAACTTTAATTGCTTTAGAGTGTTTTATTTGTGTTAGTTATGCAGAAGACCAAGATTGATATTGAAGAAGAAAAACGCGAGATACTCAGAAGATACCGCGGACTATTGCGTGTAAGCCATCGCTCGCGTACGCGCAGCGAGAGAATGCGAATTCGCAAAGCATTTGAAGTTGCTGTCGATGCGCATAAAGATATGCGACGTAAGAGCGGTGAGCCTTATATCTATCATCCACTCGCTGTTGCAAAAATATGTGCCGAAGAACTTGGCTTGGGCACCACAGCTATCGTCTGTGCCTTATTACACGATACAGTAGAGGATACAGACATTACCTTAGATGACATAGAAACACTTTTTGGAAAAAAAGAAAGAACTATCATTGATGGTCTTACCAAAATTAGTGGTGTCTCTGATTATAGCAATACCAGTGATCAAGCAGAGAACTTTCGCAAAATGCTCCTCACACTGAGCGATGACGTGAGAGTAATTCTTATCAAACTCGCCGATCGCCTGCACAATATGAGAACACTCAATCACATGGCTAGAGAAAAGCAACTCAAAATAGCAAGTGAGACAATGTTCCTCTATGCTCCTCTAGCGCATCGCTTAGGACTATACAACATCAAGACAGAGCTTGAAGACTTAAGCCTCAAATTCAAGGAACCTGAAAATTATGAAGACATTGTCAGCCGCTTGCAAAAAACTCAAGCTGTAAGAACACGATTCATCAATGCCTTCACTCTTCCAATTCGAAGAGAGCTCGATAAACAAGGCTTGAAATATGATATTAAAAGCCGCACCAAATCAGTATTCTCGATCTACAATAAGATTCATAAAAAAGGTGTACCCTTTGAAGAAATTTACGATGTATTTGCGATTCGTATTATTCTTAAAAGCCCTGTAGAAACGGAAAAAGCAGACTGCTGGAGGGTTTATTCAATCGTCACTGATTTTTACCAGCCAAGTCCAGAACGCCTTCGAGATTGGATCAGCATACCAAAGTCAAGCGGTTATGAGTCTCTTCATACCACTGTAATGTCTCCAACGGGAAAATGGGTGGAAGTACAAATCCGCTCAGAAAGAATGGATGATCTGGCTGAAAAAGGATATGCCGCTCACTGGAAATACAAAGAGAGTCCTGAGACGCCAGAGAGTAAGATGGACAAATGGCTGCAACAAATTAGAGAAGTATTAGAAAGCCCATCAGACAATGCTTTGGAGTTTATTGACAACTTTAAGCTCTCATTATTTTCTGAAGAAATTTACGTATTCACTCCAGAAGGCGACTTAAAAACTCTTCCTGTAGGTGCTACCACGCTTGACTTCGCATTTCACATTCACAGCCAAATCGGATATCACTGCATCGGAGCAAAGGTCAATTATAAACTCGTACCCTTGAGCCACAAACTTAGAAGTGGTGATCAAGTCGAAATTTTAACCTCAAAAAAGCAAAGACCAAAAGAGGACTGGCTTTCTATCGTAGTTACCGCAAGTGCGAGACAAAAAATAAAAAATGCTCTCAAAGAAGAGAAAAAACAAATCGCAGACGATGGAAAGGAAATGCTCAAGCGCCGTTTCAATAACCTCAAGGTAGAATGGCTCAGTGCCAATATCGATGAAATGGTGCGTCACTTCGACACAGACTCCGCACTCGAGCTGTATTATCGAATTGCGAAGGGTACCATTGATTTGAAGAAACTCAAAGGCTACAGCATTGAGGCTGGAAGAATTCTGTTTGAAAGAAACGTGGTTCTTCCAGAAAAAACAGAGTCTAAAATTGTCACCACTGCACCAGCCAAAGGAGAAACCCTTTTGATCGGTGACGAAAAACAAAAAGTTGATTTTACACTTGCACAGTGTTGTAACCCAATTCCAGGGGATGAAGTATTCGGATTTATTACTGTGAACGAGGGAATAAAAATCCACAGAACTAATTGCCCAAATGCTCAGGAATTAATGAGTAAATATGCATATAGAGTTATTAAGGCAAGATGGAGCAACAAGGAACTAGTTCAGTTTGAAGTCGGATTAAAATTCTCCGGTATAGATGATGTTGGTTTGGTGCAAAAAATCACCAACATTATATCTACCGACATGAATGTCAATATGAAAGCAATCAGTTTCGAAGCCAATAATGGTATTTTCCAAGGAAAAGTTGTTGTTTTAGTTCATGATACAGACCACCTTAGCACACTCATGGATCAGCTTAAAGCAGTTGAAGGAGTGTTAACAGTCGACAGAATTGAAAGCGAATTTGCTTGATAGCGTATAACTTTGCACCATGGTATCGCAAGAACTACAAGAAAAAGTGAAGGGGATTTTTACGGCCTACTTAGAACAAAACCAGCACCGTAAAACTCCCGAACGCTTCGCCATATTGAGTGAAATCTACAATCATAGCGGGCACTTTGACATTGAGTCCTTGTACACCAATATGAAAAATAAAAAGTATAGAGTTTCTCGAGCTACCCTATATAATACGATCGAATTATTGTTGGCTTGCAACCTTGTTAGAAAACACCAATTCGGTCAAAACACAGCGCATTTCGAAAAAGCCTATCAAAATCAGCAGCATGATCACATCATTTTAATGGATTCGGGAGAGGTGTTAGAGTTTTGCGATCCTAGAATTCAAAACATTAAGGCTACTCTCGAAGATATTTTTGGCATTGAAATCATGCACCATAGCTTGAATTTTTACGGAAAGAAGAAGGAAAAATGATATTCCCTTTTCTAATTATCCGTTAGCCATTACCTTTGCGCTTTACCAATAGATAGATGTACCTAAACAAAGCGGATATTCTTTTGGGGCTCCAATGGGGCGACGAAGGAAAAGGAAAAATTGTTGATGTCATTACCCCTTCTTACGACATCGTGGCCAGATTTCAAGGTGGACCTAATGCTGGCCACACTCTTGAATTCAACGGTATAAAGCATGTTCTTCACACCATTCCATCTGGGATATTTCACGATCACGTGAAAAATGTTATTGGCAATGGCGTAGTGATAGACCCTATTGTTTTTGCAAAGGAAATCAAAGCACTCGCTGAAAGAGGAGTTGATGTCAAGTCACGCCTTCTTCTTTCTCGTAAAGCGCATTTGATCCTTCCCACTCACCGTATGCTTGATGCTGCTAGCGAAGCTGAAAAGGGAAAAGCAAAAATCGGCAGTACCTTAAAAGGAATAGGACCTACATACATGGATAAAACAGGCCGCAACGGTCTAAGAGTTGGCGACATTCTTGAGCCTGAATTCCAAGAAAGATACAATGCACTAGTGGAAAAGCATAAGAAGATGCTTGCCAACTATAACTTTCAATACGACATCACGGAACTCGAAAAAGAATGGATGTCTGGTGTTGATGTTCTACGTTCGTTGACCATCATTGATAGCGAGCATTATCTCAACCAAGCACTTCTCGATGGAAAGAAAATCCTGGCCGAAGGCGCACAAGGATCTCTTTTGGATATTGATTTTGGTAGCTATCCTTTCGTTACTTCATCCAATACTGTTGCCGCTGGCGCTTGCACAGGACTTGGTCTAGCGCCATCCAAAATTGGAGAAGTTCTAGGTATATTCAAAGCATATTGCACCCGCGTTGGAAGCGGCCCTTTCCCTACCGAATTAGAAGACGAAACGGGAGAACAAATGCGACAAATTGGAAAAGAATTTGGCAGCACCACAGGACGACCACGCAGATGCGGCTGGCTTGATATACCAGCTCTAAAGTACGCTTGTATGATTAATGGTGTTACCGAATTAATCATGATGAAAACAGACGTACTAAGCGGGTTTGAAACCCTCAAAATTTGTACTCACTACAATTTGAATGGGGAAAAAATCGATTATCTCCCTTATGACATCGATCCGTCAAAGGTTCAGCCAATCTATAAAGAAGTAAAAGGGTGGAACTCAGACCTCACTGGCATGCGTTCGCTTGATGAGCTTCCCAAAGAGTTGATCGAATACATTGAGTTCGTAGAAGCCACTCTTGGAATACCAGTTACTTATGTTTCGGTAGGACCAGATAGAACTCAAACCATCATCCGCGGAAAAGTTTCGGCATGATTTAGGTAAGCAGTTAAATATGACATCACCTTTGAAAATAGATATTAAAAACCGAATGAACGTTCATTCGGTTTTTTTCTTTTTTCTAATTTTATTAGGTTTTTCAATAGACACAGGGGCTCAACAAAACACAAATAAAAAAATAGTTAAACTACTCGGAGCGGACGAAACAGTATTCGATAAAAATTATATCGATGCTCAGCGTGTAAGGGGAAATGTTCGCTTCGTTTATGAGGGTACTTTCTTCTACTGTGACAGTGCACACATTTTCAAAAATGACGACTTCGATGCTTTTGGCAAAATAGTTATCACCAAACCTGGCTCCTTTCAGCTCACAGGAGGATTTTTGCACGTAGATCAGAAAAAGAAAACCGCGGATATTACCTCCAACGTTGTGCTTCGCGATAATCAAATGACGCTCACTACTCAACAGATGACCTACTTCATCGATAAAGAAATAGCGAATTATTATGGAGGAGGGAAGATTGTTTCAAGTGCAAATAAAAATGTTTTATCCAGTCAAAATGGGGCATACAATACCAAGACTGAGACTTTTTTCTTCAAAAAAAATGTAGTATTAAAAAACCCAGACTACACAGTGTATTCCGACACTTTAAAATATATTGATCCCACAGAGGTATCTTACTTCTTTGGGCCAACTCGTATTGTAGGAAAGGATACAGAAATTTACTGTGAAAATGGATGGTATGATAGCAAAAAAGACATTAGCCAATTCAATAAAAATGCTTGGGTAAGATCTGAAAAAACAATTTTAAAAGGTGACTCTATTTATTACAATGGAGAGAAAAATTACGGCGAAGTATTCAAGAACGTTTCTATTCGTGACACCACCACCAGCGTTGTAATCACAGGTGATTATGGAATTCACAAAGAGATAACAAAAGAAAGCATGGTAACCAAACGTGCTCTTCTCACTCAAATTTTTGAAGATGGCGATACCTTGTTTATGAATGCTGACACGTTGAAATCTCTCCCAGATACTTCTGGTAAGGATGTCTTATATGCATTTAGATCAGTAAAAATTTTTAAGTCGGACGTTCAGGGATTGTGCGACTCTCTCGTATACGAAATGTCTGATAGCGCATTACACTTTTTCAAAAAGCCTGTCTTGTGGTCAGCTGCTAATCAAATCACTGGTGATACGATTCATATTACCAATAAAAACAACAAAATTGACAAGCTTTTTGTCAGATCCAATTCATTCATAGCATCAGTAGCAGACCCAAAAAAATTCAACCAAATCAAGGGCAGAAATATGGATGCAAGTTTTGTGGAGAATGAGCTTTCCGAGGTGTATGTGCAAGGCAATGGTCAAATGGTTTACTTTCCTGAAGAGAAAAAAGACAGTTTGAGTAAACCTCAAATTATTGGCTTAAATAAAGGTGTTTGCTCAAACATTCATATAAGAATAAAAGAACAAGAGGTAAAGCGCATTCGCCTGGAGAGAGACTCTGATAGCAAATTCTCTCCCATAAAAATGGCTGACGAAAGTAATTTTCTTCTTGAAGGACTTTTGTGGCGTCAAACAGAAAGACCGAAGCGAAAGGAAGATGTAATTCCTCCTCTAGACGGCGAATAACTCAAAGCTCTCCATCAACTCATTTACTTCTGAGCGAACAGAAGATATGACTTTCTCGTCTTCCTTATTCATTAGCACTCTGTCAATAAGATTAGCCACCAATGGCATGTGTTCTTCTTTTAGTCCTCTGGTTGTGATAGCTGGAGTTCCGATTCTGATTCCACTTGTTACAAATGGAGACTTATCATCAAAAGGAACCATGTTTTTGTTTACTGTAATGTCTGCAGCTACCAATGCATTTTCTGCATCCTTGCCTGTGATTCCTTTGCTGCGCAGGTCCACCAAGAAACAGTGATTATCCGTACCTCCGCTCACGATACCATATCCTTTTTCGATAAGGCTAGTCGACAATGCAGAAGCATTTTTCATCACCTGACGTCCGTATTCTTTGAACGAAGGCTGGAGTGCTTCACCGAATGCGACAGCTTTTGCACCTATCACGTGTTCCAAAGGACCTCCTTGCATTCCAGGGAACACTGCAGAATCCAAAAGAGAGGACATCATTCTTAATTCTCCTTTTGGTGTTTTTAAACCAAATGGATTTTCGAAGTCCTTACCTATCATAATGATTCCTCCACGAGGCCCGCGCAAAGTTTTGTGGGTTGTGGAAGTGATGATATGGCAATGCTGAATCGGATCGTTTAACAATCCTGCTGCAATCAAACCTGCTGGGTGAGAAATATCAGCCATCAACAAAGCTCCAATTTTATCTGCAATTGCTCTAAAGCGAGCGTAATCCCAATCACGGCTGTATGCACTGGCGCCACAAATTAAAAGCTTAGGCTTTTCTTCCAGAGCTATTCGCTCTACTTCATCCATGTTGATTCGACCTGTTTCTTTGTCCACTCCATAAAAGACAGGACGATAGAGTTTTCCGCTATAGTTGACTGGGCTTCCGTGGGTGAGATGGCCTCCTTGTGCCAAATCCAATCCCATAATCTTATCACCGGGTTGCAACACCGCCAACATCACTGAGCTATTAGCATTGGCACCGCTATGCGGCTGCACATTGGCCCAAGCCGCTCCAAACAATTCTTTCAAGCGATCTATTGCAAGTTGCTCCACTTGATCAACTATTTGGCAGCCGCCATAATAGCGCTTTCCAGGTAGACCTTCAGCGTATTTGTTGGTCAAAACAGAGCCCATTGCCTCCATTACTTGGTTGCTGACAAAATTCTCAGAAGCTATCAACTCGATACCGTGAAGTTGACGTTGATGTTCTTTTTGAATAAGATCGAATATAACTTGATCGCGCATGATAAAATATTTGGAACCGCAAAAGTACTTTACAAAAGGCTTCAACACGATTTGCAAAAATCATTTTTACTAACCTATCTTAAACACGTTGAACTCTGCACTAACAACCTATCGTTGATTGCTCAACATCTCAAAGATTAAATCTAAGAACGTGTTAATGTATGTTTGCGCATTGAATAAGTTGAAACAGTCGGTTTTGGGCACTGTTTTAGTAATCATTTTTTTATGAGACTAATCCCTTTGATTTTCCTTCTTATATGTTCCGTTCTGACTGCGAACGCGCAGATCATTGACAACCGTAAAGGCAATGTATTCGAAGACGAGAACTACTTCAATCAAGAATTTCTTTGGCAGAATAAAGTCAAAGCAATTCATGGAAGTGTATCAATAAAAAGACCTCAAAGGCCTATCGATCCGAGACCTGACATGTTTATTTATCGCTTCAATGAAGTTGGTCTCTTGACGCAGCTCGACAAGGTGAGCTCCGTACTTCACCTTGTGGACAGCATGACAATCGAATATAAACGCAACGACCTCGGTGAGGTGGAAATACGCACAGAAAAGGGCAATAGAGGTTTTTTTACGAAAAAATTTATCTATGATAAAGAAGGGCGTATTGAGCGATTGGACTTTGGAAAAAGTGAGAATGTTTCTACTAATGCCAAAGAACTTCAAGCAGGAAGCAGCATAGCCATCAACTCAGAGACTTTCAAGTATTTGAGTCAGTCAGACTCTGTAGTACGTAAATCATGCTACAACAATTATGGCCTCCTATATTCGCATATCATCACTACCAGGAATTCTCTTGGATACTTGCTTTCAGAAAGGGAGGAACTTGTAATGAGTAACCGCAACCGCACTAAAAAGTACTTCTACAACGACAAAGGTTGGCTCGAAAAAATTGAATGGACAGAAGGCAACAATGATGTAAGCGCAAGGCATTTGTTTTTCTACGATCCATTTGGCAATTTGCTGAAACTTGAGAAATATAAAGCCTCGACGCTCGAGCAAGAGATCGAAGTGCTTTACACGGATAAAATGTTGATTGAAGCCATCTTAGACCAAGATCTCTACACCAAAGCAATTACAATAACTAAATTCAGTTATGAGTTTTATTGATCACAATTGAAGACAACAAATGAAAATTTCCGCACACTTAGTAATCATATTAATGCTTGTTGGAGCGCTAAGTGCAAATGCACAAAAGCGTCCTCCGAAGGAAAAAAATAAACAAACACGCGAAAACGCAGTCGATCAAAAAGAAGAGCAGCGAAAACAAAAGGAAGCTCAATATCTCCAACACTTGGAAGATTTAGAAGATAAACAAACGAAGGAAACCAAGAAGAGGATGAAAAAGAACCTCAAAAAGGCTCAAAAACACTCCCAAGGAAAGACAATACCTTGGTATAAGAGGTTATTTAGAAAAAGAAAATTCTGATAGTCAACAATATAAAACAACCAACCCACTTCGATGATGAGTGGGTTTTTTCATGTTTAAACGGCGACAGACTTGTATAGATTTACAAGAATATTCAAATCTCAATTCGCCACATTTATTGTCACGTGACGTATTTTTGAAGGGAATTTTAACGAATTGTAACCCTTTACAACGAAACAAAAGAACAAAAAAGACAAGAAAAGACGGCATAAGATATTCGATATCAACTGATTTAAAACGATTTGGTTAATATCCGTTAAAACACAGAAGATTTCATATTTTAGCCGCCGTTTCATAAAAACCGCAGCAAAAGATTTACCTTAACCTGTCTGTTATGCAGAGAAAAGTTTACTTGTTATTAGCACTCATGTTATCCGCAGTCACTGGAGCCTTTGCACAGGCCTCCGGCGGAACACTACGAGGTAAAGTCACGGACAAAGACACCAAAGAGCCCGTGCCTTTCGCGAATGTAGTTGTATTCCTTAACGGTAATTTGATTACTGGTGGAACAACTGATTTCGACGGTAAATACACCATCAAGCCTATTGACCCTGGAACATACGATGTCCAGATCTCTATGGTTGGATATGCTTCACAAACCATCAAGGGTGTTCCAATTTCTAATGGTAAAATCCAAGAAGCCAACGCGGAGTTGAGTTCTGGATCTGAACTTCAAACCATTGAAATCGTTGACTATAAGGTGCCACTTATCGATAAAGATGGTGGTGCGTCGGGAGGAACGGTGACTCGTGAAGAAATTGCGAAAATGCCAAGCCGTGATATTGGTGGTCTTGCCGGTACAGTTGCGGGTGTTAACTCTGCAGGAACTGGCGGAGGTATTTCTATTCGTGGTGCAAGAACTGGTTCTACATGGGTATATATCGACGGTATCAAAGTAAGAGGTAGTACAGCTCTTCCAAAGTCAGCAATCGAAGAAGTATCGGTAATAACAGGTGGTATTCCCGCAAGCATCGGTGACGCTACTGGTGGTGTTATCAACGTTGCACTAAGAAGCGCTTCCGCTACTTACACAGGGGGACTTGAACTTATCACTTCCGGTTTTAAGAGCGGCGACGGCGCTGTAGGTTTAGACCGCTTTGGATATAACCTTATCGAAGGTTCACTTTCTGGTCCTATTCTCTTTAAAAAGGATTCAGAAGGCAAAAAGATTCGTCCTATTATTGGTTTCTTCGTTTCTGGTAACTACACCGATGTTATCGATCCAAACCCTGCGTTTGGTGGCAACTACAAGATCAAAGACGATGTTCGTCAAAGACTCATTAATGATCCAATTAGATTCAACCCTGCTAGCTTAGGTATCCTATACAATGCTGACTTCTTGACTCCAAACGATTTCGAGCAAGTTAGAACCAACCTTAATGCAAGAGATCGTTCTGCAAATTTTGTTGCTAAATTAGACTTCAACCTATCTGAAAACGTTACATTCACTTTAGGAGGAACAGGAGCTTTCAGAAGAGCAAATGAATTCTCTTACAGAAACATGTTGATGAACTGGGACAACAATCAGTTAGCTACTGATTTCGACTGGAGAGCCTATGCTAAAATCAGCCAGCGCTTCAGAAACTCAGAAGGTAAAGAATCATCCGCCAATAATTTGAAGAACGTATTCTACTCAATCATGGTTGACTATAGCCGTAACTTGAGAAGAAGAGAAGATGAATCGCACAGAGATGATGTTTTCAAATATGGTCACCTCGGTTTCTTCGATCAAATTAGAGGTAATTCATATGAATTTAACGGAAACTACTTCAGACAAACTGGGGTTCAAAACGTTAATATATTCTACACCCCATCTTCGTTCAATCCTGAAACCGCTATTTTAACTAGCCAATTCTTTAGTCTTCCTGTTAGTCAAAACATCCTTGATGTTATTACTGACGACAATGGAAACATTATTAGAAATCCAAATGAAGTATTCATCAACAGTCCCGCACTTGTTGATCAAATTACTTTCAACCCTTACGCGAATATTGAAAATATCAGAACGGGTAATGGTTTGTTGAACGGTGAGGCTCCAGATAGAACTTATAATCTCTGGAATTACATCGGTACACAAAACAATAACTTCAGCGAGTCCTTGACTACACAGTTCCGTGTAAGCGGACGTGGATCTGCAGACGTAGGAAACCACGCTTTAGAACTTGGATTTGAGTTTGAACAAAGAAGAGACGCTGGTTACTTCTTGGCGCCTGTTGGACTTTGGGAAGTGGGACGCTTGTATACCAACAGCCATATTCAGCAGTTTGATAACGCGCCTGGAACAGACTACGATTCTACAACAGTTGTTGTCGATGGCTTTTCTTATGTTTACTTCGATCGTATCCTTGGTGAAAATCAATTCGAATTTGACTATCGCCTAAGAGAGTCACTTGGTTTGGATGTAAACGGAACAGACTTCATCAATCTTGATAATATCAATCCTGAACTCCTCGAGCTTTCGATGTTTGGAGCAGAAGACTTGTTGAACCAAGGTGGTAACAACAGCTTAGTAACTTATTTTGGATATGATCATGCAGGAAATCGTGTGAGAGGTCGTCCAACCATTGATGATTTCTTCCAAGATCAATATTCTATTGGTGGCAGAAATTACTTCAGTCGTTCTATCGGAGCTTTCGAGCCAATCTATACCAGTGGTTATATCATGGATAAGTTTGCGTTCGATGACTTGATTTTCAACGTTGGTCTTCGTATCGACAGATTTGATGCCAACCAGCCTGTTCTTCGTGACCCTTATGTAGTAGGAGTAGGAACAACTGTTGGTGAGGCCGACTTCTCTAAATTCGGAGGTGACTATCGCGCTCCATCGAATATTGGAAATGATTATGTAGTCTATGTTAATGACGTCAACAATCCTACAGCAGTAACAGGTTTCCGTAACGGTGACACATGGTACAATGCATTAGGCCAAGTGGTAACTGATCCTATTACGACAGTTGGTTCAAGCGGCAACCTTAATCCACTGCTCCAAGGAACTCCAGGCACATTGACATCTGCAGCATTCAGAGATTACAATCCTGCTGTAAACGTAATGCCTCGTATCGCCTTCTCGTTCCCTATTTCTGATGAAGCGTTATTCTTTGCTCACTATGATATCTTGACACAAAGACCGACTGAAGCGAATAGATTCAATCCAACCGATTATTTCTATATCACCAACATTACTGGTTTCATCAACAATCCGGATTTGAGACCTGAGAAAACTGTTGACTATGCGCTTGGTTTCCAACAGATCCTTTCAAGAAGTTCAAGTATCAAGCTCGAAGCATTTTATCGTGAATTGCGTGATATGATTCAGGTTAGAAGCTTCGTTGGTGCTTACCCTGTTACTTACAGAACTTTCGGCAACCTCGACTTTGGTACTGTTAAAGGTTTGACTCTTACCTATGACTTGAGAAAGACCGGTAATATTTGGATTAAAACTTCATATACCCTTCAGTTTGCTGATGGTACTGGTTCTACTACAAGCACTCAGTTGGCATTGATCAACAATGGTCTTCCAAACTTGAGAAACGTTAACCCTGTAAACTTTGACCAACGCCACAGAATTATCACTACCCTCGACTATCGTTATGGAGAAGGTGCTGATTACAACGGACCAGTATGGTTTGGTAAAAAGGTGTTTGAAAATACAGGAGCGAATATCATCGCCAACCTTGGTTCAGGTACTCCATATACAGCACAACAGTTCGCAACTCCTATTACTGGTGAATTAGCTCCAGCAACAAAAGGTAGCTTGAACGGAGCACGTTTGCCTTGGCAGTTCAACGTTGACTTGCAATTAGACAGAAACTTCACTTTGACATTTGGTAAGTCAGAAGAGAAGAAGAAGGTTACTAATTTGAATGTTTACTTCTGGGTTGTGAACCTATTGAACACAAGAAACATCAACAGCGTTTACCGTTATACTGGTACTCCTGACGATGATGGTTATTTGGCTGCTGCTGCTTCATCAGCATTCATTAATACGCAAAATAATCCAGACTCATTCCGTAATTTCTATAGAATGTTCGTGGATAACCCTTACAATCTAGCCGCACCACGTCAAATAAGACTTGGGGTACGTTTTGACTTTTAATGATTTGTGAAAAGAAAAATGAATTTTAATCGAGGAAAGATAATGAGCATCAAACAATTTAGTTTACTCGCACTCGTCATTGTAATTACTAGCCAAGCTAGCGCTATGCGCTACATGGGAGCAAACGGAAGTGGTATGACCACTGCCAATGACCCACGTCGCACGGAGCATCTTGGTACAAGAGCGGCTGCTTGCGCTCCAGCGCAGGCCAGGGCTGACCTTGAATGGAATAATGTTCGTGCTAAGATTGAAACAGGTGGTTCGATGTGGCAGGATCGCGCTACAAGCCGAGCTTACTACGAAGTACCTAAAGGAGGAGGTGTTAGTTCACTTTACTCTGGAGCTCTTTGGATGGGTGGACAGTCGCCTGATGGTCAGCTTAAATTAGCTGCGGTTACTTTCCGCGCTGATGGTAATGACTACTGGCCTGGACCGCTTACCACAGACGGTACAGCTGAGGTTACAACAGATGTTTGCGCTGAGTATGACAAGTTCTTTATAAGTCTTCGTCAAGATGCTCAATTGCATCGCGCATATTTCGATTGTATCACAAGCGGAGAAGGGGATTGTGCAAGCTATCAAATTCCTGCTTACTTTAATAGCTATCCAGCTCAAGGTGATCCTGGTGCAGGACAAGATTTTTATCTAGCACCTTTCTACGATTATGACAATGACCTTCTTTATGATCCATCACAAGGTGACTATCCTTGGTATGACTTCTTGAAAGAGGTAGATTGTCGCACACGTAATCGTGAGAGCGTGGTACCTTTGTTTGGTGACCAAACTTACTACTGGATCTTCAATGATAAAGGTAACGTTCACTCTGAATCGCTAGGTCAGCCTATCGGTATGGAAATTCGTGCACAGGCGTTTGCTTTCACTACAAACGACGAAATCAACAACATGACTTTCTATAACTATGTATTGATCAACCGTGGATCTCAAACTCTTCAGAATACTTATTTCGGTAGCTGGGTTGACCCAGACTTAGGATTTGCAGCAGATGACTATGTTGGTTGCGACGTTCAACGTGGTTTAGGTTACTGTTATAACGGTGATAACACCGACGAAGCGGGCTCTGGTTCAAATGGTTATGGAGAAAACCCTCCAGCTGTAGGTGTTGACTTCTTCGAAGGTCCATACCAAGATGCTGACGGTCGTGATAACCCTCTTACTTCTGACATCGGTCAAGCTCAAGCAGAAGGCGGTATTCCTTACAAGGGACTAGGTATTGGTTACGGTGACGACATTATAGATAACGAGCGTTTTGGTATGAGACGTTTCGTTTACTACAACATTGGAACAAACCCAATCAATGGTGACCCTGATAATGCCTCAGACTACTACAACTACATGAGAGGTATTTGGAGAAATGGATCAATTATGCTTTATGGTGGTACCGGTGTGGCAGACAGCCCTGGCGCCACAGAGATTGAGGCGGACTACATGTTCCCTTCTGATACAGATCCATTCAACTGGGGTACAAATGGTACTCCCGTACCTGCGTGGTCTGAGACCGTTTTAACTGGTAGCGGAAACCCTCCTGGAGACCGTCGTTTCATTCAATCTGCAGGTCCATTCACCCTTGAGCCTGGCGACTACAACAACATCACAGTTGGTGTTGTATGGGCGCGCAGTTTCGATGGTGAAGCAAGAGCTTCGGTTAATCTTTTGAAAGATGCTGACGACAAAGCACAAGCTTTGTTCGATAACTGTTTCGAACTTGTATCGGGTCCTGATGCTCCGGATGTTACTATTCGCGAGTTAGAGAATGAGCTTATATTGATGCTCTCCAACGAGAATACCATTAGTAATAACTATCTCGAAGGTTACAGCGAATTTGACGCTTCAATTCCTGAATCTATCAACTCACTTGGCCTAACATTCACCAACGAACAGCGCTCATATCAGTTCGAAGGTTACTTGGTTTATCAGCTCGCTAATGCTGAAGTTGGACCAGAAGAATTGAATGATCCTACCAAGGCACGCCTTATCTTCCAAACTGATGTTGCTAACGAAGTTGAAGATATCGTTAACTATGAGTTCAATGCTGAGAGCGGCCTAATCATACCAACTTTAAAAGTTCAAGGTAATAATGAAGGTATCACGAGATCTGTGCGTATTACTACAGACGCTTTCGCTCAAGGACAAAACGCTTTGGTTAATCACAAGTCTTATTACTTTATGGCAATAGCCTACGGTTATAATAACTATTTAGAGTATAACCCGGCTACTCGTAATGGTCAGTCACGATCTTTCATTTCTTCGCGTAAAGCTGCAACAGGTGAGATTATCGTTTACACCGGTATTCCGAGAGCTCCAATGAATGGCATTACCCAAAACTCTGCATACGGTCAAGGTATTGCTATCACCCAGATTGAAGGACAAGGAAACGGTAACAATATCCTATTCCTGACTCCTGAATCACAAGCTGAAATAGTAGAAAATGGATTCGATCCAACACCAACTTATATTGGAGGAGGAAGTCCTGTTTCAGTTGTAGTTATTGATCCACTTCGTGTTCAAGATGCTGAGTGGGAACTCAAATTAACTGGCGACGAAACAATCAATGAGACCAATCCAGATTCTCTTTTCTGGGAGCTCACCAACCTAACTAATGGAGAGGTGATTCCACATTACAAGTCATTCAAAGTGGCAAGTGAAGATGTAATCCTTGATTATGGAATCGCCGTTACTTGGGGACAATATGAGTCGAATATCGTTTCACCAGAATTCCCAGAATTGCTTCCAGAAGTTCTCTTCCAAGGTATCAGTTATAGGAATATTACCTTCCCATGGTTGTTTGGAATAAGCGATGAAGAAGGTCCTGTTTCTTTCAACTGGATTCGTTCTGGAACAGACGCTGTTAATACTGAGGCTTCATTTGCTGAGAACGTGTTTGCAGACTATGACATCAATTCAATATTCACAAGCGCTCAGGGTGGATTGCCATTACCAGTAGCAGACCCGAATCAGATTTATGAAAATATCCTTGGAGGCACTTGGGCTCCTTATGGACTTGCTTCGTTCTCTCAAGCGACCAATGATACAATAGTAAATAACGCGGCTCCATTGAATGGTTATATATCGATGTCAAACTACAATGGACCTACTGGCTTTACTATCGGAACCAACTGGCAAAATAGCCCACAAGGCTATGCCGCTGCTGGTCGACCTATGGCAAGATTTGAGCGTATGAATAACGTTGATATCGTATTCACTCCAGATAAATCTAAATGGACGAGATGCGCGGTTCTGGAAATGCAGACCGACGTGAATCTTGCTCAAGGTTTTGTGGCTGGTACAGATAATATTCGCTTTGTAAAAAATCAACTTAGAAGAGCTCCTTCTGTGGATAAAAACGGAAGACGCGCAGGACAAGCTGGATATAATGACGCTGAGGGTACATTAAATGGTCTTCAGCCAACAGGTATGGGTTGGTTCCCAGGTTATGCCATCGATCTCAACACAGGTGAAAGATTGAACATGGCCTTCGGCGAAGACTCTTGGTTAGCAAGCGAAAATGGTCGTGATATGATTTGGAATCCAACTTCAAATCTATCTAGCCCAGACGGTTCTCAAACATACTTTGGAGGTCAGCACTGGATCTACGTATTCAGAAATGCCCGCCTAGAGCAACTTCCAGGTAACGCGAATAACTTCATGCCAAGATATGACTCTTGTAAATTCTTCTACAACGTGCACAATGCAACCAATTTCAATGGTGCATTGAGCGGTGGTAGTAACAATTTAACGAACTACAAACTTCTTTGGACTTCTTGCTCGTGGATTGGTTCTGCATTAGCGGAAGGACTCTTGTCGCCTGAACAAGGAATCGTGCCAGGCGAAGCGACTGTTAGCTTAAGAGTAACACGTCCATACAGAAGATGGTCTTCTACTGTGCCTTCTTTAAATACTCCTGAGGCAGATGGGGCTCAAAACCTATGGAGAAACTTATATAGATTCACCACCAAGGGGCTGAACCCAACCGTTGCAAGTTTGGAAGTTCAAGAGGACGAACTCAACCAAATCAATATTGTGCCTAACCCTTATTACGCTTTCAGTACATATGAAACCGGTAAGTTGGATAACCGAGTTAAGATTACCAATCTACCTCAAACCTGTACCATTACTATCTTCGATATGAACGGTACTCAAATCAGACAGTACAGAAAGGCTGATCCTACAACTTCACTTGATTGGGATTTGAAAAATGAAAAGAACATTCCAATTGGTAGTGGTACTTACATTATACACATCGAGGTACCAGGCGTAGGAGAGAAAATACTCAAGTGGTTTGGTGTATTGAGACCAGTTGATTTGGATCGCTTCTAATTTTTAAAAAGAGATATAGAAAGAATAAAATGCTTATGAAAAAGCTCTCATTAATAGCAATAGTAAGTGCAATAACAATCAGTGCATTCGCTGGTAATCCCGATCGTGCAGGTTCTTCCGGCGCAGGTCACTTACTAGTGAATCCTTGGGCGAGAAGTTCAGGTCTTGGCAGCGCACCAATGGCTTCTATCAATGGTATTGAAGCTACATTCCTAAATGTCGCTGGTCTAGCCTTTACCAGAAAGACTGAACTTGTATTTACTAATACAAACTATCTCGCAGGAACTGGCATCAGACTCAATGCTTTTGGTTTAGGTCAAAAAGTTGGAGAGAATGGCGCTCTGGGACTGTCAGTAGCTAATATGAATTTTGGCGATATCGATATCACTACCGAAGAATTGCCAGAGGGTGGAATAGGTACTTTTTCACCAAACTATACGAATATCGCTTTATCCTATGCTAAAGGGTTTTCTAATAGCATTTACGGTGGTATCACTGTGAGAATGATCTCTGAAGCCATCTTTAACGTACGCTCTCAAGGGTTCTCATTCGATGCCGGTATTCGATATGTTACAGGTGAAAAAGATAATGTTCGCTTCGGAATTGCTTTGCGCAACGTTGGACCTCCTATGAGATATAACGGTGACGGTTTAAGTATTTCAGCTACTATCCCTACAAATGGAACGCAGCTTACAGTTGAACAACGCTCTGAAAGGTTCGAATTGCCTTCTCTTGTAAATGTTGGATTTGCTTACGACTTTATCTTCAATGATAAAATGAAGCTTACTACAGATGCACAATTCACTTCTAACTCTTTCACCCGCGACCAGCTCGCTGGAGGTTTGCAATTTGCTTTCCGCGAGAGATTCTTCCTCAGAGGTGGTTACGGAACTGAAATTGGTGTAGGTGAGAAAATGACCGTTTACACTGGTCCAAGTTTCGGTGGTACTGTACAAGTTCCGATCGGCTCAAATGGAGGTAACATTGGTCTCGATTACAGCTTCAGATCAACAAATCCATTTAATGGAGTGCACAGCATTGGTGTACACATTACTTTGTAATAAATAATTTTTATCTTTGTCCATAAGAGAACCCCTTTTTGGGGTTCTCTCTTTTTTAGTATCAATCATTAACATTCTTAAAAATGGCATCACAAGTTGCTTACTACACCGCCGAAGGGCTGAAAAAATTAAAGGAAGAGCTTCACCAACTGAAAACAGTTGAGCGTCCTAAAATTTCTGCTCAAATCGCCGAAGCAAGAGATAAAGGTGATTTGTCAGAAAATGCCGAATATGATGCAGCTAAAGAGGCTCAGGGATTGTTGGAGGCGCGAATCGCTAAAATGGAAGACCTCGTTGCCAACGCTCGCTTGGTTGACGAATCACAACTCGACAACTCCAAAGTTTTTATTTTATCCAAAGTAAAAATCAAAAATTTAAATAATAACGCCGTACTTGAATACACCCTCGTAGCCGAAAACGAAGCAAACCTCGCTGAGAAAAAAATATCAGTAGATTCTCCTATTGGAAAAGGCTTGCTTGGAAAAAAGGTTGGAGACGTTGCCGAAGTGCAAGTGCCTGCCGGGAAGTTGAAATTAGAAATCATCGATATCAACCGATAATGGCAACAATTTTCTCCAAAATAATTAACGGCGAAATACCTTGCTATAAAGTCGCCGAGAATGACAAATTCCTTGCTTTCCTTGACATTCTACCAGTGGCAAAAGGACATTGTCTCGTTATTCCAAAAAGAGAAATTGATTACTACTTTGATTTAGATAACGAAACCATGAGCGAAATAAACATTTTCGCTAAAGAAGTAGCATTGAAAATCAAGAAGGTCGTGCCTTGCATAAAAGTTGGAGTAGCAGTTATTGGCTTGGAAGTTCCGCACGCACACGTCCATTTGATTCCAATGAATAGCATTGGAGACATAAACTTTCAAAAAGAAAGGATAAAAATGACTCCTGAAGAATTCGCGAAACTCGCAGATGAAATAAAAAACGCCTGATTCACAGGCGTTTTTTGTTTTGTTACTTCACTTGCATCTGAGCATACTCCTTTGCAAAGTAAGTTAGTATAATATCTGCCCCTGCCCTCTTTATACTCAAGAGCATCTCAGGCATTGCTCTATTATAATCAATCCACCCATTTTCTCCCGCCGCTTTCAGCATTGCATACTCCCCACTTACATTGTAGGCCGATACTGGTAATTCAGTATTTGACTTTATCAAGGAAATCACATCCAGATAACATAGCGCAGGCTTTATCATAACGAAATCTGCACCCTCTTCCGTGTCCAACATAAGCTCGCGTAGTGCCTCAACTTTGTTGGCAGGATCCATTTGATATGTTTTTTTATCACCGCTTTTCGGTGCACTATCTAAAGCCTCTCTGAACGGGCCATAAAATGCACTAGCATACTTAGCAGTATAAGACATGATGCTCACGTCGCTGAATCCCGCATCATCCAGAGCTTCCCTAATGACACCGACACGGCCGTCCATCATATCGCTGGGGCCAATAATATCTATACCTGCTTCCGCTTGCTTTACGGCCATTTTGGCCAATATAGGAAGGGTTTCATCATTGATGATTTTTCCATCTTTCACCAGACCATCGTGTCCATCGCTACTATATGGATCCATTGCAACGTCACTCATCAAAACCACATCAGGAAACTTTGTTTTTATCTCTCGAATTGCCTTAAGATAAAAGTTGTCTTCATTCCAACTGTATGAGGCGAACGTATCCTTATGATGGTCTTCTACCGCTGGGAATAATACAAATGAGCGAAGGCCTAAATTCACGCATTCCTCTATTTCAAGTATCAAGAGATCAAGACTCCACCTGAAAATACCAGGCATCGATTTAATGGGTATTTTAGAATTTCTCCCATCAACTAAAAATAGAGGATATATTAAGTCAGTAAGGGAAACTTGCGTTTCCCTTACCATATCTCTTATTCCGGCAGATTTTCTATTTCTACGAGGTCTGATATACATTATTGAATTGCTGTTTCAATTTCAGACTTCAATTCTTCAAACTGCTTTTGGCTGTCTTGGATTGACTTCAAAATATCTTGATCTTTAGCATCACCACCAAAAGGATTTTCAGCACCTTTCGCAATCTCTTCAGCAGATGGAAGCAATTTAACATTGCTAACGAAGTCGCTCAATCTATTAGATAAAGCATCAATATCGTTCAACTGAACCTTAATACCAGAGTATGTTGCCATTTTCAAAGAATCTGTAGCTAAAGTGCTATCTGCGCTCAACTCTGTTATTTTGGCGCTCAACTCTCCGCGCTTTACCTCGATGAGCGAATCCAAATTACTTTTAGACTTCATCATTGTTTCCTGAATCGTACGAGCTTGTTTCAACTGCTCGCTTTCTGCACCTGCGCAGGCTACTAATGCCGCTACTGCAAAAAAGAATGTGAAAATTTTAACTGTTGTTTTCATTGCTATTTTTATTTATTGGTTTCGTCTTTTTTGGAACCAAATCAATCCCTGAAGTGCCCCAAGGATGACATTTTGAAATTCTCTTTAATCCTAGCCACATCCCCTTCAAAGGTCCCCACTCCTCTATCGCCTCTCTCGCATACTCACTACATGTCGGATAATGCCTGCAATTGCTTCCAAGCAGAGGGGATATCAATATTTGATAAACCCGAATAGGAAGAACAAAGAGTTTTTTCAAAGGTTCTTTTTGCTGGACAAAATTAAAAACTATATCGTGTTGGAATCAAAATTTATCTAAAATCAAATAGCCAGAAATCAAAGCTGCCAACACCGATAATCCTAAGCACCACGAACGACTTTTCAACTGGCTAAAAAGCAAAACAATCCAAGACAAGAACAAGAGAATTCCCAAAATGAATAACTGCCCTACCTCTACTCCGCAGTTGAAATAAAACAATTGAGCAATCCAATTAGAATTTTCTTCATACATCATCCGGAAATATGACGAAAAACCCATTCCATGTACTAAGCCGAAACAGATTGTAATCAAATAACGCAGTAGAGAATTACCATTGTCTTTATACAGCACATTTGAAATCGCAGTAATAAATATGGTAATTGGGATTAATAGCTCTATGAGGTTTGAATTGAAACGAATAATTTGCGATGCTGCCAATGCCAAAGTAAGACTGTGGCCAAAAGTAAAAGCAGTAACTAGAATCAGTAGTTTTCGCCAATCCTTAATTGTATAAGGGGCAGCCATCGCAACTATGAAGAGCATGTGGTCATATCCCTCAAGATCGGTGATATGTTTAAATCCTTCAATGAGAGCTTCCATAAAGCAAAAGTCTATTTATGCTTTTTGAACATTTTTTTCTTCTGCTTAAAATTCTTGTGTTTATTCTTTCTGAAATTATCAGCCTCGAAGTCTTGAAACTTATTCCCTTGAATTGTCTTTACTGCATTTAATTCTATAGCACCTTCGAGGCGTATTTTGCCTCCGCTGAGCAATGCAAGATCTTTCAATATCACGTCATCAGTCACAGTGTTGCGATTCCAATTGAGTGAGTTTTGTTTCATTAAGTTCGCTATGGCAAGCGAAAAAGCCTTTCTTTCTTCACCCTCCTCCATTGCCACACATTTGGCAATCATTCTTTCCACATAACGGCCATAATGTCCAAAACGAACATCTCCCTTTGGATAGGACATACGCGCTGGAGGTGCATCCAGTTCTTCTGGATTAGGAATGGGATAATTGGAATCTACATCCAATTTAAAGTTGGACATAATGTAAAGATGATCCCACAACTTGTGATTAAAGTCTTCTATATCTCTGAGATAAGGAAACAACTGCCCCATTACGGATAAGATCGCTTTCGCGCACTTGTTACGTTCCTCCCGATCTTCGATAGTTGCAGCGTACTCGACCATCTTTTGAATATTCCTTCCGTACTCTGGAATAATCAAATCTGGACGATTACTATTATAAGGTTGAAATTTTAAAACTTCGTTTATTGTCTCCGACATGTTTGGAGGGTATTTTAAATTAAGACAACGCAATCTTATTACGCTATGGGCAAATATAGCTACAGTTACCTATAATACTTTCAATTTGGCAAACTTCAACAATAATTGCTTTTGACCTGCCGCTGGAAAGAAGATCGTCGCCTTCGCGTCCGGATGTTCGCCTTCCAATTGCAACACCTTGCCTTTTCCAAATTTTTCATGCATTACCTCTGCTCCAACGATGATCTCACTTTGATCCGATGGCGCCTCAAAAAGTGGCGCCTGGGTGGTACTTACCTTCTTGAAATTAGCGGGAGGCGCTGCTGGCACCTTTGGTTCTGGTGAAAATATTTCTTTTTGTCTAGGTTTGGGTGCGTTAAAATCAGATAGAGAGCCGCCACCGAAGCCCGATCTCTCACGCGTAAAATCAATACGTGATTGAGGTGCCCTCGTAGGCTCCACACGAGGCATTTCCAAGTATTGCTCATCTATTTCCTCAATGAACCTTGATGGTTCGCAATAGCTCAACTGTCCCCATCGATAACGACTAAGAGCAAAACTCAACGTAGCCCTCTTTTCTGCTCTTGTAACTGCTACATAAAATAATCTTCTCTCCTCTTCCATTTCTTCCCTAGAATTTAGGGATAATTGACTCGGAAAAAGATTCTCCTCCATTCCTACAATATTCACATAAGGAAACTCCAAACCCTTCGCACCGTGAATGGTCATCATGCTCACCTTATTGTTATCTTCTTTATCATCATTATCTGCGTCGGTAAGCAAGGCAACATCTATCAAAAAATCACTAAGTGTATTGATAGCGCCCGGATTTTGTAGGTTCTCACGATCACTGAACTCTTTCATACCGTTCAGCAACTCTTGCACGTTGTCATATCTGGCGACGCCTTCTGGTGTGCGATCCGCATAAAGATCTTTCAACAAACCGCTATGACTGGCAATGTGATGCCCAATATCAAAGGCGTTCAAAATATTGACTTGAACCTGAAAACTCTTAATCATTGTAACAAACTCGGCAAGCTTGTTATATGAAGCTCCAGTAATGCCCACCTCATTTGCTCTATGCACCATATCCCAGACACTTATCTCACGCTCCGCAGCTCCAACTACCAATTTGTCTATAGTCGTCTTGCCTATACCTCTTGTGGGGTAATTAATGACACGCTTTAGTGCCTCCTCATCATTGGGATTACAGGTCAAACGAAAGTATGCAAGTAAATCTTTGATTTCTTTGCGCTGATAGAAACTCAAGCCACCATAAATTCTATAAGGTATATTCAGCTTCCTCAACGCTTCTTCAAAGGCACGACTCTGAGCATTTGTTCGATATAAAATCGCAAAGTCACTAAACTGTGCACCGTTTTCTTGCTTGGTAGCAAAAATTTGATTTGCTACAAAGTTACCCTCGTCATTATCTGTTAGAGCTTTATGAACTTTAATTGGTTGTCCAAACTCATTCTCGGTCCAAACCTTCTTTTTTATTTGATCTTTATTCTTGGAAATAATGCTATTTGCCGCCTCTACAATAACCTGAGTACTTCGATAGTTTTGCTCAAGCTTATACATAGCAAATTCAGGATAGTCTCTTCTGAAATTCAGAATATTTTGAATGTTCGCACCTCGAAATGCATAGATACTTTGCGCGTCGTCACCTACCACACAAACATTCTCATGCACAGCGCCTAGTTGTTTTACGATAAGGTACTGAGCAAAATTCGTATCCTGATACTCATCAACAAGAATAAACTGAAACTTGTGCTGATAGCGATGAAGCACATCGGGAAAATCACGCAAGAGAACATTGGTTTTGAAGAGGAGATCATCAAAATCCATTGCACCTGATTTAAAAAGGCGCATATCATACTTCGCATAAATCTCTCCCATTTTCGGCTTTCCCGTTTGGCGGTCTTCGCTCACGAGATCGACGTCTTTGAGGTAATCAGAAGGAGAAATAAGATTATTCTTACAGCTGCTTATTCTATTGTAAACTACACCAGGCTTATATATTTTATCATCCAGATTCATTTCCTTGATGATATCCTTTACCAAGCTCTTAGCATCGGTAGTATCGTAAATAGTGAAGTCTCTTGGATAATTTATTTTATCGCATTCAATGCGAAGAATGCGCGCGAAAATCGAGTGAAAGGTGCCCATCCAAATACTTTTAGCTTCACTTTCCCCGACAAGTTTACCGATTCGCTCTTTCATTTCGCGAGCGGCCTTATTGGTAAACGTCAGTGCCAAAATATTAAACGGATCAACTCCTTGACTCACCAGATGGGCTATTCTGTATGCTAAAACTCTTGTTTTTCCAGAACCTGCTCCAGCAATCACCATCATGGCACCATTCACGTGAGCTGCTGCTGCGCGCTGTGCCTCGTTCAATTCTGATAATAAATCGTGCTTCACATCTGCGAAATTATGCTTATTCCTCAACTAAAAAAAGGTTGTTTGCCTATTTTCGTCCACAAATTATCAGGCTCGAATATTGCGCATGATATAAAAAACAAATAAGATGTCAAAAATTCTCATTATAGACGATGAAGCTGCTATCCGTGGAGCATTAAAGGAAATTCTTGAATACGAATCTTTTGAAGTGGATGAGGCAGAAGATGGATTAGCAGGACTAAAGAAAATTGAAAAAGAGACTTATGATCTCATTTTTTGCGATATCAAGATGCCCAAGATGGACGGTATTGAAGTCCTGGAGAAAATCAAAGAAAAGGAAATCGATACGCCAGTAATCATCATTACAGGCCACGGCAGTGTAGAAACTGCAGTGGAGGCACTAAAAAAAGGTGCTTATGATTTTATTCAAAAACCCCTCGATCTAAACCGCGTCCTGGTTACCGTAAGAAACGCCAGCAATCAAACAGCTTTAGTAAAGGAAACCAAAACGCTCCGAAAAAAAGTCAACAAGGTCTTGGGAGCCAACATAGTTGGAGAAAGCAAAGCGATTCAGGAAATTAAACAAATGATAGACACCGTGGCCCCAACCGAAGCACGTGTACTCATCACTGGTGGAAATGGATCAGGAAAGGAGCTCGTAGCACGCCAGCTTCACGAAAAAAGCCCACGCTCCAACAGCGCTTTTATTGAGGTCAACTGCGCTGCAATCCCATCTGAACTCATCGAAAGCGAGTTGTTTGGACATGAGAAAGGAGCCTTTACCAGTGCTATAAAAACCAGACAAGGCAAATTTGAACTTGCTGATGGTGGTACGCTTTTCCTTGATGAGATTGGAGACATGTCGCTCTCAGCTCAGGCCAAGGTGCTGAGAGCTCTCCAAGAAAGCAAAATCACACGAGTAGGTGGAGATAAAGATTTTAAAGTAAATGTTCGTGTATTCGCCGCCACTAATAAAGACCTGAAAAAAGAGATCGCAGCTGGTAATTTTAGAGAAGACTTGTATCATCGTCTATCAGTGATTGTGATAAGAGTTCCTTCTTTAAATGAGAGAAAAGATGATATCCCATTGCTGGCCGATCACTTCCTAAACATTGTAGCAGAAGATTATGCACAGCCAAAGAAAGAAATAACTGACGGGGCTATAAAAGCCTTACAGCAATTGGACTGGTCTGGAAATATCCGAGAATTCAGAAATGTCATTGAGCGATTAGTGATTCTTTCTCCTAAAGCTATTGATGAGAAAATGGTAAAAGCCTATGCTACGCCCCACTTTTCTTAATTAACAAAGAAAAAATAATGTGAAGCCCTGGACTATGTCTGGGGCTTTTTCTTTGGTGATATCCAAAAGATTGAATTGGCCAGTAATACCGCGACGATACCAACGATCAAAAAAGAGATATTCGGAGATCTATCAGGCATTAAAAAGGTGAGTGCTACGATAAAAAGCGTATAAGCATAAAGGATCAATGAAACTTGCCTGTGAGAAAATCCAAAAGAGAGAAGACGATGGTGAATGTGGTTCTTATCGGCTGAAAAAGGGGAACGCCCTTGGCTCATGCGAATGATGAAGACGCGCAAGGTGTCTATTAGCGGATAAGCCAAGACGGCCATACATAGCACAGGCTTTGAAACATTCAGCATCGACTCAGACATACGGCTGGCTGGAAACTCAATGAGTTTCATCACCATCACATACATCACAATGCCAATAATCAATGAGCCTGAATCTCCCATGAAAATCTTTGCCGGCTGCCAATTAAAAAAGAGAAAACCCAATAGTGAACCCGCCAAACCTGTCGCCAATAGGGCAAGTGGTAAATCGCCCGTGATATAAAACCAAACGGCAAAAGTGACGCTGCCGATAAAACTTGTACCACCAGCTAAGCCATCTACTCCATCAATAAGGTTTATAGCATTTACGATTACGATGTAAATGAATAATGACAGAGGTTTACTTACGTTGTCAGGAATATCATCAATTCCGAGAAGACCACAGAAATCTGTAAGTCGAATATCCGCCATAAAGACAAGGATAACTCCGATGACAAAATGAACGAATAATTTCTTGCTCGGACTAACACCAATGATGTCGTCTTTCAAACCGAGAAAAAATAAAATGAACATGCACGCCACTAAATATTTAAACTCATTTAGCGCTGTTAGAATTTCATAGTTTGTACCGAATTGTCCAGAGTATTGAGAAGGAAACCACAACGAGTAACTGATAATGGTACCTGCAAAAATCATGATACCACCGATGGTGGGTACGCTCTTGCGATGGAGCTTTCGCGCTTCGCCCGGCTCGTCTACCAGATGCTTAAGCTTTGCCACCTTGATTAGCGCAGGCATCGCAACAAGCACCATAAAAAAAGCCGTTAAAAAAGAAAATATCAAATCTTTCACGTCACTCCTTTTTAACTCATTTCATTAGCTAAGGTCTGCACAAAGGTATTAAAAGTCAAAATACCTTGAGTGAAGATTCGTTCTTAAGCTCAAATGGTACCAAACGTAGTCTCTATCGAATTTGCGGTGGCTCACACCTGCCACTAACTCCAGGTTGGTCTTTAGATTGAGCTGCAAGCCGGCCTCCACCTCAGATTGCCTAAGGTCATAGACCTGAGATTCTGAATCCATCCAATTCACTTTTGCCCTTGACAAAAACTTACCATAGCGATACTCAGCTATCAACACCCACTCACTCAAATCCCGACCACCTGGGTGTCCCAAATATTGATTAAAATGAGAAAAATCTTGGTATCGTGTATCCGCTTTCTCTTTCAAATCCACGCGATTATACTCTCCTTGAAGATATAAACCTTTTATCAAAAAGTCAAACAACTTAATTCCGGCTTGATAAGCAAAAGACGAAGACTGTAAATCATCCACCATTACTTGGGAGTACAGCGACACTCCTTGTGTAAAGGATACCCGGAAGTTTCCTCCAAAAAAGCTATTGAGCCTTTGTGAGTTCGATTCTTGTATCGAAGCCGCTCCTAGGACCGGAACATAGTAATTCCATGGCAATGGGGTAATCGATGTGCTATCTGCTCTTTGCCAGATATTACCCTCGAATACGCCTATTTCAACATTCGGAATTGGCATGAAACTCAAGTAATTCGCGCTAAAGCCCTTTCTACGGAAAAGAGACTCTGGTACATCTCCAAGCGGAAGACGCTCTAGATTCTGGAGGGTACCAAATGTATTGGAATACAATAATTTTTTATTAAAGAAATAAGCAGTGCTGCGCAAGTATGGATAGCTAAAAATACCATCGCTAAGCAGAAGACTTCGATATCCGTGGCCAATGAATTGTTGACCATATCCTGATTCCAAAATCCAGTTGTCACTCACGCGGAAAGCCATATTTCCAAAACTCATGTTGTGGTCATACTGCTTAAACTTAAAATCCTTTACTCTCCCATAGCCTGGAAATACGTCGGTACTGTCGACAAAATCCCTTTGGTAAGATGTGGCCTTTCGCTGCATTTCGTAAAAGCCCGTCTGAAATGTGAAACGCTTACCAATTTCGCCCATGAGAAGGGCGCCTCTGTTATTTACATAAAGATTATTCCTTGTTTCAGTCAAAGCAGACTTAGGAAACTCAAAACCAAAAGCCAACTCTCCGATAGGATCAAATGAAAGACGATAACCCTTCTTCTTTATCTCAAGAAGGTGATTTCTCATAATCAAAAGTAGCGGCTCATAATAATAACTTGCAGTATCCGCACTATAAGATTTTATAATACTATCTGTCAAAAAAAACTCGTGCATAGGCTTATTCGCCAAATGCACATATTGCTTATTTCGTATTGAATAATCCTCTATTTCTCGAACCATTCTTCCCGATGTTGGAAGCAGATTCTGAGCATACATAGGTTCGTGAAAAACCACGATTAATAAGACTCCTATTAAAACCGAACGAACGTTCATTCGGTAGGGAGATTTAATTCTTTGAAATTCTCATAAACACTTGCCACTCCTTCTTGCAAATCAATTCGATGTTTCCAGCCGATATTATGGATTCTTGAGACGTCCATTAATTTTCTAGGTGTGCCATTTGGCTTGGTTGTATCCCAAACAATCTCTCCCTCATAGCCTACCTTCTCCTTAACCAACTCGGCCAGCTCTTTTATTGATAAATCGGAGCCCGTTCCTACATTCACAAATAGCTTTTCATTGTAGTGATCCATCAGGTGCACACACGCAGCGGCTAAGTCGTCCACATGCAAGAATTCTCTTAGTGGGCTTCCATCACCCCATAAGATAACTTCCTTCTGACCATTCACCTTGGCATTATGAAATTTTCGAATCATCGCAGGTAATACATGCGAATTCTGCAGGTTGTAATTATCGTTCGGTCCGTAGAGGTTTGTGGGCATTGCGCTTATGAAATTGCAACCATACTGATCTCTATACGCCTCACACAGCTTAATACCACTAATCTTTGCTATAGCGTAAGGCTCATTTGTATTCTCCAATAAACCCGTGAGTAAACTCTCCTCTTTTAGCGGTTGCGGCGCCATTTTCGGATAAATGCACGAAGAACCTAAGAACAGCAATTTCTCTACCTTCGACTCGTATGCCGAATGAATAACGTTTGCCTCTATCATTAGATTTTCATAGATAAAGTCCGCTCTATAGGTGTTGTTCGCCATAATTCCGCCGACTTTGGCTGCCGCCAAAAAAACAAACTCTGGCTTTTCACTTTTAAAGAACTCTGCAACCGCGCTTTGATTCCGTAAATCCAATTCGGATGAAGTACGAGTTATAATATTGGAGAACCCTTGATGACGAAGGTATCGCTCAATGGCACTTCCTACCATTCCCCTATGTCCAGCAATATAGACTTTTGAGTCTTTTTTCATAATGCAAACCTAAGTTTTTATGACTTAACATCCAAAGCATCTCTAAGCCCGTTTCCTACGAGCATAAAGCTCAACACCAAGAGCATAATCATTAAGCCTGGTACAATAGCCAAATATGCTAAATCTGTGGTAATAAATGCATAATGCTCCCGAATCATATTACCCCAACTCGGCACTGGTATTTGGGCGCCAAGTCCCAAAAAGCTCAACCCCGCCTCAATTAAAATTGCTGAAGCAAAATTAGCAGCAGATATCACAATAATAGGCGACCAGATATTGGGGAGTACGTGACGAAACATGATTCTTATGTCGCTAAAACCAAGAGCTCTTGCTGCCTCGATGTACTCTTTCTCTCTAACACTTAAGACTTGACCTCTTGTAATCCTTGCCACCTCAACCCACATAGTCAATCCTACGGCAAGAAAAACCTTCCAAAGCCCTGTTCCAAAAGCAAAAGTGATGGCCATTACCAAAAGTAGCGTCGGTACCGCCCACACCACATTAGTAAACCACATGATGAGATTATCAACCCAGCCGCGATAATAGCCAGCTACTAAACCGAGAATCAGACCAACTACTAAAGAAATAAATACAGCAATGACTCCTACACTCAACGAAATTTTAGCACCAGCCAATAACCTTGAAAGTAAATCTCGTCCATATTTATCGGTGCCTAATAAGAACTTTACCCTATCAATTTCATACGCCCCATTTGGCCAAGCAATCCACTCATCGGACCCGTACACCTTATACTCAATAGGTTGACCGTTCGAATCTTTCCGTATCTCAGACAAAGCAACAGAAATTCTCTTATCCTCAAATCCACCATTCCACCAAGAGGTAAAATCGATCTTAGGACTTTCACCAAACCAAGCTACTTCCACTTCGAAGCCGGGCTCCTTCTTCGAAATTTCGAGCCTTTGGGTATTGGCATTGACTGTTTTATCAGGCCTAACTAAGAGACCGAGAAAACTAATGCAAATCATCATAGAAATGAAAACAAGACCTGCCACCGCAGTTCCATTTCTGCGAAACTTCAACCATGATCTGCCGCTAAAGATGCTCATATAGATATTTTCCTCCCTTTCCATCTAGGCACAACAAATAGCGAAAGTAATGGAATTATAAATGCATAAACGGGATAGCACAATGAAAGTAACAATACATCCAATTTAGAGTAACTAACACCAGCCTTCTTGGAAGCTGTTTCTATCAAAAATAAATCAGTAAGAAACTTCACCAAAAATAAAATTCCGAACCAACCGAACGAATATTCGGTGAATAGAATTAAAGCTAAGAACAGCCAAAAACTAAACTGTATTAATACCACTGTAATTCCAAAAATTAAAATATACAGACTCTTTAAGTTCTTAGTTTTACCGGCCCAGCGAATCCTTTGACGAACAAATGTAAGAAAGCTCTCTTCGGGCTCCATTCGAACCAAAACTCTTGAGTCGAGATAATACGTCCATTGATCTTTAGAAGAAAGACTTTCCATTAAAAACATATCGTCACCGCTAGAAACATCAAACCTCAGTCTCGACTCGTTCCTCAGATAAAAATCTTTTTTAAAAAGTAAGTGCGCACCATTACACATGAGGGGTTTACCTTCAATTGCAGATGCGCCTGTAACGGCAAAGAGAGACAAAAATTCAATGTACTGAAAGCGTTGAAAAAGGCCCTTCCGGTGAAATACAAGCAATGGAAGAATGACAAATTCAACATTCGATTTTGTAGCTTCTAGCAATCCTTCTAACCAATAGTCGCCAATAATGATGTCCGCATCTAGTGTCACTATATATTGATGCCGTGCAGCATGCACTCCTTGCTGCACTGCGCGCTTCTTGCCATATTCGGTAGCGTTTACACATTTAATTTTCTCATTTGAAAGTGAGGAAATAAGTACTTCTCCTCCATCATCTGAGTGGTCATTAATAAATATTACCTCGACATTTTCTATTTTCTCAACTTGGTCAACAAGAGCATGAATGTTTCTCTCAAAATTCCTCCGCTCATTTCTGAATGGGATCACTACTGAAATGCCTTGTGATGCATTATCGTTTACTGAAGGAGACCATCTACTCCAACAAAATATCCATTTTACAACTTTAAAGAAGTAGTAAACAAAACATGCGAATATTATACAGATGACAATAGTAAGCGCGTACATTAGCACCAAAGAAAAGAAATCTCTTTCAAGTGAGCGCAAAAGAACGAATCATTCTTGGTATTGACCCCGGAACTACCATTCTGGGATACGGCATTATTGAGGTTAAAGGCAAACAAATGAGTTTGCTTGCCATTGGAGTAATTCGTCTTGAGAAAATTGAAGATCATCATCTGAAATTACAAAAAATATTTGAAAGATGTATTGAATTGATTGATGGTTTTCATCCAGATGAACTCGCTATTGAGGCTCCATTCTTTGGAAAAAATGTTCAATCAATGTTGAAACTTGGCCGTGCACAAGGCGTGGCCATCGCAGCTGCTTTAAGCAGGCAGTTGCCAGTTGTAGAGTACGCCCCCAGAAAAATAAAACAAAGTATTACGGGTAATGGGGCTGCATCAAAGGAACAAGTGGCCGCGATGCTTAAACAGATTTTAAAAATTTCAGATGAAAATATGCCTGACAAACTCGACGCTACCGATGGACTAGCAGCCGCTGTTTGTCATTTTTATCAAACAAACTCTCCACTGGCTGGTGTCGGAAAAGCTAAAGATTGGTCCTCGTTTTTGAAAAACAATCCAGATAGAATTCGTTGATTAAAAACAACTCTCGATGACTGTAGTGATGAGTTGCTTCTTGGAAATCCCTACCACTCCAGCTTGCTGAGGAATGATACTCTGCTCGGTAAATCCTGGAACCGTATTTATTTCAACAACAAAAGTCTCTTCGCCGCGAATTAAAAAGTCGATACGGATCATTCCACGGCAATCAAGCTTTTTATAAATATCTTCACAGGTATTTTGAATTTTACGCGTGATCTCTTCGGAGATACGAGCTGGTGTGATCTCTTCGGAAGCGCCTTGATATTTGGCTTCAAAATCAAAAAATTCTTTTTTACTAACGATTTCAGTAATCGGTAAAGCCATTATTCTGCCTTCATATTGAATCACTCCACAAGTAACTTCAGTACCGGCAATAAATTCTTCAATGATCACTTCGTTATCCTCTCTGAATGCCTTGTCCAGGGCAAGATGCAACTCTTCGGCCTGATTCACGCGTGAAGTACCAATACTGCTTCCTCCGCAATTTGGTTTTACAAAACATGGCAAACCAAGATTCTGAACAATGAACGATACGCTGTAAGGTTCATGTTTCTTGAGCACCATTGACTTAGCAACTGTATATCCCAGATTGCCCAGTACTCGTGTCGTCGCTTTCTTATTGAAGGTTAGCGCCATATTATAGACACTCCCTGTAGTATGCTGCATTCCTATCATTGCGAAATAGCCTTGTAAAAGACCATCCTCTCCCGGAGTGCCGTGAACAATTATAAATGCTCCATCAAAAATCAATTTACCACTATCCAATGGTACCGAAAAATCATTTCGATCGATATCTACTTCTTTACCATCCACAATAGCATACCAGCGATCTTTGCCTATCACTACCTGAGTAGGATCATAAAGAGACCTATCAATGTTATTTAAAACCATTGCGGCACTCTTCATAGATACCGCTGCTTCCCCGCTGTATCCTCCACATACTACTGCTATCTTTTTCATCGGATTTGAATATGAACCAAATTTGAGCATAATACCTCTTTTCGCACAAGCATAAAAAACGCTCTTTCCACAGACCATTGTTTAATGCTGAAACGTTATTTTCAATATCATTGTACCCTAATTAAATCAAAATGAAAGTTTTCTTAGTCAAATCACTCTTCCTTCTGGTAATGCCAATTTCACTACTGGCACAAAGTCCATATCAGTTCACGGCTACCAAAATCATGAAGGGTATGGATGTAGAAGATCAGTGCGCTACAGGTACATGCTGGAGCTTTGCAACAATCTCATTTATAGAAACTGAATTGATGCGAAAAGGTAAACCTCCAATTGATTTAAGCGAAATGTTTAATGTTAGATATACTTATCCTGCCAAGGCAGAAAGTTACGTTCGCTTTCAGGGCAAACAACAATTCGGTCCGGGAGGACTAAGTCAGGATGTCATTGCCGTTATTAAAAAGTATGGAATGGTACCGGAATCTGCATATTCGGGTCTCACATCAACTAAAAAAATACACGATCATAGCGCCCTTGATGCGATACTTCAAGGCACTGTAAAAACGGTACTCGATAGTAAACTCAACACCTCTTCAGAAGATTGGATGATTGCCATCAATGGAATACTTGATGCTTATCTAGGTTCAGTTCCAACAGAGTTTGAATGGAATGGAAAAAAATACACCCCTATTCAATTTCGCGATGAAATGGGTATCAATGCCGATGATTATGTCAATTTAACGTCGTTTTCACATCATCCCTATTATTCAAGTTTCGTTTTGGAAGTTCCAGACAATTGGATGAAAGGGAATTTCTACAATGTGACTATTGATGAATTGCAAAAGATTGCTGATAATGCCCTGGAAAACGGCTACACCATTGCCTGGGATGCGGATGTAAGTGAGCAAGGATTTTCTTTCCAAAATGGAATTGCCATTGTTCCCGAGGATAAAGTTGCTCCAGAAGAAATTGGTAAGAAGATAATTACTGAGAAAAAAATTGATCAAAAAACACGTCAGAAAGCTTTCGACAACTTCGAAACAACGGACGATCACCTCATGCACATCATTGGAAAAGCGAAAGATCAAAACAACAATATATACTACATCACCAAAAACTCTTGGGGTACTGGTAATAATTTTGGTGGTTATCAATATGTGTCTGATTCATATTTCCGATATAAGACCGTAAGTCTTGTTGTTCACAAAGACGCCCTTCCCGCAGAAATAAAAACCAAACTGAAATTGTAAAATGCCCGCAGGCAAAGAGAATAGTTCAACTAAAAAGAGAAGTTGGGGCAGACGAATCTGGCGCTTTTGCTGGAAATCCGTGATGTGGTTTTTTATCATCACCATTTCATGGGTGATATTATATCGTTGGGTTGATCCCCCCACAACTTATTTGCAATTGAGAGAAAGATGGTCGCGTCCAGAAGGTGTTGAATTTCGACATGAATGGGTCGATAGTGAGAATATTTCTCTTAATATGAAGCTTGCGGTGGTTGCAAGTGAGGATAATAATTTCATGAAGCATAATGGACTTGATTGGGGAGCTATTGAAAAAGCAAAAAAGCACAATGCAACGCATAAGAAAAAACGAGGAGCAAGCACTATTTCGCAGCAAGTAGCAAAAAATGTATTCCTCTGGCCTGGTCGCAACTGGATTAGAAAAGGGTTCGAAGTTTACTTTACCTACCTCATCGAGTTTTTTTGGAGCAAAGACCGAATCATGGAGGTTTACTTGAATGTTATTGAAATGGGCCCATACAAATTCGGTGTTGGCGCGGCTGCCAAAGATTATTTCAAAACAACCCCGGCTAAATTGAGCAAAGACCAAGCTGCGCTTATAGCCGCCTGCTTGCCCAATCCTAAAAAATTCAATCCCGGTAAACCCTCAAATTACATGCGCAAAAGACAAGGAGCTATTGTTCGTCTCATGAGGCTTATTGGTGATAGTTACTTCGAACGATACAAAGACGGCGTTCCAGAAGATCAATTGGAAAAAGAAAGAAAAGATTTGGATCCGGAGGATTAAAAACCAATAGAAAATCCAGTTCTAAAGGTAAGTCCAGGAAATGGCGACAAGGGATCATCGATTAAATCCGTCATTATCATGATAAAAAAACCACCAGCTTCTCTTGTTCCTTCCTGATATCCTATACCCACCAACGCCATTGGGAAATTATAGTTAAACTCTTGTGCATTGAAGCGCTCCCTCACGAAAACCTGAGTTATTTCTGCCTGTGCAATTAAAAAGTCTAAAGGCCTCAATCGAACAAATCCTGTTGGTCCTAAAGTTTGAATATTTCTTCCGCTACTTCCTACAAAATTATAATCCAACCCAACTCCAGTGCCAAGCCATGGCAACACCTTCACACCAACTTGAGGGTTCACGTTAATCGCTGTTACATTGCCGAACGCCAACCCGAGCCCACCTCCCCCAAAAAGATTCTCATGCCAAACCCATGGCTTCTTGTCCTGTTTTGCAGGTGTCACATAATCATCATCCGTTCGTTGACCAAAAGCCGTGATGCATGCGCAAAAGAAAAATATGATCATCAAAGAGCCTTTCATAAAGCGAAGATAGAGTTTCATTCAAAAAATCAAATTCATTGTTTTATAAATTTCATTCTGCACAAATCACTTCCCGGGACACCTTTTACAATGTATACTCCATCGGTTAACCCTCTTACATCAATTGACAAGATATTTTCATTGGAACCCTCAAAAGACCCTTCGGCACAAATTTGACCAAGACTATTGAATACTTGAATATTATAACCTTCACAATCCGCACACTCAATAATCAAAACCTCTTTACACGGATTAGGATATAGCAAATAATCACACTCGATCAAGCGCTCTTCGAAGGCCGGAGTGGGCTTGTAGCTAACCCAAGGCCGTGCTTGTTTAACTACCAATTTTCTACTTTCCGTGAGTTTAAATTCAACATCCATTGCAAAACTGTCATTACCCACAGCTCCATATAATACTTCAAATCTATCATGTATCAACTTCATATATTGTCGTAAGGAATCTAAATAAGGTGTTGGCATCAATAACGTATCCTGCTCTAACAAGCTGGAATATTGAATAATAATTACATCATCCTCTGAGGCTGTAATTTTTTTCATCAATAATTCCTCCGGCCGTGTAGCGCTCGGATTAGTAATTAGCTCTTCTCCCAACTGTGAATTCAGATAGAAATTATCACTTGTTCCATAAACCGGGTCACCCGTAACTCCCACTCCGTTTACCAATTCATCTTCAAAGTTGGGATGGCAAAGCACACCCATTGCTGAAATGAAATGATCTACACGATTAAACTCTCTCTCATCAAAAGCTCTTACATTCCACAAACTTGCATACACCTCTTTGATAGTTTTTGAGATATGACCTTCATTTGGATGGTGTGTTTTAGAATCGTATAATCCTGCACCACTATACCCCGGTAAATCTTCGTTGTTGGTACTTGACCTACACCGAATACTTGTTCCTTCGGAGAATGCTGAGTGCATTTGAGACAGGGAATCCAACATCCAACCGGGCATTGGCGCAGCTTTGATTTGTGATCGAAGATTTGAAAGTCTTACCTCTCGGTATGAACGACTAGTCTGAAAACTCGGCTCCGCCATTATCCCTTCAATGATTTCAAAAAAACCATTGTATAACATGAATTCTCTATAGTAATAGAATGGAATTCCAAAGCCATTCGGTATTGTACCGTCCGTAAATCCAAATGTGCGCATTTCTGACAAATTCGCTGTTTTAGCGCCAAAGCCATCATATAACTCAAATGAAATCTCGCTCATGGGAAGAATCTGCTGAAAAGATAAATTCAGTGGTGGTACTTGTAATTGAGTTGGCCGCTTTGATTCGTGCCAAGCATTTACTTCTTCCAATGTCGCTTCTCGCAGTTCATAGTTACTCTGATTCGTTTTGAAATAAACATAATGACCGAGTAAATCGATGATGCTATCTCTCTCCAGAGGATTACGAATAAACGCGTTAGGAACATTATCTTCAATTGCTCTTAAGTTTACATGAGACAGCGGTGTCTGCATAATGGACGAAATGATTCCACCAACATGAGGAAGAACATTCGGTAATACATCGTAAATTACTATATCTCTTTCGTTGGGAGTCTCGCTTGGAGCAAGCCACCGCAATAAACCAAACCCCTCGGTTTGATTGACTCCTAAGTAATTGACCCCTGCAAATGCATCTGATTCTAAGATTACGGGTATTCTTGAGTCTTGAAAGAATGGAGATTGCTCAGCAAAACTTATCTCTTCGTGGGCCAGGACATAATAAGATAAATTATTCTGCAAAAACAACATATTCGCTGCCAGGATTTCATGCGTTCGCTCTATTGTCTCGAATTCCTCTTGAATAGTTGAACTGAAATTAAACAAATAAGTCCCCAAAAGGCCGCTGCTGGCGACCGCTTGTGGATGGAAAATAATTTGTCCTTTCTTTACCGAGTTTGCAGTGTGATCTTCGCCGAGATGTGCAGCAAAGTCTCCATGAAGCGGGTGCTGATTGCAATTGATAAAATAAAGTTGAGGGTGATCGCTGAAAAAGTCAAAGATTATAAACTTCGTAAACTCGACTCCTGTTAAATAATAGGCCCACGGTGTTGAATTTACTTCTGTTGCCAGTGTGTGAAAATCACCCTCGGTTCTCATAATCGTTGATCCATGATACAGATCGATTGCTGGTGCCGCATTCAAAGGAGAGTCGCCCGATGTTGCATTCATCTCAACCACATCATTCAAACCATCGCTATCAATATCACAGGGATTTTCTAAAGCACATGACAACACTCTGTAGCGTGAAATAGGTAATGCACTCAGTGGCTCTGTAAGAATAGTCGTTTGGTCACTGCCTAATGCTAAAGTAGTAGTTCGAAAAACTTGTGGAGAAGAACCATCTCCAACTTGTAATTGATAGTAATTATTTGAATTAGATGGAATCGTAACCTCTATCCTTCCCAAAGCATTCACTGTGTAACCCACAATTGGGACTTCCTGCGCGTTAAGGATATTGGTGTGAATAAAAAAAAGAGTGCAAAAAACGAAAAAGCTAATTTTTATCATTCATAAAAGCTCAGTATTGTGAGTCTAAGGTAAGAAGAAAAATCGACAAAAAAAACTCCGCTAACTCTTGAAGGTTAGCGGAGTCAAGTTGATTTCAAAATATTCCTCGCTTTGCTTGCAGACTTAGCGAGCTACAATCACAGGTACTTGTTGATTCAAGTCCTTTGACTGTATGCGACAAATATAGTTACCTGTTGTTAAATCCAATGAACCCAATATTAATTTATTCAATCCACTTGGAAATATTTCATCCATTATTTGAAAGACAACACGTCCATTCATATCCAAAACATCAACACGTACTTGTTGTGACGATGGTAAAACGAATTCCAAAATACTATTTTCATTGATCGGATTTGGATAAACCACCACCTCACTCGACTTTACTAAGGATTCACTAACCCCTACAGGCGCTGTAAAACCAACCAAACGAACGGTGTTATTACCGCTGTTGGGGATAGCCAAGGTATCTATGCTCTGAGCATAGCATATATCTGCTGGACTTGACAAGCCAGAAACAGTGATCGTTTCACTAGATGAAAAATCATTGTTGAATCTTGTGATTCTAGGCACAGGTGTCCATGAGCTTACGTAGTAGTTACCATAACTATCGTTATCAATACCGTCGCAATTTCCGAGCATAGTGGTTGTGATAGTACTAACTGAATTATTAGTCAAATCAACTGCTTTGATAGCTGCATTGCTTCCCCAATTCACGAAAATCAAACGTCCATTTTCTGCATCATAAACAATCCCATTCGGAGTTGTGACAGTATTTGAGACCAATTGTGTAACAACAGGATTACTCAAATCCGTTACATCGATTTGATGAATTTTTCTTAGAGAAAAATCTGTAACCCAAAGTAACGACTCGCCATCACTGGCCATTCCATTTAGGAAGCTCGCGCCGGAAACAATTGCCGTCGAGAGTAAACTTCCATCGCTCACATTGTAACCTTTGACTTGATTGTTATCGATTGCCCACAAAACCCCATTCATTACTTCCATTCCATATTCTGCACCAGCGCCCGGGCCGAGAGTTCCATCTGGATCTTCATTATCATCAATGAATACTATAGAATTGCCGTTCGTTACCAGAAAACGTTCGGATACAGGATCAAACTCAACAGACTCTACACCCGTTAAATTCTGGGAGATTACGCTAACGGTCAGGGAAAAGGAAAGAATGGTAAAGATATATTTCATAGTGAAGATTTTTTCAAAGATGCAACAAGATTGACAAATACAATCATAAACTACATTTGCCCCATGAAAAATATTTATTCAAAGGACTTTACTCTTGGAATCCTTGGTGGAGGACAATTGGGCAGAATGTTTATTCAAGAGGCAGTTAATTATGATGTCCGCGTACATGTGCTAGACCCTGCTGCTGACGCTCCGTGCGCGGCCATTGCGAATAAATTCATCGTGGGTAATTTCGCGGACTACGAAACCGTTTACAAATTTGGAAAAGATAAAGACGTGCTTACGATTGAAATCGAGCATGTCAATGTGGAGGCCCTAAAAGCACTTGAGAAGGAAGGCGTTCGAGTATATCCACAACCGCATGTCTTAGAAATTATCAAAGACAAAGGACTTCAAAAATCATTTTACCGCGATCACCAGATTCCGACTGCTCCATTCAAGTTAGTAGAAACGAAGGCAGAGGCAATAGCTGAACTGAAAAATGGACCTTGGATGCAAAAAATGCGACAAGGAGGCTACGATGGCAAAGGAGTCACTCCCCTTCGAAACGAAAGCGATACCGAACGCGTGTTCGACGTGCCATCAGTTCTTGAAGAGATGGTGGATTTTTCAAAAGAAATTTCAGTTATTGTAGCTCGTAATTCAAAAGGAGAAATCAAATCATTTCCCGTGGTTGAAATGGAATTCAATGCGGAAGCTAATCTTGTAGAATTTCTTTTTTCGCCAGCCGATATCTCAAAAGAGATAGAGACATCTGCTCAGACCATCGCTAGAGATGTGGCAGAAAAGCTTCAAATTGTAGGGATTTTAGCCGTAGAAATGTTCGTCACTAAAGACCAACAAGTTTTGGTCAACGAAGTGGCTCCACGTCCACATAATAGCGGTCACCAAACCATTGAGGGCAATATTACTTCGCAGTATGAACAACATCTTCGAGCCATCTGCGGCTTGCCCTTGGGCAATACTGATATCACCCTGCCAAGTGTAATGGTGAATCTACTTGGAGAAAAAGGATACTCCGGACCAGTTAAATATCAAGGAATCGAAGAAGTGATGGCACACAGAGGTGTTTACATCCATCTATACGGAAAAACAGAAACGAAGCCGTTCAGAAAAATGGGGCACTGTACAGTGGTGGATGAAAATATCAAGATCGCTAAAGAGCGCGCTCGCGCAATCCTCAAGACAC
>CAYRZQ010000007.1:80699-102782 GCA_964428835.1 uncultured Comamonadaceae bacterium | reverse complement strand
AATGTGATGGCGATGGGACAGGCTACTGTTTTTGCTGATTTAGATGGCACCATTCGCACCGGTAATGGAACATCCTTCAGTAGTCCAATCATGGCTGGTGGCGCTGCTTTGCTGATGCAAGCATTGAAAGGCTCTAAAACAAACATGGAGATATTCCGCGCCATTGAACAAAGTGCGCATCGATATAACTATCCCTCTGATTCATTGGGCTATGGTATCCCGGATTTATGGAAAGCACTTTTGGCATTAAACGCTCCTTTGTCAGCAGATTTAAAAGAAGATATGGTAGTGTTGTTTCCTAATCCAGCTACCGATCGTGTGCATATCGCCGCTCAATGGTTGCAGGGAGTGGATCAAGTTGACTATGACATGTACGACATCACAGGTCGAAAAGTATTATCGGGCAAATCAATGCTCAGCGCGGGCATTGACAAATCAGTCGTCACCATTTCCTGGCCCGAAGCCCAATTCTCCCCCGGCGAGTATTTTCTCGAACTCAGAACCGATAAGGAGCGTAGGAGAGGGAGGGTGATAGTAAGATAGTATGGTAGTAGGCTAGTAGGCTAGTAAGATAGTAGGCTAGAATGGTAGTAGGCTAGAATGGTAGTATGAAAACATAAAAAACCCCCATGAAATGAATTTCAATGGGGGTTATTTTTTTAGGCTCCTTCGTCCCCTACGGGCACGCTCCATTGGAGAGAGCGCTAGTCGCTTCGTCGCTCCGTCCCTCTGTCGCTGTTTATGCGTTTGCTCTCGTCTTCGGAGAGGCGGCCATGATTTCGTCGTTGGCGAATTCTTTGAACTTCTCGAAGTTGTTCACGAATTTTTCGGCGAGCTCGTTGGCTTTTGTATCGTAAGCGTTTTTATCTGCCCAAGTGTTGCGCGGATTGAGCAATTCAGTAGGAACGTCTGGACATGATGTTGGCATAGCCAAACCAAATACTTCGTGTGTTTCGTAAGTAACGTTGTCGAGTTTTCCTTCGAGTGCTGCGGTGATCATCGCACGAGTGAAACGCAACTTGATGCGCTCTCCGGTGCCATATGCGCCGCCGCTCCAGCCTGTGTTGATCAACCAAACTTTTGCTCCACTCTCATCAATCTTTTTACCCATCATCTCTGCATACTTGGTAGGATGCAAAGGGAGGAAAGGCGCGCCAAAACATGCGCTGAAAGTAGTAGTAGGTTCTGTGATGCCAGCTTCGGTACCGGCAACTTTTGCAGTGTAACCGCTTATAAACTGATACATCGTCTGTCCTTTGGTGAGCTTGCTGATTGGAGGCAAAACACCAAATGCATCACAGGTAAGGAAGAATATATTTTTTGGAATTCCACCCATGCTCGGCTCCATGATATTATCAATGTGATAAAGCGGATAGCTCACGCGGGTGTTTTCTGTTTTCTCTTTGTCGGTATAGTCAGGTGTTACGCCGTCTTCTTCAAATCCGATATTTTCCAAGATCGCACCGAAACGAATAGCATCGTAGATCTGTGGTTCTTTCTCTCTCGTCAAGTCGATTGTTTTTGCATAACAACCGCCTTCGAAATTGAATACTGAATTGTCAGCCCATCCATGTTCGTCATCACCAATCAAACGGCGATTTGGATCAGAAGAGAGAGTAGTTTTTCCTGTTCCAGAAAGACCAAAGAAAACAGCAGTATCTCCATCTTTACCAACGTTGGCTGAGCAGTGCATACTCAAAACACCTTTGTCTTGTGGCAATACATAATTCAATACAGTGAAAATACCTTTCTTAATTTCTCCAGTATATCCAGTACCACCGATGATGGCCATTTTCTTGGTGAAATTGATAATGGCGAAATTGTGTTGACGTGTACCATCAATTTCTGGATCAGCCATAAAGCCTGGAACACAGATGACGTGCCAGTCGGGCTTTATAGTTTCCAGTTCTTCCGCTGTCGGGCGGAGAAACATGTTGTAAGCAAACATATTGCTCCAAGGAAATTCTGTCACCACCCGAACGTTCATTCGGTAGCGGGGATCGGCGCATACATAAGCGTCTCTCACATATACATCACGACCAGTGAGGTAGGACGACATACGTTCGAAGATGCGATCAAATTTGTTCGCATCAAATGGAATATTGAATTGCGACCACCAAACAGTGTTTTCGGTGACGGCATCCTTTACAATGAATTTGTCTTTTGGAGATCTTCCTGTGAATTCTCCCGTATCGATGGCGAGAGCGCCTTTATCAGATAGTACACCCTGACCGAGGTGGAGTGTTTCTTCAACGAGCTCTGCGGGGTGTAGATTCCAGAAAGCTGTTGCTACGTTTTTCAAACCTAAATAATCAAGACTTGCCCCTTCGGGCTTCTTTCCAATGTGATTCATCTGTTTTTGTTTGGTTCGACTGTCATTGAGTTCGAGTTGCAAAGGTAAGCACGAGATGCATTAAAATATAACTGATTTTTATCGCAAGTTGCGTGCAACTAAAAACGTTCTGTTTTATTGTTATTTCGTTCCAAAAAATTCAGCGGCCACTTTACGGTATTCGTCAACCGAGCGCAATCCTTTGATGACTTTAGGAGCCTGCACGCCGTCGTTGAATACCACTCCAAATTGATTATCTGTTGAATTTCGCTCAATAATAATCTGCTGATTCCCGTAGGGTACGGTGAATCTTTTTGTGTCTAGAACTTTAATTTCCAAACCCGCGAGTCCAGGAGATTCCATGAATTCATTAGTCATGGCGTCAAATTCATCTATCATGGTGATTTCAGGCGATTCCTCACCTTGGGACTCAGCGATGGCAGCTAATTCATCGGTACTGATAGTATAAAAAATAACTTCTTTAGTGCGATAAGAATTCGCTGAGGATTGATTTTGACTAGGTGTGTTTTGTACACTTTGTTCAGAACTTGTTGAAGTTTTGTTCGCTGCTGCATCGGCGCCATTTTGTGTTGCGGTTTTTGAGTCTTTGCAAGCAAAGAGAAAGATCGCTATAAAGATTGAGAAGAGTACTTTTTTCATTTTGAATCTGTTCTGTGAGCGTCAAAATTAGATGAAAAAATTGGGTAATTGTTCGAGTGTTACGACCTTCGCCCCATAAATTAATATTGCATGAGAATTATTGAGTGTGTGCCCAATATATCAGAGGGGCGTGATAAGGCGAAAATTCAGGCGATTGCCTCAGAGGTAGAAACCGTAGAAGGCGTAATGCTCTTGGATGTTGATCCGGGCGCATCAACCAATCGCACGGTGATCACTTTTGCTGGCGAACCAGAACAAGTGGTGGAAGCAGCGTTTCGTTTGATCAAAAAAGCGGCGCAACTCATCGACATGCGCACACACAAAGGTGAACATCCACGTCAGGGTGCTACGGATGTTTGTCCGCTCGTGCCAATCGCTGGAGTGACAGTGGAAGAATGCGCGCAATATGCACGTCAATTGGGAGATCGTGTTGGAAAGGAATTGGGAATACCGGGATATTTTTATGAGTATGCTGCGACCAATGAAGAGCGCCGCAACCTCGCCAACTGCCGCAAGGGAGAGTATGAGGCTTTGGAAAAAATCACCACGGCTGAATGGAAGCCAGACTTTGGACCCAATACCATTAATGAAGACGTAAGAAAATCTGGAATCACCACCATTGGTGCGCGCGATTTTTTAGTGGCTTATAATGTCAACCTCAATACCACGTCAACACGCAGAGCAAATGCAATTGCCTTCGATATTCGTGAGGCGGGCCGCGTGGTGCAAGAGAACGGTAAACCTGTGTTGGATGCAAACGGTGAACCCAAGCGCATACCCGGCACCTTGAAATCGGTGAAGGGAATTGGATGGTTTATTGAAGAATATGGCATTGCACAATTGTCGCTCAATCTGACCAATATCAATATCACTCCTGTACACGTTGCGTTTGAAGAAGCGGTGAGAAAGGCCGATGAGCGCGGCATTCGCGTCACAGGTTCAGAGTTGGTAGGTTTGATACCCAAGCAATCCTTGCTCGATGCAGCGGATTATTTTTTGAAAAAACAACAACGTTCGCTCGGAATATCTGAAAAAGAAAAAATCAAAATTGCTGTCAAGTCGCTTGGCTTGGATGATCTCGCACCGTTCAATGCAGAAGACAAAGTCATTGAATATATCATCGAAAAAAAGATGGGGGGCGGCAAGCGTTTGGTGGACATGACATTGCGCGCCTTTGCAGACGAAACAGCAAGTGAATCGCCTGCACCAGGTGGAGGAAGTATCAGCGCTTATGTTGGAGCCTTAGGCGCATCATTGGGAGCGATGGTAGCCAATTTATCATCACACAAACGCGGTTGGGACGATCGTTGGGAAGAGTTTTCAGAGTGGGCTGAGAAGGGTGTTTATTATCAGCAACAATTGATGGCGCTCGTGGATGAAGACACACGCGCATTTAATAAAATCATGGAGTCGTTTGGTTTGCCGAAGGGAACCGATGAAGAAAAAGCCATTCGTTCGAAAGCGATAGAAGACGCATCGAAGTACGCGATGGAAATTCCATACCGCACCGCAGAGCTCGCATTGGAGAGCATGCAAGTGATGCAGCGCATGGTGGAAATTGGCAATCCGAATTCCATTACGGATGCGGGTGTAGGCATTCTCTGCGCGCGTGCTGCAGTGTTGGGCGCCGTGATGAATGTGCGCATCAATGCCGGTGGAATAAAAGACAAATCCTTCACCGAACCTCTCCTCGCCAAAGCCACACAACTCGAAGAAAAAGCGGAAAAAATCGAAGCGGATGTTCGCAACAAGATAGGGAAGTAGGGACGGAGCGACTGAGGGACGGAAGGACGGAGTTACGGAGGGACGAAGTGACTGAGCGACTAGTTACTAGCGACTAAGCGACTAGTGACGGAGTGACGGAGTGACGGAGGGACTGAGTTGTTTGGGGGGATTTATTCTTTGATGAACTTTTGTGTTTCAACTAGACCATTTTCGGAGGTGGCGGTAAGGATGTAAACTCCGGCTGGGAGTGGGGTGGTGGTCAATTGGATGAAATTTGACATGGGATTTACTGAGTGAATCAATCTTCCTGAGAGATCGGAAATTGTGATGAGCGCCATCTGGGCATCACTTTCAATTATTAGTTCATTTGAGGTTGGGTTGGGAAATAATGTAATGAAAGATGCTTTTGGAAGCTCAGTTACAGAAAGTATATTGCAGCAGTCGGTGCCCTCAAGAAAATCTTGTGTAGGAAATATTTTTTGATCATCTTCAAGGAAGCAGCGCAGCCATTGATCCAAGTCTATGCATGTCATACTCAATGGTTCGAATGGGCCTGTCGAAACGTTTCCAATACCTTCAATCCACACTTCAATATTTTGAGCCATTTCAGAAGTCTCATCATACTCCAATGTCCACATTCGCCGTGTCGAACCATCGTACATTGTGATTTCTTCTATTGATATAACTGTCAGTAGGAAAGGATCCTCAAAAGCTTCGAAGCAAGACTCCAGAGTAATACTCTCCCCAACCTCAAGAGTAAAGTCGTAGCGTAATAATTCTGAACCTTCAATGTTGTAACGATAATACCATTTTCCTGCCTCCTCTCTTATAAGTCCGCTTGACCCGACAGTTGTTTTACCTTCACAATAGTCAAAATATTCGATTTGATAATAACTGGTGTCATTTACAGTCACCGTTCCATTTATTCGATAAGCATTAGTCCCCACAAGCCAAGGCATAAATGGATTACGCCATTCCATCAACCATACACTATTCAAAGGTATCGGCATCGGATCTGATTGAGCAAAGGTTGAGTTTACGATAACAAAAAGCAAAAGAGTAAGGAGTGTTTTCATAGTCTTATATTTTTCAATATATGACGGCAAAATAAGAAATAATTCGCAATTCTGAATTCAGAATTCAGAATCTCTCGTTCTCGTTCTCGTTCTCGTTCCCTTCGCCCCTCGCCCTACTTATTTATCTGCTTCTCCCCGGCGGCGTTTGCGTCTTGGATGAGCTTGTCACCTTTAGCGTTGGCGTCGGTCACGAGTTTGTCTGCGCGCTTGTTGGCCTCGGCAATGGCTTTGTTGTAAGCTTCGTCGGCTTCCTTACGGATCTTATCTGCGGCGATTTTTTTACCCGCTTTTTCTAATGGATTCTTTGCAGATTTTTCGGTGTCGGAGGCGAGTTTGTATGCTGCATCTTTCGCTTGTTGCGCGGCTTGCTGTGCTTCTGCTTTGGCGCGGTCTGCTTGCTTTTGTGCTTCCGCTACGAGTCTTTGTTTTTCGGCAATGGCTTTTTCCAATGCTTCATTTTTCAAATTCGTGACTTGCTCTTTAATTTCTTTTTTAACTTCTTCTACTACTTGCTGCTTGAGGTCTTTCACTGCGCTTTCTCCAAGGGCTTTGCTGGTCACTCCAATCTTTGGATCGGTGATGGTTCCGGTGATGCGCGCGATCACATTTACTTTGTTTCCGATGCTCACGTTGGTGCCCAATTTTTTATTCAAATCACCAATAAAACTTCCCGCTTTGTTGACCACATTACTCGGGAATTTTTCAAAAGGAATATCCATCTCTACATTGTAATCGATCACTTGATCGAGGGTGGTCGAACCGTAAACTTTTGCAGGCACGTCATCAATCTTCACGGTGAATGGATCGACATTCACAACTCCGTCAACAAGTTTGAATGCCACATTCACGTCAGAGAGTTTTGGATTTTTGAATTTATCCAAATTTATTTTTTCAGCAAGTTTCACGAGCGGTGCGAAATCCTTGATCTGCACGCCTTTCGTAGATAATGTTCCTTTGCCGTTTACTGTTGGGTTGATAGGCATCATGTCTTGACCGAGGTCAGATTTGATGTTCATCTTGGTGCTGAATTTTCCAGTACACGACTTCGCAATCGGAGCGAGTTTATCAATGGTGTTAAATTCTGCTGCTGCCTTATTGATGTTCATGTCTTTGATGTCAAACAAGAAATCCATCTTTGGTAACTCAAGATTTTGAGCGTTGTAATTTCCACCCATCAATACTGTTCCTTCGAGCACATTCATGCTGAGATTTTTGAGACTTGCGATTTTATCTTTTAAACCAATTCCACCTTTTACGTTTGTGATTTCTGTTTTGTCATAAATCATTTTGGCAAAAGAAGCATTGAGATTGAAATCAATGTTGCCTGGCAATTCAATAGGGGCTAGTGCTTCATCTGTGGCTGGCGCAGCGCCACCTTCAGCAGGTTTCTCGGTTGATGCAGGCGCTTCTTCTTCCGACATAAATTCATTTAAGTCGAGAAGATTAGAGCTAACATTGAATGAACCAATGAGAAGAGAATCGCGCAATGCGTAGGCGAGGTAATCTGTTACTTTTCCATTTGCTTTCAAATCACTTCTTCCAATCTTACTATCGAAAGTTGGCATGTCCAAGTAAGCGGGAGTGATATTGAAAGTAGCTTGATTCACTTGCACATCATAGGGGAGAGAGTCACTCTTGAAGAGCACATTTTTGATATCAATCATTCCTTTTGCATAGAATTGATCGTATTGCTCTTTTTCTACACTACTCATTCTACCTTTTAGCGCAGCGTCAATATTGATTTGACCGTGTACTTCATCATTGTTTTCAAGCGGGATGAATTCTTTCAAATTATCCAAATTCACGAATGCTTTACAGTTGAAGTCGATATCAGGATCGCTTTCAGGAGTGCGCAGTTTCAGCGTCATATCCACTGGGTTTTGCGCCATTTCTAAATGAAATTTAGAAACGTCAACAGTGGTATTGTCCATCACATTCAAGTCGGCTTTGATGGATGTTTTGATTTGAATATTATCTACACTTTTTGGTAAATCAGGATATTTGAATCGACCATTTTCTACAAGAATATCCAAGCCTACACCTGGCAGACTTTCTTCATTATAAGTGCCACGCACATATCCTTCCAATCCCATTTTTCCACCAACATCTACGCCGTTAAGGTCTTTGGCGAATGCCGCGGGAACCATAGACAAGAGGTTTTTGAAATCTGTTTTTGTAGCAGCAAAACTGAAGTCCATGTCGATGTCTTCTTCTGGCATTTCGACCCATCCGTTGGCAGCGAGTTCGAGTGCATTCAAGAGAATTTTATTTTCAGAAATGGTAAATTTCATTTTTTTCATATCCATCTCCAACTTCATATCGATTTGCGCTTTTGCCTCATTCATGTATTGCACACCGTCGTAGTTGAAATTGATTTTTTCGGCGGTCGTAGTTGTTGGAAGTGTGAAAATATCTTGGGTAAAATCACCTGTTCCTGAGTGGTTCAGTGCGATGATTTCCATGAGCATCGGCATCGTTTTATCTTCATAACGGATGTTGCCGTTTTCGATGTAGTACTCTTTTAGTTTCATTTTAAATGTGGAAGCAGCTGTATCGGCGGGAGTTTCTTCTACCGCGGCGGTGGTGTCCTCTTTTGCGATATCATAGTTTGCAGTACCATCGGCAAGCACGCGGACATCGAAAGACGGATCGACGATACCGATTTTTCTAACCTGAATTTCATCGCCAAAAACGGACATGATATCTACGACAGCGATGAGGTCTCCGATTTTAGCGAGTTGCACGCTATCAAAAGGGGCATGATTGGTTACAGTGAGGTTTTCGATGGTGAGTCGCAAGTTGGGGAAATTGCGAATCAGTGAAAGGCTCACATCGTCGAAGTTGACGGTTGCATTGAGATTATCGTTGGCCGCTTGCTTTACAGCGTCAACAATTTTTCCTTTGAACAAGAATGGAGCGATGAGCAACAAGAGGAAAATTACACCAAGGGTAATTCCTGTGTATTTGAGTATTTTTTTCATGAGCGTTTTGTGGACGCTTCAAAAATACTTTAAATAGTTTCCTTTTGAACTTTATTCAAAAGATAATTATCCATAATTACCAATGCAGCCATTGCTTCTACGATGGGTACGGCCCGTGGCAATACGCACGGATCGTGGCGCCCTTTGGCTTCGAGACTTATTGTATTTCCTACAATATCTGTGGTGGTTTGTTGCTTTGAAATCGTGGAAACGGGCTTGAAGGCAGCTTTGAAAATGATATCTTTTCCATTACTAATGCCGCCCTGAATGCCTCCGTCGTGATTGCTGGCAATTCCATTTCTGATGCTATCATTGTTTTCGCTGCCTTTGCGCAATGTGGAAGCGAAGCCATCTCCGATTTCAAATCCCTTTACCGCATTGATGCTGAGGATGGCGTGTCCAAGTTGGGCGTGGAGTTTATCGAATACCGGTTCGCCCAATCCGGCTGGCACGCCTTTGCACACGCAAACGATGGTGCCGCCGACAGAGTCGCCTTCATCGCGCATTTTTTCAATTAGTGCAATCATCTTTTCGGCCGTTTCAGCGTCAGGACAGCGTACGATGGATTGTTCGGTAAGAGATAGGTCGAGTGTTTCAATTGGCTTTTCAATGGCTATTTCATGCACGGAGTGTACATAGGCGCTTACGGAAATGCCTTTTTGTAATAAAAACAATTTCGCTATTGCTCCGGCAAATACGCGGGCTGCCGTTTCGCGTGCCGAGGCTCGGCCGCTACCGCGGTGATCGCGTATGCCATATTTGGCGTTGTAAGTAAAGTCGGCGTGTCCTGGGCGAAATACATCTTTGAGGGCATCATAGTCGCCAGATTTGTGATCTTTATTTTTTATCAAAAAACCAATCGGAGTTCCTGTAGAACGGCCTTCGAATACGCCCGAGAGGATTTCCACTTCGTCGTCTTCGACGCGTGGAGTGGTGATGGAACTTTGTCCGGGCTTACGGCGGCGCATTTCGGAGGCAATGAAGGCGAGATCAATCGGCAGTCCTGCTGGGCAGCCGTCAATTACTCCGCCAATGGCTGGTCCATGAGATTCACCAAAAGTGGTGACGCGAAAAAGGTGACCAAATGTATTTGCTGACATGATTCAAAGGTAATGGATGAAAAGATTATTAAAATATCTGGTTTCATTATTAAACGAAATTAACTTGCGCCTATGAAATTGCTCGTGAAAAATATTGGGGCTTTGGTTGGAACGCATGCGCCTGAAACAGTGGTGCTGAGAGGTTCTCAGCTAGGTCAACTTCCCATGATTCAGAATGCCTGGCTCGCTGTAGAGGATGGAGTCATTGTTGATTTTGGTGAAATGGCGGATTGGCCGGGCATCAGCGATTGGCGAAATCTGGAGGTGGTAGATGCCGACGGCGGTTGGATCATTCCCGGATATTGTGATTCACATTCACACGCGGTATTCGCGGCTTCACGTGCGGGTGAGTTTAGCGATCGCATCAAAGGAATGACTTATGAGCAAATAGCTGCAAAGGGAGGAGGTATTCTCAATTCTGCGGCAAAGCTGGCAGATATGTCGGAAGACGCACTGTTTGAAGATGCACTCGATCGATTGGACGACCTGATGCGCATGGGTACTACCTCGCTCGAGATAAAGAGCGGTTACGGACTTTCGACAGACGCAGAACTCAAGATGCTTCGTGTCATTAAGAGACTTCAGCAAGCGCATCCTATGAATATTAAGGCTACTTTTTTAGGTGCTCATGCTTATCCGGCAGACTATAAAAATAGAAAGGAAGAATACGTGAAGTTGATTGTAGAGGAGATGCTACCGCGTGTAGCGGAAGAAGGTTTGGCTGAATTCATCGATGTTTTTTGTGAAGAAAATTATTTTAGCGTAGGGGATACCGAACGAATACTCGGTGCGGCTAAAGCCCTGGGATTAATTCCTAAAGTGCACGTGAATCAATTCAATGCCATCGGTGGAGTGGAGGCTTGTGTGCGACATGGAGCGCTGAGTGTGGATCATTTGGAGGTTTTGACCGATGATGATGTGGCGGCACTTCGAGGCACCAATACTGCTGCCGTGGCTTTGCCGGGTTGTTCGCTTTTTATAAAAATTCCATATACGCCTGCAAGAAAGTTGATTGATAACGATATCATTTTTGCTTTGGCATCTGATTTTAATCCGGGTTCATCGCCTTCAGGGAATATGAATTTGGTGATGAGTCTTGCATGTGTAAATATGAATATTACACCAGAGGAAGCACTCAATGCTTCCACTTTGAATGGTGCTTATGCCATGGGATTGAGCGCTAATGTGGGCTCAATATCTCTCGGTAAGCAAGCTGATTTTTTAATAGTAAAACCTCTGAAAGAAATTGCTGAATTGCCCTATTATTTTGGAAGCAACTTGATACAAGAGGTGTATATCAAGGGAGAGCGTCGCGTTTAGTAGCGATTGGTGATTTCATTTTTAACCGCCTTCAATGCTTCACTGATTTTTTGGTTCCCAGTCATTGCCTCAATTTGGAAAATTTCCTTACTAAGATCAATGCCCGTAGCATTCTCAGGAAGTTTACTAAATGCAATTCTCACCAGTTCCAAGACTTCGTCTTTTGCATTTTTTACTTTCATCCAAGTATCATCACTCACATATAATTGAAGAGAAACGTTCAATTCAAATTCTTCACGCACGCTTTTGACGAGCTCAAGTTGTAATGTGGAAGCTGATTGAGTTCGCATGTTCTGACGCATCACAAGGCTTGTTGGTGTAATACGTTCGAGCATGATTATAACTCTTTCACACGCTGTGATGCGAAGGGAGCTGAGGGCTTTATTATTATCAGCGCGCATTTGAAATGCCCAGCCTCGTTCCTTGTGTTGGATATAGGTCATCCAAATTCTGTAAAACAAAATGAGGAAAAGAATAAATGCGCTAACGGCGAATGCGAGAAGAAAAAGCTTGTACATTTTTTTATTTCTTAAATGAAAAAAAGAAAGAATTATTTTGTTCTGACAACTTGGGCGATATAGGTAAGGTAAACTACCATTCCACTTTCGGTGTACACGGGATTTTTCCGATAGACACTTCCACCAATATTTTGTGCTCCAATTTGAACATCCAGAGTATTTCCAGAAATGGTTTTTATTTCGGTGATTTCGCCGGGCTTATCGACGTTGAGAGAGCTTTCAATGATAAAATTACCGATGTAGGCATCGAGATCTTTTTGGTTTTTGGGATCTCTTAGAGATACTAAAAATTTCTCATCGAGTTTGGTGAGCACATCATTAGGGGGCACGAGTAAGGTCCAGTTTCCAGTGATGAGTTCTTTCGCCCATTTGGATTTTGCTACCATTCCACTCCAAATGGTGCAATAAGGGTCTGACTTCACGTAGGTCAGAATATCGCTTTCATTGTATTTATTCGTTCTTTGATTTTTTATGATTTCGGCTTTTTGTGCTGCTGAAAGCGAATCAGCTAGAGGTTTCTTTCCAGTATTTGGGGTGTTTGGAGATTCAGATGTATTATTGTTACAGCCAAATGTGACAAGCAGCAGGGAAAGTAGCAGGGCAAAACATCGTTTCATGAGGCGAATTTAGTTTGATATTCTAATAATAGATAACGGGAAATGAAGAATGTTTGGATTTTGATTTTGTTCTTGGGAGTTAGTTACAAGCTTTTCTCTCAAGATTATGTGCGTTCTGTTGAAGTGCCTGTGGTGATTCAACAAGGACAATCGTTAAAGTACCCTTGGGCAGGAGGATTGAACAGCCCTCAGTTTAGTGAAATAGACGTGAACTATGATGGCTTGATGGATATCATAGCTTTTGAAAGGACTTCAAATCGGTTGAATGTTTTTGAAAATACAGGAACGGATTATAAGTATACCAGGGATTATAACAGTTTTTTTCCAGGAGGTCTGAAGAATTGGGTTGTAGCGAGAGATTTTAATTGTGACGGAAAGATGGACCTGGCGACTAGTTCGCAAAGTGGGTTTGTAATTTATCCAAATGTGGGAAGCGGGGATACAGGTCTTATGTTTGATATTTTTCCGACATCTAATATCAATAATTTAATCTTAGCAAGTTTTGATTTTAATGGTTCCGCTTTCGTTGCGCCTGTTTTTGTTTTTTCTATTGACATGCCCAATTTTGTGGATCACGATAATGATGGAGACATAGATATTATTACGTTCACGGAGCTGAGTTCTACAGTTTACTATTTCAAGAATATGGCAGTGGAGAATGGTAACTGCGCGGCACCCGATTACATCTGTGCGAACCGTTGCTATGGGTACTTCAGCGAAAGCATTGAAAGCTTCCAAATTTTCTTTGGGTCTGAAGCAGAGTGCCAATTTAATGTGGTGGATCCACGATTGATGGAAGCAGGATTTGAGCCTGAGGCTCAAGTGGGAGAGCGCTTACATGCTGGAGGTACTTTGTTGTCGATTGATCTTGATAACAATGGTTTAAAAGATCTCATTATGTCTGATGTCACCGAAAGTAATATGGGTGCATTTATGATGGAAACTTCTTCTGATGGTCGCGATAGTGTGGTGGCTGCATTCTTTGATTTTCCCGCCTCATTTCAGAATACTACTATTGCACAGGTAGATGTTTTTCCGGCGGGTTATTACTTAGACGTGAATTTTAATGGGGTAAAAGATTTGTTGCTCTGCCCGAATACTACTTCGGAGTCGAGCGATGTTACAAGTGTTCACTTGTACGAAAATTTGGGAGGTAATTCTTCACCTGAGTTTTCTTATGTACAAAGTAATTTCTTTCAGGATGAGATGATTGATCTGGGAACAGGGGCGCATCCTGTTTTTGTTGATATGGACGGTGATGAACTTTTGGATTTGATAATCGCAAATCGCAAGTATTATGATGAAGCTAATTTGATTACTTCTAAGTTGGCTTATTACAAGAATATCGGCACGACGACATATCCGATTTTTGAATTAATAGATGGCAATTATCTTAATATTCCTTCTTACAACTGGCGCAGCGCGCACTGTAGCTTTGGAGATATTGATGCTGATGGGGATAATGATTTGATTGTTGGCAATCTGGATGGCAATCTCCATCTATTTTTTAATCAGGGTAGTTCATCTTCGCCAAACTTTGTTTATTCAGGCGCTGGACTGAATGATAACACGAATACGTTGATTGATGTGGGACAGTCATCAACCCCATTTTTTGTGGATATAAATGAGGATGGATTATTGGATTTATTGGTAGGAGAAAAAAATGGGAACATCAATTATTATCAGAATACAGGTTCCGTAAATTCAGCTGTTTTTACTCTCATCGATGATTCATTCGGAGGAATTGTAGCGACTAATTTTTTAGGTGTAGATGGATTTTCAATTCCTTATGCTTATAAAAATATAGCTGGAACTTGGGAGATACTTTGTGGATCCGAAACGGGTGGTATAAACCAGTACGAAGTAGTCAACAATGATTTGACGAGCGACTTCGGAATGATTACGGATGAGTATGCTGGGATTAATGAAGGCAATCGTTGTGCTTTTGCTTTTGGGGATATAACAGGAGATGGTATTGATGATTTGGCCTACGGACATAGTGGGGGTGGAGTTGCAATGTATCTCAGTGAAGAAGTATTGGTCTCTGTTGAGGAAGAGTATGAAAATGCCTTTGTTATTTTTCCAAATCCGATCACTGATGGAATGCTTACATTTCAGTTTGATAAAGCTGTAAGATCAGGTGAGCGAATTCTGCTTTTTGATGTTTCAGGAAGAATGATTCAAGAAAATAGAGTACAAGGAAACCGAATGAATATTCGGTTGGATTTATCCCCTGGAATTTACATTTTAACAGTTGGCAATCAGACAGAGAAGTTGATTATTCGTTAGGATATTCAGGCATTGGCATCCAATGCGTCACATCTTTAAAAAAGTGATTACTGTTTCCTTCACCTTGCCAAAAGTGAGGGCCATGTTTTAGAAACTTTTCAGATCCAGTTGGATAAAAGTCCTTAAGGAAACGTAAGACGATGACTTCGCGCAATTCAAATTCTCCCGACTTCCCAGGTAGAAATACTTTATTCCCCGGAACGAAGGCAAGTATCCTTTGTTGGTCTTCGGGAAGTTGATCGCTAGTTTTAATCCAATTCATTATTGCGCGGAAATAATTCGAAGATGGCCAAGATGGTGTCTTCCATGCCAGTGGAATTTGGAGAGGTGTTCGAGCATATCCACGTTTCGCTGAGAGTCTGGGTGGAAATATGTACGATTGAATTCTTCAACCGTCATTGCAGAAAAGGTGTTGCACATTCTGTCATGAGCAGCTTCCAACATCAAAAGTGAAGGCTTGATATTTTCAGTTGTCGCTTCGGCATTTACCGCCCACAAATCTTCATCGAATGTTTTTACGATAGGATTATTTTCTGTCAATGCTAGTTTAAGGCGTATGTAGGCATGAATATGTGCATCAGCAAGATGATGAATGATTTGAATGGCGCTCCAACCTCCATCTCTATAACTCATGTGAAGTTGTTTTTTTGTAAGCTTCTCAGCTACTGCAGCCACGTCATGCGGAAGTTTTTGCATGTCACGAATCATCACGCGAATAATTTCATCAGAATATTCTGACGGAATCTTCATTTTGCCGATGGGATATTTTCTTGCTTCGAGATCCATTACTTTCCTTGGAAATTGGGTTTTCTTTTTTCCATAAATGCTGTGACGCCTTCGCTGTAATCAGCGCTGCGACCAGCTTTTATTTGGAGTGATTCTTCAAGAGAAAGTTGCTGCTCGAAGTTGTTGGTCATTGATAGGTTCAGTGCCTTTTTAGTCAATGCAAGGCCGTATGTTGGCATTTGAGCAACCGTACTGGCAAGAGTTTTTATTTCGGAATTAAAACTTTCGTCACTAAAGACTTTATAGATCATTCCCATTTTTTCGGCATCAATAGCAGAAACTTTTTCGCCGAGCATCATCAATGCTGATGCTTTTTGGAAACCGATAAGTCTCGGCAATACATAGGTTCCGCCTGAATCAGGTATTAAACCTATTTTAGAAAATGCCTGAATGAAAGAAGCGCTTTCGGCGGCGACGACGATGTCGCAGCAAAGAGCAATGTTGGCACCTGCACCGGCAGCCACACCGTTCACAGCACCTATCACAGGCTTTTCCATCTCTCTTATTTTTCTGACAATCGGATTGTAGTGATCCGCGAGGATCGATTGGAAACCAGGATTAGCAGGACCACTGACCTCAGCCAAGTCTTGACCCGCGCAGAATGCTTTACCTTCTCCGATAATCACCACAGCGCGCACGGCTTTATCACTTGCGCATGTGTCTAGTGCATCTTGCATGGCATGTGCCATTTCGCCATTGAAGCTATTGAAAACTTTAGGGCGATTGAGGGTAATGGTTGCTACACCATTTTCAATATTGAGAAGAATACTCTCGCTCATGATACTGGTTGTTTGGTATTGTAAAATTGATCTCTTCCTGCTAATAAACGAATTATTATCTGAATGAGCATAAATCCGAATGCCGATTTTATTGCCGCACCTGGAAGGGTGTTTTTAATGTTATCCCACCACAACTCTGGCAAGAATTTTTTAAGCCAAAAGGCCCCAAGGGCTAAGACTATGGCATGACCTACAAACCAAATGAGGATATGAAGGTAAGGTTTCTTTGCCCAAGGCATTTCTGCGAGAAATCCAGCAATCAATGATGCTCCAATAAATCCAAAGAAAAATCCACCGCTAGGGCCATACACTAATTGGTGGCCTCCATGATAGCCTGAGAACACTGGCAAGCCAGCCATGCCTAACAGTATATACATAAAGGCATTCAGAGCCCCAACTTGCCAACCGAATGAGATAGCGGCAAAAAGAAGAAACAACGTTTGAAGCGTAATTGGAACGATTGCTTCATTTTTAATTTCCAGCGGTCCCAAACAACACGTCAAGACTAGTGAGATGCCTAGTTTGATTACAAAATCATACTTCGGATTAAATTTTAAATATTCGTTCAGCATCTTAGTCTCTTTTTATTATCATAGTATTATCTGCAGGAATAATCAACTGATTATTTTCTCGGTCAGTATCTGCAGTTCCTTCAAAAGGATCAAGATTGATTTCAGCGATTTGCGAAGCAGGATAAGGTAATTGCAGGGTATAGGTTTCATTGACCCACTTCCAGTCTGGTTGGGTATTCCATGATTGACCATTGTAGTCTTTGCCTGACTTTTCTCCTCTCATGATGTCTAGGGGAATGTAGAACATGGATCGGTTTCCATCTTTTAAAGTAACTTCTACTTCTACAGGCATTGGCATTAAACCCTTGCGTTCAATAGTGACAATTGCATTTTTGTCATTACTCGACAAGGCGCTAATTCTATAGTCAATCGTTTTAGTTGAATTTACAAAATACTCATTATACCAATCTAGAACCATTCCTGACTGTAATTCCATCACGTGAATAAAGTCATCTGCCGTTGGATGTTTGAACTTCCACATATCGAAATAGCGCAACAATCCTTTGTCTAAATTTTCTTTACCAATAATATAACCTAGTTGTGCGAGATATACTTCTCCTTTAGAATAGGAAGCAGTGCCATAAGCGTAGTTTGTAACGTAGTGATCAGCGTGGGTATCGAGTGCCTCTTCTTTTCCTTCTTCAATGATGCCGAGATAACTGCTGTACGCTTGGCTATGATCGCCTGGGATACGTCCTGCGAAGAGCGTATTGAATGCTTCGCCTGAAGCGTAGCTTGTGAATCCTTCGTCCATCCAGGGATAGAGGGCTTCGTTGGTAGCGAGAATTCCTTGATACCAGCTATGCGCGGCTTCGTGCAAAACAACTCCAACATAACTTGGTGTTTTTCTATTTCCAGTAATCAAAGTCATCATTGGATATTCCATACCTCCATCACCACCTTGAACGATGCTGTATTGTGGATATGGGTATTTTCCAAAATGATCACTTAGATATTGAAATCCTCGCTGGACGAGGTCCGTTCCGTCTTTCCATACTTGACCATAAACGGGATCATTTTGATAAAAAAAATGGAGTAGCGGACCGTCTTTCATTTGATAGGTGGTGTGAACATAATCGGGATCAGCACCCCACGCGAAGTCATGTACATTTTCAGCTTTGAAACACCAAGTCAAAACATCTCCTTTTGGTCGTTTAACTTTACTTTCTTCAATGTAGCCATGCCCTATTTCAGCTGGGTTTTGAAGCACACCCGTCGCGCCAATGATATACTTTTTATCGATAGTAATATTCACTTCAAAATTCCCCCATACGCCATAAAACTCTCTTCCGATATAGGGATTGGGATGCCAACCATTGCGATCATATTCGCAAAGCTTGGGATACCATTGCGACATGCTATAGTCAATTCCCTCAGCGCTATTTCGGCCCGAACGGCGAATTTGAATCGGAACTTGTCCTTCAAACTCCATTTCAAAAGTAGCTTTACCACCTGCAGGAATCGGTTGATTGAGTGTTACTTCGAGAATCGTTTCGTTTTCTACAAACTTTACAGCCTGGCCATTCACTTTTAATGAAGTAGCATGGAGATGTCCATATTCTTCTGGTTTTAGCTTGGAAATACGATCACCCACACGCGGGTCAGGATCTGCAATTGAAAGCGATCTCACATCCATTGCACTACCGGGCTGAAAGGCATTAAAGTAGAGATGGTAATAAAGATGAGTGAGTGGATCAGGTGAGTTATTGGTGTACTGAATAATCTCTTTTCCAGTAAAACGATGAGTGTTGTGATCGAGTTTGAAATCTATTTTATAATCTGCTTTTTGCTGCCAATATTGAGACTGAGCTTGAAATGCAGTTATTGTAAAAAGTACTATAAGTATTTTTTTCATCTGTAGGATTGAGCTAATTGGGGAACGAAGATATAGACGAAATGCGGAGGGAATGTCTTAAAAATCACCAAACATGGCCTTCAGCATCCATCCACATTCCTTTTATTTTTAGGGCTTGCTCAAGAATGTCTCTTACGCAGCCTTTGCCACCTTCTTTAGGAGAAATGTAATGACATATTTCTCGAATCTCGTGCGCCGCATCTGCTGGACAAACAGCAAGTCCAGAGGCTTTTAAGACAGGCCAGTCTGGAATATCATCGCCCATATAGCATACAGCGTCGGGAGCTAATTCGATCGATTTTAAATAGTTATTAAATACAGTCATTTTTTCGCTTGAACCTAGAAAAATATCTTTTACTCCTAATGATTCGAAGCGCTTGCGAACGATTTCATTTTTTCCGCCAGAAATAATGGCGATTCGAAGGCCTTTTTTTACAGCGAGCTGAACCGCATATCCATCCCTTACATTCGCTGTGCGCATTTGTTCCCCATCGCTTGTGAGGTACACGATATTATCCGTAAACACACCGTCGATATCAAATATGAACGTATTGATTTCTTTAAGCTTTGCTTTGTAATTCATTTTTTATGATGCAATTTTTGAATGCTATCTGTGAGCATTTGATACAAATTCATGAGTTCCGGCTGCGAATGTAACAACTCCAGATGTTGGTTGATCGTGGTTTTGTCATTGCGGATAGCTGGGCCTGTTTGTAGGTGAAGTGGAGATGTGTTGTGAATGCCTTCAACATGAGCGTCAATCATAGGTTTTATAATATCGAAAGTGATACCGCTATCATTTACCAATTTCTCAGAGATTGTAAAGAGGTGATTGACGAAATTGTTGGCTACAACTGCCGCGAGGTGAATTCTTAGTCGCTGTTCGCTGTTTGCGTAGTATATATTTTTTTCAAAAGAGTGAAACGCTTGGTAGATGATGGATTTGTCGCTTTCATTTTTCGTTTCGATTATGAATGGTGTTTGTTTATAGCTAGAGGGAATACCCTTTCTCATGCTATGTATTGCCCATACCACACCTGTGCGAGTATTGGAAAGCGCGCTCAAAGGAGTAGTGCCACTGGTGTGGATTACTAAAGCCTCAGTTTTAATTTTAGCACTCACTTCGCTGATGGCTTCATCGCTCACAGCAAGCACAACAAGCTGTACGTCTGATGGAATATTTTCGAGTTCATCGATGGTTGCTGTGTTGTTTTCAATAGCAAAATGGCGCGCATTTTCCGCATTTCTGGAAAAAACACCTGCGATGGTATGACCTTCCATTTGAAAGATTCGACAAAAATGCCAAGCGACATTTCCCGTCCCAATAATGGCTACACGTAGTTTTGACATGTTACGAAGGTAGAAAAGTCATTGGAATAATGCATAATTTGAATATTCATCATAGGTTTGTAACACAATAGAAGATTATGGAATTATTAACCCCCCTTCATTGGAAGGATTACGAGTTGCTGGATTGTGGAGATTTTGAGAAGTTGGAGCGTTTTGGCAAGTATATCACCATTAGGCCAGAACCTCAGGCTGTTTGGCCGCGTGTTTGGCCAGAGAGCGAATGGAAAAAACAAGCGCATATTCGTTTTGTTCCTAAAAATAGTAATAGCGGTGATTGGGTAAAATTGAAGGCAATGCCAGACCAGTGGCAGATACGGTATGAATTACCCAATCATAATGAAATTGTTTTTCGCTTGGGTTTGACCTCGTTCAAGCACGTTGGCGTGTTTCCAGAACAAGCTGCGAATTGGGATTATATTGTGAAGAGTATAGAGGCCATGAAACAGTCGAAGCCTAAAGTTTTGAATTTGTTTGCCTACACTGGCGGCGCTTCGCTAGCCGCCGCTGCCGCGGGAGCAGAGGTTACTCACGTGGATAGCATTAAGCAAGTAGTGACGTGGGCCAACGAAAACATGCAACTTAGCGATCTCACCAACATCCGTTGGATGGTAGAAGATGCTCTCAAGTTTGCACAACGCGAAGAAAGAAGAGGAAATAAATATAATGGTATCATTCTCGATCCACCAGCATTTGGCCACGGGCCAAAAGGCGAAAAGTGGAAACTAGAAGATAATCTCGCCGAGATGATGAAAAATGTCTTGAGAATTCTAGACGACAAAGAACACTTCCTCATTCTTAACGCCTACAGCTTGGGCTTATCGGCTCTTGTAATAGAAAATTTGCTGAAAGAAACTGCAGGCGATCGGCTTAAGATTGGTGAACTCTATTTGCAAGCAAAAAGCGGCGTCAAATTGCCATTGGGTGTTTTCGGAAGATTCCTAAAAGCATGATTGATCCAAGAGTAATAAATCAAGTCTCACGCTTGAAGTCTGAATTACGCAGTCGTTGGGGTGTGAAAAAAATCGGATGTTTTGATATTTACTTAGATAAACATAGAACTTTCGATTGCGAATTAAATATCTTAGTAGAGCTGGAACGCCCGCTGGGCTGGGAGTTTTTCGCCATGAAAGAATGGATTCAGAAAAAACTGAGAATGCCAATTGATATCTGCACTGAGAGATCAATTAAAGCTGACCTTAGAGAAAAAGTATTTCGAAATATCCAGTATGTATGATTCGCCAGCGCCGAACAAATAAGGCTTATATTGACGATATGATTGGGGCAATAGAAAAGATACTTTCGTTTTCTAAGGGACTGACCTATGAAGAATTTATTTCTAATAGAATGGCACATGATGCGATTATTAGAAACTTTGAAATCCTGGGAGAGGGCGTGAAGCGAATTCCTTTCAAATTTCAAAGGCAATACAAACATATACCTTGGCAACATATGTATGCTTTGCGCAACTTTATAGTGCACGAGTATTTTGATCTCGATGAAGAAATCATCTGGGAGATTATCCAAAATGATTTGGAGAAAAATTATAGGGATTTAAAAACACTTTCGTTCAAGTAAGAATATGGTAATCATTAAAAGGAATATTGCAGTAGCCATGGTAGCAGGAAGCTTGCTGCTGGCGGGCTGCGGAGAAAGTACATCATCTGAACATAATAGTAGATCAAAGATGTTGATAGCACAAAGTAAATTGGTACAAGACAATCATAGTTTTAGTAAGCCCAATGAAATTCGCGTTACTCATTTGAACTGGAACGCAGAAGTGGACTTCGAGACGAAAACGATACGTGCGGTTGCCACATATGATATTCAGCATATAGCGCCTGCGAACCAAATTATTTTCGATGTTAAGAAGCTGAATATTGAAAAGGTGTTGGTTGACGGACAGCCGGTCAATTTTGAGATAGGGGAGGAGCGTGAGTTTCTCGGAGCTCCTTTGAAAATAGATGTTAAGCCAGATAGCAAATCCGTAGCGATTCACTACACAACGAGTCCAGGGGCTGAGGCTTTGCTATGGGTGGATGGTGAAAAACCATTCTTATTCACGCAATCGCAGGCAATTTTAGCACGCACTTGGATTCCTTGTCAGGATAGTCCTGGTTTGAGAA
>CAYRZQ010000007.1:0-80689 GCA_964428835.1 uncultured Comamonadaceae bacterium | reverse complement strand
ATGCGCAAGTGAAAGTGAGAAAGGATTTATTGGCACTAATGTCTGCGGATAATCCAACTCACAAGAATGAAACGGGTGTTTATTCATTCAAAATGGATAAAAAGATTCCGTCTTATTTAATTGCGCTTGCGGTTGGAGATGTAGAGTTTAGAAGCATTGGAGACAGAACAGGTGTCTATGCTATTCCTTCTTTAATCGATGCTGCGGCTTATGAGTTTGAGGATATGCAAAAAATGTTGGAGGCTGCAGAAAAATTATATGGTGAGTATGCCTGGGGGCGTTACGACGTCTTGGTTTTGCCTCCTGCTTTTCCTTTTGGAGGTATGGAAAATCCTAAATTGACCTTTGCAACACCGACAATTATTGCAGGCGATAAATCCCTGGTGTCATTAATTGCTCATGAGTTGGCGCACAGTTGGAGTGGTAATCTGGTCACCAACGCTACATGGAATGACTTCTGGTTGAATGAAGGCTTCACGGTTTATTTTGAAGAGCGTATAATGGAAAGTGTTTATGGTCGGGATTATTCTGAAATGCTGGCCCAATTGAGCCGCCAAGAGCTTGACGCAACCGTAGCTGAATTCATGAGTAGTAACGAACAGGATACGTGGTTGAAATTGTCATTAGATGGCCGCAATCCCGATGATGGTATGACAGATATAGCTTATAACAAAGGCTATTTCTTCTTGCGCTTGATTGAAGAAACGGTTGGACGAGAGAAGTGGGATATTTTTTTGAAAAAATATTTTCAAGAAAATGCTTTTCAAGTAATGGATACAGAACGTTTTCTGGAATACCTAAAAGTTAGTTTTAAAGCAGAGCGTTTAGATGAAAAGATAAACATCGACGCATGGGTATATGGTCCCGGTCTTCCGCAAAACATTCCAGTTGTGAAAAGTGAACGCATGGATCGTGTGGCATTAATCGCAGAGGAGTGGACAAAAACACAGTCATTAAAAAATGTACGTTGGAATGATTGGTCGTATCAGGAAAAAGTTTTCTTTTTAACGAACATCAAAGTTTCCGATGCACGTCAGATGACCTCTTTGGACAAGGCCTTCAACATATCCGCAACAGGAAACAATGAGGTACTTTTCGCTTGGCTCATGCTTGCCATTCCAACGCGCTACGATGATGCCTATGGCCAAATGGAAAACTTCTTGATAACAGTAGGAAGACGAAAATTTGTCGCTCCGTTATATGAGGCTTTGATTCAAAATGATCAAAAAGAATTGGCCGAAAAAATTTATCAAAAAGCTAGGCCTGGATACCACGCTGTAACGATTGAAACGGTAGATAAAATGATGCGATAGGGTGACCCCTTATCGCATCAATAATACTGTTCCTTGAATTTCTTTTCTTTCGCCTGTTGCTATTGAGCGAATTGTTGCAATCCAGTTATAGATTCCATTGGTTGCAAAATAATCGCCTCCATTCACTCCTCCGTCCCAAACTTGTTTTGGATCAGTGGTAGCAAATACTTTATTTCCCCAACGATCGAATACAATCAATTCGAAGGATTTTTCATCAATATCTGCACCTTCAAATCTCCAAATATCGTTTATTCCATCACCATTCGGAGTGAACGCGGTAGGCAAGTAATACTGGAAAATGTCACTAATCACAACCGTCGCTTCGTAGGAGTCTTCACAGTTTGTTCCATCAACAACAGTAAGTCTCACAGGATACTCGCCACCAACATCAGCAGGGAATTGGAACACGGGGTTCTGCTCAAGACTGCCGCCTAATACATCGGGTGTATTGAATAGCCATTCATAGCTTTGAATCTGTCCAACACTGATATCCGTGAAAGTAATTTCCGTATTTCTAATATCCGCGGGTTGTGGATTAAAGAAGAATTGCGCCACAGGAGGCGTAAGAACCGTGATATAATTGTTTTTTGTCTCTGTATATACACAGCCAAGTTCAGATGTCAATGACAGTGAAACGGTATAATTTCCAGGCGCACCATAAGAGTGGCTAAAGCCTGAGAGATCTTCTACTACACGACCATCGCCAAGTTCCCAGCGAATCGATTCAAACTGCGAAGCGTTGATGAGATTTGTGAAGTCAAAAATATAAGGGAAGCAGGCCATGGTGGTGTCTGCTTCGAAATTTGTAGGAATAGGAGTTTCCACTGTCACATCCAAGCACTGAAGACTAGGTGTGTTGCATATATCTGTGATGTTGACACACAGAGGTCCGGAAACAGTTGGATTGTATTCGTCCGTATCTTCTTGGCTTACCAAAGCTCCATTGTATGTCCATCGGTAGTTGTATGGCGGAAGCCCACCCTCAACATTGGTTACATAAAGATTTAAATCTCCATTCGCACAGACTAATGTATCATCTGCCATAGTGTATGTGATAGGAGTAATCTGTTCTAGTGTAACAATGGCAGTTGCCTGGCAGTCAGGGGTGGTCACTGTGTAAGTGTATTCACCAGCAACGCCTGTGGAAGGATTGAAGACACCGCTAAAAGCGTTACCTGATGGATCAGTCCAGTCACCGCTTGGATTGGGATTGCCTCCGAGTTTGCCAAATAGGTTAAAACTGGACTCGTTGATACAGTAGTTATATGTAGAGTCAATACCTGGGTTGATGGCATCATCTAAAGTGACAGTCACTTGGTCCGTTACAGCGCAATTAGGGTTTCCAACTGGGTATCCGGTTAGAGTAAATGTCGTGGTTTGAGTAAGCTCGGCAATGGTAGGTGTAGGGCTATTAGGATTGCTCAAATCATCTGTTGGTGTCCAAGACCAAGTGAAGTCTGGGCCACCAGTAGTACATCCAACTTCATAAACCCAAGATGTTTCCCCACCCGATCCACAAGAGACACTACCGTCTGCATCAAATGTCACTGTCAAGCATCCGCCAGGATTCGTTGCGGTCCAGGACTGACCGACAAGGTCATCATTTGATACCAACTCTATCACGGGCGCGGCTGTAGTAGCACCGTCGTAGAATGTTAGGTCGTCAAAGAAAGACTCCACTGTTCCTTCTAAGAAAGTCAGAGTCATTACGGTGCCGTCACCTGGATTATCGGGGCAAAAGACCCATTCGAAGGTTTCGTCATTCTCATAACAGTATTCGAAGACACCAGCATCTTGAGAACACTGAGCTACAGCTTGACCAGCAAAGCCTCCAAGTAGTGTAAGTTCGTTACAGTTGAATATCTGATCGGGACCAGCCGACACTGCAGGTACTTCTTCAAAGGTCACGGTGATGGTTGTATCGAAAGTACAGCCAAAGCTATTTACAACATGATAAACATAATCAAATGCACCGGGAAATGGAGGGCTTACAACAATAGTGTCAGCATCTAAATTGCTATCGATAATATGTGGACCTGTCCAGTAGCTGCTGTCTGCATCAATACCAATTGTTGGCTGGAAAGTAGTAACACCCGGGAATAAAGAAGGGTCCAGATTAACTCCCCACCAGAACACGTGTCCGTTATCCGCAGCGAGATTATCCGTAATGGCAAGGGTCCAAGTACCATTAAGTGGACATCCTACCATATCGCATAAGTTGCCGACTGCTTCGTATGCTCCAGCAGGCAAAATAGGATTACCCGGAGCATTCTCACCCCAAGTGCCGTTTGTTGCAGTTGGCTCCCAAGTATAGGTATAGCCTATGCCTGGGTCATTGGCCGGGTCATTATCGATGGCTTCTCCCAAGAATGTTCCTCCACCACCACTCGGATAAGTAACTAGTGGTACTGTGGTACCGTTAGGACAAGTGATCGTGATTCCAAGGTCTCCCATAAAACTGTGCTCCATGTTTACGACAATTCCTAAGAAGTCATCACATGTCTCTACAACTTGGTCGGGCTGGAAAATATCAAACTCCACTGTTGATTCGTATGAGAAACCAGCACCATCGGCAAGGTATGTTGTCCCAGCAGTGATTTGTGGAGGCAGTGCTGTCCAAAGTGTACTTTCTGCTTCTCCTGCTAGTTCTACTTCGTTACCGAAACATGTAGTAACATCTTCCATGGAAGGGAATAAAGGTATTGTTGATACCAAAACTTGAAGTGGTATCAAATTGAGGTTACCACAACCATTATCGTCAATTACAGTGAGCGATGCTACATATTCGCCGGGCTCCGTGTACACGTGGGTAGCAGTGGTCATATTTGGGCCTTGCTCAATTACGCCATCATCAAAATTCCACACATAACTTGCTATTTCAAAACCGGGAGCTGCAAACGAACCAGCGTCTGCAAAAGATACAGGTTGACCAACACAAGCACTCGCGCTCAAACCAGCATTGCTAACATTGGGAGCGGTGATAACAGATGCACCTGTGGGAGGGTCGCACGGAATGGTACATGCAATGGAGGCTTCCCAACCAGCGCTATTTGGTGCTGTCTGTGGGTTTGGGGGGCCATTATCTGAGAATGCAATCGTAATACAGCCAGAGGTATTATTTACTGTTCCCGTTATTTGAAATCCTTGCAAATCATTGCCGCCGTATGAACCGAGAGAAGGAGAACTTGTGGATGGACCATCGAACACGGCAAAGGAATCGCTCTGTCCCTGCCCCGGTGAAACCTGAAGCTGAAACGCAGAGAATGTTAACTGAACCACATTACCCGGAACATCTGGACATAACGTCATGACAAAGTCGTCGGAAGTATATCCGCTGCCACTTCCGCTATCTAAGAAATTACCACCGCAGACGTTTACAGTTCCATTACTCATTACCACAGCCTGACCGCTGACATTCAGTCCGATGAAGATGAAACAAATAATAGCGAGTATATTTCTTTTCATTGAGTGCATTTTTCTACTAATCTCTTGACTCACAAAATATCAATTAAGTTGCATTACTATCGAAGTAGGGTAATATGACCCTTGTACTCATACCTAACATCGTTTTCAATGTCCTGTATTTTCAGAATGTAAAAATACAGAGAGTCTTGTGAATAATAACCATTTGATTGCATATCTCCTAACCAAGGTTCATTTGGGTCTGTTGATTCAAATACGGGCTGCCCCCAGCGATTCAAAATGGTCAATTCATAATTTTGATTGACAAAGCCTGTTCCTTGTATTCGCCAAATATCATTTACACCATCTCCATCAGGGGTGAAACTGTTGGGAATAAAGATATTCAGGTCTTCTCTTATGATCAATTCTTTTCTAATTGTATCTGGGCAGCCGATTTCATTTTGAACAACTAATTCCACAAAATACACCCCTCTCTGGTCTGGGAAAGTGAACTCAGTATTCGGTTCGTCGCTCTCTCCTAAATTAGAGAAGTTGTACAGGTACGTGGCGGCATTGCTGCTGTTATCTCTGAATCGAATTGTAGTTTGGGGTAGATAAGGGTCTTCAGGATCCATTATAAAATCTGCCACCGGAGCTTGCAAAACGTTGATGGCATTGTTTAAAGTGTCTATATACACGCAGCCATTTACATCAACAATTTCCAGTATTGGTCTATAAATACCTGCGATGGGATAAATGAAACTAGCGCTGCCAAGTATATTCTGAGTCTGACCATTACCAGAACTCCAAGTCATACTTTGCAAATTTTGAAACACGGTATAATCGCTAGTCATTGTGGCCACGAATGGGGTGCAGCCCAAGTTTTCTTCTACTTGAAACGTTGCGGGAATCGGAGTGTATGGTTGCACCTCGATGCATGCCTCAGTTGAAAGATTACACACATCACTTACAGTGACACAGTATTCTTCCACATCTTGCACTGAAGGTATCAAAAGAGTTTCACTTTCTTCAGTAGTGCCGTCTGGACGCGTCCATGTGTAAGTGAAAGGTGCCGTTCCTATCACGATTTCTGGTGCTTCCAATACTAATGCAGAATCCAAACAAGCTTGTGCGACTTCATCGAGGCTAATTTCTAAGTTGTTTGCTACGGAAACGGTAATCTCGTCAAAAATGGCGCACTCTGGAAAGTCTGCCGGATATGCAGTAAGATTGTAAGTGGTTGTAGTACTTAGTTGCTCAATCGTCACCGTCGAACCCTCCGCCGCTGACAGGCCCGCAGAAGGACTCCATTCGAAAATATACTCAATCTCAGCAGGGCAGCTAACTTCATAAATCATTTCGGTTTCAAAGCCATCTCCGCATGAGATACTAATATCACTGGTGAGTTGCATTGTGATACACCCAGAGGGATTTGTTGCTGTGAATTCTAATCCTGATAGATTTGTTTGATTTGCAGTATTCGAGTTCCATATTACAGCAGCACCCGTATTCTGACCATCGTAAATCGTAAGATCATCGGAAAAAAATTCGATAGTTCCTTGAGTAAAGGTCAAACTCATGAAAGTGATTCCGTCCCCGGGATTATCAGGACAATATGTCTCAACGTAAGTGGTATTGTTGGGATAGCAATATGTTACCACCTCAGAAGCACCGCTGCACGTGGGCTGTTGCTGTCCGTTTAGTGTAGCTACGAGATCTACTTCTTGACACTGATAATCGAAGTCTTCGCCTGCAAAAAGAGTTGGAGGCTCTTGAATTGTTATCGAGATGGTCGTGTCTGAAGAACAGCCAAAATTGTTGCTGGTCTCGTAAGTGTATTCATAAGTCCCAGGCTCGGTTAGATTGAGTTCAATCACGTCGGCACCTGCATCGAGAAATGTAATATTTGGGCCACTCCAGAAAGAGCTGTCAGCCCCTCCTCCATAAGTAGGAGTGAATGTTGTTACCTCTGGGTAAAGTTCTGGAGCAAAGTTAATTGTCCAAGTCGTTAACCAACCATTGTCTATGGCTATGTTATCAGTCAATGTAATTTGCCATATCCCATTCAAAGGACAACCCACAAGCGCGCACAAATCGCCTTCAGATTGATAGTTGCCTGCGGGAATACTTGCGTTTAGAGTGGCAATATCCACCATAAGTGGATCAGCGGGGTTAGATGTCCAAAAATAATCATAAGGAATTCCTAGCTGTGGCGGCACATCATCGAAAATTGGCTCTCCGAAATAAACGTTCCCCATTCCATTTGGTTGCGGCAACATTTCAACAGTGGTTCCATTTGGACAAGTAATTTCAATTGATAGATCATTAACCCAACTATGTTCGAGAGCTGTCTGAATAGAGACGATATCCTCACAATTTTCTACTACGCTTCCCTCATCGAAGAATGTGAAGTTTAATTCGTTTATGTAAGGTACAGGCGGCCCGTTATTTTCTATATCTGGCAACGAAATCGTTTCAGAGAAAACAACAGGAGGGATTGAAGACCAAGTTGGGTACTCTACTGTTCCTGCATTGAGCACTACATTCGTTCCGAGACAGTAGGAGGGGTTTATTGCCGCGATGTCTGTAAATACGGGAATCGTGCTTACCAAGACCTGGATGGGGAGATTATTCAAACTTGGACAGCCATTGTTATCCACCACGGTGGCAGTTACAAAGTAAAGTCCGGGCTCTTGAAAGGTATGTTGCGCCTGAGGTGAGGTGACCGGTGCTGTTGATCCTTCACCAAAATTCCAGATATATTCACTCACGGTAAATCCTGCTTCCGCACTGCTTCCTTCTGCTGTAAAAGTTATGGGTTGACCAACACAACCAGTTATGCTTTCACCTTGAGCTACTACACTCGGATCTACCGTTTCAATAAAACTGGTGGGAGATGAGCACGGAGTACCACATGAAATATTTGCAATAAAACCTGATGCAGGAGAAGTCTCAGCATTATTCGCCAGACCTCGGTCAATCAACACAAGTGTTAAGCATCCAGAAGGGTTATTGGCTGTCGCTTTGATGGTCAAGCCTGAAAGTTCATTGCCATAAAAATTACCTAAAACAGGCTGAGTAGCATCAGGACCATCATAGACAATCATTAAATCTGAGTTGTTTTGATTGATATTTTCAGCAAGCGAAAACTCCAAAAAGTCTAAACTAGTGGCGAGCCCTGGTACTTCTGGACATATCGTGATTATACCACCACCAGCGTAGCTGCCGACTCCGTTGGCGTCGTATACGACACCGGTACATGTGGCATATGATGCTCCGTCTTGACAATAACTGCCTACCGAGCCGCATTGAGCACTCAGTAATGTTGCCTGAATAAAAAGTACAAATAAGGTAACAATCCTAGCGAGGTTCATCTTCATCTCAAATTCGGCGCAATTTAGCCCGTATTAAGACAACTTGAACATGTATTTAGTTGCAATTACTGCAAAGACGGAATAATTATTATTCCGAGTTCTGAATTCTAAACTATCTGATCAGCAACACACTTCCCTTGAATGTCTTGAAGTCAGCTATACGATCCACTTTTACTTCTACAATCCAATTGTATATCCCTTGAGTCGCGTAGTAGTCTCCATTTCGAATATTACCGATCCAAGGGTCATTGATGTCATTGGTTGAAAAAACTTGTGTTCCCCATCGATCGAAGATGCGCATGGAATAAGTACTCAAGTCAAAGCCTACCAATTCAGGCCTGAAGAAGTCGTTAAGGCCATCATTGTCAGGTGTGAAGGCATTCGGGGCATAAAAAGAAAAATCACTTTTCAAATTAATGACCTCACATTTTGATGAGCGACATTCATATTCATTCTCTACTACGAGGCAAACCTGATAATTTCCAGAATTTTCAGTAGGAAATTCGTAAACAAGAGACTCCAAATTGGAAAGTGGAACATCATTGACAAACCAATTGAACGAACTAACATCTATGCTCGAATTTTGAAAAGTGACCACATTGTTGATTACAGAAATCGGGTTTGGCGAATAAGTAAAATCTGCTTCTGGATTAGGATATACCTCAATGATGTTTTCAAAAGTTGTATCCTGTGTACACCCAAAGTTGTTGCTGACATTGAGCGCTATGGAGTACGTCCCGGGTTCTGTGTAATTGAAAAGAAAATCGATTCCAATGTCTTCATCTCCATTGTCGGAAGTCCAAAGAATATCGTAGTTCCTTCCAGCAGCTTCACTCCATGTTAGATCAACTATAAGGGGAGAACATGCTGTTTGAGGTTCCATTTCAAAGTCTATCAATGGAAGAGGCTGCACCTCAATTTGGCTTGTAGCAGTGCCTTCGCAGCCATTATTATTGACTGCAACTAATTGAACCAATACGTTTTCGAAAGGAATGATAACGGGATTATTGGAGGTATTATCGTCAAATAGATTTGCCGGCGACCATTGACATGAAAGATTTGAATCTACCGAATAGCTGATTTCTTCGCCTTCACAGACTTGTAGAAGAGCAGGTAGCGAAACTTCTGGTGTCGCAAATAAGGTCACAGATACTTGGTCTTGCGCTGTGCATACTCCATCGGTGACAGTGAGGGTGAATAAGAGATTCTGGTCTTGATTTTCCAGATCGCTTAAATCAATTAATGGATTGGCCACATTAGGATTAGACAGAAGTGCTGATGGAATCCATGAATAGGACAATCCAGCTTGCGCCGGACTTCCAATGACGATATCATTTTCGCCAAAACAGAAACTAATATCCTCACCCGCATCAGCAAAAACCTCGCTGTGAATATCTAAAATAAATGTTGCTGCATCTGGCGAACAGCCAGCATTTCCGGGCAATTCATAACTGATTACATCTACAACACCTCCTTGCAGAGTATATTCTTGAGGAAGAAATGGTATTCCATCATTCATCCAAATACCGCCGGGTTGCGCATTAGCAGAAAGCAAGGATTCTAACTCAAAGTTGATCTCATTTTCACAAATCAATAGATTGTTGTCGTCTCCAGCTTCGGTTGCTGGAAAAACTTCCAGCTGCAATGTGATTTGGGATGCAGCACATGGACCATTGACGTTAGAAACATAGCTGTATTCATAGCTTCCAACATTTAATTCAACAATGGTATTAGAAATGGTAACGCCCGAAACATCGGTCCAGTTTCCCAATCCTACGATGCTTGCAGTCACGTAGTCATTCAAATCAATAGGAAGGTCAGATGTGCATGCTACCTCCTGAATTAATTCATCTGAAAATGCAGGGGAGCTAACAAGAATCTCAAGTTCGGCACTTGTATTAGGACAAGCATTCTGGCTTAATGACACGATGGTCAGTGTGGCATCTCCAGAAATCGGGTCGTATTGTGCGGGTATTTGATTGCCATTAGCATCAAACCATTGAGGAAAAACGACGGATTGGAAATAATCATTCAAATTAAGAAGTCCATCGTTTATACAAATTTCCTGTGTCTGATTGGCTATGGCTGCGGGTGGCGCAACAACACCTATGATAATTGAAGCGGTATCTGGGGGACATACCGGTGAGGTTACAATATAATTCGCTTGAAAAAGCTGTGTTGTCGAGATGTTTATTTGATTTGAAATGGCTAAACCACTTGTATTTTGAAACTCACCTCCCAAGGTTTCATTTTGTAAAAAGTCATTTAGGTTAAGCGAAGTATTCGAGATGCAAAGTTCGGTAACAACATCATCACCTGCACTTGGCGCTGAAAGCACGTCAACGGTGAGTTGAGCTCCTTGAGCATTGCAACCAACATTTGGAAAATAATAGTTGAATACTCCGCTGGACATTAATCCTGGATTGAAGATGTTGGAAACGGCTTGTCCGTTTTGATTCGTCCACAATCCACCAGATAATGGACTACCGTTTAGTGCACTCGTTAAATCGAAGGTTGGTTGAGTAGTACAAACATCAATTTGATTGGATATTCCCGAAGGGTCTGTAGTACTAAAGCTAATTGTAATAACTGATTCCGCATCTTGACAAGGAGCGTTTGCTGTAACCACGTAACGATAGTTGCCAGCAGGGTCAATGTTTGGGTTGAATATTCCATTGAAAGGTGTACCATTTGGTCTGAACCAAAAGCCACCTGTATTAGGATTTCCAGGAATATGGTTGAATAAGTTAAATGAGCTAGCGCCATTACAGACGATTAGTGAACTGTTGATGCCGGCATTCGGTGTTATGCGTTCGTCAACAAACATGGTCGTGAAAACTGCATTGCAGCCAGGCACATTATCAATGGCATAAACGAAAAGGGCACTTGACATGGTGGCGGGGTCATACACGCCATTCATAGGTACGCCACCTGCTGTTAGCCAATTTCCACCAGTATCGGGATTTCCTTCCAGGAAATCAAACATGTTGAAAGGGGCGTAATTGTCGCAAATGAGATAAGTTGTTTGAATACCCGCATTTGCGTTTTGAATTTCGGTAACGAAAACACCAGTGACCAAGTCACATGTTCCGTTATTGACCGTATAGCTATAAAATCCTGAGTCATGAACGGAAGGGTTGTAAATGCCGTTGAAAACATTACCATTTGGGGTGGTCCACGTTCCACCAGCAACAAATGAAGTCACGAGCGCACTCAAGTTGGTATTTGGAGCAGTACTACAAATTTCCGTTTCTCCAAAAGTTCCAGATGGGGACGTGGTGTTGGTTATTTGGATGTTTTCGCTGTAACTATTATTCGCTGTGGTTGCGGTGAGTATATAAACTCCCTCGCAAAGGGCATTGAGCGTCCATAATCCATTCGCTTGCCCAGAGCTCTGAAGCACAGCACCGTCTGGAGATTGGAGTTCAAAGAATGTAGGTTGACCTGGCTCGGGAGAAAAGGTAAAGGCACCGTCGCAAGCGCATGCTGCGGAAGTATTTGTGATGGATACTTGTCCTTGAATCAGTGAATTGCAAAAAAGCATGCATAGGAAAACAGTGCTTTTGAGAATTCGAGCCATAGAAAACTTGTAATGAAATTAAGGAATGCAAAGGTAGGGGAGAAAGGTTGTCAACAAGTTATTAACAAATAAAAAAGATAAAAAAAAATCCCTCCGGTAAAGGAGGGATCTCTTTAGTTGGTTTTATTGGTTTTGGTTAAGGAAGAACCGTTACAGTGCCACTGAAGTATTTCTCTTCTTTTGTGGTTTCGTTGTAGATAATCACAATCCAAGGATAAGCTTTGCCACTTTCGGCAATTTGTCCGCCTGGCAGGCGACCGTCCCATCCTTTGGCTTTATTGTTCGTTTCATAAATGGGCTGCTCGCCATTATAAACGGTCAATTTGAATTGTGTTTTACCTTGTTTTAAAGCCTCCGGCATAAACGTCTCTTTCGCCACTGGGTTGAAAGAGGTCGGAGCCATAAGGTTGTATTCTTGATTGATTACAACATACTTGATTTTGCTATCAGAACATCCCCATTCATTGCGGACTTCAAGAGCAATCATCTGTTTGCCTTTATCATTATAAGACTTAACAGGGCTAATCACTTTAGAAGAAGTACCATCATTGAATTTCCATTCGAATGAGCTGGCATTTTCGCTTGTATTTACTATTTTAACTGTAGGCTCATCACCAGGATTATTAACGAAATCCCATTCAAAATCAGCAGAAGGTGACGGGTGAACAGTAATCAAATCATTCATTACTGTTGTATTGATTTGACCATCCTTTTTGCTGGTTACAGAAAGGGAAACGTCATATACACCGGCTTTTGCGTACTTGTGCTTTGGATTTGGCTTATTAGAGAAATTACCGTCACCGAAGTTCCATAGGTAACTTCCGTCAATGGGGCCATTTAATGCGCTAAATTCTACCTCACCACCTGCGCAGCTAGATGTGGTGCTTGGTTTTACTGATAAAGCAGTACTAACAGGCTTGGCAGCTTCAGTTGCGATTGTTGTGTTTTCAGGCAATTCGATAATTCCTGAAGAGGTGTTACCAGTATTTTGGTTTGAAGATTGACCGTTTTTGTTAGTTGTTGAGTTGTTAGAATTTGAAATTGCGCCTGCTTCTCCAATGAGCGCTGAAGGATCAACTGGAGTATTGGCTTTCGCATTTTTTACATCAATTTGATTTTCGAAGCGAGCGATTTTTGCAGCGCCGTTTGCTTCAAACATTTTGTGAGAATAGGTGAATACAGCAAAACCCACGGCTCCTGTGAAGAAAGTCGCAGCGGCGAGAGCTACTATCCAATGATTGGATGCAACACCTTTATCTAGTTGATTCTCTAGTCTTTTCCAATCGCCACTTTCGAACGGCAACTCGTAATTCTCTAAAGCACTATTTAATTTCTCTTCAAACGGTGTAAATTTCTTACTCATCTGTTTTTCCGAAATTCTTTAAAAGTATCTTTTTCATATTTCGCTTGGCTTTAGCATAGTTACTTTTAGAAGTTCCTACACTTATTCCCAGCGCATCGGCTATATCCTGGTGTGTATAATTCTCGAATACATAGAGGTTAAATACCGTTCTGTATGCGGGCGATAATTGTTGCATGGCTTCAATTATCTGACTCGGTTTGAAATCGTAGTCGACGGTGTTTTCGTCGTCTTCGTCTTCAACCTCGTCTTCAAAGTCTTCTGCACTCATATTGCCGTGGAGCAATATAAAGTCATTTTTTTGTTTTCGAAACCGATCAATTGAAAGGTTTACCATGATTCTGCGCACCCAGCCTTCGAATGATCCAACTCCGGTGTACTTCTCCATATTCTGAAAGACTTTGATAAATCCTTCTTGGAGCACATCCATTGCCTGATCTGAATCCTTGGTATAACGAAGGCAAACCGCCTTCATTTTGCCGTAAAATAGCTTATAAACAGCTTGTTGCGATCTACGGTCGCCGTTAAGGCAGCCTTGAATCAACTGTTGCATTTGCTTATCTTCAGACACAGAATACGGCTTTTAGACGCAACCCAAACATATAGGTTGCCACTTACAAATGTAATTGTTCCTTCTTTTTTTCAAAATTATTTCTAAAAGTGGCACACCGGTCGGCCATTATCAAGATGTTAAACCCAAAAAATGGTATTTTTGTCGAATGTCTAAAAGAGTTGTTGTTGGTTTATCTGGAGGCGTTGATTCTAGCGTCACCGCCCATCTTTTGCTAGAGCAAGGGCATGAGGTCATAGGCATTTTTATGAGAAACTGGCATGATGAGTCGGTGACCATTAATAATGAATGTCCATGGATAGATGACAGCAATGACGCCATGCTCGTTGCAGAGCATTTGGGTATTCCTTTTCATGTGCTCGACCTGAGCAAGGAATACAAGCAACGTATTGTGGACTATATGTTTAGAGAATATCAGATGGGGCGAACCCCTAATCCAGATGTTCTTTGTAATCGAGAAATAAAGTTCGATATTTTCTTAAAAGCCGCCCTCAATCTCAAGGCTGATTTTGTTGCAACGGGTCACTATTGTCAAAAAAGTTCTTTTATTGATGATAGTGGTAAAGAAATTTTCCGACTGATTGCTGGAGCCGACCCAAACAAGGATCAAAGTTATTTTTTATGCCAGCTCAATCAAGATCAACTTTCTAAGGCATTATTTCCGATTGGACATCTTCAAAAGTCTGAGGTTAGAGAAATTGCCAGACAAATAGGATTGCCTACAGCTGAGAAAAAGGATAGCCAAGGTCTTTGTTTTATTGGAAAAGTAAAGCTACCAACCTTCTTGCAACAACAGCTTGAACCGAAGAGTGGAATCGTGCTGGAGATACCGCCATTAGAAAAATATAGAGCACCAGAATTTGCTGCTACATCCGTAGAGAATATTGAAAAAATTGTTGCCGCACCTGCAATAATGCTCGAAGAAGGAAAGGAGGTAGGTAAACACCAGGGAGCTCATTATTATACCGTGGGTCAGAGGAAGGGTCTGGGGGTCGGAGGAAAAGCAGAGCCACTTTTCATTGTAAAAACAGATACCACTAACAATGTGGTCTTTACCGGTCAAGGAGAAAGTCATCCTGCATTGTTGAGAAGAGGACTTTTTGTTGATAATAACGAAATTCACTGGATTAGAGAGGATTTGAGGCTCGAAGTTGGGCAGCGAAAGCGATATGCAGGCAGAATTCGGTATCGCCAAGAATTGGTTGGCTGCGAACTAATCATGGGGGAGAGAGGATTGTATGTGATTTTCGATGAGTTACAAAAAGGAATTGCCTCAGGCCAATTCGTGGCTTGGTACCAAGGGGATGAATTAATTGGTAGTGGTGTTATTTTTTAATACAAACTTTTTGTCTAGATTTGGTGAAAACTAGCCAAATGCATCCTGCAAAAATTATCCTAGCTCTTGTTGCGATTACGACATTCTTTTGTACTCGTCTTTTTGGACAAGAATCAGTAGCTGCCGAATTGTATTTGTGCACTTTCGAAAATTCTGAGGAAATAGAGTTGGAGATACGAAATGATGAAGGCTCTTGCACTTTAACGACAATCAATTTCAAATTGCTAATGAGAGAGCATAGCCAAGTTTGATTGTTTATCCCAATCCAGCGGACCAATTTATTAGAACGCAATTGAGTAACGTCGAAATACTTGGACTTGAGCAAATTGAGATATTCACCGCCGAAGGCAGGATTGTTCATAACAGAAAGCTTCCACAAGCCACTTCGAATATCAACGAAGAGTTCGATATATCAGGGCTTCCAGCGGGATTTTATCTCCTTAAATTTAGCAATGGCATAAATACCCTTCATGAGTCTTTTATAAAATTAAAGTAAAAACGACTTTTAGTGAGGCAACTATTTGTTGTAAAATATTGTCATTCAGAATAGTTCCCTATATTGGGTGCCGAAACCTTAATCAAACCCCTATGAAACAGTCTATTTACTTTGTGTTGGCTGTGTTTGCACTCTTTTTCACTGCAAATCAAGCATTTTCTCAATCTCCTGGAGGTGCAACGTGTTTAGAGGCGCAACCTTTATCCATACCGTCAACGATGACTGTTTTTAATGAGGATAACTGGTTTATACTTAGTCCTACGCAAGACGCTCAGGTAGTAATTCAAACATGTGGGCTTAGTTCATGTGATACACGTCTTTGGCTTTATTCTACTTGTCCGCCTTTAACTAACGAAAATCAAAATTTGATAGCCCAGAATGATGATGGCTGCGGCATGCAGTCTTCAATAACCTTGGCCCTTATCACAGGTCAGACTTACCTTTTAAGGGTAGGAGATTTTGCTAATGCATGCACTATACCGATTACATTTTCAATTAACTTTGATATTGTTGTTCCTGGTTGCACCAATCCGCAGGCGAATAATTTTGATCCTGCTGCAACCGATGATGATGGTTCATGCATCATTGAGGGTTGTACAAATCCGAATGCTATAAACTTTAATCCTGGCGCCAATCTCGACGATGGCTCATGTGAGGTTTGTGAAGGAGCAGGAGCGTTTGTGGGCACACTTTATCTCTGTACATTTAGCAATGATTATCAAGTAGAATTGACCATCAACAATAGCGCAGGTGAGCAAGTGGCCTATTTGAGTGGCCTCACAGGAGGGGCGATTCAGTATGTGGATATTTGTCTTGCACCAGGAGAATGTTATAGTGCTATCATGCATAACAATACTGGGCCTAATGGTTGGTTCAATGGATATTTTTGGGTAAATGGCAATGGAGTGCAATACATTAACGCTGGACTTCAGGCTGGAGTTCAGACCCAAGTGGTACAATTTAGTATAGATGGCAACTGTGGACCTGTTTCAGGATGCCTGGATCCAAACGCGTCAAACTATAATCCTGAGGCTATAATTTCAGGTGAGCCATGTCTTTACGAGGGCTGCACGGATCCAAGTGCAGTCAATTATAGTCAATATGCAAACCAAGATGATGGCTCTTGTGAATATTGTAACGCAGACAATTCAGTAACAGCCATGCTCTATGTTTGCACCTTTTCAAATGGGAGTCAAGTAGAACTTCAGATTCTTGATGAGGAAGGCAACGAAGTAATTTATGTAGATAACCTTTCCAGCGGAGCCATAGAATACTATAATTTGTGTTTGGATTCCACCCAATGCTATACTGTGAATATGATTAATAATCAAGGGCCGTTTGGCTGGTATGGGGGATACTTCTGGATCAATTTTAATAATGTCCAAATAATAAATAATGAGTTGCCTCAAGGCATGGATATGTTAGGCACGGTATTCAGTTTGAATGGTGTCTGTGGTCCTGTTATAAGTTATGGCTGCACTGACTCGAGTGCCAACAATTATGACCCATCGGCTACGATTAATGATGGTTCATGTATTTATCCCGTTTGGGGATGTATGGATCCTTTAGCTATGAATTACGATCCTCAAGCTGAGTATAATTTCGGCTGTTTCTATGCCCAAGATTGTTTTACGAATTTGGTAGAATTCCATTTAGAGGGCAGTCCTTGGATAAGCGAGGCTAGTTATGTCATCTATTCTGATGAAGGAATTTTTATGACATCCGCTGGATCAGGAGCCAATTATCTCTGCATGCCTGATGGTTGTTATCAGATATCGCTCTATGATGCTTTCGGCGACGGCTGGGATACTGGAGATTTGAATATTTATGTAAATGGAGAATTGGCTGAAACGTTTACACTTTTTAGCGGCAACTATTCTCAAGTGTTTTTTGGAATAAATTCTTCATGTGTACCTACTGTTGCGGGGTGCACCGATCCTAGTGCTCTAAACTACAATCAAGTGGCAACCATTGACGATGGCTCATGTGTCTATTACGAGGATTGTGGCGAAAACTTTGTTCAGGTGATAATTAATACGCAGGAGTGGGGGAATGAAATAAGTTGGATGCTCGTTGACGAAGATTTTCAGCCAGTGATGGAAGGAGATAATTACTCAAGCTGGTCAAGCTATTCTTATTTCGGATGTCTTGCAGATGGTTGTTATGAGATGATTTTGTTAGACTCTTGGGGTGATGGCTGGAACGGAGGTGGATATGAATTCTACTACTTAAGTGACTTTTACTTCGGGACATTAGAAATAGGAGCAGATGAATCAGAGACAATAAGTATAAACGGTATGTGCAGTGATCTATACGGTTGTACCGACATCAATGCATTGAATTATGATGCCTCTGCTACCATTGACGATGGTTCATGCTGGTATAACGATAATGACGGCGGCAATGGCGGCGGTACCAATGGCTTTGGAATGACAGTGTATCCGAATCCTTTTGGAGACGAAGTGAATATTCAAATTGAAGGCTTAGATTCAAGCATAGAGACGAGAATTCAGCTTATCTCAATGGACGGTAGAGTAGTCTTGTCAGAAAAAATCAATACTCCAGGTAGCGATTATAGATTTACCTTATCCACTGAGAATTTAGCATCTGGTTATTATGTGATGCAAATACAGAATAACGGAAAGAGCTTAAATCAATCAGTAATAAAACAATAATCAGACTTCTTCAGAGATTTTATAATCGTTGCGGCGACTAGAATTACGAGCAACGAGTTCACCAAGGAATCCCGCTAAGAATAACTGTGTCCCAATGATCATGCAGGTCAGAGCTATATAAAATATAGACTGATCTGCTATGTTCTTTTGGTACTCATCATTCATGATGGCGATGAGCTTATTGCCTCCTATGTAGGTGAAGCTGCCTAATCCAATGATGAAAACCAATAGACCAACGGTGCCAAAGAAGTGCATTGGCTTTTTTCCAAATCTCGATATGAAAGTGATGGTTAGTAGATCGAGAAAGCCATTTATAAAACGCTCCAGTCCGAACTTTGAAGTCCCATATTTTCTTGCTCGGTGTTCAACGGGCTTCTCACCAATTTTGGCGAATCCTTCTTTTTTCGCCATCACAGGTATGTATCTGTGCATTTCCCCAAAAATTTCAAGTGATTTCACTACGTTGCGTCGGTATGCCTTGAGCCCACAATTGAAGTCGTGCAGGTGTATTCCGCTCATGCGACGGGTAGCCCAATTGAAGAGTTTGGTCGGTAAAGTTTTGGAAATTGGATCATATCTTTTCTTTTTCCATCCACTTACGAGGTCATAACCATCTACTTCGATCATTTTTTTCAAGTCTGGAATCTCTTCAGGACTGTCTTGGAGGTCAGCATCCATAGTGATGACTACTTTGCCATTACTTGCTTCAAATCCAATGTGGAGGGCAGCGCTCTTGCCGTAGTTGCGCTGAAAGCGAATTGCTCTTACGCTATCATCTTCACTTCGAAGTTTTTTGATCACAGCCCATGAGTCGTCGTTGGAGCCGTCATCAATAAAAAGCACCTCATACGAATAGCCATTGTTTATCATCACTTCTCTTATCCAGCGATGCAATTCTGGAAGCGACTCTGCTTCATTGAAAAGTGGTATTACAATGGAAATATCTTTCATGGGTTAAATGCCTTTCGCGCAAAGGTATATCTCTTGAGACAAAGAAAAATATTCATCTGAGAATTATTAAACGTATGGAATTTGAAAAAACACTATTACATTCGCGCCCTAAAGGCAAGTCTTATACGACCAGCTCCCGCCCAATCCTCCAGGGTCGGAAGGCAGCAAAGGCAGGTGGTTGTAGCGGTGCGATATAAGGGGCTTGCCTTTTTTTCTTTTTATAATAAACCTTTCCTTTCAATATTTGACCACATGCAGGATAAAGTGAATGTCGCCCAATTCCGAAGAAGAGCATATAGAAAGAAAAAAGTTCTCGCCGCATTTTTAAAAAAGCTTGCGAAAAAAAATCCTAAAGGTCTTACCAAACTTACCGCCCAAGCCGAAGCAGAGACTTGGAAGGAAATCAACTGTCAATCTTGTGGCAACTGTTGTATGACCATGACGCCAACTTGGAAAAAGTCAGAAGTGAAGCGTCTCGCAGCACGACTAGGCATGACCTACGACGAGTTCTACGACAAATGGCTCTATACCGAAGAGTCAACAGGCGATATCATGAATGATAGCACACCATGTCAGTTTTTTGATCAAAAGAACGGACTCTGTACTGTTTATGAATTACGTCCACACGATTGCGCTACATTCCCACATTTGTATAGAAAAGATTTCAAGGATCAAGTAGAGGTTTATACAGCTAATCTTCACAGATGTCCTGCCACCTTGGTTGCCGTTGAGAAATTACAAGAGTTGACGAAAGACATTCTTTGAGTTATTCCTTAAAGTATTCTAATAACTATCTCTGACCCTGCAATTTGATGGGGTACTTGTTGTTATTTTTGTAGCAACACAAAACGAGTTATTTTGGAACTAGAGCGTGTCATTTTATCAGCGAGTCAAAAAGCATTGAGAATTAATCTCAATTCGGAGATTTATGGAACCTTTGCGGAAATAGGCGCAGGACAAGAAGTTGTGCGTCACTTCTTTCGTGCGGGTGGGGCAAGCGGCACCATAGCTAAGGCCATGAGTGCTTATGATAAGGACTTCAGTGATGCCATTTATGGAAAGGAGGAAAAGGGCAGGTACGTATGCAAGCCGAGACTCGTAAACATGCTCAATCATGAATATAAATTGATTGAGGCGCGCCTAAATAGAAAGGATCATTCCAGTAAAAAGTTTTTTTCTTTTGCGGACACATTCGCGACCATCAACTACAGCAAGACCATTCAAGGCCACGGCTGGATGGGAATGAAGTTCCAAACAGATCCGTCAAAAGAGCCCAATGTTGTCATTATTCACGCGCGTCTTCATGAGCCAGATGCATTGCTACAGCAGGCTACAGTGGGGATTTTGGGTGTGAATCTTCTTTATGGTTGCTATTTTTTCTATAATAAACCGAAAGAATTGCTCCTAAGTCTTTACGACAATCTCGGTAGAGATCAAGTTGAGATTGATATGATTCAAATGACGGGGCCTGATTTCGAAAAAGTAGATAATCGACTGCTGTCATTACAACTTGTTAAAAATGGAATGACGGACGCGGTAATATTCTCCCCTGATGGTCGGAATCTCCAAGCCGCGGATGTACTATACAAAAAGAATATCCTCGCCCTCAGAGGAAGCTTCCGCCCTGTTACCAAGGTGAACATAGACATGATCATGAAGGGGATGAAGTTGTTTGAGAAGGAGCACCGTGTAGAAAAGGATAACATTCAAGTTCTATTCGAATTGACCTTAAACAATCTTCGCGCAGAGGGAGATATCGATGAACAGGACTTCTTGGATCGTGCAGATATTTTATGCTCTTTGGGCCAAACAGTGCTTGTTTCAAACTATTCCAAGTACTATAAATTAGTAGAGTATTTTTCAAAGTATACCAATAAGCGTATGGGGATCATTATGGGTGCCAATATGCTCATGGAGTTGTTTAATGAAAAGTATTACCGCGATATAAACGGCGGCATTCTAGAGGCTTTTGGAATCCTCTTTAGTAGAGACCTCAAGATTTATCTATACCCATGGAACGATGTAGAGCGTGGGCAAATGATAACCAGTAGAAATTGTCCAATTCATCCCAGATTGAAGCCTTTGTTTGAATACTTATGCTACAACAAGCGTCTAGTGGATATAGAGGACTATAACTCAGAAGTGATTGACATCTATTCGAAGGACGTGCTCGATATGATCAAACATGGTTATTCTGGATGGGAGGACATGGTGCCCAGCTATGTAGATACAATCATCAAGGATAATCGCTTGTTTGAATACGATCCAGCCACTACTCCAGACCCCAACTACGTGCCTCCTACCAGACGACAAAAGGAGCAGCGCGTAAATCCGCATTAGATCTACAATTCCGACAGGGCAAATGTTTCGCCAAGCCGCACACCTTTCTCGGTGTGTTGTACAGTGCAGCATTCGTTTACACTGTCGTGTTCTAAAACTAGCACGAATTCCTTATCAGCCGCCTCATTGAAGAATTTTTCCTTCTCCGTAAGGGTAATGAGAGGTCTGGTGTCATAGCCCATTACGTAAGCAAGCGGAATGTGTCCCGTGCTTGGCAGCAGATCAGCCATAAAACAGATGGTTTTGCCTTTGTACTGAATGCGTGGAATCATCATACTGTCAGTGTGACCATCGACGAACGTAACTCCGAAGCCTAGTTCGCTTTTTTCTACTGTGTCACTGGTTCGAGCAATGAACTTCAGCTGCCCGCTTTCTTGAATGGGGAGAATATTCTCCTTTAAGAAACTAGCCTTTTCACGAGGATTGGGTTCGGTTCCCCACTTCCAGTGGCGTTCGTTCGACCAGAAATGGGCATTTTTGAAAGCAGATCGATATCCATTCTTTTCTTCATTCCATTCTATTGCGCCGCCGCAATGGTCAAAATGAAGGTGAGTAAGGAAAACATCGGTGATATCGTCTTTTTGAAAACCCAGCCCCTTCAAAGATGACTCAAGCGTATCACTTCCATGGAGGTAATAATGACTAAAAAACTTCTCGGATTGCTTGGTGCCGATACCGGTATCAATTAAAGTTAGACGATTGCCATCTTCAATGAGGAGGCACCGCATCGCCCATGTGCACATGTTGTTTTCGTCAGCTGGATTAGTCTTGTTCCAGATTGTTTTGGGAACGACACCAAACATGGCGCCGCCATCAAGTTTGAATAGACCTGTGTTAACGATGTGTAATTTCATGAGATAAATTATCTAACGCCACGAATGTAAGTGATTCATTCGGCAGGTAATTCGTATTTTCGCCACTTTCTTAATAAGTCCAAATATGGAGTTCACTCCTTTATATGCCATTTCCCCAGTTGATGGGCGCTACAGAAAGCAAGCAGAGCCTTTGAGTTCGTATTTCAGCGAATATGCCCTAATCCGATACCGAGTTTGGGTAGAGGTGGAATATTTCATTGCCCTCGTAGAGCTTCCATTGCCTCAGTTGGCTGGTTTTCCCGAAGAGAAGATTAAAGTTTTGAGAGATGTCTATGAGTCATTCTCCCAAAAAGAGGCCGAGCGAATCAAAGAAATGGAGCGCACGACGAATCATGATGTAAAAGCAGTTGAATATTTTATAAAAGAAATTTTTGATCAGCACGGTCTGGATGAGTTTAAGGAATTCATTCATTTTGGCTTGACTTCACAAGATATTAATAACACAGCCATTCCAGCCTCTATGCGCGATGCCGTGGATCAAGTCTATATACCAGCTGTCGATAGAGTAGTAGAAAAACTTGTGGAACTTTCCACTCAATGGAAAGACATCGCAATGTTGGCAAGAACTCATGGTCAGCCAGCTTCGCCTACCAAACTTGGAAAGGAAGTCTATGTATTTGTAGAACGTCTTGATGAGCAGCTCACGCGATTAGAAGAAATACCTTATTCGGCTAAGTTTGGTGGAGCAACTGGAAATTTTAATGCGCATCATGTTGCCTATCCCAATATAGATTGGGTAGAATTTGCAACGCTTTTCTTGGCTGAAAAATTGGGATTAAAGCGCTCCAAGTTTACCACTCAAATCGAGCACTACGATAATCTTGCGGCTGTCTTTGATGCAATAAAACGAACCAACAATATTCTCGTGGATTTATGCAGGGATATGTGGACGTACGTTTCAATGGATTATTTCAAACAAAAATTGAAAGAAGGCGAAGTAGGTTCTTCTGCAATGCCACACAAGGTGAACCCCATTGATTTTGAAAATGCGGAAGGAAATCTCGGTGTTGCGAATGCACTTTTTGAGCACTTCTCTTCAAAGCTTCCAATTAGTCGTTTACAACGCGATCTTACCGATAGCACCGTTTTGAGAAATATAGGTGTGCCCATGGCTCATACCTTGATCGCATTAAATTCCATTGAAAAAGGACTTGGCAAACTCAATCTCAACGAGGTTGCATTGTCTCGAGATTTAGATGCTAATTGGGCTGTTGTTGCGGAAGCGATTCAAACAATTTTAAGAAGAGAAAAATATCCTCAACCGTACGAGGCACTGAAAGCGTTGACAAGAGGGAAGTCTGAAATTTCAAAGAATGATATACACGCTTTCATTGATTCTTTAGAAGTTAATTCTCAAGTTAAAGCAGAGTTGAAAGCCATTAGTCCTTCCAATTATACGGGTGTAAATTTATTGGATAACGAATTGGCTTGATTGAATGAAAAAATTTCGTGAAATATTCGCGCTACTTAAGCCATACAAAGCAAGTTTGCTTTCAAACTTTCTTTTTAATGTGCTTAATGCTGCGTTTTCTCTATTCACATTCGCATCACTCATTCCATTTCTCCAAATCATTCTAAAAGCGGGTGCCTCGCCGAGTAAGCCAAGTGAAGACAGTAGTTTCATAAATAATCTATGGTACGATCTCAGTTTGAAGCTGGAAGCATACATATCGGTGCATGGACAGCTTAGTGCATTGTTGTGGATGTGCTTGGCGATTATCGTTTTGGCATTATTAAAAAATCTTGTAGCCTACGCCGGAGTGATGAGTATCGCAATGATAAGAACCGCTGTAAGCCGCGACTTGAGGGAGCGTCTTTATGATAAAATTCTTCGCTTGCCAATGGCTTATTTTTCTAATGAGCGAAAAGGGGATTTAATTTCTCGAATGACAAATGACCTAATGGAGATTGAGTTCAGCGTAATTGGAGCTATAGAGGCAACTTTCAAGTCTCCAGTAATGATCATCAGTTCTTTGATTACATTGTTTGCTCTAAACTGGAAGCTAACCATTTTCGCACTGATTTTTTTACCAGTGAGTGGATTTCTAATTTCAGTTATTGCTAAAAGTCTGAAGAATGCTGCACGTCGTGGTAAAGGAAGTTTAAGCGATCTTGTTTCAATCATTGATGAAACACTTTCAGGAATTAAAATTGTGAAAGTTTTCAATGCTGAAAAACAGTTTAAGCAGAAGTTTGATAGGAATAACGACTTTTTCTTTCGCTTGATGCATAAGCTTTATAGAAGGGAATACCTTAGTTCGCCGATGAGTGAGGTGATTGCGCTGAGTGTTATATCCGTGTTGTTGTACTTTGGAGGTACTGTCGTAATAAAAGGAGAGTTGGCTGGTGAATTGTTAATCTTTTATCTTCTTGTATTCTCTCAAATTATCCCACCAGCACGGGCACTGTCTGATGCTGTGTTTAAAATAAATAAAGGATATGTTTCTCTTGAGCGTATCAATGAAATTTTGAATGCTGAAGAAAGTGTAAGTGATAAAAAGGATGCTCAAAAGTTGGAGGAGTTTAAACAGGAGATTGAGTTCAAGAATGTGCATTTTGGTTATGGAGAAAAGTCGGTTATCAAAGGAATAAATTTGAAAATCAAGAAAGGGCAAACGGTTGCGCTGGTTGGCCCCAGCGGTGGAGGAAAGTCCACCATGGCATCTTTGTTAGCGCGATTCTATGACCCAACACAAGGTGAGGTTCTTATTGATGGCATATCACTTAAAGACTATCAAGTAGAAGAAGTAAGAAAGCACATGGGTTTTGTTTCTCAAGACAGTATTTTGTTTAATGAGAGCATTCGAAATAATATTTCTTTGGGAAGTTCGGGTATTCAAATGGATAGAATAGAGTCTGCGGCGCGAATAGCGAATGCCGAAGAGTTTATCGTTAAGTTGGAAGGCAAGTATGACTTTGTTGTAGGAGAGGGCGGTAATAAATTGAGCGGGGGCCAAAAACAGCGATTGGCAATTGCCAGAGCGATATTCAAAAATCCACCGATATTAATTCTGGACGAAGCAACATCGGCTCTCGATACGCAAAGCGAAAAACTTGTTCAGGATGCCATATATCGATTGATGGAAAATCGCACGTCATTGGTGATTGCACACCGCTTAAGCACTATTCAGAAGGCGGACTTGATCGTGGTAATTCAAAATGGAGTCATTGCCGAATCGGGTACACACGATGAGTTGATGCAAAAGGCAGGGACTTACAAGGCGCTTGTCGAAATGCAAAATTTTAGTTGATCATCTCAGTACGTAAATGATGCCTGTAATGGTGATGTCTTCGCTGATTGGAAGGCCAAGAAGATCAAGAGCTGTGATCATATAGGTATAAACTCCATCAGGGACGTAGTAGCCATTGATGCCTCCAGTCCAAGCTTCTTTTTGATCGTTTGTTCGGAATACTTCATTTCCCCATCGATCGAAAATTATCATCTCAAAAGTTTTGATTCCTTCTGCTTCAACTAAAAATACATCATTAACACCATCTCCGTTTGGAGTTATTGTATTTGGTACAAAAAGGGTCGTGCACTCAGCACTGATGCGAAATCGCTCCTCAGATCTGCAATCACCAATGCTTGATGAAATAATGAAATCCGTCGAAAATGGAGGGTTGTAGAGCGCTGTAGCAGAGTCAATGATTGTTAGATAAGGACTGAGTTGCCAAGAGATCAAACCATTGGACTCGACTTTCACTATTGAGCCACGAACACAATCACTTTCAAAATTACTGAGCAGTTCTATTTCAGGATTCGCTATTACCTCAATATTGATCTCAGCCTCACCGCGGCATCCATTGCTATCTATCACATTAACGGTCACCTCAGATGTCATATCGATTGCAGTGGAAGGTGTTTGAGCTCCATTACTCCACAGATAGCTAACGAAGGTGGGAGGTACTGCCAAAACAATTTCACCTCCTTCGCAAACAACAGTATCAGATGCGCTGATTTCAACTTGTATGTCTTCCTGAAATGTTAAATCAACAGTTGAACTTTGTGACGAGCAATTACCGGTAGTTCCTATTGCATAGTATGAACCTGCTTCGGTTGCTTCAAGAGAGTTAGAGTTTGAGATTATTAAGACATCATTGTAGTACCAAGCGTAGCTATTTGCTCCAACCGCGGTGAATGTGAACGAATCTTCGCATGTAACTACATTACCATTAGGCTGAATTATAACATTGGGTAGAGGAGTACTTGTAATAGTAATTGAAGCGTTAACAAGGCAACCGTCAGAATTCACAGCTGTTACAGAGTAATTCCCCGGTGTGACTTGAGCCAAAACTGCTCCATTTTCGTTTAGTACTATTGCATTTTGAGTCCATTCGTAATTTGAAAAAGTCGATGGAATAGATAAGTCAGTAAAAGAATTAGAACAGATGGAAAGTCCTTGGCTCGACACTATTTCTGGATTTTGCTCATCAAGAAATATTACACTTAAAATATTCGATATTGTGCTGCAACCATCCATGCTTTGAACTAATACGGAGTAGTCTCCAGCAACATTAGCATTGATTGTGTTTGCAGTCTCGGGAAGAGCAGTATTACCTACAAACCACTGAATGCTTGCGAAGCTTCCCGTGGCGCTAATTGGTATTATAGATTCTGGGCAAGCAGGCAAAGTCGTATTTGTACTCAGTGAAACCGAGGGAGATATTCCTAATGAAATCGCAATTGATGCGGTTGGAAGTTCGCAGCCATTAAGAGTTGTGACAACGGAATACGTTCCTTCCGCGTCAATTTGTAAGCTTGAGTTATTTTCTCCAGAAATAATTACATTGTCTAGATACCAAGTATAGCTATCAAATGTATTTTCGACTTGAAGCGTAAGAGTTTCGTTGGGGCAAATGGTATTTGATGCAGCCGTAATTGAAACTACCGCTTCACTAAGTGAAATAACTTCTATTTCGTTTGAGTCTTCGAAACAACCGTCTATCGGGGGGGCTAAGGAATAGATTCCACCCGCACTTACCGTTAAAGTAGAATTAGTAGCCCCATTAATAGCTTGATTGGAATTAAGCCATTGATAAGGACCTTGAAATGTAGTATTGAGAGTTACGCTTTCTCCAGGGCAAAGCGCAGTCGGCCCTGATGCAGTGATAGTAATAGGCTCATTTGGTGAAAAAAATAAACTAACTATTTCCGAAGTCGCGATGCAACCAGCGGTGCTTGTTTGAACAGTATAGTCGCCTGCAACACTAGCGGAATAAGAATTTGAATTTGCTCCAGGAATGATTTGATTATTCAGAAGCCACTGGACATCACCAATTGCCGTGGTACTTAGAATTACACTCTCACCTTCACAATAAGTGCCGTCTTCTCCCCCGATAATCAAAGGAGCTGAATCATCAACTACTGTTATATAGTTTATAGTTTCTATACTTTGACTACCACACTCACTTTCTACAATGAGGGTCACACTGAAAGATCCTGGGGTATTGTAACATGCAGAAACATTAGGTCCAAACAAAGTGGCAGGTTGCCCGCCTTCAAATAGCCACTCATAGCTTGTAATATTTCCTTCACACAATTCGACAAAGTCTATACAATCACCAACACAGATGACTGTTGATTCTGCTTCGAAGTCAAGTGTAACTGTTGGGCCGTTTGGCTCTCCTGCTGAAATTTCACTACCACAACGTAATTCCCATGTGGGACCGCCGTCACAACTGCGAGCATAGGTGCATCCTTCGGCTGCAGTTCCGCTTATGTACGGTAAGGACTCAAATTGGGCGGAGTTATTAGTGACTTGAGTTGTTATGTTATTGCAACCTCCACTTGAATTATTGACTGCGAAAGGAATATTTTGTCCTCCGCCCCAAATGACAGCATCTTGAATCGAACCAGCATTATTGATTAATACCAATTGCTCACCATTATTAGAAAAAATAATAGTCTCACTGCCTGGTGTTGCGCAGTTACAATCAGCCGGTGCCAAATCAATGGGAACTCCAGAATTGTCGCTGCCTATTACAAAGAAATCGTATGGTTGTATGACAGTTCCTTGAGGAAAGCGAATGACGAAGTCACCGTCTGCTAGAGCCCAACAACTAATATCTACTGGCTCATCACAATTATTGTAAAGCTCAATCCACTCTTCGGTATTGGGTGCACTTTGCCCGTCAAAACCAGAAGCACCGTTAATGATTAATTCATTAATGACAATGCACTGACTGAAAGTGACAAAAGGCATTGCCCAAAGCAATGCCAGCAACAAGAATTCGCTCGGTCTCCTAATCATTTTAAAATGAAGTATGCAAAGGTAGGGCTAAGCCAGTATTGGGTAGGTTAAGAGAATGCAAATGTTTGGACTTTACAGGATCTCTTCCTTTGGCTTGATAAATAAGTGAGCCCAAATACTTCTGGATAAGCGAAACATATAAGGAAACGTGATGATGCTCAGGCCAATCCCTGAAAGTAAGAATGTCTTGGGGTGGGTAAGAAATGCAAACTCAATCCAACCAAGGGCATCGAATACTTTTAGAGCAACCAATACGCTGACCCATAAGGCTACTGTCAAAGCCCAACTCACATAGGCCGCACCAAAGTAGAAACCAGGCTCAGGCTGTAAGTTTTCACCGCATTTATCACACTCTTTTTTGAGAAGACCTAATTTGCTGAGTGAATATGTATTTGGATTTTCATAAAGATGCGAAGCTCTGCATTGAGGACATTGGAGTGTCACCATTGAGGTGAACATTGATTTTTTACCATGGGTCGACATGCCGCAAAAGTACTATGAATGAGAACCGACGACTGTGATATTCGTCACCTTATCTACAAATTACAGTATCATAGACGGCGCCGTAGCCTATGAATGCCCCAAGTCCTCCTGTGACGTTTGATTCTAGGTTATAAGGCACTGAAAAGGGACTTCCCTGATTTGCGATTTGGTTTTCATAGCTGTCGATAAACCTAAAAGCTTTCAAATCAATCACACATCCTCTCACTGCTACGGTATCGCCCCTTTTAAAGAAACCTCTTTCTTCATTGAGATCATCGAATTTCGAGGGGTTCGGTCCTGTTCCTCTGAAATAGCCAAATTCAAATTCGAGTCCATTGAAAAACGTGTCATCGAAGACTGAACCCAGCGGGGCGATGAAATTTGGGTCTTTTTGCTGCCCGGCTAGCCCATCTGGCGCCCAAGCAGGGTAGCGATTTATTCGGCGAGCATACCAACGATAAGCATTGCCAGCGGTATCGGGGTCACTTAAAATTCCGAAAATAAAACCAAGGCTATCACCTGGGTCTTCATTGGGAATGGAGAACCATAGGCTATCGAGCTCAACTAAATTGTTGATTTTGGTCGTAGCAGAAAGTCGGTGTTGATCTTTGTTTACGGTGAGCGTGTAGGTTTTGCCTTCCTCGCCCCAAAGAGCAGTGTTGAATGTTGTGTATGCACAAAGGTTGAAGCCTTGCAGTTGAGATGGGGTAAAACCTACTAATTCTGCGATGAGCTCAAGCTGCTCGGGAGTAAGATCCTCTGCGCAAATTTCAATAAGTTCGTCGGATGTAGTGCCGTTTGAAAGTCTAACTTCGGCATCCCTCACGAAAAAGCCTTCTAAAGAACTCAAGTTCGTTGGTTCGAAATACCCTTGAGAATACGTCAATAAAACAAGGGGAGGCTGGCCTTGCTCAATAGTCCCTTCAATCACGATTTTCGGCTCTACTTGTGGTAAGTCGACAGTGATTTCTTTTTCACAAGCAGAGAGTGCAAGCAGCATGCAGCATGTGACAAAGATGAGACAGTAAACCTGAAAATTTTTCATGATGCAAACCTAGGGCGAAAGTTTAAAATTATAATTTTGTCATACTAACAAGCTACTTCTTATCTTGATGGCATTCTGGCTTAACACTTGTTAGCACCGTTAACACAATCTTTAAATATTCGCTCGTTAATTTTGAATTCTAAACAAGTATTAAAGAAAAAAGTTATGATGAAGAAGAATTTAATGCTATTCGCTTCTGCTCTCTTTGGCGGATTTGTAGCTTTGGGAGCGTATTCACTTTTCAATAATGAATCCAGAGCATCGGATTTCACATTTGCTCAGTCAAGCCCTCCCGTTTATTCAACCAATTATGCTCCAATTCCAGAAGGGACATTGGATTTTACCTCAGCCGCAGAACGCTCTGTGAATGCCGTGGTACACGTAAAGACACAGTCTAAAGTACAAAGCGTTTATAACCCTTGGATAGATTTCTTCGGTTATCAGCAGGAGCCGAGAGTTCAGCTCGGTACTGGTTCGGGGGTTATCGTAAGTAATGACGGGTACATTGTAACCAACAACCACGTAGTGGAGGGCGCTGAGAAAGTAACCGTTACTTTGAACAACAACAAAAACTATGAAGCTACGATTGTCGGTCGCGATCCAAGCACGGACATAGCAGTTTTAAAAATCGAAGAAAAAAATCTCCCGACGATACCATGGGGAAATTCAGAGGAAGTTCGCGTTGGACAGTGGGTCTTGGCCGTTGGTAATCCCTTTGAGTTGACAAGCACCGTGACTGCGGGGATTGTAAGCGCCAAAGCACGAAATATCAATTTACTTTCAGAGCGCAACTCCAGTGAGGAAATTTTCCCTGTGGAATCATTTATTCAAACTGACGCAGCTGTAAATCCCGGAAATAGTGGTGGAGCATTGGTCAATGTTCGTGGAGAGTTGATAGGTATAAACACAGCAATTGCTTCCCGCACCGGCGCATACAGCGGATATTCCTTTGCTGTGCCGACTACAATCGCAAAGAAAGTGGCCGAGGATCTTATAAAATTTGGAAATGTGCAACGCGCATTCATTGGAGTTAGAATTAAAGATGTTTCAGAGGCTGAGGCTAAAGACAAAGGTCTGAGTCAAGTCGCGGGCGTTTATGTAAGCGCTTTGACCGATGGAGGCGCAGCCGCTGACGGTGGAATGAAAGAAGGAGATATTATCTTGAAGGTTGGCGAGGTTACAGTACGCAATGTGCCTGAGCTACAAGAACAAATTACGAAATACCGCCCCGGCGATAAAGTCAACGTTACCGTGTGGAGAGATAAAAAATCGCAAGTAGTGAGTGTCACTCTACGCAATCGCGATGGTAAAGCCGAGTTGGAAGATTTCACTGCAAAAGCAGAAGTCTCACTTTCAACCTTAGGTGCAGATTTCATTGCTCCAAGTGATAGTGAGAAGGAATCCTTGAGAATCAAGGGTGGTGCTAAGATTCAAGCACTGAGCACAGGCAAGTTGAAGTCAATTGGAGTGCAAAGAGGCTTTATTATCACCAAAATTGACAGTACCCCCATTTCGTCTCCAGAAGATTTAAAGAATGCTATAAGTGGAAAGTCCGGCAATATCATGCTCGAGGGAGTTTATCCTAACGGCACCAAGGCTTACTACGGCTTTTCTTTAAACTAAGAGTTCAATGATCTTCATCATAAATGCCCGGTTGATTATTCAGCCGGGCATTTTGTTTTTATGTAAATTTGCCCCGCTCAAGGTCAATGAATCCCTTGAGAAATTTTTTAATAAACTTAATTTATTCAAAATGTCTAAATCAGTCCTTATGACCGACACTTACAGCAATGAACTGCAGGTGTATGTGAACCAGGAAAGGGCAGCGGTGGACCTCGCCAACAGCGTAGGAAAATTGTTGTTCGACAAATCAATTGAATTGGTATTGTTTCGCAATCATCTTGCCGATACCAGTGTCACCGAAATTCTGCGATTGCATAAATATGCTGCAGAAGTAGTGGGAAAGCCAATCAGTGTCTTCGACACGGCAGATTTGGCCAAAGAGCTTTATGAAATGGAGCTAGCGCCTGCAAAAATTGATATTGGCAAGCTTGCTAGCGAATGGCTTAGTGCTCGTGACCATTACAAAACACATCGAGATTTCTTGAGCGATAAGCTCAGCAACTTTATGATAGACGCGGGCAACGAAATCGAGCCACGCGATGTTGTGTTATATGGATTTGGGCGCATTGGTCGCTTAGCTGCTCGCGAATTGATAAAGCAAGCTGGAAAGGGCCAGCAGTTGCGCCTAAGAGCTATCGTAACTCGTGAAAATGATGAGCTTTCTTTGAAAAAGAGAGCTGCTCTTTTCGAAAATGATTCTGTTCACGGACGATTCAAGGGAACAGTTGATATCGATTATGAGAATAAGGCTTTGTTGATTAACGGTCAACGTGTCTACATGATTGCTACAAACGATCCGTCATCAGTGGATTATACAGCTTACGGGATTGACAATGCTCTTATGATTGATAATACAGGAGTATTAAAAGATCGAGCAGGTTTGAGTAAGCATTTACAGGCAAAGGGAGTATCCAAAGTTATACTTACGGCTCCAGGTAAAGAGGTTCCTAACATCGTTTATGGAATCAATCACCGTGACCTGGATATTGAAAATGAGACTATCTTCTCGGCAGCGAGCTGTACTACGAATGCCATTTGTCCCATTTTATTCACAGTTAATAATGCTTTGAAGCTGGACAAAGGTCACATTGAAACTGTGCATGCTTATACAAATGACCAGAACCTTCTTGATAATATGCATAAGAAGAGCCGCCGTGGTAGAAGCGCGGCCGTAAACATGGTTATTACAGAAACGGGAGCTGGTAAGGCAGTTACGAAAGTTATTCCTGAGCTTGCAGATAAACTGACTGCTAATGCCGTTAGAGTTCCTACTCCAAATGGCTCACTTGCTATTATTCATGCATACGTTGAAAAGCCAACTACTAAAGATGAAGTGAATGCAATCATTCGAAAGCAAGCGCTGGAAGGAGATCTTGTCAATCAAATTTATTACAGCATTAGCGAAGAGCTAGTGTCTAGTGATATCATTGGCAATGAGTGCTGCTCTGTTTTTGACTCACAAGCGACTATTGTGAGTGCTGACGGCAAGGGAGTAGTGCTTTATGTATGGTATGATAATGAATTTGGCTATACAAAGCAGGTGATTAGGCTTGCAAAGTATGTTGCCAAGGTTAGACGTAATATTTATTATTAATCACTTAATTACACCGCTTACATTAAAGCCTTTCCATTCAAGGAAAGGCTTTTTTTATTGTCGATTTTCGTATATCTTCACGGAAAATTTTAATACTATGTTAGACGAATACATTTCAGGTAATTTAATTATCGTAATTATTATTGGCTTCCTACTTTTTAAATCGTTTAGGACGGTGCAGCAGGGAACTGTTGGAGTTGTTACAATCTTCGGCAAGTATAGAAGAATTCTAAATCCTGGTTTGAATCTCACCATTCCGTTTATAGAAGTTGTATTTAAAAGAGTTTCAACTCAGAACAGATCTGTAGAATTAGAGTTTCAGGCAGTAACAATTGACCAAGCAAATGTTTATTTTAAGTCGATGTTACTCTTCGCTGTGATGGATTCAGAGGAGGAAACTATAAAAAAGGTCGCATTTAAATTTATCGATGAAAAGAATTTGATGCAAGCGCTTATTAGAACTATTGAAGGTTCTATTCGATCTTTTGTGGCAACAAAAAAGCAGGCAGAGGTATTGACTTTGAGACGAGAAATTGTGGAGCATGTAAAGGAACAAATTGACGTTCATTTGGAAGAGTGGGGTTATCATTTGTTGGATTTACAGATCAATGATATCACGTTTGACGAAGCCATCATGCGCTCTATGAGTCAGGTAGTGGCATCGCACAATTTGAAAGCTGCTGCAGAAAACGAAGGACAGGCATTGTTGATTACCAAAACAAAGGCTGCTGAGGCAGAGGGTAACGCCATTAAGATTGCTGCAGAAGCAGAAAGGGAAGCGGCACAACTCCGTGGACAGGGTGTTGCTTTGTTTAGAGAAGAAGTAGCGCGCGGTATGAATAATGCGGCAAGGGAAATGCAACAAGCAAACTTGGATACATCGGTGATCATGTTCTCAATGTGGACCGAGGCAATTAAAAACTTTGCGGAATATGGCGAAGGGAATATCATTTTCTTGGATGGCAGCCCTGAAGGTATGCAGCAGACTTTGAAGCAAATGATGGGCATGAATAAGCTGATGGATGCGGATAAGAAATAGTTTCATTTTTATTAGATAGAGTAAAAGGAGAAGCCCCCATCCGAAGGATGGGGGCTTTTTTTTGCATATTTTATTCGAATAAGTCGAATAAGATATATTTATTAAATCTGGTTACAGTAGTTTTACTTTGTCACACAAATCACTACTATGAAAACCACTAAAGCAATCCTATTATTTTCACTTGTTTTGTCGAGTGTTTTTTTCATTCCATCTGCATGTAAGAAGGAGGGAAAGCAAACTGCTCAAATCGATTACTGTAGCATGGATACGTCACTTGCGGGTCTCGCGGAGTGGGCTTTTTTCAAGCAAGGTTCTTATTGGGTCTATCGTGACCTGGTTTCTGGAAGGAGCAAAAGAATGTTTGTTGATCAGGCGTATTACTTCATTGATCGATGGGGAAAGCCAGGTTTTACCAATAAACTACGTACCTCTGGAATGGAAGGTGGGTATGGATGGGGCTATAGCTCCGACTCAGAGAGACCATGCCGAGCAGCTGGGGATTGCAGGTGTAAGGGAATTGTAATGTTAAGTACCGAGTCTGGAGACATGAATGGGGCGGAAACGGTGCTTCCCTACTTTCATTTCGCAGGACAAAAGTTCCCTACGTTTATTCCTATTGGAGAAGAACCAGATTTCAGTGTAGTGGAAAGTACAAATGACAGTTTAGAGTTTATGGGAAATAAGTATACTGACTTGGTAAGAGTTCATATGCACTATCACCCTTGTTCTGAATGGACAGAAGCTAGGTTTTGGTGGAAGAAAAATCTTGGTCTTGTGCGATTTGATTATATTGAGCTAAATGAGATTTGGATGCTCGTCGATTACAATGTTCAGCAATAGGATACTACTACTATCATAAGGTTTAGGGGAACGCATCATAGCATGTTGTTCAACTTAAAACCTTTTAAAATGAAAAGAATTTTATGGACCCTTTTGTGCGTGGGGTGGATTTCGGGAAGTGCACAAAGCGTGGAGGAGAACCTTCAAAAGTATTGGAGGTACCGAGAGAGACTGGTCAAAGATTTTGTAAAAGTCGGAGCGTTTAATGGCAACAGCTTAGTGATGTCTGCACGTTCCATTGGATTCGCTTATGATGGAGCACCATTGAATGACGAGGGTTTGCCGCCAAGTCGTATTTATTATCAAGACGCCACCATCTATCATGGGCATTATTTACTGATGTTAGCGACAGAGTACAAACTTCTGCAGCAAGTTCTCAATACAACGATGGATGGCGCAGAGTACACAGCTGCAGAACGCAAACTGGAGAGTACAAAGAGTGAGATCTACTTTGCATTGAACGCACTAAATCGATTGGGAATTTATTTTAATACTGTTACCCTTGCTTCGGCAGAGCTTGTGAATAATGGAATCCACAGCAGAGATGATGTAGGTTATGGTTACCATGAAAATTATGATGGAGACTACAGTGAGGTCTTTGGTCGTAATACGGATTTTATTTTGACTCATTCTGATGCTTTTCCTATCCAAATGTGGGGTCCTAATGCTGGTCAGCCGAATCCAAATAATGGTGGGAACGTCATGAGCTTGGATCAGATAACCACCATGTTTACTGGATTAATGGCGGTTTATAAATTGGTTGGAGACGAAGTTTATCAACCGAGTTCTGACTACCCTGAAATGAATTTCAAGCTTGAAGCGAGAACACTTGCTTGGAAGATTATTGATTACGTAATTGAACCTGTATCTGGTTGTGGAAACAATTGCTATAAATTTAATATTTATCATCCAGATGATATATTTCGTCCTGCGGGTTATGAGTTAACATTTGCTGCGCCGTTTATAGTAAATATTGCTTATGAATTTGGTCATCCACTTTGGGTGGGCAAGGTTCAAGCGAATACGGTACATAATATGAAATTAGCTCTTCAATTACATCCTTCGAAAATCATAGATATAATTGATGATATGGATTTTCCTGGATTGGCGCTGGGCATGAATTGTCATGATAATATCTATGATCTTTGTGTAGATCGTTTGGCAAATAAAGAGCCTGTGACTGTGGCTACCATTGAGTATGCAGCGCTCTATTATTTTTACGAGGAAATACAAAATCAATGGGTAGATTTATCTGTAGGTGGAGAGCCTTGTTTTGATTTTAATTCGAGCTTCTTTAATTTGGTAGAGAGCCTAAACTTTGATGTTGAAGGCGTTTTCTGTGATAATATCAACTGGCGGTCGCTAGTGCTAGACCATCTGGTATTGGATAATATTAGCGCGTGGGGGCCATTAACGATCTTGCATTTAAATGGTGATAATAGTTATGGGACACTATGTATTTCTGATCTACCCAATTCTGAACAAATAACTGCGCGAATCAACGACGACAATGTTCACATGTTTTGTGAACTGGCTTCATTAGCGAATGTTTGGGAACCAGAGTACTTTCAATGGATTGCTAATGAAAGTGGAATGCACTGGATAGGTTTGTTACGAAGTGTGCTTCATGCAGATTCATATCCATTGCCAGGCTTGTCGAAGTTAAGTATCGAGAATCTTTATTTAAACACAGCGCCCTGCGAAGGTCCGTGGGATGATCCACATACTTCGACTTTGCCTACACCAAACACAACACAGGGTTGGAGAGCTGCAAATAGACTTTTTCACCCATCAGATGCAGAGTTGGGGATTCCTGATAGAAGTTTTAGAGGAGAGTTTTCCGGCATCGATTACTTAGTTTATCACAATCTCTATCATTGTATTTGGGGTGAGGAACTTCCTTCTTACTATAGCGATAATGGATGTAAATGTTTAGAGGAGTTTACGGAAACAGCCTCACTGAATTTGCCCATTTCTGTTGAACCCAAGTTTCAGAATTATGATGAATTTTCAATAAGCGCACCAGCTTATCTATCTCATGATTTGAATCTGTTCGGGGCGGGAGTTATAGATGTTAAGAATGATATGGTAATTTGCAGTCCTCAGGGAACAACAACAGAATTGTTATTGCAAAGTGGTTCAAAGCTCAAGCTTTATGCAGGATATGAGATGATTATCAATTCCAATAGCTCTGTAATCATGGAAGACGGTTCCGAGTTTATAGCAGGGCTTTATCCATTAGAAGACGCATTGGAGGATAATGAAACATGGATTAGAATTAAGAACGGAGCGAAACTCGAAATTCAAGATGGAGCGAAGTTTATTCCATACATTCGACTCAAGGTTATTATAGAAGATGGTGGCTCTTTGGTTGTAAATGGCGGTGAAATAGAGTTTAATCAGAGTTGTTCTGGCTGCGGTATTTCGATGCAAGGGTCGCAAAGTAGATTTGAGATTTACAATGGAATAGTACAGAATCTCGGAACAGGAGATGTTCATGTGATTGCATCAAACGGGGCTCACATTGTATCAAGCTCATCTCAAATTGACATTACTCCAGGCTATTTTAACTTTAATGAATCTGTTTCTTTGGATATTGATAATTCAACACTAAAATTTAGTGAAGGTGAATGCAGATCACAAAAAACGAATTGGAATATACATCACTCAACGCTTGATTTTAATGAGCAAGAAGTTGTGATTTTTAATGAAAGTGTTCTCAATCTTACAGGTTCTACTATTAAGCTCAATCAAAGTTTTTTTAAACTACGTCCGGAATATAATGTGAACACAAATTCGAATAGCGAGGCTCTACATGTAAACACCAATAATGCTCGAGTAGAATTAAATGGTGCGAATTCGAAATTCGAGATTTTCAATACCCAGGTAAATATCAATGCGAATAGTGATTTACTTTTCTGCGCAGCACAAGGAAGTCAACATGGTCAAGTTGTAGTAAGAGGTGCTGGAACGCATGACTTCATGCTAGAAGATAACTCAACTCTTCGGTTCAAAGGTAATTCTGTAAACAATCCGATGATTCAAGTTAATAGTGGCTCGGACTTATGGATTCCTGCTTGGAGAGGTTCGGTAATAATAACGGATTGCGCAGTGGACTTGACAGACAACGGAAGACTCTGGTGTGGTGCAAGGCTGGATATGAATAAGACGAGGTCTTATGATAACAGCGCTAATCAATATGGTGGCGATATTGAGTGCTGGTACAATCCGACCAATGTTGCATACTCTGTTTTTGATGGTGTTGGAATAAAGGGAGTTGGAAGCAATGTCGGTATTAACTCAAGTGAGTTTCTTGACCATAGATCTTCTCTGGCTCTCGATGGTGGATCCTACAAAGTAACGCGTTCGAAATTCATAAGATGCGGCATTGATTCAAGAAAATTGGATAATATAAGTTCGGTGACTCAATCCGTTTTTGACCATGAAGAAATGGATTACACGGGCTTTGCTGTGAGTGATGTAAGTATTGTAGAAGTGTTGGTTTCGAATTGCAGTTTTGAAAAATATTCTTACGGTATTGCCAAGGCTGGAGGAACTTTATCCGCAAGATGCACAGAGTTTAAAGATAATCTTGTAGGAATTGGGGTTGAAACTGCCGTTTTAAATTTGAGTTCCGAGCGAAGTGGAGGCTACAACAATTTTGTCGATAATGCGGTGAATATTGAGGCTCAGAACATGCTCACATACAACTTAGAAAAAGGATTCAATTCATTTGAACCTTATCTTTCTTGCAATATCTATACGACGAGTATCATTCCTTTTGAGGGCGATGTTTTAGATGTTTCAGCTACTGGAAATATTTGGAATCTTCCCGATGGTTATTATACAGGGGAAGGCTATGTTGAAGGATCAGGTATAACCTGCTATACTGGTTCTGCGGAATATGAAGGGTACATTATAAGATTTCATGATTCAAGTCCCGCAGTTGATAATAGATGTCCATCAGAGAAGCCAGTAGTGCGACCTCCTGCGAGAAAGAATGCAAAGCAAGCTATGGACGGAATTTCAGTGGCAACAGTCGATTTGGAAGGCCTTCAAAAGAGTGGTAATGACTGCGAAACCGTTGATACATATTCTTATCAAGGAGTTTGTTTGGACAGCGCCCTCACACATGCTGCAGGTTACCTTGAGTTTTACGATTCAACAGGAAATGATCTTGAAGCGCTTGGTTTGTTCTATGAGATTTTGTTGAGTGATTTGAATAGAGATGATAGTTATACCAGAGAGCTGGCTTTTTGGGGTGTAAATATGATGAAGAACGCAGTGGAAGGGCTTTTCATATCTGGTGAATTGGATCAAAATTCAAATCAAGAAACATTTGAGTTACCTGTTCAACGCTATGTTGATGTTCTCAATGCTTATACAGATACCATGCTCACATCAGGCACTTACCGCCAGCAATTTGAGTTGGAATTATTGAAGGGGCAGCTGTTCTTGACCATTGGCAAGCCTGAAATCGCGCTTGAGGTATTTGTAAATCTGAACACATGCAGTCTTGACTCTCTAGAGCAAGAGAATCTTAATAATTGGAAGCAAGAAGCCATGCGATTTATCTTAATAAGTAATCAATACGCGAGCGGCGTGCCACCGGATTCAATCAGCTACGAAATTTCAATGTCAGAAGATTTTGAGATTACGGAGACTGAGTCGAGTGATTTTTATTTCGGCGCTACCATCCATGATCCAAATTATGTAAGCTACGTCACTTGTGGCGGTCAAGCAAACTATAAAATTCTTCAATTAGCAGGAGATTCTGATAGAGTCTTTCCCAACCCAGCAAGTGATCATATCACCTTGTCTTGTGACTTGGGAGAGGATATTGCCACCGAGCTCTCAATCCTAGACACACAAGGACGCGTAGTATTTCAAGATTTAGTAAGTCTTACTGGCAAAGTGAATTATATGTTTATTCTTGGTAATGAATTGAATGCTGGTGCGTACCTGCTTCAAGTCAAGTGTAATGATTCATTGAGAAATTACATGTTTATCAAAGAATAATTTTCTATTTTTTTTTTTTTTTGGCCCCCGAATCATCGGGGGCCTTTTTTTTATAGTGCTGATAATTTGAATCTTCTATAGATTATAGTTGAGGTTAATGTTAGCATAAAGGCAACGAAGAGTATTTTTCTCCAAGGAATGTCAAACTTTTTAATGAAGGGAGTGCTGGTGTTATTTTTTTTCGCCCCAGGTTTTTTGTACTTCAAATACTCGTTGATGTATGAGTTGTTTTTTGGATTGATCTTTCCAGTCAGTGCAATGTATTCATCAACCTCCAGTTTTCTTCTTTCAAGTAAATTTTCGATATACACCTGACCTTCTTCACAATCAAACTCACCAGTTGCTGGGTTTGTAAGAACATATCTCGCTTGATAGTGCTCGTTGTTGGGCGTGACTTGAAAATTTAGGTCTGATGGGAATTTTGATTTCTCATAGCGCACGTGAAGTCTTGTAAAGAAAGTACGCTCCCCACTCTGATTATTAGCCCACCAAACGCCGGCATCAGCAAACTCTTGATTTAATGGTGGTGGACCAACACATGGATCACATTTCATTCCCCAATTGGGAGTTACATCCCATGCGTATTCAAGGAAGACACCGTTTCTATTTTCATTTTTCCAAGTTTTTTGAAATAGACTTTTGTAGAAATTTCCAAACTCTTCTTTTACATAAAGTGGGATATTTCGGTCTGTAGGCATTTTGATGGTTCTGTAGTTGGTACATTCTATGCGTCCGGTTTTAGTAAATGCATACACAATCATGTCTTGACTTCCTTGGCTATTCGCCATTCCCAAGCGAATAGGCAGCATGAATTTTTCATGTTCAAAGGTTATTTGAATAGGGCTGAGGTATTCGAATTTGTTTTTTTGAGCTTCCTTTAGATTGACCTTAGCCACAAAAAATTTCATTTTACTTTTAATGTACGGTTCTAAAACTTCATCTGCTGTTGCTGGGATTTTATAACCATTCGCAATCAGCCAATCTCGGAGTCCAGTACTTTGTGTAGCGGAAAGAAGTAAAATATCATATTCTCCCACCTGATATCGAGCCTCAATCTTTACATATTTATTCGATTTTACGGTTTCTTCTTTTAGGTCCACTGACATGGGAGCTCTTGACATGGTAAAGCCTAAATCTTCGGTTAAATATTCTTCTTGCCAACAAGGGTTATTGTCATAGTATTCAACAAGACGAGGTGCTGAATATGCATCTAGATAGTCAAATACATCTCGTGTCGCGACTTTTATTTGCTCACGCTGCAGCACCACAGGAACAGGAACAACCATTGCGAAATTTTTAAAGTCGCCGTTGAAGTCATTACTCATTGTAATAACAGTTCTTTTGCCGTCTCGTACTAAGATAACTTCACTTTTATTATTGAATAGAGCAGCGTCTGCTTTTGCAACGTAGAATCCACAAAAGCCAAATGATTGTTCAGTTTGTAGTACTATTAAACCTAGAATTATAATTTTAACCATTGTTTTCATACTGAGAAATTTTTTTGAGTGAATAAATAATTGAGAAGTGTTCCATTGAAATCTTTCCGTTCTGGTAAAGCGGTCTATTATAGGTGTCAATGGTGTAGCGAAGAATAATACCCATTGCACAGAAGAATTTATAAAATGAAAATTGGTGAGGTAAAAGGATACGCTCGCAACGAGAATAGTCCAGATGATTCGGGCTTTTTTATTATCAGGAGTTGTCATAGGATCCGTAATCATGAAGAATGCAAAAAGCCAGATGCTACCTGAACTTAATTTGTGCAGCCATACTTCGATATTCCAATTCATGTAAATGATGGTTCTTGAGAATTCTAAAATTGCTAGGGTAGATAGGAATATGAGTCCAGTATCAAGACGCCTCACCTTTGTGAGGACGGCGAAGCCAAGCGTAGAGACAGCTAATACTATTAGTGCTTCCGTACCCCATTGCCCGGGCGAAACCCATGCGTTGCCGCTTAAGACTATGGCGATGATGATTCCGAAATTGGCAGGATTCCAGAGATGCTTGTTGTTCATTCTGAAGACGAACTTTTGTGCTATGGCTAATGTTGCTGCCAGTAAAAATATGATCGGACTATTCGCTTTTAAAAGCAGGCATAAACCCAGTGTAGTGATCATTGCACTTTTAATAGTGCTGATTGGAATTTTCAGTTGGTGAATGAATAGAATTTGTGTTCCTAAAGCACCCATCATTACGGCTGCGAAGTTGATGAGATGTGCATCCCAATCGAGAATGAGTATGCCGAATGAAAGAAAGGTTACTTGTGCGAGTATCTGGAAATGTCTACCGTCAGATGCGAGATATTCCAAGTGTTGGGCTAGTGTCATTGGTGTCAATTTTCACCGCTGTACACGAGAGCATCAAATAGGTTCAAAAAAAAATGTGGCTCGCAAGTTCTCTACATTTGTTCGCCACATTTTTGGATTTTTTAGATGTTTATTGATAAGTTTTTACGATTGGTATTACCAGAGGTTACATATTTTCGCAACAAATCAATTAAGCCTTATGAAAAAGATTTTTTTCGGACTATTGTTTAGTTTATTTCTGCTTGGCATAACTAATGAGGCGTCGGCGCAGTATCAAGTTTTCAAGGAAGTAGATGGTGTGGTATTTTCTACGAGATGGGTGAAGGAGAAATGGTATAAAAGAAATAGTCCAAAGGTATTGAGCGTGCGAGTTCAGAATAAAAATGAATACGCCGTGAAATATACCATAGGAATTGAAATTTTTAAGAATACTGTTTTGTTGGAGTCTTTGCCGGAAGAAGAATATACGCTTGATGCGGGTAAAAGAGTAACAGGTCGTTTGAATGGAATAATGTTCAAACCTTCCAAATTGACGGCTGAAGAGATTGAAAAAAGTGAATTTGACCTTGAACTAAGCGGACTCGAAGTGTCAAAGAAGGAGTAATCTCATTCATTTGACATAAATTCATCCACGACTTTTTCGATTTGACTTTTCATTGCGCGAGCATCGAGGGGTATGTAGTCTGCGGGAACAACAAATTGCTCAGGAGCAACAGGCTGAAATCGCACTTCTCTCGCACGAAGACGCATTCTTTTACCGTATTGTTCCAGTTCGTAGCCTAATAGAAATCCGCCTACGCCTTCAAATTGATTCCACCAGTTGGATTCATCAATTCGAATGTCATTGGTATGATAGAGGTCGATTGCAGGTAGTGAATCGTTTGCAAATCGCGCTATACTTTTTTGACATAAATAACCCGCAATGGTTAGCGTGTCGTTTGTTTTTTCTATGCTAATTTGTGGTTGAAGTGCCAACCATTCCCCAATAGTATTTTCATCAAGGGTCATATAATATTTATCAGCAAATGATTTAAGTAGTTGAGAATACTTGCGTTGTTGGTTATCAATGATTAGGTCAGTTGCCATAACACCCCATGCACTTCTTATAGAGGCTCGCATATAGTGTTTATTGAAATCAAATGTCATCTCTTTCGGATAGAGCTCGAGCATGAGGGTGTTTTCTTCATAAGGAAAGGTCACGTCATACGTTATGGTACCCTCATTTTTCATTAAAAAAATAGGCCCATTGTCGCAAGCGGCAATCACCAATGTTAGAAAACTAAATAGGAAAAAGTATCTTCGTGCTGTCAAGTGATATCTCGTTGAGTTAAGGTTTCGTGGCAATATTACGCTACGAATTGAAATTAAACAATTTAAATGTTAAAACAAATTACAGACAAGGTCATGATGATCCGACCGAAGCATTTTCGAATGAATGAGCAGACGGCGGTTAATAACTACTATCAAACAGCTGTATTATCCTTGGATAGTGCAGAAAATCCTTGGATAGCTGAGTTCGATGCCTTTGTGGCTGCATTGAGATCAAAGGGAATTGAGGTTATTGTTTTTGAAGATCTTGATGACCTCGACACTCCAGACAGTGTTTTTCCGAACAACTGGATTTCATTTCACAATAACTTTATAGTAACATATCCCATGTTTGCGGGGAATCGAAGGTTAGAGCGCAGGGGCGATATTGTAAGCTCCTTGAAACAACGCTTTAGAGTTGACGAACATTTACGATTTGAGCAATGGGAATCGCAAAGTCTGTTTCTGGAAGGAACGGGAAGCATAGTTTTAGATAGGGTCAACAAATTGGCTTATGCAGTAAGATCGGAACGCACATCCGAACAAGTATTGAAGGCGTGGTGTGAAGCTACCGGTTATGAATCTATAGTTTTCAGTGCATTTCAAAGAACCCCAAATGGAAGGAAGCCGGTTTACCATACCAATGTAGTGATGTCGATCGGAACAGAATGGGCAGTAGTGTGCAGTAATTCTATAGATGATTTGGAGCAACGGGCTCACGTTTTGGAGAGTTTAGGTAAGACAAGGACGGTAATCGATATAGATGAAGACACTATGGATCGTTTTGGAGGGAATATTCTTGAGCTCGAAAGCGCTGAAAACAAGAAATGGTTAATAATGTCAACTACCGCCTCTGAGGCATTGAAGCCTTATTTTTCAAGACTATCGGAGTTTGCAGAACCCTTGATAGTGAATATTGAAGCCATCGAAAATGCAGGTGGTGGAAGTGCTCGTTGTATGTTGGCAGAGGTTTTCTTATTTTCGCATGAATTCTAACACCAGCCACTACAGTGAAAAGCAAAATCAATATAGCCATCGACGGGTATTCATCATGCGGTAAAAGCACGATGGCAAAGGCAATAGCTAAAGAGCTCAACTATGTGTACATCGACACCGGTGCGATGTACAGAGCAATGGCTTTGTTTGCTCTCCAGCATGGATTTATTCAGTCTAATGGGAAACTTGATGTTGAAGGCTTGGAAAGAGCGCTGGATCATGTTCTTATAAACTTTAAATACAATTTGGAGCTAGGACAAAATGAAACGTATCTCAATGGAGTGAATGTCGAAAGGGAAATTCGATCGCTGCAAGTTAGCAATCATGTTTCAAAAATTTCTGATGTGAAGTCCGTAAGAACGAAGTTGGTAAAGCTCCAAAAGCGAATGGCAGAAACTCGCGGTGTGGTAATGGATGGGAGAGATATCGGCACTGTAGTATTGCCTGATGCAGAGTTGAAATTTTTCATGACAGCGGACAATCGAGTGCGCGCTCAACGCAGATATGATGAATTAAAATCTATGGGTGTTGAAACAACACTTGAAGATGTGTTGGCCAATCTAAACAGTCGTGATGAGTATGATTCATCTCGCGCAAACGATCCATTACGTAGGGCTCCAGATGCAATTATAATTGATAATACCAACCTCACAATTGAGGAACAATTCCAATTTGTGATGAGCCACGTTCTCAAGAAAACAGCCGCTCCAGAGCGTATTTAGGATTTTCACATTGGATTGTTGCTAATAAGCAATAACCTTAGCCCGATTGTTGTTGTATAAGACCTTGTTTTGTATAAACAGCATGGAGGCATTATGAGCAGGCTATTAATTTTTACTATACTTCTTACAATTTCACTTCAAGGTGCAAAGGCGCAGCGTGCTCTATTCCTCGAGAAGCCTACGCCATGGGCGGATTCAGTTTTTAACAGCCTGACTTTGGATCAAAAAATTGGTCAGCTCTTCATGGTAGCGGCTTGGTCAGATCCGAATCATAAAAGTTATGATAATGCTGGAATTCGCATGTTGATTGAGAAGTACAACATTGGAGGTTTGATATTCATGCAGGGAAGTCCAGTGCGACAAGCGCAGCTTACCAATCAATACCAAAAACTATCTCGTGTCCCTTTATTACTTTCAATGGACGCTGAATGGGGGCTTGGAATGCGTCTGGATTCGACAATTTCCTTTCCGCGCCAAATGACTCTCGGGGCTGCTGCTTCTGATGAGTTGACTTATGAGTTTGGGGTGGAGATGGCTCGCCAACTCAAGCGTTTAGGTGTTCACGTTTCGTTTTCTCCAGTATTAGATATCAATAATAATCCGAAAAATCCGGTAATATCCAATCGCGCATTTGGCGAAGATCGAGAGTTGGTGACCCGACGTGGATTGATGTATATGAAAGGACTTCAGGATCACAACGTAATGGCTGTGGCAAAGCACTTTCCCGGACATGGTGATACCGACACAGACAGTCATAAGGATTTACCAGTCATTCCACATTCACGAGCTCGTTTAGATAGCCTGGAGTTTTATCCTTATCGCGAGTTAATTGCGAAGGGTCTTACTGGTAGCATGATTGCGCATCTATTTGTACCTGCCCTGGATACGACAAGAAATCTTCCCTCCACATTATCTCCGGCAATTATTGACGGCACTTTGCGTAAGGATTTGGGATTTGAAGGATTAATTTTTACTGATGCGCTCAATATGCAAGGTGTGGCTAAATATTGGAAAGCCGGTGAGATGGATTTACAAGCAATAAAGGCAGGTAATGATGTGTTGCTGTTTTCAATGAACATCCCTTTAGCTATAGAACGTATAAAGGCAGCGGTTCTCGCTGGAGAAATATCCGAAGCATCAATCAATGAAAAATGCTTGCGCATTCTTCGGGCTAAAGAATGGTGTGGCTTGAATAAATGGGAGCCAATCGATACAAGAAACTTATACAATGACTTAAATTCACTCAGTGCACAAGCGCTTCAGCAAAGACTTATCGAAGCTAGTCTGACTGTTGTAAAAAATGAAGCAGAGCTTCTTCCTCTTCAGATTCGTGATTATAAGAAGGTGGCTGTTGTTGAAATTGGTTCTTCGGGTCCAACAGAGTTTGCAGCTACCATTTCGAATTATTTCCCTTGCGATGTTTATAGCATGGAAAAAAGTCCGGACTACAACAGCGCCATGTCGTGGTTTGATAAACTCAGCGGATATGATTTGGTGTTGGCTTGTATGGTTGGTACTACCAATAAATCTTCGAAGAATTTTGGCGTTACCAATGAAAGCGCTAGAATTATCAATGGCGTTGCTGAAAAAACAAATGTAGCCCTGTGCATTCTCGCCAATCCGTATGCGATTGCAGCGATGCGCGATTTAGGTTTTGTGAAGTCCCTGGTGGTAGCATATCAAGATGACTCTAAAACAAGAAAGGCTTGCGCAGAATTAATTGCTGGAGTGAATAGTGCAGAGGGAAAGCTGCCTGTTTCTCCGAATGCCGACTATCTCTGCCTTTCTGGTTGTTCGATAGAAGGCGGAGGAAAGTTGAGATGGAATATTCCTACAGCTAAAAACGCTTCGCTGGTTCTCGTGCAAGAGAGTAATAATGTAAAGGGAAGCCCAGCTTCAGACTATGAAGAAGACATGATGAATGATAAGGAGGGAATGCTTCTTTCTCTTGGAGAAAAATCTTTTTCGCGTATCGATTCTATTGCGCGCAGGGGTATCTTGGAAGGAGCGTATCCTGGTTGTAGAGTATTGGTGGCAAAAGATGGAAATGTGCTTTATGATAAAGCTTTTGGTAGTTTGAACTGGGACGAAAATGAACCCGTATCTCAGAATACGATTTATGACTTGGCTTCAATTACCAAAGTAGCATCAGGTACCTTGGCTGCAATGAAGCTAACTGATAAGGGTTTGTTGGACGTAAATAAGAAGCTCGGAGATTATTTAAAAATACCTGCAAATAATCCTTACGCCAACGTTTTAATTAAGGATATGTTGGCGCACACTGCTGGATTCACAGCCTGGATTCCATTTTACACTAAAACTTTGAAGAATGGTTTACCAGACCCAGACGTTTACCGTCCTGTCAGTGAACCTGGTTTTACAACTCAAGTGGCTGAAGAGCTCTATATTCGGGATGATTACAAGCAAAAGATTTTTAATCAAATACTTGAAACTCCGATTAGCGCCGACAAGACATACAAGTATAGTGATTTGGCATTTTACTTTGTTCAGCATCTAGTGGAGGAGATTTCGGGAACAAGTCTTGAGGATTTTGTGAATAGAGAATATTACGAGCCAATGTCATTGGCTACTATTGGATACAGGCCTACGGAAAGATTTACTCGTGAGATGATTGCTCCTACTGAGAATGACAAGACATTCAGACAGCAGCATATTCGAGGTTTCGTTCACGATCAAGGCGCGGCTATGCAAGGTGGAATTGCAGGGCATGCTGGACTTTTTTCAAATGCGCAAGATTTGGCTGCAATTATGCAAATGTTGATGGACGGCGGTGTATATGGAGGTAAGCGTTATTTGAGCGCTCAAACCATCAATTTGTATAATACACGCTATTTTCAAGGGAATAGAAGAGGACTCGGATTCGATAAACCAGCATTTACAAGAAACACGGGTTCTACTTGCCCAGAGGCCTCGCCATCCAGCTTCGGGCATACTGGCTTTACAGGAACAATGTGCTGGGCGGATCCAGAAACAGGGATTGTTTATGTTTTCCTAAGCAATCGCGTCAATCCCGATGCAGAGAATAAGAAAATTCAAGCCCTAGACATCCGAACCAAGATTCAACAAGAAGCATATCGCGTGCTTGGGTATGGAAGCAATTAAGTAAAGGTTTTCTTTTATTATCGTCGTGAACTTCCGACCTTCGTTGCCTATTTTACAGGCATGGCACAAATATTAAAAATTGGAATTGTAGGCTATCCAACCTACGGTGGAAGTGGGGTGGTGGCGACGGAGTTAGGTAAAGCCTTGGCTGATAAGGGGCACGAGATTCACTTTATTACTTATAGTCAACCTGTTCGATTGGGAGCAATGAAAAAAAACATTCGCTACCATGAGGTTAACGTTAGTGACTATCCGCTTTTTTTATATCCTCCTTACGAGTTGGTTTTGGCGAGTAAAATGGTGGACGTAGTCAAGTATGAGAAATTGGACTTATTGCACGTGCATTATGCCATTCCACATGCTTCGGCAGCAATCACGGCAAAGCAGGTTTTGGCAGATGAAGGAATCAATATTCCCGTGATCACTACGCTTCATGGTACGGATATCACACTGCTTGGAAAAGATGCTTCGTTTGAACCTGTTATTTCTTTTGCAATCAATAAAAGTGATGCTGTCACAGCGGTATCTCAAAGTCTGCGTTTAGATACTTATAAGCTTTTTGGAATTAATCGCGAGATTGAAGTGATTCCAAACTTTATCAATACAGAAAAATTTGAGTTTCCGGACAGAGAAGCAATTCGAAAGGAGTATGCCCCGAACGGAGAGAAGATACTGGTTCATATTTCTAATTTCCGCCCCGTAAAACGAATATTGGATGTGATAGAAATTTTCGCCCGAATACGAGAAGAGGTTGACAGCAAATTGATATTGGTTGGAGATGGCCCAGAGCGTTCAAAGGCAGAAGCATTGTGTCGCGAAAAGGGTATGTGTGAAGAGGTAATATTCTTGGGAAATGTGAAGAATCCCACAGAGGCACTTGCTGTTGCTGATTTATTTTTATTGCCAAGTGAATCAGAAAGTTTTGGGCTTGCTGCACTCGAAGCAATGGCTTGCGGAGTGCCAGTTATTTCAACAAATACAGGAGGTTTGCCAGAGGTCAATCGCCATGGAGTAACGGGAATGATGAGCAACGTTGGAGACGTAGAAGATATGGCGAAGAACGGAAAATACTTATTAAGCGACGAAGCCAGGCTAACCAAGTTTGGATTTAAAGCACGAGAAAGAGCATTAGAATTTGGTATAGAAAAAATTCTCCCACTTTACGAAAACCTTTACAATTCAGTTTTACAGACCGTATGAATCAGTCAGCGCCTAAGTTTATTGGAAAAAGAATAAGTGTTCAAAGATCAAAAGAAGATATCGTTATCACGATCACGCAACAAATCCAACGATGGCAAGAAGCATTGCTCATTGGTTGGTTGATGGCTTGGACGTTTTGTGGTGTAGTTTTCATTAAATATGCGATTCAGACCACAGTGATGAGCGATCGTGTTTTCTTCATCATTTGTTCTTCTCTTTGGCTTTATTTTTTTGTGAAAATTGTCAAGGTATTCATGTGGCGGAAGGGCGGTAGAGAGATTATTCGACTATCTAAAGGAAAAATAGAGATTATCAATGCATTTTGGAAGCGAGGTTTACCGGAGACGTTTATGATGCGAAATATTTTTAAGTTGGGTATAATCAAACGTGATCCTGGAAATTTTTTAGCTTTTCTAGATGATAGCTTTTGGATCATAGGTGGCGAGCGCGTAGGATTTAGTCACTCGGGTACGAAGATTAGATTTGGCAAGCAACTAGATATCAAGGATGCAGAGCTTCTTATTCGTGTTATTGAAAGCGGAATAAGAGAGTTCGGAAAAGAATAATCAGTTTCGATCTAAAAAAAACTGAAGCGCCATTTCGTAAGACCAGAGTCCAAATCCAGTAATTACGCCAACGCAAACAGCAGCGGTGAGGCTTTGTTGGCGAAATTCTTCGCGTGCATGAATGTTACTAATATGCACCTCAATGACGGGGGATTCAATTGCGGCGATAGCGTCTCTGAGTGCCACACTCGTGTGAGAATAACCTCCTGGATTTATAATAATACCATCAATTGAAAATCCTACTTCGTGAAGTTTATTAATTAGTTCTCCTTCCACATTGGATTGAAAGTAATCAAGCTTGACATCATCATAATTGGAGCGAAGCGCTATGAAAAACTTTTCGAAATCTTGATCACCATAAATACTCGTTTCCCTTTTTCCAAGGAGATTGAGATTAGGGCCATTAATAATGATGAATCGTTTTTGCATTACTCGGCCGTTTCGAGTGTTTCCTGAATCCACATTTGCTTGGTGATTGGTTTACCATTTTTAAAATAGTAAATACCAGTCTTAGAGACGGACTTGAGATAGACATTGACTTTACCATTTTCTTTCACTGTGCGCTCAGTGATGATTTGGTTATTCAACTTATATGATTTTTCCGTTACACCATCAGGAATATTTTCTGATCCTGGAGTAGGTCTATCAGTGGGAGTGGAGCCGTTATTAGTATTGAATAACTCCTTACGTGTTTGGTAGCGATTTTCTGCGGCTTCATTTTCTTTTTTCACTTGAAGCAATTCTGCTTGTTGCTTCTTCTCGTTTATTGAGGCCATTGCAGCGCTGGTATTATTTCTTTCATCGCTGCTCATTGATTCAGACTGCGCTTTCTTTTCGTCAATTTGGGTTCTTGTCATTTCAAGACGAACATCTGCGGCAGTGCGTGTATCGTTCATCTTCGCTTCTGATTGTTGTTTTTTCTCATCAGCGTTGATTTCGTTTTGCTTTCTTACTGCTTCTCCTTCCATGGCCATTTCGACCTGGTTCAATTTCTCTTTATCCACCTTCATAGCAGCATCGGTCCGGAGCGTTCCAGATTTGGTTTCGTAGCCTTTGTTATTGTGGTCGTACTCTTTCTTTTTTTGCTCCAGTTGATTCATCAATGCAAGGCGATTGCGGTCGTTCTGAACGATGGATTCTTGAGCTTCCTTTTGCTGGCCAACGCCTTCCTGTGATCTTTCAATGCGAGACTCGGCTCGACTTTGATAATCGTTATTGGTATTTTGATTTTCTTTTTTCTTTCTATCTGTTTCTGCTGTACTTCGAGCAATGTATGCACTTCCTCGATTATTCATTGCTTGCAGGTTGTCTTTGGTGCTGGCGATTGCTTCTTTTTGTTCCTTAATTTTATCATCGCTTCTTTGATTACGCGAGTCGATAAATCTCTGGTTAGCCTCTGCTACTGCTCGCATTTGCGCATATTTAGCGCTGTCTTCAAGGGCTCGCGCTTCGCGGTAGTATGCTTCTACTTCGTCTTCTGCATCTCTGTTTGCCTGATTGCTAAATGTTGATGTTTTCTGATTTTTAGCTAATTCCTCTTCTCTTCGTTTACGCTCTGCTTCTTCTTCTTGCATTCTGCGCAATCTTGCCTCCTCTGCGAGTCGAGCTTCTTCATCCATTTTAGCTTTCAATTCGGCCTCTTTTCTTTTTCTTTCTTCTTCTTTAAGTCTATTGGCTTCTGCAAGGGCATCATTGTTTTTCTTGGCTTCTTCCGCAGCTAAAATTTCATCGATAGACGTAATTCGTGCACGAGGATATTGCGCATCTTTTACAGCAAGAGCTTCTTGATATTTTGCTTTTGATTCTTGCCAACTCTTAGCCGTGTAGAGCTTATCGGCTTGTTGGACCAAGTCATTAAATAGCTTTTCTTTTTCCTCTTTTTCTTTGTTTGCCAGAGCGTCCGCCTCAGACTTTAATCGATCACGTTCTGCTTGAGCAATTAAATCTTCTATCTCCTTAATTCTATCCTTCGGTTCTGCCTGATCGGGTTTGAGGTTGGAAGCTTCTCTATAGTTGGCTATGGCAGATTCGAATTTACCTTCATTTTTATTCTTTAGTCCTAGGCCCATTAGATCGTTATAGCGTGCCTCTAGTTGTTTCTTTTTGGACTCTTCGGCTAGTAGATTATCCAATGCGCTTTGTGCTTTTGCAATTTGATCCTTGGGATATGCAATGGTTGGGAATAAAGCCGAGGCTGCTCTGTATCGCTCAATACACACCGCATAGTCTTGACTTCCAAATTTTTTATCAGCATCAGCAATGATGGCATCGTATTCTGCTTGTTTCTCTTGATTGGCCATCAATTGATCAATTTCATAAAGCTTTTCTTTAGGAAGTTTTTCAGTAGGCTTCATTGTTTTGGCGTCTGTAAACTTCTTTTTTGCCACTTCCCAATTTTTTGCCTTTATAGCATCGTCGCCTTCTTTGATTAGAGCATCGTACTTCGCATTTGCTGCAAGAGCAGCCTGTTCATCATCGTATGCTTTTTTGGCTGCGTCAAACTTTTGCTTTGCTGTGGCGTCCTGTGGGAAAATTTTGAGAGCATCCGTAAATTTATCCATCGCCTCTTTATACTTCTTAGCAATCATGCGGTCATCACCTTCTCGCATGAGCTTATCGAAGTCTGCCTGCATTTTGTCCTTACCGGCATTTAGTGCCTCCAGTCTTTTGAATTCAGAGGTGATTTTCTCCTTCATTTTATCCGCATAAGGGAGATCGTAGCTTAAAGCGTTTTCCTGAGATGAAAAGAAAATTTTTCCAACCGGTTCTTTCAGAATGTCTGTATTAAAGCCTTCTACATATTTGAATAATACCCCAGGTAGATCAAGCTGGAAGCCCCCAGCACGGTCTTCTTCTGGAATGTTTCTGGTATCAAGTCTTACGATTTTTTGAACGTAGGCGTCTTTGGAGAATTTAATGTCATAAGTGAAGCCGAGTGGAAGTCTAATTTCGTATTTTCCGCTACCGCCTGTCTCAATAACGTCGAATTGTGTCCCATTTTTGAAGACGGTCACCGTTACGTTATCGATTTTTTTCATTGTCTCTTGATCTTTCACCTGTCCTCGAATAAGAACTTCATCCTGAGCTACTAATAATGAGCTGATTAGGGTGAAAAGAGACAATAAAATATATTTAAGCGAAAGCTTCATGGTTTCAAAATATTCCTTGCGACGTAAAAATACGTAAAATATTGTAATTAAGTTCGCCAAAATGAGCAATATTAGTTACTGGGAGTTCGAGTCCTACTTTAAAAACATGCAAGATGTTGTCTTGGGCGGAGGCATTGTAGGTTTGAGTACCGCTTATTTTTTGAGTAAAAAATACCCGCAACGACGAATTGTCGTAATAGAAAGAGATTCACTTTCTGCAGGTGCGAGCACCAAAAATGCGGGCTTCGCCTGCTATGGTAGCCCTTCTGAAATTCTAAGTGATTTGGAAAAAATGACCAAAGAAGAGGTCGTTGAACTGGTGCGATTTAGGTATGAAGGGCTGCGATCATTGCGAAATCTGCTGGGTGATGATAACATCGGATACATTCCGTGTGGAGGCATGGAGATGTTTCGTCCTCAGGATTATTTGAATTACGACAAATGTGCGCATGCTTTGAGTGATTTGAACGCTATTGTGGGAGAAGCTATCGGTTTCAGTCCCTATTCAATACAACCAACAAATCCATTTGAGCATTTCAAGGGGTTCATTGGGGCTATATTTAACAATGGAGAGGGGGCCATTCACACAGGTATGATGATGCGTTCGTTGAAAGAGCTGTGCATCCGAAGCGGTGTGGAATTCATGAACGGATTAAATATTACCCAATTGAATTGCGAGGGCAATAAACCAGAACTTATCTGCGACGATTTTTCCTTCAAGCCCGAAAGGTTATTCGTTTGTGTCAATGGCTTTGCGCGAACATTGATGCCCGATTTGGAAGTGACCGCTGTGCGAAATCAGGTAGTAGTGACGAGTAAATTGGAAAAATCAATTCCTGAAGGCACGTATCATATAGATGAAGGTTACGTTTATTTTCGACCCATTAATGGTCGCATTTTGATTGGCGGTTTTAGAAATATTGATTTTGAGAATGAAACTACGGATAAGTTTGGTTTAACAGATAAAATCCAAGAGAAATTAGAGAATTTTATTCGAGAATATATCACGAATGAGAGTGTAAGTATTGACTTTAGATGGTCGGGGATTCTTGGTGTTGGAACTAAAAAGAGCCCCATAATCAAGCAGTATAAAGATAATGTCTATGTTGGCGTAAGAATGGGAGGAATGGGAGTTGCGATTGGGAATTTAATTGGAAAGAAATTAGCGGATTTAGCTAATTAAATTAATTTTTTCGGCGATTTTGTTGGCGCATTTTTCGCCGTCAATAGCGGCGCTTACAATTCCTCCAGCATAACCAGCACCTTCGCCACAAGGATACAATCCTGATATTTCTATGTGTTCTAAAGTTTCTTTATCGCGTGGGATTCTCACTGGACTTGAGGTGCGTGATTCAGGTCCAACGATGATGGCGTCAGGGTGCAGATATCCATTCATTTTTTTTCCAAAAGCTCTGAAGCCTTCTCTTAGCGAATCTGCTATGAATTGAGGAAGTACGTTGTTCAAATCCACACTTTTTAGCCCAGGTTGATAAGAACACTCGGGCAATGAGGCGGAGGTTTTTTTGGATATAAAGTCATTGATTCTTTGCGCAGGGGCAGCTTGGGTTTTGCCCGCAGCTATCCAGCAAGCATGCTCTACTGACTTTTGAAACTCGAGACCAGCCAAGGCACCGTGTTTATGAAATTCGGGAATATCATCCCAATCAACAGAGACAACGATTCCTGAGTTTGCCCATGGATTGTTTCGTTTGCTTGGAGACCAGCCATTGGTCACTACTTCTTCTTTATCTGTCGCGCATGGAGCAATGATGCCACCAGGGCACATACAAAATGAATAAACTCCTTTGTTTCGAACTTGCTCGACCAAAGTATAAGATGCAGGGGGTAAAAACTCCCCGCGATCATCGCAGTGATATTGAATTTTATCAATAACCGCTTGAGGATGTTCGGCTCGCACTCCCAAAGCGAAAGGTTTGAACTCAATCGCAATTTTATGTTTATTCAAAAGAGAAAAGATATCACGGGCGCTATGTCCTGTAGCTAGAATGCAGTGCTCAGCATTTAATACTTCCTCGTCATTGACGACAACTGCTTTAAAAGAATTATTCTCAATAATGAGATCTGTTACTTTTGATCCAAATCGAACTTCGCCGCCACAACTATTAATCATTTCTCGCATAGCGGAGATTATACCTGGCAATTTGTTTGTGCCGATGTGCGGGTGTGCGTCGGTGAGGATAATAGGATCAGCGCCAAACTGAACTAAAGTTGATAGAATGCTTTGTACATCACCTCTTTTAGTGCTTCTGGTATAAAGTTTTCCATCGGAATATGTGCCTGCACCACCTTCTCCGAAACAATAATTTGATTCAGGATTAACGATGTGGTTTTTATTGATTGCAGCAAGATCTCTTCTTCGTGCTCTAACGTCCAAACCTCTTTCGAGTACAATGGGACGGAGACCTTTTTCTATTAGAGCCAATGCAGCGAAAAGTCCCGCTGGTCCTGCTCCAATCACTACAACTGATTTCTTATTTCGAACATCAGTGTATTTTTTTTCTTCGATGAAAGGAGGTAATACTTCGTCGGGAGCAAATAATTCTAACTTTATTATAAACTTTACTTGCTTTTGTCTAGCATCGATACTTCTGCGAAGTATTCGATAAGAGTATTTATCAAAGCTACTTCCCGAGGTCTTTTTAATAGCATTACGAATGCCATTATCTGTAGCAATCTCAGATGGGAGGGCGGTTATCTGAATAATCTGTGACATAATGTAGGTCTATTCAACCAAAAATTAGACGTCTATTTTTATTAAAAAAAAAGTACCCTCTGGATGGAGAGGGTACTTAAAATTTATTGAAAGATTAGTTCCCCGAAGTTGTAGATTTTTTCGAAGGTCTTCCTCTTTTCTTTCCAACAGCTTTTTTAGGAGCTGCCGGTGCTTTTGAAGCTGTTTTTCCACTAGGTTTAGGACCAGGTTTTTTCGCTCCAGGTTTGTTTTTGCTACCTGCAGGTCTTCCTCGTCTTCCTGATGAAATCGAGCCTTTTTTTCCCAGTTGATTTAGTAAAGAGTCTACGGATGATGAGATTTTAGTTTTTCTGCCTCTTCCTTGTGAAGCTTCTGCAATAAGGTTTGCAGCGTTTACAAGGGTTTTGATTTGAGATTCCAATTTGGTAATCTCGGACTTAATGTCCTTGAGGATTTTAGATGCCATAGAACTTTTTATTTGTTTGCAAATATAAATTATTTTGTGAATAGTTTTGTTTAAATCGCTGCTACTTTCGCAGCCTATATTTCATTAAAAAATGTCAACGCTTACAAAACCTGTTATAAAATTTAAAAGAAACGGTCTCAATGATCAAGACTTGATTCGTCTGTACAAGGCGATTTTGAAGCCTCGATTGATCGAAGAAAAAATGTTGAGTCAATTGAGATTAGGTAAGATTAGCAAGTGGTTCAGTAGCTATGGTCAAGAGGCCATATCTGTAGGAGTTGCGTTGGCAATGAACGAGGATGAGTATATACTTCCTATGCACCGAAATCTCGGAATTTTTACAGGAAGAAATCTTCCGCTTTCAAAACTTTTTCTGCAGTTTCAAGGTAAGGAAGAGGGTTTCACTAAAGGTCGCGATCGTTCGTTTCATTTTGGGACAAAAGAGCATCATTTAGTGGGAATGATATCTCATTTGGGCCCGCAATTAGGTATTGCAGATGGCATAGCACTCGCGAATAAATTATCAAAGGAGCAAAAGGCTACTATAGTTTTTAGTGGTGACGGTGGGGCAAGTGAAGGTGATTTTCACGAGGCACTTAACGTCGCAACAGTATGGGATTTGCCAGTAATAATCGGTATTGAAAATAATGCGTGGGGATTGTCAACTCCAAGCCGCGAGCAGTTTCGATGCAAACAATTCATCGATAAAGCTATAGGTTATGGAATGCCTTCTTCTGATGCAATTCAAGTGGATGGCAATAATATTATCGATGTTTACTTAGCCGTCAAAAACGCAGCTGAGAGTATTAGGAAAAATCCACGTCCGATCTTGATGGAGTTTATGACATTTAGGCTTAGAGGTCATGAAGAGGCCAGTGGTACAAAATATTATCCCGAAGGCTTGATTGAAGAGTGGGAAAAGAAAGATCCAGTGGACAATTTTGAGTTGTGGCTTTTAGATCAAAAGATCATTTCGCCTGATGTGGTTTTAGAGACGCGCGATGCAATTAAAAAGGAGATTAATGATGCATTGAAAATTGCTTATGAAACTCCAGACATTACGCCAGACAGCGAAAAAGAGACATCTGATCTTTTCAAGGAGTTTGCAAACACAGAGATCAAACCAGTATCATCTGAATCACAAAACAAAAGATTGATAGACGCAGTAAGTGATGGTCTGAGAGAAAGCATGAAGCGCCATCCAAGATTGGTTCTGATGGGCCAAGACATCGCAAAATATGGAGGTGTATTTAAGGTTACTGAAAATTTTGTGGAAGAATTTGGTTCTGATCGTGTTCGAAATACACCGCTATGCGAGTCTGCTATTATTGGTGCAGGCTTGGGCTTGAGCATAAAGGGTTGGAAGGCGATGGTTGAAATGCAGTTTGCTGATTTTGTTACATGCGGTTTCAACCAGATCGTTAATAATCTTGCGAAGCTTCATTATCGCTGGGAAGAAAATGCCGATGTGGTGGTTCGTATGCCAACAGGCGCGGGCGTTGCCGCAGGGCCATTTCATAGCCAAAGTAATGAAGCTTGGTTCTTTCATACTCCAGGATTAAAGATTGCCTATCCTGCTTTTCCAGCAGATGCAAAAGGGCTCTTGTGTCAATCTTTCGAAGATCCTAATCCTGTGCTGTTTTTTGAGCACAAAGCGCTTTATAGAAGTATAGAAGGCGATGTTCCTTCTGGGTTTTACACAATTCCGTTTGGTGTTGCGAATATTTTACGTTCTGGCAATAAGGCTACAATAGTCACCTACGGGCTTGGAGTGCATTGGGCTCTAAAGCATCTTGACGAACATGGCATTTCAGATATTGAGCTCATTGACTTAAGAACTCTTGCACCGCTTGACATGGAAACCATTTACAAGTCTGTGCGCAAGACAGGTCGAGTATTAGTTCTGCATGAGGATTGTCTCACTGGAGGAATCGGTGGCGAAATTTCGGCACGCATAACGGAGGAGTGTTTCAGTTATCTGGACGCACCAGTGATACGCTGCGCATCGATGGATACACCTGTTCCTTTCAATGCCAATCTTGAGAAAAATTTCTTGGGCTCATCAAAGCTGCAAGACGCGCTGCAGCGATTGCTGAATTATTAAAATGGAATTAACGCTTCGCATCATATCATTTGTTGCATTGATTTATGGTGTTGTTTGCGTGGTTTATTTTTTATTTCAAGAAAGGTTCATTTTCGTTCCCAGCTTTAGTATTGAAGGTTTCAATAATAAACTTTCTACCCCTGCGGAGGAAATTATGCTGGATACTCCTCACAACGGTCGCATTCATGCGCTCCTTTTGCGAGTGGATAATCCACAGGGTCTAATTTTTTACCTTCATGGAAATACTGGTAGTCTCAAGCGTTGGCAGTTTATGGCCGAGGAGCTTAGTGGATACGGTTTTGATGTTTTTGTGATGGATTACCGGGGATATGGCTTGAGCAGCGGGCCGCGCAGCGAAGCTCGAATGCACAGAGATGTAGAATTCTGTTATGATTGGCTAAAGGAGAAATACGATTATCGAGTCAATATCATTTATGGCAGATCCCTCGGGTCAGGTTTTGCTTGTCGTCTTGCGAGCCGGAGAAAGGCAGAGGGTTTAGTCCTTGAAACGCCTTTTTTCAGCCTCACCGATGTGGCCAAGTCTTATCTTCCATTTCTTCCCGTGAAATTTTTACTAAGATACCGCTTCCGAAATGACCTCCATTTGCCACATGTGGATTGCCCTATTCAGATGTTCCACGGAACAAAGGATTTGATTGTCAAATATGATAGTGCATTGGCACTATATCGTAAAGTTCAGGAAATCAAGGATGTAAGGTTTACAACACTTGTGGGAGGCAAGCATAGTAATCTTAATACCTATCCTTTATTTAGAGAGCAAATGCGGGCTTTTTTTTCGGAGGTTTTATTATTAAATTCGCACCGCGACCAAAAGTCGTAAGCAACATACGGCCACCTTTAGCCGACTTGTTTATAATAGCCAAAAGCCAAAACATGAAGCAATTCTACAAGTGTATTTTACTCTTTCTCCTCTTGCTGTCTTCAGCATATTCTTCCAATGCTCAATTGGATAATCCAGCCTGGGAAGTGGAGTATACCATTCACTATGGATCCTATGATGGAGTGGACCTTACGGGGTATGTGACGTACGAGGTTTACCTGAGGTTTCAAAATCCAGACAACTATCTTCTAGCGATTTTCGGTGAAGAAGACCCGGCTCCAGATTGTAATTTCGACCCAGTTCAGGTCACGTATTTCAACTTTGACTGTGGATTATTTCAAAGTGAAACAGAAACTGCCTTCGGTCACACCAATAATTGCCTCTATCAATTCGCAGTTCCAGGATTTGCGGCAGACCAGTGGGATTCATATATGACCTTAGGAGTGGAATGTAGTTCGGATCCAAACTGTGAAGTGATTTCGGATATCGGAAACTGTCCCGATTGGTTGCAAAACTTCGAAGGTCCAGTTAATGGTAATCCTTTTGATGGTGGTAGCTTTTTCTGGGACTCGCATGCTCTTTTTTCAATTCCCCTTTTCGATCCTACATGCAGCAGCACTTACGTAGGAGATGATTTGAGAATCAAAATTGCTCAGTTTACCTCTTGTGGTGGATTTGAGGGTTGTCTTGCTATCAGCTACCGCGGACCAGATGATGTTGCTGTCACTGAGACAGATATTTGTATGGTTGTGCCTCATCCATGTATTGATTTTCCTTTAGACACTGAGCCTCTTGTCACAAATCCTGCTTGTGCGGGCGAACTATCACAGGTCACTGTTGATGATGGAGGATTCAGCACTGTGACTTACTCTTTGTACAGCGGAAGCACTCCGGGTGCAGGCACTTTGGTTCAAGAATTTGAAAACAGCGATATCGGGTTTGATGTAACCAATCTTCCCGGTGGCGATTATTACTATACAATGCAAGAAGCGACAGGCTGTAGAGATACTTCTGTGGTTTTCACGATCCTTGATCCAGATCCGATTGTGTTTGACGCAACATTGTTAAACGGAGTGAACTGCTTCGGCGATGCCACCGGTGAAATTGAGGTCACTTGTTCAGGAGGAACAGGCGTTTTAGAGTTTGATGTAGATGGAGTAGGAGGGAATGCATGCGGTACCATACTTACTGACCTTGAATGCGGTGATTATGTAATCACTGCCACTGATGCAAACGGATGTACTGCCACTGAAACGATTGAAATTCCTTGTCCTCCGTTGATTACATTTGATTTAAACTCCACTGACATCGCATGTTTTGACTACGATGACGGCACCATTACAGGTACCGTTGCTGGAGGGACGGGTTTGATTACGGCTACTTTGACACTCGGAGCTACTGAAATTGGAGAACAATCAGCTAACAACAGTCTCAATGTCAACTTTGTAGATTTAGACGGTGGAGATTACGTGCTAACCATCGAAGACGCGAATGGATGCGGAGATACTTTCAACTTTACGATACTAGAGCCAGATCCTGTGGTGGTGACACCGATCACCGTGGATGCTACATGTTTTGGTCTTTGCGACGGTGCGGTGTCTTTTGATATCGTTGGTGGTACAGGTCCATTTGAAGAGAATGTACTAAACGCTGGAAATGTTCCTCAAAATCCAAACGCTCTGTGTGCTGGTACTTATTCTTATGACATTGTGGATGCGAACAATTGTTCGTTGCTTGGTAATATTACGATAGGACAGCCCACTCAAATCACGTTCAACACAGCTTCTACGGCAACATTGTGTAATGGCTCGTGCGACGGTATTATTACGGTTTCGAATGTTTCAGGAGGAGAAGGCGGATATACTTTCAGTGCAAGCGGTGGTCTGAATTGCGATGCACCATGTAGCGGTTCAACTGCTACTTTTAGTAATGCATGCGCGGGCACTTACACGGTCACTGTATCAGATCAGGCTGGTTGTGATGTACAGTCACCAAGTATCTCTGTAGTTTCTCCGGTAGCGATAACACTTGCCATTGCTCCTACTAACGTTTCTTGTTTCGGTTTGGCTGATGGAGAGGCGGTAATCACAGGAAATGGCGGCACGGGAGTATTGAGTTTACTACCATCAAATCAAGCTTTACCTCAAACTGTGAGCGGACTTGCCCCTGGCACATATACTTACACGGTGTCTGATGAGAATGGTTGCGAGGCCAGCGATGATGTTATCATAACGCAGCCTCTGTTACTGCAGTACACTATCACTGACATCGATGATGTTTCCTGCGGAGGTGAATGTGATGCAGCTATAAATTATACCGTATCAGGTGGTACTGCACCTTATAACTTCCAGTTACTTCCAGACGGCACTCAAGCAGCGTCAACTGGCACTATTGGGAATATTTGTGCGGGCGTCTATGATTTGGTTATTCGTGATATAAACGATTGCGAGACTACCCAAGAGGTAACAATCAACGAGCCAACGCCTTTGGAGATCTTGGTCGATTTGGATGCCCCAACTTGTACAGGAATGACCGACGGCGAGGCGTCTGTAGTCGTTCAGGGAGGAACAGGAATTTTATCTGTTGATTTCTTGCCTACTAGCATAGATGCAAGCAGTGCTGGAAATAACTTGTACACAGTGAATGAACTTGGAGAAATTGTCTTTACTATCATTCTCGAGGATGCCGCAGGATGTGTTGAAGAGCTTGAAGTCGAAGTAGTACCTGAGCTCGTTACTGATATGGTATTGACCACTTTCTCATCTCCAGAAAGCTGCTGGAATACTAAGGATGGTACCGCCACAGTAGCAGTTCAAAACGGAAATCTACCATTGAGTTATCAGTGGTTTGATTCGGAAATGCAAATCACACCAACAGCGATAGGTCTTGGTTCCAATGATACATATGAAGTGCGTGTAACGGACGATATTGGTTGTACCCTTACTGCTTCGGTTTTTGTGGAGCCGACTATCGGTTGCTTCTTCATCACGAATGCGATTACACCAAACGGGGACGGAGCCAATGATACTTGGATTCTAGGGGGCTTAGAGTTTTTCCCTAATGCCAACATTGAAGTTTTCAATAGATGGGGGCAGCAAGTGTTTCAATCTACAGGATATGCCGCTCCTTGGGATGGTCAGTTTAGAGGAGAACTCTTGCCAGTTGCTGATTATTATTATGTCATAGAATACGATGAATCGAAAGATCCGATCGTGGGAACATTAACTATTAAATACTAATACCAGAAGCCATGAAATTTAGAATTTACACTTTCATCCTTTTCTTCTCGGTATTGGTAAATCAGGGCGTTGCTCAGCAGATATCGAGACGCACACAGTTTCCTATAAATACTTTTATGGTAAACCCAGCAGTGGCTGGTACGCAACGTTATTCTCCCATTTTTGTGAGTTATCGCAATCAATGGGCGGGTTTCGAAGGAGCGCCAACTACTATAATGGCCAGCGCTCACACATCATTCCGAAATGGATTGGGAGGTGGTGCAATTATTTATAGCGACGATATGGGAGGAGCGATTTCCGAATCGGGATTTGAACTCACCGGAGCCTACAATCTTGATCTTAATAATACCGACCAAGTTAGTTTTGGTTTGAGTTTAAATGGGTCTCAATATCGCTTTGATAATTCCAAGTTGATTGTCGTTGATCAGACAGACGTGGCGTTGAATGATTTTCAAGCAGAATCACATTTTAACGTAGATGCTACTTTTGGAATGCTTATCCATGGTGAAAAGTATTATGCTGGTTTTTCTGTACCACAGTTGATTCAAAGTCGACTCCGTCTAAATAGCGATGGCAGTCCTTCGGATAATCGTAACATAAGACATTATCAACTCATGGGTAGTTATAGACACTACGTGAATGATGTTTGGGATGTTCAGGGTAGTGGTTTTTTAAGATTTACAGAGCAAACCCCAGCCCAATTGGATCTTAATGTTCGTGTGAGCTACTCTGGCGCAGCCTGGGCTGGTATAACTTATCGTACTAATGATGCAGTGGCATTGATGTTAGGTGGAATTTGGAAAGACTTTACCCTTGGATATAGTTATGATATCACCACAACGGGCGCTCGTGTTCTGAGCCCACATACACACGAGATTTTGTTGGGTTATTACATGCCAAAGAAGAAAGGGAAGTTTAGAAATTCTAGTCTTGGCCCACGTCGTCTGCAGAGAAGCAAAGTAGTAAACTAATGAGAACTTTACTTTCGTCAATAATTGTTCTATTTTGGACAGTCGGTGCTTTCGCTCAGTTTCAGAGAGTGGAAATCGAACAGGTAGATAATGGTGGTGCGGTCGCAGGTCGCACATACAGAATTTACATTGTTTTGGCCAATGATAGCGATCAAGTTCACATGATTTATGGTGAGCCCGCTCATCCTATGGAAATAAAAAGCACGAAGCCTTTTTTCCAATCTCCCTTGGGTGGTACTACTTCAAAACAAATCGGACGAAAGTTGGCAAAAGAAAAGGCTGAGGTTCGCTATGATTCTTACGTCACCATTGGTGCTGAGGACAATTACGACAACAATACAGAGACCTTGCTCAATACAAGTGAGTTTGAAAAGGGCGGTCCAATTGCAACTTCCGATGGCGCATGGTATTGCTTACCCGGTTCAAAACTGGGTTATGCGGGAACTGATAAACGCGTCTTAGTAGCCCAACTCACCACAGAAGGTGATATCAGTGGCTACTTTAATGTGATGGGGCGAGACAAGACGGGTGCAGTATTTCAAAAGCACAACGTAACTTTCGATACGAAATCAAAAAAGAAGTAATACTTAGGCTTTTTTGAACTTAAGAGAGCCGCTGTTGATGCAATAGCGCATACCAGTGGGCTTGGGACCGTCGTCGAAAAGGTGTCCCAAATGACCACCGCATTTTGCACAATGCACTTCAGTACGAATCATTCCGAAACTCAAATCGCGCTGTTCTTCTATGTTGCGTTCGTTGAGTGCGGCATAATAGCTGGGCCATCCACTACCACTATCAAATTTGGTATTGCTGTGAAATAGTGGTTCGCCACATCCTGCGCAGACGTATATCCCTTCTTCGTGATTGTCCCAATATTCTCCTGTAAAGGCTCTTTCTGTACCTTTTTCCCTGAGAATTCGGTATTGTTCTGGAGTGAGTTCTTTTTTCCACTCCTCCTCTGATTTAATGAGCTTTTCCATGGTTATATAAACTGAGCTGTGTGAGAATGTTTAACCTTTTTAATCCCCAATGGTTCACCAGCATAAACTAGTTGTCCTCCCTTTTCTCCTCCCTCAGGGCCAAGGTCAATGAGCCAGTCGGCGCTTTTCATTACATCAGGGTTATGCTCTACTGCAATTATACTGTGACCGTTGTCGAGCAGTGCGCAAAAGCTTTCCATTAATTTTTGGACATCATGGAAATGGAGGCCTGTAGTGGGTTCGTCAAAAATGAAAAGAGTATGATTTTGTGATGCACCAAGGGTCAAGAAAGTCGCTAGTTTAATGCGTTGAGCTTCGCCACCACTGAGGCTGCTTGAGCTTTGTCCCAAACCAATGTATCCAAGTCCAACCTTTTGTAGCGGATATAATTTAGAGAGTAGGTTTTTATTAATGGTCTTATCTTTTTCCTCTTCAAATAAAATTATGGCGTCGTCAACGGTCATATCCAGCACATCGCTCACACTTTTACCTTTGTATTGAACTTCGAGTACTTCTTCTTTAAAACGCTTTCCCTTACATGACTCGCAGACCAATTTTATATCTGCCATGAATTGCATTTCGATAGTTTGGTAGCCTTCGCCTTCACATGCTTCGCAGCGACCCCCATCTACGTTAAAGCTGAAATGCGTTGGCTTATAGCCGCGCTGTTTTGCAAGACCTTGTGAAGCGTAAAGTGTGCGGACCTCGTCCCAAGCTTTCACATAAGTGACAGGGTTCGAGCGACTGCTTTTACCAATTGGGTTTTGATCAACAAATTCAACCGACTTAAGCGATTTAATACTTCCTTCCAAACCGTCGAATGCTCCGGGAGCATCACCAAATCCACCTAACTCTTTTTTTAATGCAGGATAGAGAATATCCCTCACCAGGCTTGACTTTCCAGAGCCGCTAACCCCGCTAATCACGGTGAAACAATGAAGGGGTATTTCGACATCAATGTTTTTAAGATTATTCTCTCGCGCACCTTTGACAATGATTTTATCTTTTCCTGGTTTGTGTTTTTTAGAGATTTTGATTTCTTTTTTTCCATTTAGATAGTCTGCTGTGAGACTGTTCCCTTTTTTGATTAATTCCTGAATATCTCCAGTGAAGACCACATTACCACCATTAGAACCAGCTTCTGGTCCCATATCAACCATCATGTCGGAGTTTCGCATAATTTCTTCATCGTGCTCAACTACAATGACAGTATTGCCTTGTTCTTTTAAGGCTTTGAGCACTGTGATTAATCGCTGGGTATCTCTTGGGTGCAGGCCAATGCTCGGCTCGTCGAGAATGTACATTGATCCTACGAGACTACTCCCAAGACTTGTTGCAAGATTGATGCGTTGAGATTCCCCACCAGAAAGTGTATTTGAAAGTCGATTGAGCGTTAGATACTCCAGTCCTACTTCTGTCAAATATTTTAGGCGATTGCGGATTTCTGTAAGAATCCTTTGCGCTACTTTTTCTTCGTGAGCTGTTAGTTGAATAGATTGAAAAAAATCATAGCAAGATCCAACAGGCATGTTCACAAGGTCACTGATGCCCTTGCCGTTTACCTTCACATAGTTGGCATCTTTTCGAAGTCGAGTTCCTTTGCAGTCGGGACATTTTGTTTTACCGCGATAGCGGCTTAGCATTACTCTATATTGAATTTTATAAGATTCGCTTTCAAGGAATTTAAAGAACTCATGAATTCCTGAGGCGTGTGATGTGCCGTTCCATAACTGGTCGATTTGCTTTTGGTTGAGTTCGCTGTATGGCTTGTGTATCGGGAAGTCCACTTTGCGAGCGGCCATTACAAACTGATCTTTCCACTCACTCATCTTTTCTCCTTTCCATGGCGCTACTGCGTCATCGTACAGAGATTTTGATTTATTAGGAATGACCAAATTTTCATCAATACCAATGATACTTCCAAAGCCTTCGCAGGTTTTGCAGGCTCCAATGGGATTGTTGAAACTGAATAGATTTAGTGATGGTTCTTCGAATGTAATTCCGTCCAACTCAAAGCGATTGGAGAAGTGATGGATTTGTTTGGAGTCAACAAGTTCGATATAGCATTCGCCATGCCCTTCAAAAAAAGCTGATCCAATTGAGTCTGAGAGTCTGCTGCGATTCTCGTCGTCTTGTGATGCTGTAGCGCGGTCAATAAGAATATACAGTTCGTCTTTTGCTTTTGGCTTTTCTGATATGTCGGATAACTTTACAATATCTTGATTCCACTTGATGCGAGTGAAACCTTGTTGTTGAAGGATATCAAATTTTTTCAAAGGATCTTTCTCTTTGCTCATATCCAGCATGGACAGAACATAAATTCTTTCTTCTTCTTTTTGAGAAAAAATAAAGTCGATCACATCTTCTACACGGTGCCTTACTACTTCTTTGCCGCTCACTGGTGAATATGTTCTACCGATGCGGGCAAACAGAAGCTTCATGTAGTCATAAATTTCAGTGGTTGTTCCAACGGTAGATCGCGAAGTGCGGCTGGTCACTTTCTGTTCGATTGCAACTGCTGGAGAAATTCCTATAATACTGTCCACCTCCGGTTTGTCTAGGCGTCCTAGAAATTGTCGGGCATAGCTGGAAAGACTTTCAACGTATCTTCTTTGTCCTTCTGCGAAAAGCGTATCGAAGGCAAGGCTTGATTTTCCGCTGCCGCTAAGTCCAGTGATAACGGTCAGTTTATTTCTGGGAATGGTTACAGAGACATTCTTCAGGTTATGGACCCTCGCACCTTTGATGATTATGTTTTGTTTTGGATCTTCTGTAATTTGATTTTTTTTCTTCATATCGCTATCAACTATAGGAGAGGGAATGCAAATGTCGAAAGAGAAACCACTTTTTTTAGCGGTTGTTCATTAGTTGTAATGTATTGAAAAACAAATTCTTGTGTTAAAAAATTAGGGTAGGGTAGGGTATTTAGAAAAAAAAACGTATTTTTGTCATAGCCGAAAGAAAATTTCGGGAATAACAATAATCAAGGATTTGCTTCGTTACGGAACAAATCCAACTAAGACACAATTGCGCCTATAGACAGACTTTACTCTTTGTTCTAATCAAAATCAAGTAGAACTCAATAAAAGAGGAGGTCGTTATGCGTCTTAGTGAACACACAGATCGTCAGTTGGTAGAAGCCTACATTCGTGGGCATGAGGAATGTTTCCAAGAATTGTTGAAGCGTTACAAAAGCAGAGTTTTCGGCAAGATTACTATGTACGTTAAAGACAGAGCTGCCGCAGAAGACATTTTTCAAGACACTTTTATGAAAGCCATTCAAGCTTTGAAGGATGGACAGTACAATGAGGAGGGGAAATTCAGCGCTTGGATCATGCGTATCGCCCACAATCTCTGCATCGATTATTTTCGAGTGAAGAAAAAGATGCCTATGAGTCGTGCAAACGATGATTACGATCCGTTTGACTACATTGGTAGTGGTGAAAAAAATTCAGAGCAGATGAATATTAATAAGCAAGTGCTCTCGGATGCGAAGAAGTTATTGAATCAGCTTCCTGCCGAGCAGAAAGAGATCGTAATGATGAGATTGTACTATGATATGAGTTTCAAGGAAATCTCTGATTCATTGAATATAAGTATCAATACAGCTCTAGGTAGAATGCGCTATGCTTTAATCAATCTCCGTAAGCTTATTGAGAAGCATCAGATTGAAATGACACTTTCATAAAAAAAATGAGGATGTTATAATAAAGTTAGAAATGGGACGTTAGCAGGTCATAAAATAAATCTCGCCTATGTCCCATTTTACACTTCAAGATTTAGTAGATTTTACTCAAAACGAAAGAAAAATGGTAGAAGATGTCCTACCAAAGGCAGCCCACGACAATGATGTGGAGCCTAGTGAAGCTTGCCTCCGTAACATTTTGGATTATTCAAAAGCGTTGAGTGTGCGAACTTCAAAAAGAATGAAGCAGGTTCATGTAATTTTGAACTGAGCTTAAGTCACAAAATATTAACCGAGGCTGTCTGCAAAGACAGCCTCTTTTTTTTGTCCTTTTTATTATATTTGGTCACTATGAAGAAGATTCTATTGCTCATCATTACAGCATTTTTGTGCTCAGTGGTCTATTCGCAGAGGGAGAAGGAGATTCAAGTCAGGGCGAGTTATGGACTTGCAGGCTATGCCACGTTATCGGAGTCAACCCTCACATTCGGAGGGCTTGAGCTTAATGATAGAGATACAAGCGGAGCAGCAACCCAACACCTAAATCTAGATTTGCGGTACGACTTCACCAACAGAATTACAGCTGGTATCGATATGAAATTTGGTTCCTACATTTATGATCCAGAAGAAGACAATACCGGTAAGAGTAATTCTTTTGTAGTAATAGGTCTTTCAGGAGAATTTAATCTGCTTAGCAGGGAAAAGTCTCGTTTGTTTTTAGGTTTGGGATTTCACAGATCGGCTCTTGAAATAAGAGAAAGAGAGACGAATTTGGGAGTCGTGTCTGAGGCCATTGCTACATATCGCGGGCGAGGTATAAAACTCAACCTGGGTTATTCCAAGTTCTTTGGCAATAGTCCACTAGGTTTTAATGTAAGTCTCGGCTATGATACTCACATTTTTGACCTTGAAGAGTATAGCCTACAGAACTCTTCAGTTAATTTGAGTAATTATGAAGCTACGTTAGAAGCCCGAGGAGTTGACTTTTCCCTTGGACTTGTTTTCAGAATACGCCCTTAGTTTTTTACAGGTTCAAAATACTTGAACGAATGATTTCCTCCTGATGGATGAAGGATTTCTGTAAGGTCTTTTAATATCAGATGAGGTTCAATTACCGCGTCTCCGAAGTAGTCTCTCACATTTGTGTTGCAATAGAAAACCTGCTTGTTCTTGTAGGCATTGATTTTTTGGTATCGGTTATCTTCGGCAGCAATAGCCTCATAAGTGAGGTCATTTTCGGCATATTCGACTCTTCCCCAAAAATCGCAGTCGAATGCCAAGTCGATGAGCGTTTCAAATGGCAGAGTAATATTTTTGTTTGAAATCGAGTCTGAAAGGATGTAACTACCGCCCGCATCGTTAATGAGAATTGCTTGAAAACTGTTGCCAGGAGGGGCATACCATATTCCACCTTCTTCACTTCCTGTAAAAACGCAAGGTTTATTGGTGTTGAATCTTTTTGAATTTTCGTTTTTCAAATTCACATATTCATCTTCGATAGATTGAAAGATTTTTTCGGCAAGAGCGTCTTCGCCGCAAACAGCGCCAAATACTTTAATCCATTCAACTCTTCCCAGGGGATGCTTTTCAAGGTATTCCGATACTGGAAAGCAACGTATTCCCTTTGATGTATATTTTTCATAGCTACCATGTCCGTAAGGATAAACAAAAAACCAATCGGGTTTTATGGACAAAAGCATCTCAATATCTACATCATCGGCGGAACTAAGATTTAAAAGTTGATTGGCATCGATGGCCTTGCGAGCGTTGACATTGCGCACCAAGTTGGCAAAAGCTACACCTTTGACAGCTTCTAATTGATTGAGTTTGTCGAAATAAGAAAGGTGGGTAGTAGATAGGCAAGCGATATTTTTAGAAGTTTGACTTATTTCAATAACTTCCAAAGTGTCGCCTGGGTTTTCGAGATCAAATAGAATGACTTGTTTTTTATCACCAAATTCAATGATTTCGAAGCCCTGAGCATATTTTGGTTTTTGAGATTTACCTTGAAGTTTTGACGATTCATGGTTGGGTTGGATACCACATGAGGCCAAAAAAAGACAAATCGCAAATAAGTAATGTTTCATAACGCGAAAATAAGGGTAAGGAGTCAGTAAATTCGCGCACACATCCATTCAATGAAAATGGCAACAACGAAAGAATTAGAATTCAACAAGAATGAAGACAAGATGATGCAATTGGTTTCCCAATTGAATCGTCGATTGGAAAAGATACACCTTGGAGGTGGCAAATCAAAAATTGAAAAAGAGCATGAGCGAGGCAAGTTGACTGCCCGCGAGCGTATTGATTATTTGTTGGATAAAAATTCACAGAGAATTGAGATAGGCGCATTTGCTGGAGATGAAATGTATGCTGAGCACGGAGGTTGTCCGGCAGCGGGTGTAGTAGTGGTGATGGGATATATTCAGGGCAGACTATGTCTTGTTGTTGCCAATGATGCGACAGTAAAGGCTGGTGCCTGGTTTCCGATTACGGGGAAAAAGAACTTGCGTGCTCAGGAAATAGCGATGGAGAATCGCATTCCGATAGTTTATCTTGTAGACAGTGCTGGAGTATATCTGCCGATGCAGGACGAGATTTTTCCGGATAAAGAGCATTTCGGTAGAATTTTTCGCAACAATGCAATTATGAGCAGTATGGGCATTCCTCAGATAGCAGCTGTAATGGGCTCATGTGTGGCGGGAGGCGCTTACTTGCCGATTATGTCTGATGAGGCGCTTATTGTAGATAAAACAGGTACAATTTTTTTAGCAGGATCCTACTTGGTAAAAGCAGCGATTGGCGAGGACATCGACAATGAGACGCTCGGAGGAGCCACTACGCATTGTGAGATATCTGGAGTGACTGACTATAAAGCGAAGGACGACAAAGATGCTTTGGATAGAATTAGAAATATCATTGATAAGTTTGGTAAGCCACAAAAGCAAGCCGGTTTTGATCGAGTAAAATCGATTGAGCCAAAACGAAGTGCTCGGGAATTGTACGGGATATTGCCGGAAGATAGGACAAAACCATACGATGTGAGAGAGATTCTTTCATGCATAGTGGATGGTGGAGATTTAATGGAGTATAAAGAAGAGTATGGCAAAACGATAGTGTGTGCTTATGCTCGCATTGATGGTTGGGCTGTCGGTATTGTTGCAAACCAGCGTTTGGTGGTGAAAAGCAAAAAGGATGGAATGCAGCTTGGTGGTGTAATTTTCAGTGATAGTGCCGATAAAGCTGCACGATTCATAATGAATTGCAATCAAAAAAATATTCCTTTAGTTTTTCTTCAAGACGTTACAGGATTTATGGTTGGTTCACGCTCCGAACATGGCGGCATCATTAAGGATGGTGCGAAAATGGTCAATGCACAAGCCAATAGTGTGGTACCAAAGTTCACGATTATCACTGGCAATAGTTATGGCGCGGGCAATTATGCAATGTGCGGTAAGGCTTATGATCCAAGGTTGATAGTGGGGTGGCCAACTGCGCAAGTTGCTGTGATGGGGGGAGCTCAAGCAGCAAAAGTTTTGCTTCAAATTGAAGTGGCTTCATTAAAATCAAAGGGTGAAGAGATAACAAAGGAGAGAGAAGAGGAGCTCTACAATAAAATTAAAGCACGTTATGATGCACAGACCTCTCCTTATTATGCAGCGGCTAGAATTTGGTTGGATGCGATTATAGACCCTGTTGATACCCGCAAGTGGATAAGTATGGGAATTGAAGCGGCGAATAATGCGCCTGCTGAAAGAGCATACTCAACGGGAGTGCTACAGGTGTAGGGATAGGGGAATAGGATAATAGGATAATAGGGTAATAAGATAATAGGGGAATGGGGTAATAAGATAATAGGGTAATAGGGGGTATTTGATGAAATTATTTATAGAAAAAAGACCATTATTATTTCTTTTAATTCTTGCTTTTGCGGTGAGGTTGATAGCGGTTTTTTTTGCTAAGGGATATATGATGCATGATGACCATTTTTTGACTGTAGAGCCGTCATCAAGTTGGGCAGATGGTTATAATTTTAATGAATGGGCTCCTGGAATTGGCAATGATAGAGAGTCGCCTGAGCCAATCAGTTTTTTCTATTTGGGTTTTTTGTTTGTATTTTTTAAAGTGATGAATCTTCTTGGACTTGAAAGTCCAGATCATCAAATGTTTGTGATTCGATTTATTCACGCATTATATTCATTACTTACAATTTATTTTTCTTATAAAATAACTGAGAGGATTTCTAATAAAAAGAATGCATTTCAAGTAGGATTATTGTTGGCACTTATTGCCGTGGTTCCAAATTATTCTGTTCGAAATTTGGTTGAATTTGTATCGATGCCACCGCTTCTTGCGGGAGTGTGGATATTACTTAAGAATAATGCATTTAAGATTATAAATATCCGTTTGCCATTTGGAAATTCGTCTATAACCCTTCACTCTGATTTCAGCAATAGTCTCAACATTGGTTTGAAGTCATTGGTGCTGGCTGCTTTTATTATGGGTCTTGCAGTTGGCTTGAGATATCAGGCTGTGTTGGTAGTTGCATTCACGGGGATGATGTTTTTGTTTCAGCGAGAGATTAAGCAATTTGTGATTTTTGGTGTCGTTGCGTTCTCTGCATTTTTTCTAACGCAAATAGATGATGTTTTGCTGTGGGGCGGAAAACCTTTTCAGCATCTACTAGGATACTTTGGTTACAATGCCGAGAACGCATTGAACTATCCGGGTTCATGGGCAACGTATCTATCATTTATTAGTTATATCATTCTTCCGCCAATTAGCTTGATGTTGTTATTTGGTTTTTTTAAAGAATGGAGAAGGTATTTTTTTATTTTCTTACCCGTATTTATATTCGTTTTATTTCATGTAATTTATCCTAACAGACAGGAACGATTTATATTTCCAATTCTTCCATTCTTCATTATCTTAGGGGTTATCGGTTGGAATCGCTTTGTAGAGGTTAGTAGATTTTGGATAGCAAGAAAATCGTTGCTCAAAGGTCTTTGGGTTTTTTTCTGGATTGTAAACACCATAGGGATGTTGGTAATGTGCACTACCTATACTAAAAGAGCAAGGGTGGAAGCGATGTTATATCTTTATGAAAAGGGAGATTGCAGAAACTTTATTCAGGATTTTAGACAGGGCGAAAATGGTAGTTTAGTACCTCAGTTTTATTCAGGTTGTTGGGATTGGTATTATGTCTTTCGCAGCACGAGTGATTATGTTGCCGAAATAAATTTGATGAAGGAAATGGAGGAGCGGCAAAAAGGCACAATCAAACCGAAGGCGGTTCCTAATTATATTTTATTTTATCAGGAAGAAAAATTAAAAGAAAGAATAGAGGCGATGAAAGTATATTTTCCCGATATAAAGTTTGAGACAAAGGTTGAGGCTGGCTGGTTTGATCGCCTCTTGCATGAACTCAACGATAAGAACTCTGTTGAGACTATTTACATTTACAAATTGAGTTGATATTTTGAGATTTATTCTTCTCCTAACTTTAGTATTATCCTCCCTTTTTGTTACATCCCAAAGTAGCGATAGCTTGACTTTTTGGACTAGGGCGAAGAATTATGGGTATCGTTTTTTAAATGATAGTGCTGATCTTGCTAAGCCAAAAATACTATTGTACCCCGTGGTGGCTTATTCGCCTGAAACGAGTTTGGAGTTGGGATTTTCAGGTCTATATCTTTACTATGCTAAAGGTGATTATAAAAGGAATCGATTGAGTGAGGTGCAATTATTTTCTTTTGCTACTCTTAATCGGCAATATGGTGCTTGGTTCGACCATTTTCTATACAGCAATAATGATAATTGGTTTTTTCTCGGGAGGTTGCGATTTCAAAGATTCCCGCTCTACTACTATGGTGTAGGTATAGACACTAAGAAAGAAGACGAAACGATTTTAGATGCGGATTATACGTTGATAAAAGAGCGCATTCTCAGAAAGATTAGCAAGAATTTCTTTGTTGGTCTTGAGATAGATTATCAAAGGTTATACAATGTACGATTTGCCGATGAGGCTGAGCATCCTCATGGAGCACTTAGAGGAGCTTATGGATCAACAAATTTGGGTTTGGGTATTGGACTAGTTTATGATAGCAGGAAAAATGCCTTGAATGTTAGAGATGGGATTTTTGCTGAGTTGGGTTATCTCCACTATGATCCTGCTTTTGGCAGTCGCTATCAATTTAATAGTATAGTAAGTGATTTTCGATATTTTAAAAAGATTAGAGAAAAGCAGGTTCTGGCATTTCAGGCTGTGGGCATATTTCAGAATGGCGATGTGCCTTTCAATCAGCTTGCACTTGTGGGAGGTGAAAGTATGATGCGAGGTTATTATACAGGAAGATTCAGGGATAAAAACTATACAGCCTTTCAAGCGGAGTACAGGTGGCTACCATTTTCATGGAGCAAAAGACTTGGTGCTACTATTTTTACATCTATCGGGACAGTAGCAGAAGAACCTTCTATGTTGGCAGATAAGAGATGGATGCCTGCGGGTGGGGTGGGACTGCGCTTTTTAGTTTTTCCCAAGAAAGATATTTTCATTAGAGCGGATATAGCGCTGACACCCGAAGGTCGCGGGATTTATTTGTACACAGGAGAGGCTTTTTAATGAAGCCTTTTTTTTATTTCTTTTATTAGCACCTTATAGTATGATTTCTGCCACTTGCACCTGTATTTTGGGTAATCTTCTATTTGCACCTCAATATGTTAATAACCTTCTGGTTTGTTCATAATTCGGTTTTTTTATAGAGGTTCCTTTGTAGCGGAGAAAATGTGATTTAGTCACTTGTGAATTAACTAAACCGGCTACAATCCCCGAACATTATAATTTAATTTCTATGTTTAAAGACTTCGTTACATTAAACAAGCGAGTGCTGCTTTGTATAATGTTGATTTTAATGGCAGTTCCGATGTTGGCCCAACCGGGTAAAGACGGAGCAGTTACGATCACAGCAGCAAATACGGTTGTCAATCGTTATGCGCGAATTGTGTCTGATGTGCCTCAAGGCACAAATGTGGTTACCGTCGATAATATTAGCAATTTGAACCGCGATGGTATTACCTATTATCCTGGTGGCTTTGTCTCGAACTCCTCGGTGTTCGCGTCCAATACGTTGGCTGCTGGTGACCTTGTAATGATTTATCAGGCACAAGGAGCTATAATAAATGGGGCGAATACGATTGATTATGGTGCAGTAACGAACTATAATGGTTCGGGTCGCTATGAGATATTCTATGTTCAGTCTGTTTCAGGAAACACGATTACATTAGATTGTAATACTGCATTCTCCTTTTTTGCAGCACGGTACGTACAATTAATTCGAATTCCTCAGTACACAACGCTTACTATTAATACTGGAGCCAGTGTATCTGCTGTTGCTTGGGGACATCCCAATTTTGGGGGTAGTGATCCTTCTGCGGCTACAAGGCGTCGAGGTGGGGTTGTTACGTTTGCTGCGAATAGTGTGGTAAATAATGGTACTATATCCGCGGTTGGTGCGGGTTTTAGAGGTGGAACCATTGATAATGATACTTCGCCGGCTAATGCCTCTTTTCAATCTATTTACTTTTCAAATTCTTCCGGCTCTGGAGCTGAAAAAGGAGAAAGTATAGCTGGGTATAGAGATGACTATGATAATCTCTACGGTGGGCGATTTGGAAGAGGTGCACCTGCAAATGGTGGTGGAGGTGGTAATGGCCACAATGCTGGTGGTGGAGGCGGCGCCAATGGTGGCGTTGTTGCTAACTGGTTTAGAGGAGCGGGTGTGATGAATGATTTTACGGGAGGCTGCGGCAATCCTGGTGCGTGGGCATTAGATCCTGATTATATCGCAAACGGAAATGCATTGACGAATTCTTCAGGAGGAGGCCGCGGAGGTTATAGTTTTGGTTCTGGCAATTCCGACGCGTGTACACTCGGGCCGTCTTATCCTGCGAACGCAATCGCTCCAGGGAATCCCGCAGCTGATGTTGTAAGAGGAAGTTGGGGTGGCGACAACCGCGATGCCGTTGGCGGATTGGGTGGTCGTCCAATTATTTCTTCTGCATTTCAGAATCAAATTTTCTTTGGAGGAGGCGGTGGCGCAGGCGATGGAAACAATAATGCCAATTCTGATGGTGGCGATGGAGGTGGAATCGTATTCCTTCTTGTAAATAATACAATAAGTGGAACAGGTTTAATAGTAGCTAACGGACAAACTGCGCCTAACACCGTAGGTGGAGGTAATGATGCTCCAGGTGGTGGCGGTGGTGGTGGTACCATTCTTATTAGCGCTACTTCTATTTCAAATACACAGACAATTCAGGCTAATGGTGGAGATGGCGGTGATCAGATCATCGGTAATAATGAATCGGAAGGTCCAGGCGGTGGTGGTGGTGGTGGCGTCATTGCTCTTGACGTCACAACCGACAACTCCGTTAAAGCAGTAAACGGTGGTGCTAATGGTAATTCCAATTCAACAGCGGTTACAGAGTTTACCGCAAACGGCGCTACGAGTGGAAATGTTGGAACAATCACAACCGCTGCTGTATTCTTAGTTCCAACAATTTGTAGTACTGATTTAGAAGTTGAAAAGGTTGCAAGTACGCTTTCGCCAACAGTGGGAAGTAATATTACATTTACTATAACTCTCACTAATAACGGACCGAATGCCGCGAATAACGTAGTGGTAAACGATGTGATACCGAATGGTTATTCGGTAGTTTCCGTAACACCTTCGGCAGGAACATGGACTGCTCCAAACTGGAATATTGCATCATTAGCATCTGGAGTTAGCAGAACACTCACAGTAGTGGCGACGGTGCTCGGAACTGGAACTTATGCAAATACCGCTACAGTTAGCTATGGAGGATTTGATAGTGACTCTTCTAATGACAGCAGCACGGCGACTCCAGATCCAAACTTCGTACCTGTTGCCAATGATGATAACGGAGGGACACTTACAGAGGATGCCGCAAACGGTACTCTGAATATTCTTTCTAACGATACGGATGGTGACGGCAACCCAACTGCTCCAACGAATGGAGTTGGTCAGTTTAGTGTTGACTTGAATTCGGGAACCGCGGGAATACAAACGATAGTGACCAATGCGCAGGGAATATGGACTTACACACCTGCTATTGGCGTAATTTCATTTGATCCAGCTAACAATTTTAGTGGCGCAGCGACACTCACTTATGAACTCTGCGACCCCACTGGCTTGTGCGATCAAGCGGTAGTGACATTTAACGTTACAGCAGTAAATGATGCACCTGTAGCAGTGAATAATACTGCAACAACGAACGAAGATACACCTGTCACACTCACGAATATCATTGCAAATGATACCGATGTTGACAATACATTATTATTCGCCAACATCGATCTCAATACTTCCACGGCAGGAGTTCAGACGACCATAACTACAGCCGCAGGAACTTGGGTGTTGAATACAAGCAATGGAAACGTAGTATTCACTCCGACAGCAAACTTCAATGGAACTGCAACCTTGCCTTATGAGATTTGTGATACAGGCACTCCTGTTTTATGTGCTCAGGCAAACCTCGTTGTGACAGTGACATCCGTTAATGATGCGCCGGTGGCGAATGATGATAATGGAGGCACACTTAGCGAGGATGGCGCGAATGGTACTGTGAACGTTTTAACTAATGACACGGATGTTGAAGGTAATCCAAGCGCACCAACTAACGGCGCAGGTCAGTTTAGTGTTGATTTGAATACAAGCACAGCTGGAATCCAAACGAGTGTATCGAACGCTCAAGGCGTTTGGACTTATAATCCTGCAACAGGTGTGGTGACCTTTGACCCCGCAAATAATTTCAATGGAACGGCTACGCTCACTTATGAATTATGTGATGCTGGTAGTCCTGTTGCTTGTGATCAGGCGGTGATAACATTTGTTGTTACCTCTGTGAATGACGGACCAGTTGCTGTTGACAATACTGCAACAACGAATGAAGATACACCTGTCACACTCACGAATATCATTGCTAATGATACCGATGTTGACAATACTCTATTGTTTACCAATATAGATCTTAACACCTCAACGGCTGGAGTGCAAACTACAATCACTACTGCCGCAGGAACTTGGGTGTTGAATACTAGTAATGGAAACGTAGCATTTACTCCAACAGCGAATTTCAACGGCACTGCAACTTTACCTTATGAAATTTGTGACACTGGGACTCCTGTTTTGTGTGCTCAGGCAAACCTGGTTGTAACAGTAACTCCAGTAAATGATCCTCCTTTTGCGAATGACGATAATGGCGCAGGATTAGTTGAAGATGGAGCTGACGGTACTATTAATATTTTGACCAACGATACAGATGCAGACGGAAACCCTACTGCACCTACCAATGGCGCAGGTCAATTTGTTGTTGATATAAATAATGTCACCAATGGTGTTCAGACATCTGTCACGAATACACAAGGTATATGGACATACAATCCAACTACTGGTGTAGTGACGTTTAATCCAGCGAATAATTTTAGCGGTACTGCCACATTAACGTATGTGTTATGTGATACTGGCACGCCATCACTTTGTGATAATGGACTGATCACTTTCGTAGTGTCACCAGTCAATGATGCGCCAGATGCGGTTGATAATACAACCAACACTACTGAGGATACTCCAGTTGTATTATCAAATATTCTTGGTAATGATACTGATGTTGACAATACACTTCTTGCAAGTAATATTGATCTTGATGTAAATAATCCTGGGGTTCAGACAACTCTCATTACCGCACAAGGTACTTGGACGTTGAATACTGCAAATGGAAATGTAACCTTCACACCAATCACAAACTTTAATGGAACAGCAACGATACCTTATGAAATTTGTGATACAGGCAGTCCTGTTCTTTGCGATCAGGCAAACTTGACGGTGAATGTGGCCTCTGTAAATGATGCGCCAATTGCCAATGATGACAACGGCGGTATTCTGATCGAAGACGCTGCAAATGGAGTTGTATCCATTTTAAGCAATGACACGGATGTTGAAGGGAATCCTAGTGCACCAACGAATGGCGTAGGTGAGTTTACAGTTGATTTGAATACTGGTGTGTCTGGAATTCAAACAAGCATTACCAATTCACAAGGTGAGTGGACTTACAATCCGACGACGGGTGAGGTAACGTTTGATCCGTCAACTAATTTCAATGGAACGGCAACACTCACCTATGAGTTGTGTGATGCCGGAAGTCCAGTGGCATGTGATCAGGCGGTGATTACTTTTGAAGTGACTCCAGTAAATGACGGGCCAATAGCAGCAGATAATACAGCCTCGACGAATGAAGATGTTGCCATAACCCTAAGTAATATCTTGGCGAATGATAGTGATGTGGATCATACACTTTTCGCCACAGAAATTGACCTGGACTTGACTACACCAGGCATTCAGACAAGCATTACCGCAGCCGAGGGAATTTGGACTTTAAATTCTTCAACAGGCGAAGTAGTGTTTGCGCCGGTGAATGATTTCAATGGAATTGCAGTACTTCCCTATGAGATATGTGATACAGGAAGTCCTGCGCTATGTGATCAAGCAGACTTGATTGTTACAATCCTTGCTGTGAATGACGCACCAATAGTAGATAATGAATTTATTACTGTTTCTTTAAACAATCCTGCTTCAGGCGATTTGACAGATGCAGGCGACTTTGATATTGATGGTAATCTAGTTGTTAATACTACACAGCTTGAAGGTCCAGTAAACGGTTCTATTTCGATTAATCCTGATGGAACATTTGTTTACACTCCAAACAATGGATTCTTTGGAAATGAAGAAATTGTAGTACAGATTTGTGACGATGGAACACCGCTTCCAGCGCAATGTGTGAATGATACCATATTTATCACAGTTCTTTCTTGTGATCTTTTAGATCTACTAGCAGATTGTGATAATGATGGTTTAAGCAACGGTGACGAAGGAGTGAATGGCACAAATCCTTCCGATCCAGACACAGATAACGATGGAGTGAATGATGGTGATGAAGTAGATGGCGGCAACGATCCATTGAATCCATGCGATCCAAATCCGAATGCACTTGCAACGAACGATTGTGATAATGATGGCATCACCAATGTGGATGAAGGACCGATTGGAACTGATCCAACGAATCCTGATACAG
>CAYRZQ010000006.1:0-104559 GCA_964428835.1 uncultured Comamonadaceae bacterium | reverse complement strand
GGGAAGCTCGATGCTATACGCAATACTGCGCTCGCACGGTTGTCGTTTGCTGGAGGTGTTATACAGTTTTCATCAATTGCAACATCGCAGTCATCGCTGATGCCGTTACAAATTTCTAATGCGCCAGGATAAATTGTTGCAACTGCATCATTACAGTCACCAGCCACAGCTACGTAGCCGAAAGGCTGAATACAATCGAAGTGCGTGTCAGTATTTACACCAAATCCATCGCCGTCAGCGTCGCGATACCATGTAGTACCATTACAAGGCACAAAGTCAATTGAGCGATAGCGAGCATTGGCAAATGCTGAGGTCTTTATCGTTGTAAAGGTCGCCGCTCCCGTTACGTTGTTGTCTGGGAATGATACTATCACCGTTTCTGTTGCAGAACGAGACACCGCATAAATCGTTGGAGTAGCAGTAGAGAAATCTACAGCGATAGAACTCACTGATGGATATCCTGCGATAGTATAGCTAGCTGCCAATGACCACGCTGTTCCGTTGAATGTATACTTATATACACCACCCACGGCAGAGTTGTTATCATCGGCCACATAGATAGTTTGTCCGTTAGGGCTAAATTCAAAGTCATAAGGACTTGAAGTCGTTCCCAAGAATAGCGTCGCGGCATTAGACCCCGAAGTTGGCAATCCGTTTTCTATTTTGTAAATACCTTGAGTACCGCTACCTGTAGAGAAGTATAACTCTCCTTCATATTCTTTAACCACCCTTGTATTCGTTACAGTAGAAGAAATTACTGCTCTGACACCAGAGCCAGCGTAATTGATACCCTGGTTATTTCCAGCAGTCCAATAATTGGTACCATTCTTCGCTGCGGAGCGAATGGCTTGTGCAGCATGAACGTCAGTACTGCTGAACAATCTAGACACCGAATAAGACGCATCAATGAAGTTGGCAACACGCGCAGCGCCCACACCAGAACCTGATACGCTGGCAACACCAGCTGGCTGATCATATCCCGCCACAACTATTCCGTCACCATTAGAAGTTCTAGTGATAAAACCTTCTGCTGATGAGCCGATATTTTGGCTAAGTCTTGTGCTACCAATAGTGGTAAGTGGCAAGGTGCTCACTGTTGTCCCAGTTGGTGTAATCTGCTCAAGGAATGTAGCATTTGAAGTACCGGCAGCAGGAAGGGCATCTACTCCGTTTCCACCGCGCAATACAACTAAGTTTCCAGGAGTCCAAGTACCTGAATACGTGCACGGACCAGGACAAGTCGCAGCAGGAGCGAAGTTAGAAGCATTAGAATCCGTGCAGCCTACAATATCGTTTTCGTCGATAGTGGTGCTACAGTTGTCATCAATGCCATTACATGAAATCTCCGCAGCGCTTGGATTAATCGCAATGTTTGCATCATTACAGTCGCCAAGAGGAAGAACTGTTGTTGTAAAACCTACACCTGGTGTACAAGTCGTTGAGGTACCCGAAGCGAACCCGTCACCATCGGCATCAATAAAATATGTTTGAGCATAGATACAATCTACGTTTGAAGTAGCCGTGGCATTGTAGTTACATGCAGTAATATCATTACACTGCAATGCTTCTACCAAACCGCCTATTGCGAGACCGTTGGTACCTGCGCTAGCAGAGAAGAATCCCCAACCACCACCTGTTGTTTGACCGCTTGCATAGTATCTAATGTAAATTGTACCTGAAACATTTTGTAAGGCTGTAATTCCAGAAAGATCTATTTGAGGCAAAGAAGCTGGCACGCCGACCACAACAGAAGGGCTTCCAATAAGTGTAAAATTAGTTCCATCCAAGCTATACGCAAATTGATTCGTAACTCCAGGAGCTACGGCGTATGTGCCTGTTCCATTCAGGTTTGCATCAATGGTTGAAAGAGAAACTTTAAATCCATTATTTGGAACAAGTGTAACTTGGAAGTAGTCTGTGTTTGAAACGCTTATTCCATTATTTGAAAATCCTGTTGTACGGAAGGAGTTTGCTCCTGCGCTTCCGGAGGCGCCTGGGCCACGGGTAATGTTATTGCTACCAGATACGGTTGAGAGATTTGCATTAATTGAAGTCGCTGCAAATGTTACTGGTGTTGCTGCTCCTGTGAAATCCCAAGCGATGATTGGTGGACCTACAATATTGAATGCATTTGAGTTTACAGCAGGAAATGCACCCGCACTAATCGAAAGTGTAAGGCCATTTGCCGGGGTTGTAAACGTTAGGCCTGTAAACGTCGCCAATCCGTTTGTCGTTGCTACTACAACAGGAGAACCTGCTAGTGCTCCAGTTGAAGTCGCGGTAAAATTACCTGCAAAATCAAAGTCACGGTTATTATTTACGTCAACAGCAATCGCAACCACGTTTGCCATAGGAGTATTCACTGTAGTTCCAACGGGCTGCGTTGTAATCGTCACAGCAGAAGCAACAACCTCAATTCTGTTGTCATCACCTGTTGTGCTAGTGGAAGCAGCACCAGCATTGCCCGCTGCAAAACCTGAACCCGCCGCGTCGGACGATGCATTACTAACCACATAGCTAATTACGTTGTTATCACTAACAGTAGAATTGAATGAGGCTCTTAATGAAAATACTTTTGTTCCATTATCAGGAGCTACCAAGGAAAGTCCGGTGAATGAAGCCGTAGCTCCGCCCGCAATCTCAGCCACCTCAGTGGTTCCATCATAAATTGCCAGACGTCTAACATTGGTACCACTACCAACAGTGAAACCAATAGATGTAAGTGTAGTTGCAGCAGCATCTGCATCTGCTGATGCACCGCCATCGCGAATAATAAAACGACCAATTTCTAAAGACGAAGCAGTCAAATCAGCTTCTTGGTGTAATGTATAATTGATATTTGCTGTCGGAGTAAATGTAGCATCCGTAATGATATCTGAGAGGTTATCATTGGAAGTTGGTGCAGACGTCGTAGCATTCAATACAAGATTATCAATACCCATTGCTTGTCCGTTGGTACTTCCACCAACACCAGTCAAAGTCCAACGCAGATAATAACTACTGCCATTTGGAATATTGAGGCCTGATATTGTAGCCGTCTTCGCTGTTCCAGTTGGAGGGTTGAATATCACAGTGTTGTTAAGATCTGCTGGATACGCTTGATCACCGGCTATTTGTGCGGTCCAATTGGTTCCGTCTGTTCCTGAAAAGAACGTCCAATTAAACGCCCGAGAACCTGAACGATATTTCTCATAATCCCAAGAGACATTTAACTGGGTAATTACTTGACCAGTATTATTGTCGATTCGGACCATTATTGAGCGAGGACTAGATAGAGCGCCTCCAGTCAAAAAACCAGGACATCTATCAGTAGAGGAAGCGGTAATTCCATTAGCGAAGTTATAAACCGCAGCCGCACTTGTACCAGTAAGGGCTCCTGCGCCAGTTGTGCCGGCCGCAGCAGTCGTAGCATTCGTTCCTGCCGAAAAAACAGTACCTCCGCTAACTACAAAACCACTTGGTAATGTCGCTGTTGCCGCACTTCCCATAGAATTAAAATCTATAGTAACGTCTGTCAATGGTGCTGTAATGGATACTTGTGCCTTAGAAGCATAAGTAGAAAACACCACAGTAGAAAACAAAAAAATGTACAACACAAATCGCGAGAACCGCGAGCCGATGTAGTTGTGAATCATGGTATATTGAATTAGAATTTGTTTCATTAACGTAAAGCGCCGCGAATTTACGCCGCGATATGTTAAGTCAACGTTACCTAAATCACTTTAAATTAACAAATAAGGCTTTTTGTTAATCCGAAATCACCAATTTCACTTTCCCTTGTTATCCGAGACCTCTTGTGTCAAACTTCGCACAAGAACAAAGGTGTATGCCACGTAAATGACCATCATGCCAACGGCTATCTGAGCCTTATGCGGCTTATCGAAATAGACTAAAACACCGACCACGAGGGCTGTCAATAACAGCTTGACAGAAACGCTCCCCATGAAAGCTGTTACGAATCTTCTTGGACTTTTTTCATTCGCCTTTAGAATATTCCTATACAACAGAAAAGTGAGCACCCCAAAGCCAATCGCTGAAAAATAGAGGGCTATAGGCAGATTTAGAATATTCTGCAACAAAAAAATACTCAATAATAAAATTGCTGCCACTACAACCAACCACACATAAAACATCTTTGATATCATGATTTCATCAGGTCTTTAATAACACTATACATCGCTACTCCGACTCCGACAATTGACAGCATGATTGTCCAGACTTTGCCGGTTTCATTTTTTTCATCCAAATACTTTCCCAGGAATAAACATCCCAATATGGTCACAGCCATTTGGATAGCCATGGAAGAATATTTTATAAAAGCATTCGATTTCAAAATCTACTTTGCCGCCATAGCGAGTGCTGGCTCCTCTTTCTTTATGTCCTTCACTTTGGCGCCCATGTTGCACGCTCCTGTGAAGCTAGCCCCGGGCTCTATACTAAGTTTATCGGTGAAAATATCTCCTTCCACCTTGGCACTTCCCTTTAATGAAAGAAGTTGCTGAACATTTATTTTTCCCTTGACCAATCCTTCAATCTCCGCATTTTGACAAGAAATAGTTCCTTCTAGTCTCCCTGCTGGTCCAATAACTAATCGACCTTTGGTGGTTAAATTACCGATAAATGAACCATCGATACGGATATTCGATTCGCAGCGGATTTCTCCTTCTATTGAGGTACCCTCCACGATTCGGTTGATACTCATGTCTGGTGCTGATTCCTGTGCTCTTGCCATACTAATTGGAATTAATAATTGTCGCTATAAAATTGAAGATAGCCCTCTAAATCTTTGCTCTTAAATAAAGCAATATAATTGGTTTTTGAAATCACGAAAATATCCACTGCCTTTCCATCCAATAAAGCCTTAATTCCTTCATCTTTAGAAAAGAACTCCATATAATCTTTCGCTGCATCCGCGCCTTGGAAGGGCTTTACCATGATAATGTGTCTCTCTTTATCCAAAAGATTATTGGTCACCTTGTATCCAGCTGTTGCGAAATTCAATGTATTATAATCCGTGACTTTAATTTTAAAATTATTCATATTAAAATCCTTCACGGGCACCACAACAGCTACATAATGTTCGCCCCCTGTATCCAGCTTGAAAACTGATTCTTTGGGACCTTCCTCAGAAGAAGTCGGTGGATTTATGCCGTCACCACTTTGATTGTTTCCCTGATTTTGAGGTGCCAACTCCTTATTCAGACTCTTTAAAATTTCTGAAGCTTGAGCCGCTTCTTCAGAGTTTGGACAATTCGCTTTCACGTCATTCAATTCCTTGATGAAATTATCGCGAACACCAACCACTCCATCAGAGTATCCAATACAAATCGCACGCATCAACTTGTACTTACAAAGAAGATGATTCTCCGGTTCTTCTTGAATCACCTTATTGCAAGCCCCAAGAGCATCTACGTAACTGCCACGCACATATAACTTATATACCTCTTCATATGCCGCGGTTTCTTCTTTGTCTTTGACTTCTTTCTGATCGAGATATTCAGGATTATCAATAAGTCTTGCCCATTCCGAATCAGGATATCTGCTCTTTACCTCATTTCCCCAGTAAACAGAGCTACAGGTTTCACAGAAAGGGTTCGGTTTGTAGCCAGCCAATTGCTCTTTATAGAGCCATGTTCTGTAAAGTTGATATAGAGTCATTGGGTGAAAATCGCTTTCCTCCATGTTGAGGATTTGCTGCTCCCAGACATCTGTAGCGTTATCGACGTCATCCAATTTTTCTTTATAAATAACACCCGCTTTATAATAGGCTTCGGCTAAAGCCAACTGACTTTGTTTGACTTTTTCAGCATCTCCGCATGGGAGAGTCGCCTTTAGTTCTTCCAGCGTGGGCACCTTATATCTGTCTTCTGGCTGCGCGTTGGGTTTTCCCGCTTCCGCCACCACTACTATCGACTCGTCTGGGTCGTTATACATAGTAGCAACCTTTGACTGAAGACGCCAATTATCTTTTAATGGCCTTTCTCCCCAATAATCCTTGAAATTGGACTGGCCTTTTTCTCTTAGATTTTCATTGTACGCCCAAAAGGAGCCGCTAATACTCGAAGCTTGACCAGCAGCAGCCTTTGCCGCTTCTTCCTCATCGCGTCGACGCAACTCATCCGCTTTGCGCTGTGCATCTTTCTGAGCTTTTTGCAATGCTCTTTCCAGATCTTTTTCACTCATATCGCAAAGCTTGCTCACACTATCATTCAAATTAATAGTATTTAAATAACCTACTAATTCGGCCAGATTCTCCGCACGAGCCTTAATTTCACGATAACGAGGGTGTGTAGCGTCGATATAAGCAGCAGTGCTATCATATTTTATTTGAGCCTCTTCATACTTCCTTTCATTGAAATACAAGTCCGCCAACTTTAAGAATGCCTTTGCGCGCTGCTTTTGGTTGCCTTGATTATTTTTAATAGACTCTTCAAAGTAATAAATGGCCTGAGGACGGTTCTGCTCTTCCAATGCCAAATCTCCCAAGGCAAAATAAATTTGATCCTTGTAGTTTTCGTTCTTTTCATCCCTGAGCATCTTCATCAATTCCTTCTTGATGTCCTCAGAACTACCTCCACGTCGACTGTAAGAAAGTGCTTTATTAATTTTTGAATAAAACTCCAACTCGTAGGGCGGTCTGCTTTTGAGTACCGATTCGTAATGAGTTAAGGCCTCTGTACTGCGATTTATCTTCTGATATATCTGAGCAATAATAAAATGAGGACGCGCTCTATTCTTTTTCTTCTTGATATACTTTAAAGAATTCTCCATTTTAACCGCAGCCTCCGCGTACTTTTCCTGTCTCAAGAGAATATCGGCCATCGCCATATAATATTCTGCAACCAATTCTGGGTCGTGCTTCTCTTTGGGCTCGGAGCGGTTTAAGCTAACCATGGCCTTTGAATACTCGCCCATTTCTGTATATGCGCGCGCAAGCCATGTAGCACTTGCTATCTGCGTATTCTCTTCTTGATACTTTCCATTAACGTATTTAAATACTTGTTCGGCCTTTGTATAATTTCTTTTATAGAAATGTGAGCGACCGATTACCATATAATTCTCATCTATCCACTTGTTGAATACGGGTCTCTTCTTATCCTTATTCGCCTCCTTTTTTATGGTGTGGCGATTAATCATTTTCTCGCTCTTCTCGATGGCGCGCTCCATTTCGGGGAAAGAAGACTGAGCAGTTTCTTTATTTCCAATAATAAAAATCGGCAGGATATTGTCGTAATCAGGCTTTTCGGCAGCTAAAATCTTATTGTAGCCCTTTTGAATGCTTTGATCGGCATTAAAATATCCGTTGTAGTGAGTTGTAGTGTTGTGATAAACACGGTAAACAAATCCGTCTTTTTGAGTACTGCATGAAACAGCAAACAAAAAGACTACGGTGTATAGGATGGTATTAAGATGCTTGTTATTCACAATAAAAACTATCTGAATTTGGCTGGTTCAAAAAAGCCCGCCATCAACGTCCAAAAGGCAAAAATATTTGATTTTTGCTGTGTTTTTCCAAAATTCTTGAGCAATCGGTGTGGATATGGTTAATTTGCACGCCAGAACAGACAGCCAGAGATGCAGGCACAACCCGTAAATAAGCGTAAAAAGCTGATTAAAAAGCTTAAAAGTCGATTCCGCCTTACGGTTTTGAATGAAAAGACTTTTGAGGAAAAGTTTAGCTATTCCCTTACTCCGATGAACGTGATAATCATGTTTGGGGGTTTGCTTTTAGTCTTTGGAACCCTGATTTATCTCCTCGTAGCGTTCACGCCACTCAAAGCATATGTAATTCCGGATTTTACCGACTATTCTTACCGTGAAGACGCGCGCATAGCTCGCCTCCAGGCAGATTCGCTTTTGGACGTAGCACGTATGAATGAGAAGTATGTTAGAGACCTAAAAGTCATTCTTAGCGGCGGAGAGCTCAAAAACGCGCTTGATACTGGTTCCAAGCAGGTCAGTGATGTTCAGTTGAGCTATGAAGTATCTGAGATAGATGAGGCCGTTAGGCAGCAATTGAGTGCTGGCGATCGATATGACTTGGATGTTGAGGCAGAACAAGAGAATACTGCCAAGACCTTTATTCTTTTCCGTCCGGTAAACGGTAGTGTTTCCAACAAGTTCAACCCTAAAGAAGGACATTATGGGGTCGATTTCATTGCTCCCGCCGACGACCCTGTGAGAGCGGTATTAGATGGGATAGTTATTCTTTCCAACTTTACCTCCGACGATGGCAATGTGATTCAGATTCAGCACTCCAATGGGATGATTTCCGTTTATAAGCACAATTCTGTTCTTCTAAAAAAACAGGGCGACCGCGTCAAGACCGGAGAATCTATAGCATTCATCGGCGACACCGGCTATCACAGCGAAGGCCCCCACCTCCACTTCGAGCTCTGGCTTCAAGGCTCGCCAGTAAATCCGTTGGATTACATACGGGAATAAAGAACGGGAACGGGAACGGGAACGAGAACGAGAACAAGGGAACAGAGAACAAGGGGAATGAAAACTATATCGATAAAAATCGCACTAATTTGCTTCTTTAGTATTTTAACGATTGGTGTTAAAAGCCAACAAACAGGAGTACTTAAAAAAGTTTATAATGGTCACACCATGCGGCCTGATGAAGCCATCGTCTATGGAACTTTTATTCCCCGACTGGGCATGGCTCATTCATTGAATTTTCATGAAGTAAGATTCCAAAATGTCAATACTGGTGAAATTTTGAAATTGAAAATAAAACCAAAATCAAGAAAATCTCAAGATGAAAAATTCGTATTAATCATTCCTCCTGGCACGTACACAATCCTCAATTATGTCTGGCCCGAGAAACGTTGGTATGGAAACATGATCTACACTGAACCCATTTTTAAAGGAATCAACAGTTTGGATAATCTTGAAGAAAAGATTTTAAACGGACAAATAAAAGCTCAAGACCTGCAACAATTTAGTTTTACCATTTCTCCTCAAACCGTTAATTACATTGGCACTTGGAGATTCAATACCAGTCTTGTGTCTTTCACCGACGACAAGGGAAACATGGATGATTCAATTAAAAATAAATACAAAAAACTCGACCTTTCAAAAGCCCTAATAGTTCTTCCGGACTAATCAGCTTCCAATCTCCCCCCTATTCCCTATTCCCTATTTCCTATCTCCTATCTTCCTATCTTTACCCCCATGACCCGACAAGAACTTAATAATCTTACCGACGAAGAACTTTTGGTTGAAAAAAAGAAGATGACCCAGTCAAAATTCTTCCATGCTTTATGGTTTGGATTTCTCTGTGGGATTACCACTTTTGGAATAATCGGCTGGTTAAATTCCCCTGAAAAAAAATTCGGATTTCTTATCCCCATGATCTTCCCCATATTCTTCTTCTACCGCCACCTCAAAAAACCCAACCCGCACAAAGACCTCGAAGCCATCCTCAAAGAACGAAAACTTTAAAAACTAATTCGCAATTCTGAATTCAGAATCCCCTTGTTCCCCCGTTCCCCCGTTCCCCTGTTCCCCTGTTCCCCTGTTCCCAAAAAACCCCTTGTTCTCGTTCTTGTTCTTGTTCTCGTTCTTGTTCTCGTTCTTGTTCTTTGTTCTCGTTCTTGTTCTTTGTTCTCGTTCTTGTTCTTTGTTCTCGTTCTTACTCTACCCCTTCATCTTCTCTTTATCCCAAGCATTGTCGTGAACGTTGTTTGAGAATCGTACGTCTTCATTAAGCAGTCTTTCTTGAAGTTCTATTTCTGCTTTTACATTGATGATGTATTGTTCTCTATTGTTCCACTCTTTGGATAATTTAGAAAGAGCGCCTTCGTCGTATTTGATGAATTCCTGCGCCTTGCGCGTGACTGTGTATTTGCGGTGGCCCAAATCATGCAGCACATCAGCACCCATGAATACGGAACTGTGCAAACCCTCGCGATATGTGTTGTCCACTCCTTTCGCCATCACTCCATAACTCGCAAAACGATGACGCGTGCGAATGTATAATTTCAAGTGTGGAAAATGTTTTTGCGCAACATCAATCAACGCATGCGTCTGTTCTTCGTCATCCAAAGCAGAGATGAGAATGTGCGCTTTCTCCGCACCGGCAGACTGCAACAAGTCGAGTCTTGTAGCATCGCCATAATAGACTTTGAATCCCATCTTACGCAAGAGATCAACGCGATCGCTGTCATGATCTAAAATCGTTGCACCCACACCATTAGCTCGTAAAAAACGACCAATAGTACTTCCAAAATGTCCGAACCCTGCGATGATCACTTTGTGATGTTCATCAATAATATCGGCCTCTTTCTCTTCAGCTTCTTCCTGTGTTCCAATCAAAGGCATGATTAATCGCTCATTTGCAAAAATCATCAAGGGCGCTAACGCCATGGTAATAGTCGTCACCGCCATGCAAATCTCAGTTGTATGCCCGTCAAGAATTGAATACGATTTGGAGCCAGCCAACAACACAAAAGCAAATTCTCCAACCTGCGCAAGCAACACCGTGAAGAGGGCATTCTGATCAAATGAGAGTTTAAAAGCTTTTCCTATTAAAAATAAAATCACACCCTTCACCGCAATCACAATGCCTACAATACCGAAAATCAATCCCGCTTCTGAAGCAATCAAATGAAAATTGATGGTGCTGCCCACGGCTGTGAAAAATAATCCCAAGAGTAATCCTTTGAACGGTTCAACATCGCTTTCCAATTCATGTCTGAATTCACTATTCGCCAAAAGCACGCCCGCCATAAAGGTACCCAACGCAGCGCTTATGCCGGCGAGGCTCATCAGATAAGCCACTCCCACTACTATGAAAAGCGCCGATGCTGTGAACAACTCACGCATGCGTGTCTTCGCAATCAATCGTAAAAAAGGGTTTACCAAATATCGACCTATCAATATCAAACCTGCTATTGCCGCAAGAGAGAGCAACACTTGTTTTGAACCTGAATCTGCTCCTTCTGCATCCACCACAGTACCAAGCAACGGCAGCACTGCCAAAATTGGAATCACCGCAATATCCTGCAATAGCAGAACCGCAAAAGAGCCTCTTCCCGCGGGTGTAGCATCCATATTTTTTTCTTTTAATGTTTGAAGAATTATGGCGGTACTCGAGAGTGAAAAGGCCAAACCTATGGCTAATGACGCATTGATGGTAAAACCAAATCCAAAAAAGAAAATCGCAGTGATAGCCGCAGTTGTAAAGATTACCTGACTCAAACCCATACCAAGAATCGCCTTACGCATTCGCCAAAACGACTGTGGGTTCAGCTCGAGTCCAATCAAAAATAACATCATCACCACTCCAAATTCTGAGGCATGCATGATGTCCTCGCCTTCCTCACCAACAAACTTCAATACAAAAGGTCCGATGAGCACTCCGCCTAATAGATAACCCAATACGCTACCAAGTCCAAGCTTTTTCGCAATAGGAACACTAATCAATGCCGCTGCGAGAAAGACTATTGCCATCTGTAAAAATGATGCACTCATAATGTTGCCTCCCCGTATTGATGAATGTTGAGATATTCCTTTTGAAAAAATTCCGATGCATCGTCACCAGAACTACTCAATGCAGTTAAAATCCGTGTATAATTTTCTCCGAAACTCGAACAAACTTCGCGCGTTGCGACATTGGCGTGATGTACTACAAAGGGTGGTAAATAAACCATTTGACACAATCGAGCCGTTTGCTCAAATGGTCTTAAGAACTCTGGAATGGTATATCGGTTGCGCCCTTCATGAGCATAAACTTCTTTGCTACCACCTGCAGATACCGCATTAAATATCCACTTACCTTTCAACTGATCACCATCTTTTCCATACGCCCATCCATATTCCAATACAAGGTCTATCCATTGCTTCATCAAAGGAGGACAGCTATACCAATAAATAGGATGATGCCACACGATGATTTCATGCTCTTTCAATAACGCCTGTTCTTTTTTAATATCGATGTCGAAATCCGGATACAATTCGTATAAATCTCGAAATGTGACAAAAGGGAGTTTTTCCAAGGAGCGCACCAACGTGGTATTCACCACACTATCCTCGAATCTGGGATGAGCAAATAACACCAGTATCTTCTTTTCCATAATGCCACGAAAATAAGTGCTCCCAATGAAAGATGAATCAAAAATGATGTGAACAAAATAAACAACTCCAAGGTTTGCTTTACTTTCGTTTCTTCCCCAACGAAATCAACCAAATGATCGGATATCGCTTTACAGAATGGATTCCAGAAGCTGACAAAAGAAAACCTTTTGATCGCTTGCTTCCTTTATTCATCGAATTGCTCAACTATTCCAACGGGAACCCAACAGATGCGCTGGATTGGATGGAAGAGATCGATAAACAGCAACCGCTGTTCAGCGACAATTACACACGCGACGATTTCGAGCAAGAATTAAAGAGAAGAGGTTATTTAAAAGAAGAATACAAACCTGGTCAGGGCGGCGGCATTAGCCTCACTGGAAAGTCGGAACAAGCGATTCGTCAAAGAGCACTCGAGCAGCTTTTTGGTAAAATGAAAAAAACAAATCGTGGCAATCACAAGACACGCCACACGGGCGGTGGAGACGAGCCAACAGAAATGACGCGTCCGTTTGTCTTTGGTGATAAACCCGAGCAAATTCTCATGAGTGAATCTTTGCGCAATGCTCAGATCAACAATGGAACAGAGGATTTCTTTTTGACAGAATCTGATCTTGAAGTTTTCGAAACCGAAAACCTATCACAAGCCAGCACAGTGCTAATGATTGACATTTCACACTCCATGATTCTATATGGAGAAGATCGTATAACGCCTGCCAAAAAGGTAGCTATGGCGCTATCCGAGCTTATCATGAAACGTTATCCCAAAGACACTCTGGACATTGTTGTTTTTGGTGACGATGCGTGGCCTGTCCAAGTAAAGGACTTGCCTTATCTTCAGGTCGGTCCTTACCACACCAATACCGTTGCGGGTCTCGAGTTGGCCATGGATATTTTGAGAAGAAGAAAAGCTGGCAACAAACAAATTTTTATGATCACAGATGGCAAACCTTCATGTCTAAAAGAAGGAGGTCAGTATTATAAAAATTCTTTTGGTCTCGATCCCTATATAGTTGGCAAATGCCTCAACCTCGCGCGTATGTGTCGCAAATCAGGAATTCCGATTACCACGTTCATGCTCACTGACGATCCGTACCTTCAACAATTCATAGAAGATTTTACACAAGCAAACAACGGAAAGGCGCTCTTTACAGGACTTACAGGATTAGGCGATGGAATACTTGTCGATTATGAGCGCAACAGAAAAAGAAAATAGAACCATGAATCAACCCAACATAAACACCTTAGGTGAACTTAAAAAATCAGGTTATAAATCGAAGTCTATCAAAGAAGAACTGCGAGCCAATCTGATTGAAAAAATGACCAAAGAAGAAGATATTTTTCCTGGCATTTTAGGTTATGAAGAAACGGTCATTCCAGACATCCAGCGCGCTATACTAAGCGGTCATAGCATGAATCTCCTGGGTCTGAGAGGTCAGGCCAAAACCCGCATGGCGCGAGGCCTTACGCGACTTCTCGACGAGTGGATGCCCATCGTGAAAGGATCTGAGCTCAACGATGACCCTCTCCAACCTGTGAGCAGATTTGCTAAAGATCTCGTGCAGGAATATGGGGACCTCACTCCAATTGCGTGGGTGCACCGCGATGATCGTTATATAGAAAAATTGGCAACACCAGATGTAACCGTTGCAGACTTAATCGGTGATGTAGATCCCATCAAAGCGGCTAATCTCAAATTAAGCTACAGTGATGAGCGTGTAATCCATTTCGGTCTTGTGCCTAGAAGCAACCGTTGTATTTTCGTCATCAACGAATTACCCGATTTACAACCCCGTATTCAAGTTGCACTTTTTAATATTCTTCAAGAAGGAGATATTCAAATTCGTGGATTTCAATTGAGGCTTAATCTGGATATTCAATTTGTATTTACTGCCAATCCTGAAGACTACACCAACCGAGGCAGTATCATTACGCCCCTCAAAGACCGCATACAGTCGCAAATAATCACGCATTATCCAAAAACAATTGAACTCTCGCAGAGCATCACATTACAAGAAGCAAAGATCAACGATGATCAGCGCAAACGCGTGGCAGTGCCAGCTCTGATAAGCGAACTGATTGAGCTAGTAGCTTTTGAGGCAAGAGAAAGCGAATACGTTGATCAAAAAAGCGGTGTTTCCGCCAGACTCACAATTTCTGCTTACGAAAATCTGGTTGCCGCAGCAGAGAGAAGGGCAATAATTAATAAAGAAAAACAAACATGGGCGACCATTGGAGACCTGATGGCCATCGTCCCCGCTGTGACCGGTAAAGTTGAGCTTGTGTATGAAGGCGAGCAAGAAGGTCCGCAATTCGTGGCGCTGCGTCTCCTTGGCCAGGCCATTCGAAAAAAATTCCCCCAGATTTTTCCTAACCCAGACACGTATAAGCGCAAAAAAACAGAGAGTCCCTACGACCCAATAATTCAGTGGTTTGGAAACAATCAAGTGGAGCTACTTCGAGACATTACCTCTAAAGACAGGGCCACTGAGCTTTATGCGGTTCCTACACTGCATGATTTGGTTGTAAAATATTGCCCTGGGACGTCAGAAAACGAGAGGCTTCTCATGATGGAATTTGTACTTCATGGATTGGCTGAATATAGCCTTATCGGTAAGTCTGTAATGGATTCGTCCATAGAATTTAGCGATGTAATGAACCAACTATTTTCAGCAGATGGCGAAGACGACGGACGATACTCTTGATATTGGATTCCTGACTTGGTAGGGTATAAATGTAAATTGTAGTAATGTAGAGCCCGGAAGGTATTATTTTCGCCTTCCCCAGACAAACCTGTTATGAAGAAGATCATTTTAGTGGCATTGTCACTCGTTTCAAGTATAATTACTTTCTCTCAATCCGTTGATGGCGTTCATTATTGTGGGCAAGTAGGAAGAACCCTACAGTTTCATCAGCAGCATCCAGAATGCAACCACGAGGTGCGCATGGCTGAGGAGGCTTTAAATGAACTTGCAAGAAATTTTTCTGAGGATGACAGAGGTGGCGGACAAACCATTTACCAAATTCCCGTTGTCTTTCATATCATTCACAATAACGGTCCCGAGAACATCACAGACGCTCAAGTTTATGATGCAATGGCTATTCTCAACCGAGATTTTCGAAAACAGAATGCTGACACCATCGCCGTAATTCCGGCTTTCGAAGACATCATTGCAGACATAGGCATCGAATTCGTTTTAGCATCCAAGGATCCCTTCGGAAACTGCCATTCTGGTATCGTTCGCGTGCAAAGCGAACTCACCACAGAAGGCGGTTCCGAAATGAAAGCCTTGAGTATGTGGCCACGGAACAGATATATGAATGTTTGGGTGTGTGCCGATGCCGGAGATGGCACAGCAGGATATACTTTCCTTCCTTCTACAGTAAGTGGAAACTGGGGAGCTCAAAATGACGGTATAGTGCTTCGTCACGACTATACAGGATCCATAGGAACTGGTAGTGTCTTCCGCAGCCGTACGCTGACACATGAAGTTGGTCACTGGCTCAACTTAAGTCATACTTGGGGACCTACAAACCAACCTGGAGAACCGAGCAACTGCGACTTTGATGATTTTGTCGAAGACACCCCAAACACAATTGGCTATACCTCTTGTGACCTTGATGGCGCCTCTTGCGGAAGTCTAATTGACAACGTTCAAAATTACATGGAGTATAGCTATTGCTCCAGAATGTTTACCGAAGGCCAGCGCCTTCGTATGAGAGCAGCGCTCACCAGTCCTATTGCACAAAGAAACAATCTGTACACCACTAGTAACCTTATTCTCACCGGAGTTATTGATCCTGAATTGTGCTCATGTGATTTTCGCGTTCCTTCGAATACCGCCTGCATCGGACAAACAGTGTCATTCCTTGATCTATCCTATCACGGCGTTAACCTTTGGACATGGGATTTTGGTGACGGTACCATTCTTTCTGGAAGTGATCCAGCGATTTATAAAAATCCAGATCACACTTACCTAGAACCTGGAACATATACGGTTACACTCACTGTTTCCAATGGTTCTACTAGTCTAACAGAAGTTAAATTTAACCTCATTACGATCTTGAATTATGCACAACTTGAAGGTCCAACAGAAGAAGGCTTTGAAGGAGTATGGCCAAATTCAGAATGGTTAATATATAACCAGGATGAAAATCTCACCTTTGAAATTACTCCGTCGGCATCCTTCTCTGGAAGTCGTTCCCTTCGTTTGCGCAACTTTAGCAATAATGATATTGGAACCATTGACGAACTGATTTCTGCAACATACGATATGACGGCTGTAGATACAGCGTGGCTCTCTTACAGATGGGCTTATGCCAATCGCGTGAGCGGTCCAACAGAAGATCGCTTGCGAATTCAAGTAAGTGGTGACTGCGGTGCCAACTGGTTCACCAGACGAACACGAATGGGTACAAATACGCTACCAACGGCAAACCCGGTCTCTTCTCAATTTACGCCTACTTCAAGTACACAATGGAACAGCGAAAGTATCATCATGCTAGACACAACGTGGCTCACTGATGGATTTAGAGTGAAATTTGAATTCACTGGCCAAGGTGGTAATAACTTCTTTTTGGACGACATCAATATCACTGTGAGTGACACTGTATCGATCATTCCAACAGCTGTAAGAGAAATAAAGCCTATCTTCGTTGTAAGCGTATTCCCGAATCCAGCAAAAGACCAAACCAACATACGTTACTACGCATTCCAGCAGGAGTTCATTTCCGCCAAGATGTACAATAGTCTTGGGCAGATGGTAGCGCTAATTGCAGAAGAGAATATTCCGGCTGGCGAAACCATGTGGGTTGTTGATAAACAACCAGCAGGTATGTACACCATTGTGCTTGAGAAGGCAGGATATCGTCAGGTAGAAAAAGTATTGTTCGAATAATCTCCTCACGCATCGCTTATATTTGCCGTATGAAGATTCAATCGGCAAAAAACAATAGCTCAGCAGCGGTTACTGCAATCATCCTAACCAAAGATCAGGCTTCTGATCCTAAAGGTCTTTCCAAAGAGGAAGCGAAGTATCTTTCTGCTCAAGTTGGTGCAGGAAAAGATGTAGTTTCTTTTCAAGATCTCGGCCATCATAGAAAATTCTATGTAATCGATTCCAGAGAGCAAGAGGCAGATATTCTCGAAATATGGAGAGGCCACGGAAAAGATCTTCAGACCTTGGCTGTTAGTGTTGGTTCCGATAAACTACATATCATCAATGACTCCGGAAACAGCGCGGCTACGCTTGCATTCACGGAAGGAGCGGCTCTCGCGAATTATCAATTTCTAAAATATTTCAAGGATAAAAAAGAGAAAAAAAATTCTCTGGATAAAATATTTGTACAAGACGCAAAGCTTGACGACAACGCACTGCTAGAGCTCAATAATCTCGTGCAGGCAACATTACTGGCAAGAGATTTAGTCAACGAACCTGTCTCGTATTTGACAGCTGAGCAGTTCTCGAAAGAGATGCAAAAAGCCGGAAAACTTTACGGATTCTCGGTAAAAGTTTTACATAAAAAAGACATTGAAGCGTTGGGAATGGGTGGACTTCTTGGAGTCAACAAAGGCAGCATCGATCCGCCTACTTTCAACATTATGGAGTACAAACCGAAGAATGCAAAAAACAAGAGACCTATCGTTCTTGTTGGAAAAGGTGTTGTATTCGATACTGGTGGGTTAAGTTTAAAACCTACTCCAGGTTCAATGGACGAAATGAAATGCGATATGGCCGGAGGTGCAGCGGTAGTGGGAGCTATTTCTGCAATTGCCGCAAACAAGCTTCCAGTGCACGTCGTAGGCTTGGTGCCTGCTACAGACAATCGACCAGGAATGAATGCGATCTGTCCACAAGACATTCTCACTATGTATGACGGCACAACTGTCGAAGTGCTCAACACCGATGCTGAAGGGAGATTAATTCTCGCTGATGCATTAGGTTATGCTAAAAAATATGATCCACTTTTAGTCATTGATCTTGCCACGCTCACTGGCGCTGCTATGAGAGCTGTCGGCAGTTACGCGAGCGCTATCATGGGCACTGCTGACCAGGAAATAATGAATAAATTGGCACAAAGCGGTTTCAAAACTTGGGAGCGAACTGTACAGTTTCCTCTTTGGAAGGAATACGGTAATGAAATGAAAAGTGACATTGCAGATCTCAAAAACCTCGGTGGAGCGAATGCGGGTCACATCAGCGCGGGCAAGTTCTTAGAACACTTCACTACCTATCCTTGGATACATATCGACATTGCTGGTCCTGCATATTCAAATGCTGCTCAAAGCTATCGCACCAAAGGTGGAAGCGGCGTGGGTGTGAGATTGCTTTACAATTTTATCAAAGAAAATTATACTCTCTAAGAGTATCAAACATCATTGAACTATGTCCGAAAGGAAAGACGATAGACTGCGCGTAGCAATCACATGCGGAGACCCAAATGGAGTCGGCATCGAAACCATAATAAAGGTTTTCTCGGACCCGAGAATGGCAGAAGGAATAACTCCGATTATCTACGCTCACCCCGAAGCTGTAAAGCTTCACAAACGCCTCAGCAGTATTGAAGAGTTTCAATACACCACCATACAGCATGCTGGTGAAGCTCTACCCAAAAAGGTAAACCTCATCAATATCTGGAAAGATTTTAAGGGAACATTCGAAATTGGAAAGGCCACCAAAGAAGCCGGAGAAATGGCATTTAAAAGTCTTGAACTAGCCACAGCCGACCTCGCTTCTAATAAAGTGGATGTCCTCGTTACCGCACCAATCAATAAAGATACGATTCAAAGTAAAGACTTCAACTTTCCGGGTCATACCGAATACCTCGCTAAGATTGCTGGCACCGATAAAGTGTTGATGTTCCTCGTAAGCGACGTATTAAAGGTTGGAATTGTTACCGGACATCTTCCGCTTAAAGATGTTGCCCAAAACATTACGAAGGAAAAGATTCTCGAAAAATTAGCTCTCATGCAAGAGAGCCTCATTCGCGATTTCGGCGTTCCCAAGCCGCGCATCGCAGTATTGGGGCTCAATCCACACGCTGGTGATAATGGACTATTGGGAAATGAGGAGAAAGAAATCATTCTACCTGCAATACGCGAAGCTTTCGATAAGGGAAGCTATGTCTTTGGACCTTATGGAGCCGACGGTTTCTTCGGAAGCGGCATTTATAAGCAATTCGATGCGGTGTTGGCAATGTATCACGATCAAGGATTAGCGCCATTTAAAGCTCTTGCCTTTGACAGTGGTGTCAACTTTACTGCGGGATTGCCTATCGTTCGCACTTCACCCGATCACGGCACAGCCTACGACCTCGCCGGCAAAGGAAAAGCTGATGAAGCATCTCTACGAAATGCAATATTTGTAGCATGCGATGTTTACAAAAAAAGAAAAGAGTTTCGAGAGTATGGTCTCAATCCATTGCAAGCTCAGGACGTTAGAGATAAAGACGACTATAGAGAGTAACCGAACAAACATTCGGTAAAAACCGAATGAACACTCGACTAAAAACCGAATGAATATTCGCCTCATACTCGTTGGAAAAACCACGACTCCTTTTGTGAAGGAAGGATTTGATGTATATATAAAAAGGTTAAAGCACTACTGTAAATTCGAAGTAATCGAACTCGCTGACGGTAAGCTAAAAGACCCGGAAAAACAAAAGGAAACAGAGGCTCAAACCATTTTGAAAAATATTAAGTCCGATGACTTTTTAGTAATTTTAGATGAAAAGGGCGTCAATCCTACATCCCGCGAATTCGCCCAATTTCTACAAAAGAAAATGAACGCCGGCACCAAACAAATGGTGCTTCTCGTTGGTGGTGCTTTTGGCTTCACAAAAGAGGTATATGAACGTGCAGACTACCAACTTTCATTTTCCAAAATGACATTTTCTCACGAAATGATTCGGGTCTTTATTGTAGAACAAGTTTACCGCGCCTTTACCATTCTTAAAGGTGAAAGTTATCATAACGACTAAGCAGCACCTTTTCTCAAATATCTCTTCTGGTAAATACTCATTACCGGGACGAATATAAAAGTCGGAGAAAGCCATAAAAGCCATGCGGGTTCAAAATCATTAATATTCACAACCAAAAAGGCCGTGAACGTGGCGATGTAGCTCCCCATCATCATTCCGATGTGCTTTTTCAACCAAGAATTCTTTTCCAATTCTACCCCGCGTTTTAACCTTAAATAAAGCCACGCGTCTTGTATCGCCAACAAGACGCACATGAAGCCAAATACCCCGAGTATCAAGTTCAATGTAGAAATCATATAGATGCCATTTGCAAGTGCAATCGTCGAAAGTGTGTAGTCAAACCATGAAGGTTTGAGGCTCTTATTGGCGACAGCGCGCTTACCACTCAGTGTTTGATAAAGCGCAAAAATCCCGATGGTGAACAAGAAAACGCTTTCTTGAAAGAACGAAAGCCATAGAGCTGAAAAACCAGTTAGCAGCATGGAATAGTAAAATACAAGGCCAAGTCTTCGGTGGGTAAGCGTTCCTTTCTTCAGGAAATGAATGAGGGTTCCAGCAAACAGGGCGCTAAAACCAGCGGAGATGTGAAGGATCAAAGCAATATTCATAGGAATTTATTTTTGGCGAAAATCCCTCAAAACCAATCCATTTGACCAATGAAGTGACTAAAAACAAAGCTTTGTGACCAACGGCAAAGCCTAATGACGAACATCAAGCCTTCAAACTCTCCATGCGCTGCTTCAACTCATCAATCAGCAGGCGACTGATGGGAATAGTGATATCAACGTGCTCTACTTGTGCCTTCAAGCCTTGAGCATTTCCTGTAATTGCCAGCACGCGTGTCAAATTGATGAGATAACTTTTATGACACCGAAATAGAGATGGCTCTGCTTCCCAATCTTTTGCAAATTTCTTTAGAGTATTGCGTATTACCCTCTTTTGAGTTTTTCCACTTTCTACAAAATATACCTCAATATAATTCTCTGCGCTCTGCAAGTAGAGCAAGTCATTTTTATCCAAATCAAAACTCTCGCCCTGATTTTCAGACTCAATTCGAATCCTTGAAATCCTTTCATCCGTTGTTGACATTCGCACCGGCAGTGCTTCAGAAGCTCGAATGTGCTTATGCCGTAAACGGTTTTCTTTCCAAAGTAAACTTACCGAAACTGGAAAAACACCTACAAGAAAAGTATAGAGTTGCAGTGTAAAAATTGTATTCCAATTCATCCCACCAATTCCCATCCACAAAGAAAAAAGTAGATTACAAAACCCAATCATCATGACATTCACCATGCTCCAGAATAAGTCTCTCCCCAATGTCCAATGATCCTCTTCGAAATAGTTTGGAAAGATTCTCATCACAAAGACATTCAAGAATATCATAACCAGGAAACAAACACCACCGTAACCTAATGTAATTCGCAACAGATTGGGGCCTGTACCTTCCAGTCCAAACGGCTTAAAAACAAAAAGAAATAGAAAAACAAAAAGACCGAAAAGCCATGCTTGCCTATAGCGGGCTAAAGAGCCTGTTTCCAAGGCAATTGGCCGATTTAGATAAACTAAAATTCTTTCGAGAATCATTATACGAATATAGAACTCCTACATGAAAGTTCTATTTCCTCTTGAATACAGGAACCGTACTGCAGGGTTCACCAAACATGATACTTTTCGCCACGGGTTGAAGCTTGAAAACCAAATCTGCATAAGCGCTTTGCGGCACCGGACGATCGCTACAGCCTTTGATGACAAGCCGTTGATCGGTATACTCTTCAATATTTATTTTCTCAATAATATTTTTAAAAATAGCAGATTCCATCTCTGAGGTGCTGCCAATGTGGACGAGACGCGCGATACCCGTAAGATAGGAAGCTACGAGCATAAAAGCCCAGTGTGGAATGATGGCATCTACACTGCAGAAAACCGCAACATATTTACTTTCATATTGCGACCAATCATGGTCTTTTAAAAAGTCCCTGAAATCTTTTTCACGAAGCGCAAGCCCTTGCCACAATAGGTCTTTTAAATCAAAACCTACTCGTTCTCCTTCGGGATACATCTCCTCCAGATTGATTGTTATCAATCCACTTTTCGCGACTTTATTGACTATTTCCTCTTCCACTTTTTCTAAAGACGATTAAGACCCTGACATGCGTAAACCACCAGCCGATTCTTTCGCACCAACCATTTCAAGAGCGGTAGCAACCATTGCTGGTGTATCGTACCCGCACTCTGCATACAACTCGTCCTGTGTTCCATGCTCAATATAGCGGTCAGGAATTCCGAGACGCTTCACTTGTGCATTGTAACCGTTGTCTGCCATAAACTCCAACACCGCACTTCCCATACCTCCTTGGATGCAGCCGTCTTCGACAGTAATCACGTGCTTAAACTTGGAAAACACTTCATGCAACAACGTTTCATCAATTGGCTTCGCAAAACGCATATCGTATAAAGCCGCGCTGATGCCTTGTTCCGCGAGCTGCTCGCAAGCTTTTTCAGCATAATTTCCAATAGGGCCTATTGTTAAGAAGGCTACATCTTCACCGCTGCGCACCTTACGCCCGGTTCCAACAGGAATTAGTTTCATTGGAGTCTTCCAATCCACCATAACACCGTTTCCGCGAGGATAACGAATCGAGAAAGTACCGTAATTTTCGTATTGCGCAGTGTACATAAGATTGCGCAGCTCACTCTCATTCATGGGGCTGCACACAATCATATTTGGAATACATCTCATGTACGCTATATCATAGGCACCGTGGTGTGTTGGACCATCTGCACCTACAAGGCCACCGCGATCGAGACAAAATACTACATGTAGTTTTTGAAGAGCTACATCGTGCACCACTTGGTCGAACGCGCGCTGCATGAAGCTTGAGTAAATATTACAGAAAGGCACCAAGCCCTGCGTTGCCATACCTGCGCTAAATGTAACAGCGTGCTGTTCTGCGATACCTACGTCGAATGAACGCGTAGGCATGGCCTCCATCATAAATTTCAATGAGCATCCTGAAGGCATAGCTGGTGTCACACCAACTATTTTTTCATTCTTTTCTGCCAACTCAATTATAGTATGGCCGAATACATCCTGATAGAGTGGTGGTTGAGGACTTTTTGGGACAATCTTTACGATCTCGCCTGTTTCCTTATTGAAGATCCCTGGAGCATGCCATTTTGTTGGGCTTCCCTTTTCCGCAGGTTCATAACCCTTTCCCTTCATTGTCACGCAGTGTAGGATTTTTGGGCCAGGAATATCTTTAAGATCACGAAGGATTTTAACCATATAATCTACATCGTGACCATCAATAGGACCGAAATAGCGCCAGTTGAGTGATTCAAAGAAATTGCTTTCCTTAATCAATGAACCCTTAAGTGATTCGCTTATCTTGTGAACAATCGCTTGCGCATTTGGACCAAACTTCGAAATCTTTCCGAGCAAGTTCCACACTTCATCCTTCACTTTATTGTAAGTATGACTTGTGGTGATGTCTGTTAAATATTCTTTGAGCGCGCCCACGTTGGGGTCGATGCTCATACAATTATCATTGAGAATAACGATGACGTTCGAATCCTCTGCGCCTCCGTGATTAAGGCCTTCGAATGCAAGACCAGCTGTCATTGCGCCATCACCGATTACAGCAACTACTTGTCGGTCTTTCTCTCCTTTGATTTTGCTTGCAACGGCCATACCCAAAGCCGCGGAAATAGAAGTAGAACTATGACCTACACCGAAAGTATCGTATTCGCTTTCACTTCTTTTTGGAAAACCGCTAATACCTCCATACTTTCTATTGGTATGAAAAACATCGCGGCGACCAGTGAGGATTTTGTGTCCGTAGGCCTGATGCCCCACGTCCCATACGAGTTGGTCGTATGGAGTATTGAATACATAATGTATGGCAGTTGTCATTTCCACCACTCCGAGGCTTGCTCCAAAGTGTCCCCCTTTTTCGGACACGATATCCACGATGTACTGGCGAAGCTCTTTGCAGAGCTGTGGCAATTCTTCTTCTGATATCTTTGTTCTAAGATCCTGAGGCTCTAAGATTTTGGCCAACAGCGGGCCTGGGGTATAATTACTCATAGTAAGTGGGTACTTGGAAATACAGTGCTAAAGGTAACACCTAACTCTATCCAAAGTTCGCAAATGTTGTGAAATAGGGCACAAATAAAAAATCGGCCAACACCTTACGGCGGGCCGATTCAAATATTGTGATGATAGAAATAAACTCGATTAGATAATCGTGCCTTCGCGCTCCGCCTTCTCAGTGTACTTCTTTTGCATACGCAACCAAAGCCAAATTCCGAAGAAGCCGGCAACGATACATACCCAGTTAAACCAATGAGACATAGGCTCTAAGAGGTGTCTGAAAGTCCACTGAAGCGCGTCAACGATCGGATTGAGGATACTTTGTAAGTTCATAATTTGATAAATTGTGGTGCAAAAATAAAAATACTCGGCGAAAATATCACTTTCTAACATCATTTTTGTCACGAAATGATTTTAAGGCAATTTTCCTCTCGTCAACCCTATCTGTTGCTCGCAGCTCCTTTGATAGTTATCGGAGTGCTGATACCCGCATGGACATGGGGGTTTATTACATTTTCATTTGCTGACTTCCCTCTCGATCGTCTGTTGGCACCCATTCTTGGGACACCTTACTTAGGCGTTTCAATTGCTTCTGGCCTCATCATCATAGGTTCTCTGCTCGGAAATATCGTATTCAACAGACATGAGTTTAACGCTTCACCCACTTTTGTTCCCGCTTTGCTTTACGCGCTTGTGGCAAGTGTGCTTAGTCTCATCAAATGTAATATTCCGATTTTGGTGGCCAACGTAGCCGTTGTCATTGGTCTCAACCGCCTGATGGAAGTATTTAGACAGTCAAATGCACTGCCCGCCTATTTCAAAGCAGCGTTTTGGCTGGGGCTTGGTGCACTCGCCTTTCCTCCTTACATATTGTTGCTTCCAGCTATGATGCTGAGCATTTTGAACACGCGCTCCTTCAACTGGCGAGAACATCTTTTAACCATAGTAGCCTTTGCGACTCCCTTTGTCTATTGGGGCGTTTGGATGCTTTGGACAGACCGAATGGATCAGTTGATTTTGTTTAAAAAAACGATTTCCTTCAATACCCCTGAAGGGATGCCCGATTGGTCGAATAACTACACAAGATCCTTTGGTGTTACTCTCGGAATTTCCTTTTTACTGGCACTTCGAAGCTTTATTTTTCTTTCCGACAGAAGCTCAAACCAAGCGAGGAATGTAAAGCGTATATTTCTTTTAATGGCCTTGTTTGCCTTGGCCTCAACAGGCTTTTCTTACATGTATGTAGGACAATTTATACCTGAAGTGACAATTCTACCCGCCACATTTGTGATCGGCAACTGGTTTACGAATTATCGCTACAGCCTGTTGGCCCCGTTCATGTTTTATATCATGCTCATCACATCTGCACTTCTGATAATTCATGTTTTTCAATGGATATAAAAGCATTAAATTTGTCAAAATAATATCACAGCAATGAAATTTGGCGTAGTTGTATTCCCTGGCAGCAATTGTGACGAAGATCTCGTTTACACAATGAAGGAAATTCTCCATCAAGATGTAGTAAAGCTTTGGCACAAGGACACAGATTTGCAAGGCGTGGACTTTGTGTTCATCCCTGGTGGATTCAGTTATGGCGACTACCTGCGCAGCGGAGCCATTGCGCGCTTTTCTCCCATCATGGATGAAGTCATCAAACACGCTAACAAAGGCGGTTACGTAATGGGAATTTGTAATGGTTTTCAAATTTTGACTGAAGCCAAACTTCTTCCGGGAGCGCTTCTTCACAATACATCTCGCAAATTCATCAGTAAAAATATACACCTTACACCAGTAAGTAAGAGTGCGATTGTAACATCAAATCTTGAAAGAGATAGAGCTTACAAAGTGCCTATTGCGCATGGTGAAGGTAATTTTTATGGTCCCGCTGATTTGATCAAAGAACTTCAGGACAACGACCAGATTCTTTTTAGATATTGTGATGCGGAAGGTAAGGTCACAGAGGAGAGCAATCCGAACGGATCATTGGACAATATTGCTGGAATCACCAATAAAACGAAGAATGTATTTGGAATGATGCCGCACCCTGAGCGTTGTGCCGACTTCGAGCTCGGCAACACCGACGGTCGTGAGATCTTCGAATCCATTTTATCGAGCGTCATCGCGTAATCAATCCTTTTCATGCCCCCCATATTTGTGCGACCCCTACGGGGTCGGGGGAACGTCGTGTTCGCCTTTGTCTATAGACATGGCATTCCTATGGAATGCAGAATGTATTACACGCCAACACTGGCCCCGTAAGGGTCTCATGTCTATAGCCCCCGAATGTAGCCACCTCATCACGACCCCGTAGAAATTCAATTGTCATAACACACAATAAAAAAATCCCAACGAAAAGTACGCCGCCGTCAACACAGACCCCGTAGGGATTCAATTGTCTTAACCCACTAAAAAAATCCAACGAAATGCACGCCGCCGTCAACACAGACCCCATAGGGGTCTCATGTCTATAGCCCCCCGAATGTAGCCGCCGCGTCACGACCCCGTAGGGGTCGCACAAAAAGCATAGTTACATGAGCTAATCCTCCCAATTATAATTTATAAATAATTTATACCAAGAACGACCCGATAAATGCCGGTTTAGCAACCGAAATCAAAATGCCATATTCCTGAATATTCCGGCCGTATACCACTAGAAATTATCATCTACAACGCACTAGTACCTTGGGCAAAATTTTAATCTTACGTATATGCCCAACACCTATTCACAAATTTACATTCAAATAGTTTTTGCCGTTAAATACCGCGAGAGTGTGATAAACCCCGATTGGGAGGAGCAACTCTATAAATACATTACTGGAATCATAGAAAAAAAAGGGCATAAACTTATCGCGGTTAACGGTATGCCAGATCACATTCATATTTTCATCGGAATGAGACCGATTTGCTCCCTATCAGAACTCGTTCGTGAAATTAAAAAATCATCTTCAGCCTACATCAATTCAAAACAACTAACAAACAAAACCTTTTATTGGCAGGAAGGTTTCGGCGCATTTTCCTATAGCCACTCAGCAGTCAGAACGGTTTACAATTACGTGATGAATCAAAAAAACCACCACAGAGATAAAAATTTTCTTGAAGAGTATCGTCAGCAACTTCGTGATAACGAAATCGATTTCGATGAGAAATGGTTATTTACACCGTTGGAATGACCCTCGCATTTGTGCGACCCCTACGGGGTCGGGCTGGATGTGATATTCACGTTTGTCTACAAACATGGCATTCCTACGGAATGCAGCGGCCGCGTCACGACCCCGTAGGGGTGGCACAAATATGCCCAATCGATTAAAATTGAATTGCCAGAGATGTCGTCAAAGCATTATTCGTTTTGCTGGCCCCATCATTTTCAATAAATACTGCATCACGACTGCTAAAGGTGCGTCCTTCTATTCGCCAGACAATGTTGGGTGATAAAAGAAAATCCCCATTGACAGAAGCGCTGAATGTTTCAAAACCATTCGGCGTTCCTGTATATATGATTACCCCATTTTCATCATGATAAAACTCCACACGTCCTGCTAGACTGAACTTCGGGCTCGGAGACACACGTGCAATCAAAACAGGTGAATACCAAATATTGTAGACATCACTGTTCTTCGTTTTCTGCTGCGCTCCAATATCAAAACCGAAAATAAATCCAACTTTATCCGTGACTTGATATTGCATATAAAAATTATGAAAATACCGCATCATTCGAGTCGAATCGGGGGTGTCGCTTCCCACAAAAGAACTGCTATTAAATACCAATTTTGAATTCGGCTTAAATGTAATTTGATGTCCAAAGGCGGGCGTATTATTCCCATCCACGCGAGCGATGCGCTGCCACCCGTTTAAAAATAAACCGCTCAAGAACCAGCGACCACTCTCATTGGTATAAGAAACTTTTACTCCACTCTCAAAATAAGGAGAATTATCGGCAAGGATGCTGCGAGTCAGGTTCCAACAGTCTTTTCCAATAGCGCTTTCAAAGCCTATGTGCGATGAAAAAATTCCTGCGTCCACCCATAGATTTTTCTTTGGAGAAAGCTGATATCCCGCATTCGCTTCAAAAATATTTCTGAATACTCCTGGTTCTGCCGCTAGGTTAGAATTAGAATAAGTGCCCGTCATCAGCGCCATATTTCCGCGAACACGGTCTTTGGCGTATGCCGCCTTTATAAATCCCAAATTCAAATTCACCTCATTATGACGATCAAAAGAGTACATGAAAGCCGGCCTCTCATGATTATCAGGATTTGCAAAATCGAATGAATAATAAGCTTCAATATGCCCACTGAATTGAATGGGATTCTTGGTGCTATCAGACTGGGCGAATAAACTAGGAACAGCGACGAATATAATCAGCAAGCAAACAGCAACTCTCATCTTAAAGTAATATGTGAGAAGCAATATTACGCCAAATCACTCCTCTCCCAATTCCTTATAAGCCGCTTTGAGTGCTTTTAGATGCTTCCCGTAAAGGTAATGTACGGCGAAACGTAAAAAGAAAAAGGTTCCTATAAAGAGCAAAACACCCAGAATTAGTACAAGTATCAAAACGGTAGGATCTTCGCTATTGAGCAAGTCAGGTACCGCTGGGTCCGGCTCGGCTCGACTCGCTGAATTATATCCAATGAATCCCCCAAATACAGCTCCCGCTGGAATTGTAATCATCATTGATCGAACGTACATTTTAATGAAACGTTCCATGTAGTCTATAAGAGATTTCAACCATAAGCGCGTTGACGATTGATTGTTATCGTGCAAGTGCTTTATCTTCTTGAAAACAGGTATGTAAACCAATGTCTGAATAATCATAAAAATAATGATCAATCCTGCGAGATAAGGCAATATATATGACCCTGGCATACGGAAAACATAAACAGACAAAACCAGGCATAGTACAGTGCCAAATACGAGCTCCATTCGAAGATTGCGCACTACCTTTTCAATAGCCGTTGTACCTCTCTTTTTCACTAAAGAGGCCAACTCCTCTGCACTTCGCATCGGTTGCACCCCTTCCTTCTTTTGATATATGTTTTTAAAATCTTCTAATTCCATGTCATTGCATTTTTTCCATGAGTTCCTTTAAAGCCACACGAATGCGTGTCATCTTTACTGCTACATTATTGGCTGAAATACCAAGCATTTCACCAATCGTTTTATAATCATAATCCTCAAGATAAAGCGTGACTATGGCCTTATCAATCTTACCGAGCTGTTCTATAGCCCTGTGCATGAGTTGATACTGCTGTTCTCTTTCATCTGACTGCCAAGCATCATCGGATTGTGATCCTAGTTGGGCGCGCTCAAATGGAATGTCATTCGCTCGCTTCTTCTCCTTTCTGAACCATGATATTGCGGCATTCAAGGAAATCTGATAAAGCCATGTACTAAACTTACTTTCTCCTCTAAAGCGATCTGCTGACTTCCACGCTTGTATTACGATTTCTTGAAACAAATCCTCACGGTCTTCCTGCTCCCTGCAATAAAGAGAACAAACCTTGAAAATAATACGTTGATGTAGCTGAAGCTCCTGAATGAATTGTTCGGAGTTCATTGTGTGACTTTTACTTAATTGGTTTAACTGTGTATCCAGCCTTTCTAAGCAAAGCAATTACACCTTGTTCACCGCCTAAGTGACCTGCACCCACAGCGTAAAAAGAGGCCTCCTCCGCAGATTGAACTTTAATTGTTTCCACCCAATTACGATTGCGACTATAGAGCATCAAATCCATAAATCCGCCTAAGCCACTTTTATCTTCTTGCATGAAATCGTGCATCGCCTTCACATCACCCTTTCGATAGATACCGAGCATTTGTTCGGTTTCATTCTTCATCGCATCTTTTGTCAATAGGTAGTCCTTTAACATCTTCGTTTGAAGGTCATAGGGAATTTCGTCAAATATCTTCATTTGGTCGACCACTGTTTCAAGTCCAGCAATCTTTGAACCTTTAGCGTCTGCGAGCTTCACCAATTCCATCTCTGGTGATCCAGGATTACAGCCCAGAGCGCTTGGATAGAGCATAGACGCCAACATCATCGGTTTTATACCATTTACCATTTCGATAGGCATGCCCACCTTCGCTTTGAGAGAATCACCCATTTGAGCGAACGTAAGACTATCCGTGTATTCTCGAATGGTATGACCATCTGCCATCATCATTCCCATTTGCATCTCAACCCCTATCTGCGGATTGGTGAAGTCTAACTCTAAAAATAGCGCTTTTGTAGCGTCAAGTTTTTCTGTTACCTTCTTGTCAAATACTAAATCCTCTGGACATAATAAGTGAAAAGTACCATAGAGATATGATTTCTCCTTGAGACCATTGCCCGATATTTCCCATAACAAAGACTTCTCCGTAGGTACCTGAGCTGAAGCGCTGAAAACCAAGGTGAGCGCCGTAAAGAATAATGCAAACTTTTTCATTGTGATTAATTTTTGACCATCTGACGCAGGTCCTTCTCAAATATTACAAAAAAAATATCTTTTTTTTTAAATCGCGACTTTACTAACTCTCTGTAAAAGCCAATTTTCTCGTTCATTGGCTCCGAAAAACAGTTCACTCACACTGCACGGTTTTTTGCAGCAAGGTGATATCAAACTTTTTATTTGAAATGCGCTTCAAAAGATCATTATAGGTTGATTCTTCCATTTGTGGCGTGCGCGAAAGAATCCACAAATACTCCCTGTTCGGATGACCTACCACTGCATAAGAATAATCATCCGCTAATTCTATAATCCAATAATCCCCCTTAAAAGGCCAGAAGAACTGTACCTCCAGCTTTGCATTACCAGAATTCTCTACTATAAATGCCTTGCCTTCGATATAAGATAGTTCACCATTAATGCTATCCTTATTACAACGATTCTCTACGATGATGTGACCTTCCGTGCTCTTGGTATAGGTAGCGGTGGTGCAATGACAACCTTCTTGAAAGCGTTGTGGAAACGATGCAATTTCATACCACTTACCAGCATACTTATCTAAGTCGACCTGACTAACGGTTTCCAAAGACTCGTTGGAAGAACTACATGAAGCTAAGAATGCAGCACACAAAAAGACATATATCCATTTCATAGTAATCGTATTTTATCTAAACATACATTTATAAATTAAAAAGGTAGCTCGTATGTTTAAACATACGAAATACTACTTTCGAATGGCAGCTATTCCGGGCAGCTCGATGCCTTCAAGACTTTCGAGCATTGCGCCTCCACCAGTGCTTACGTAACTTACCTGATCTGCAAGTCCAAACTGATTGACCGCCGCCACACTATCACCACCACCCACAAGTGTAAAGGCACCGTGATTCTTTGTAGCCTCGGCCAATGCCTCGGCCACAGCAATAGTACCCTTAGCAAAAGCCTCCATTTCAAACACGCCCATTGGACCGTTCCACAGTATTGTCTTGCTGCGTAGAATCACTTCTTTAAAACTTTCTACCGATGCAGGTCCAATATCTAAGCCCATCCATCCATCCGGAATGGCTCCCACACCGCAGGAATCTGTATTCGCGTCAGCTGCAAACTTATCCGCGATCAAAGCATCTGTTGGCAATAATAAATTCACATTCTTTTCGCGCGCTTTCACAAGCAGATCAAGCGCTACATCCAATTTATCCTCCTCCACCAAACTACTTCCAACTTTTCCCTTCTGAGCCTTAATGAAAGTAAAAGCCATACCACCGCCGATAATTAGGTTGTCTACGCGGTCCATTAAGTTCTCGATAATCGCAATCTTACTACTTACCTTACTTCCACCGATAATGGCGGTAACAGGAGTTTGATTACTGTTAAGAACGCGATCAATATTTTGAACTTCGTCTTCCATCAAATAACCGAACAAACGATCGGTTGGGAAAAACTTAGCGATAACGGCTGTCGAAGCGTGCGCTCTATGTGCTGTACCGAAAGCATCATTTACATACACATCTCCATTTTCAGCAATCTGCCCTGCAAAAAACTCATCTCCACCTTCCTCTTCTTTATAAAATCTAAGATTCTCAAGAAGTACTACCTCACCATTTTTCATTGCATTTACAACACCAGCCGCTTTATCGCCAATACAATCTTCTGCAAAGTGAACAGGTACTCCCAAAACCGATTGAACGTTCGGTACAATGTGACGCAATGAGAATTTATCCTCTGGACCGCCCTTTGGACGACCTAGATGGGACATCAATATGGCTTTTCCGCCATCTCCAATAATCTTCTTAATCGTCTTTGCCGCAGCTCGAATGCGAGTGTCGTCTGTCACCTGCATTTGCTCATTGAGAGGCACGTTAAAATCTACACGCACCAAAACACGTTTTCCTGAAAAATTACGGGAGTCTAACTGATAAGCCATATTGATTTATTATTTTCTTTATTAAAAACTTTATTAGTGATGATGTCCACCTGGTCCATGAGCATGACCATGAGCAATTTCCTCACCACTTGCATCACGCACTTCCATTACCTCTACATCGAAATGTAATTCAACACCTGCCAATGGATGGTTTGCATCTACTGTCACCATATCACCTTCGACGGCCGTCACCGTAACAATATACTGTTGTTGATCATTGCCAGCACGGAATTGCATTCCTTCTTTGACTGGGTTACCTCCGAATGCAGCCATTGGGACTTGCTGTACCGCCGCCTCGTCACGAACGCCGTAGCCATCCTCTGGGTTTACCACGATACTAAATTTGTCTCCCACTACCTTTCCTTCCAAACCTGCTTCCATACCTGGAATGAGGTTGCCATGGCCGTGAAGGTAGTAGAGCGGCTCGCGGCCAGCACTTGAATCCAACACCTCGCCTGAATTGTTGCGCAATGTGTAATGGATTGCGGCTACTTTTTCGTTTGTGATTTGCATGATATAAAAATTAAAAATTCTATTTAAACAATTGTTGAAGGCTTACCTTCTTGCTTACGATTTGATGCAATTGATCAATCGACACTCGCTCTTGTTGCATGCTGTCGCGTTCACGAATTGTCACAGTGTTATCTTGCATCGTGTCATAGTCCACGGTAATGCAATAGGGAGTTCCTATCGCATCTTGTCTGCGGTAGCGGCGGCCTACAGCATCCTTATCGTCATACTGAAGATTAAAATCTAGCTTCAATAAATCTACAATTTCCTGCGCCTTTTCTGGAAGACCGTCTTTTTTCACCAAGGGTAATATAGCAACCTTCACTGGAGCTAAAGCAGGATGAATGCGCAACACCATACGTTCTGAGCCGTCTTCCAATTTCTCTTCTTCATAAGCAGCACTCAGCGTTGCGAGGAACATACGATCAAGACCAATGGATGTCTCAATCACATACGGTACGTAGCTCTCGTTAGTTTCGGGGTCGAAATAGCGAAGTTTTTTACCGCTAAACTTTTCATGAGCTCCCAAGTCAAAATCAGTACGCGAGTGGATACCTTCCAATTCTTTGAAGCCCATCGGAAAGTTGAATTCAATATCGCATGCTGCGTTTGCATAGTGCGCCAATTTGAGGTGATCATGAAACTTATAATTACTCTCACCCATCCCCAGAGCCTTGTGCCAACGGATGCGGGTTTCTTTCCAGTAGTTATACCATTCAAGCTCTGTTCCTGGTTTTACAAAAAACTGCATTTCCATTTGCTCAAATTCGCGCATTCTAAAAATGAACTGACGAGCGATGATTTCATTTCTGAAAGCCTTTCCGATCTGAGCGATACCGAAAGGTAATTTCATTCGTCCACTCTTTTGTACATTGAGAAAGTTGACGAAAATTCCTTGAGCTGTCTCAGGACGCAAGTAAATAATTCCCGCATCACCGCTCACGGCGCCCATTTCAGTTTTAAACATTAAGTTAAACTGACGAACCTCTGTCCAGTTGCGACTGCCCGTTTCAGGGTCTGCTATTTCACATTCATCAATGAGATTTTTCAAAGCCTCAAGATCGCTTGCTTCAAGAGCAGCTTTCATCTTTGCTTCTACAGCATTAATTTTTTCCTGATTGCGAAGCACATTTGGATTGGTAGCTCTAAACTGTTCCTCGTTGAAAGCTTCTCCAAACTTGTTTTTGGCCTTTTCAATTTCCTTATCAACTTTTTGCTCAATCTTCTTGATATAATCTTCAAGCAAAACATCAGCGCGATAGCGCTTTTTGCTGTCTTTGTTATCAATCAGTGGATCATTGAAGGCATCGACGTGACCAGAAGCTTTCCATGTTGTAGGATGCATAAATATTGCGGCATCGATACCCACAATATTTTGGTGCATGCGCGTCATGGCTGTCCACCAGTAATTTTTGATATTGTTTTTTAATTCAACACCATATTGACCGTAGTCGTATGTAGCAGAAAGTCCATCGTAGATTTCTGATGATGGAAAGATGAAGCCATACTCTTTCGAATGAGCGATGACCTTCTTGAGTTTATCGTCGTTGTTTTGCATAACGGGGGCAAAGATAGCGAGAGAATTGTTGTAATTTTAGCGCTATGAACAAGACCTTTACACTCAAAAGCAATAGCGTAGGGGGGCAGGGCACCCTTACGCAGGAATTCAGCGGCTGGGGCTGCGTTGGACAAAATGAGTCGCCTCAACTCTCATGGGAAAATGCCCCAGAAGGCACAGAAAGTTTTGCAATCACGATGTACGATCCGGATGCACCCACGGGCAGCGGGTGGTGGCATTGGCTTATTTTTGATATTCCCGCCAATATCAGTGACCTCGTTGCAGGTGCTGGAGACGTTGCGTCGGGAAAAGCGCCTAAGGGCTGTATTCAAAGCATCACCAGTTATGGGCAAGCAGGCTACGGAGGACCTTGTCCTCCTGTGGGCCATGGAATCCATCAATATATCATTACGATTCACGCTCTCAAAAAAGCTAGTCTTGGCCTTGACGATAAAACCGATCCTGCGGTAGTAGGATTCAACCTTTGGGCAAACACCATCGAAAAAGCCAGCCTTGTATTTTACTATCAGAGAAAATAAAGCAAAAAAAAAACGGTCTCTGAGGAGAGACCGTTTCATCTTTTATTCTTCCTTAAATGACAATTTTCAATCCGATTTGACCTATTGCACCACGAAGATCATTAGCGTTGATATTTAAATAATTGAAGTCGCTCACCCAACGATATCCGCCACCAATGTTGGCTTTCACATATTTGTGCAAATTCACTTCAAGTAATGCAGTTGGCTCTATCGTAAAGAAATTCTGTTCATTGAATTCTATTTCATCATTATCTGTGTCCCATTGAACCTCTCCGTATCCGATATTCAAAGGAAATGTTAGATGCACTAGCTTTTCATTGAGCAAGGTGTATTCAAAATAAACACCTCCTGCGCGCATATCCATGTAACCAGTTAAAATTTCCGTTCCGGCCGGTCGAACGTTATTTAGGGAACCCATGTAGTATCCTCCAAAAGTGTACTTCGAATTTACATTCAATCCGCCGCGAATACCTAGTGAGAGCATTTCCGAACCACCAATACTACCCAACTCGCTATAAGGATTGATAACGAACGATGTATTTTCAAAAGATACATTTCCAAAAAGTGTTTTCGGTTCCGAGGTGCTTTGAGAACGCCCAATAATGACAACTGTTGACAATGCGATTAAGAGATAAATTTTCTTCATGGCTTTTATTTTACGGGCAAATAAAAGCCAATGAATCCTTAAGAATTTCCAAGGACTGTTAAATGACACAGAAGAAAATTTAAAAAAACAAAACTCAGATTATAAAACTGACTAGAGCAAAGAATACGGTTCCAACAATAAACAGCAAAGACCTCGAAATTACTGCTTTTAATGGCTGTGCCTTCCAGCTTTTTAATCTCCAAAATGAAAAGATAAACATTGTCATTAATCCAACATTACCTAAGATTAAAAAAACAACTCCTCCTGGCCATTCTTGAATGTAAAACATAAGTCCAATAACAGACACAGCGATGAAGACGCCTGACAAAATTCCTAACATGGTTTCGAAGAAACCAGGATTCGCCCCAACATTTGCTTTCGGATCTAAGCTTAATTCATTTACAATGAAATAACCACTAACAAAATAAAAAACAGCCAAAGCACTGTGGCCAATAATACTCAGGAAGTTTCCCATAGGTAAACCAAGTAGTTTTATGCATATACATAAAATTAGGAAGCTGGACAGAATCCATTCTAGTTTTTTCATAGAGTTTTATAGTTTGTACAAATATAATATAATCCTGAAAAAACCTTAACTTGAGTAAATCTTATAGTATAAATTCACCATCAAAAATAATATGCCAGAGCGTCGCAAAGGATCACGCACCATAAAAGAAATACCTAAAGACATTTTATTAGAATTAAATGCAGGCGTAATTGAAAGCGCTAACCTAGTCGAGTGGCTCGCTATCGATCATCGTGTATTATTGAGCAATGTTCTCAATCAAAACAAACGAACTCTATACCAGCAAGAGCTGCTAACTCAATGGAACGAACTGAAAAAAGATAGTATCAACACCAGGAATGAGGCTGCAGGAAAAGCCCTGGCGCGCATTGCGGTGCGAGAAAACGATTATGAATTTATAAAAGTTCTTTCACTTCATCCATCTGATAGTGTGCGATGTTGGGCAGCGTATGCTGTTGCCCACATCCATGAAAATGACTTTAAAAAAGTGCTCAAAGAAATAACTCCATTTGCCGACGACACGCATTTTGGAGTCAGGGAAATTGCGTGGATGGCAGTCCGACCGATGATTGCGACTGACATCGAAAAGTCAATTAAAGAACTAACTCCTTGGACGAAATCAAAAAGCGAAAATCTCAGAAGATTTGCAAGCGAATCCACAAGGCCAAGGGGTGTTTGGTGCGCGCATATTCCAGCGCTCAAAGAAAATCCTGAGCTGGGAATGGCTATCATAGAACCATTGAAAGAGGATAATTCAAAATACGTGAAAGATAGCGTCGGTAACTGGCTCAATGATGCCGCAAAAACATCTCCCGATTTCGTGCGCGCTGTATGCCACAATTGGTCGAACATTTCATCACCACATACACAATACATCATCAAAAAAGCGATGAGAAGTTTGTGATCATTATCAGTTGACCCCATCTTCGCAGCATGGCAAAAGGTAAAGACATATGGATAGAAAAGGGATATAAAGTCTTCGCACTGCAGGGCCCCGCGGGTGTAAAGGTAGAGTCGCTTGCAAAAGCGCTTGATATCAGCAAGTCCTCATTCTATCATCACTTTGCAGATATGGAGATTTTCATTTCGCACCTGCTCCAATACCATCTCGAACGCTGTCAGATCATTGCAATCAAAGAAACAAACGCAAGGAATATCGATCCCGAACTAATCGATATACTGGTTGAATTCAAAATTGATTTGCTCTTCAACCGTCAGCTTCGATTCTCGCGCAACAACGTGGAGTTTGGTGCCCTAGTTGCCAAGACCGACGCCATGGTTGGGAATGCCTTTGTGATGCTTTGGGTAAAAGAATTGAATCTCCATTTTTCGACCGAAAAAATCGCTGCCTTGTTTGAACTTGCATTAGAAAATTTCTATTTGCAAATCAACTATGACAATCTAAACCACAAGTGGCTATCAGACTACTTCACCAATCTCAAGCGTCTAGCAAAAGCGATGGAATAATTTTTCTATTAGACGGTTCCGTCTAAGATGTTATTCAATCTAAAACTAGTTTCGCACCCAAAAAATCAAGTATTGAATCATGAGCAATTCAAACACCAACAGCACAACTCTCACAATCCTTCTTGTCGGCATGATTGCAGCCATGGCGGTTTACACAGTGACCGCTTCATTAAATGAGGGAATCAATTTATTTGCTGTCTTCGCCGATAACTTGACCAGCCTTGGTTGGAGTGGTCAGTTCAATCTCGACTTCACGTGTTATTTAATTCTCTCTGGCTTGTGGATCATGTGGCGCGATCGATTCTCATCAAGCTCGATTGTCCTCGGCAGCGCCGCCATGATTCTCGGCATTTTGCTTTTCGCTCCCATTCTCATTTATTTCATTAAAAAAGAAAAGGGAGACCTAAGAGCAGTGCTTTTGGGGAGGAATTAATTAATTCCCCTCCAAAATCAGCCTCGCGCTCTGAGCACTAGCATCATTGAAGACTCGCACAATGTAGGCACCTGATTGGAGATTGTTCAAATCCACTTCTACTCCCGAAGAATTTCCAATAATGGTTTGATTCAAAGCCACACGACCTGCGATATCTATGATTTGTAGAGTGTACTGATCGTTGGATAAACCAGTGAGCATAATTCGATCATTTGCAGGGTTTGGGTAAAAACCGAATGATGATTCGGTTCTTGTTTCATCTACCGAGAGTGAGCTACAGAGTATTTGAATATCCTCAATACTCCAAGCCTCTACAAGATTAAAATCCAACGAACGCATCTTAAAATCTATGGCTACATCGCACGGATAAGGCCCCATTTCATAAGTAGTATATTCATCGATCATTCGCTGTGCTGTATTGTAATCCGAAGACAAAATATACTCCAGACTATTACCTAATTCTTGAACATTAAACTCAATCATAAAGTGATTTGGTAAAGTCGCTGGACTCGTTGTGTATGTCACAACTGGCGCTTGAATCGTATATTGACAAGACCCATTTTCCCATGATGCATTTGAGTTAAAGTTAAGAGCATTCATATCCGTGCAGCCACCGCAATCGTAGATACACGAACCATTATTACATGAAGCGTTTATATCATAGTTGCATGCGATTGGATCCGTGCAGCCAGGCTCTTCGTCTGTATTCTCGCTGACATCTGCATTTAAAATAGGATTGGTATTTCCAGTTGAAGATGCGATGACGACACCATTTCCATCCGTAATTGTAAAGTCAACAGGATTTCCCGAAAGGCTAATTGCTTCCAAAATGTAGCAATCAGCTATCAAACGCGAACCATTAATTTGGGCATGATCGTCAACGACAACTGGCATTCCCCATATAAATGGATCGAGTAATTGATTTGAGCAATATCCTGTGTCTTCTGGATAATTTCCCTGCATATAAAAACCCGTAAAAGGATTGTAGATACTCCAATAACAAGGTTCGGAAAATTCAAAAGTGAACCAAGAATCAGAGCAACACGTGTTATTTTCTATAGTCGCAGAAGGGTTGTAATTCGGCGCACTTGGATCTGTACAGCCATGACATGAGTAGTCGCACTCGGTATCTACATTGGCGTCAGGGTTAAAATTACATGCAAACTGATCACGACAGCCCCAGATATCATCTTCGCAGTAGGTATATTCAAGCCTTTCTGTTCCGTATTCAGTTTCATAAGATGAACATTGAAACAATATTGAGCCATCTAATTTGTATGCCGTAAGAATTGTTGGAGCAGGAAGATCATCTTCATAGACGTAGATACAGCCGCCTTCAAAACAAAGCGTTCCGCTAAAAGAATAGCTCATCCACTCTCCGTTCGAAGTATGAATGCTATTAACATTAATAGCATTGACATCACCATCGTCGAAGGTAATAATTTGCCCAACACAGCAGCTTCCGTTTTCTAGGGTAGCCTCAGGCTCATAGTTTTCAGCGAGTGGATTAGTGCAGCCATCGCAGCCGTAAGTGCAGTTGAAAAAATTTGAGCAATAAGCATTCGGATCATAATTGCAAGCTTGTGGGTCATCACAACCGTCAATAATACCTTCAGAATCATAACTTAAAGAACTAAAATCATCAGAGCCAGAAAAATTACGTTCAAGAATAAGTTCATTATTACTATTGAATAGCTGAATATTATACTCTAGTGACTCATCTTCAAAATCAAAGGCCAACCAATTACAATCATTAACACCAATCAAATCAACCGTGTACAACCCTGACACTTCATCAAATATGGACGAAACACCATTTTCATAAAAGCTAGAATAACAAATATAAGGGCCGTTTGCTTTCGCTACAGCATTTTGATAAAGGCAAGAACCATCATCAATAGTGAATACAGGATTATAATTCAAGGCGTTTTGATCAGTACAACCGCGACAGCTATAGTCGCACAATATCTGAGGCACTGTAGCATCTGGATTATAATTACATGCCGTAGAATCCATGCAGCCCTGCACATATTCACCAATGCTTATCGAAAACACATAGGGAGAACCGAGACTTGAATCTAATGAAAAGTTTTGTCCATCTGAAACCTGAATCGCCACCTGCGAAGGTTGATTTTCATCAAAGTAAACCTCAACCTCATATAATCCATTTCCTAGGCAATGGGCCGCAAGGTGAAGTCCAGCAAGAAAACCTGCATCATTAACTTCTACATATACTTGCTGTAGGGATGAAATGATCATGGTCGTTTCGTAACAACATTGAATTGGAAGATCAGATCCGATATTAATGGCGCTGTAAGTATCGTACAACCCATGAAAATTATAATTCGACGCCGAGGGGTCGGTACATTGGGCTGAAGAATAAAAAGAAACAAAGAGTGCAAAGAGAATAGTAAAAAGTCTTTTCATGATAGCGGTTTTGGTTTGTAGGACGAATATACAAAATTGTCTTACAATACCCTCACTATCAACTCATCTTCTGATAATCCGCCTCAAAAAGCGAAACGATCTCCTTGAGCAATATATCCTTGACTTCTTGCATATCCACGGGGCGGCCGAGTTCGACGTGCATACTTGCCACATCTTTATCGTCTATGCCGCAAGGGATAATATTTTTAAAATAAGAAAGATCAGAGTTGACATTAAAAGCAAAACCGTGCATCGTTACCCAACGACTGCATTTCACACCAAGCGCTGCAATCTTGCGTGCCTTCTCAGGATTATCACCATCAAGCCATACACCAGTAAGCCCATCAATACGTCCCGCTTGAATACCATAGCGCGCTAATGTGCGAATGATCGCCTCTTCCAAGAAACGAAGAAACTTATGGATGTCGGTGAAATAATGTTCTAAATCAAAAATGGGATAGCCTACGATTTGTCCAGGCCCGTGATACGTAATATCACCCCCACGATTAATAGGGTAAAACGAAGCACCCACATGCTTCAACCCTTCTTCATCCAAAAGTAGATTTTTGATATCTCCACTTTTTCCGAGGGTATAAACATGTGGGTGTTCTACAAAAAATAAATAATCGGTAGTTGGATCTTCAATGCCATCGGTACGCTTTCGGTTGTTGAGTTTGATTTCGCAATTGCGTTGAAACAGCGTCTCCTGCAAGTCCCAACACTCTTTATAATCCATCAAACCCAAATCCCGAAACTGTATCATACCACCAAAAAAATTCTAAATTCCCAATTCACTACCACACTATCATACTAGCATATTATCATACTAGCATATTATCATACTAGCATACTAGCATACTATCATACTACCATACTATCATACTAGCATACTATCATACTAGCATACTAGCATACTATCTCACTGTACCTTCGCCAGCTCTCCCTTCAAGAAGATGATGGCTGGAATAGCTACTGCATCTTCGTTGCGGAGTTCTGCAAGGTCGATGCTGAGCCAGTCGCCGAGGTGGTTTAAATAAAGCGTGCGCTCGATACGGTTGCTTCCTTTTGACCACATTTCGATGATGGTATCACACTTCTCACCCATGAGTTTTTTACACAATTCCATTCTCATTTGTGAACGCTTGTGATCGTCTTCATTGCGGATCAAAAGAACTGCAACGCGATTGTCGCCACCTGTCCAGCCCACCAATTCATTGTGGTTCATTTCAGGGAACACGTGATGCCAACAAAGCATTTTGCTATTCTCATTGATTTGCTGTCTCCAGCGAATAGCGAGGCCTTCGTATTGAGCTTCTGAATATAGAATTGGAATACGATTTACAATTTTCTCTGCCACAGCCTTAGATGTGCTGCGAATCTCTGCGATGTTTTTTTCAATCAACTCGATGCTGTTTTCCACAGACTTCTCGAAAGAGCGATCGATGATACCGTAAGCTGCTAACACAAAAAACTGTTGGATAGCGCTGTAGCCGAACATTGAGCGAGGAGGGTTTCCACCAGGAATGATAATGCAGTTGAGATTCATCTCTTTTGCAAAACCTGCAATCTTACCACCGCTGGTGATACAAGCGATTTCAGCACCTTTTTCACGAGCCTCATGAAAAGCAGCGACTGTCTCTTCAGTGTCACCACTGTAACTGCTAATGATAACCAATGTACGCTCGCTCACGAAAGCGGGCAACACATAGTCGCTGGTGCAAGTGATGGGCAAAGAACACGTCTCTGCAACTATTTGTGATACGATCTTACCTCCGATTCCAGATCCACCGAGACCTGAGATAACGACGTTGTCAAATTTCTTGTTAGGAATGTTGAAAGAAGCGGCACGTCCTATTGCCAATGCTTCTCTTAAATGTTGTGGAAAAGCTTCTACTAATGCTTTCATTTCTTTGTCATTGTTTTATCGGCGACAAAGATAGCACATTGAAGTCTATCGCACACGTGCTACGCTAGTAGCCATTCCCTCGTAGGAAGAGAGTTCCATTTTGATACTACCTACCATGATTTTAGCTTGAGCCAAAACAGGCAGATGGTTCATGTCATCGGTTACCCACACACTCAAATCTTCTTCTTTTTTGAAAACGCGACCCTTTTGCACTACGGGGGCGAAGCGAATACAGTTAAACGTTCCCGCATCAACCTTAACAGTTTCTTTACCCAGATACTTCATTTTTAGGGGGTATATCTCCCCGTCGACTACTGTTTGGACGGTAATAATATCTCCTTTCTTTTTGTTGCTCAAATCCATTGTACGGGCATAGAAATATGCGCTAATCATATCTTGAACAAAATCTGGAGTTGCGTATGAGTTCTTCTTTTCGTCGGTGTAGGCTCGCTTATCCTGATGGAAGGTGTAATCCTGATGAATTTTATACCCGCCTTCATCGCAGTTGCGAACGAAGCGATAAGGGAAAAGACCTTGTTTGTCCACGTAAGTCTCATAACGGTCACGAACTTTGAAGAACCAGTCAAAAGACCCTAGGCTTCGACCTTCACCAACGATGTGGAAAGCCTCGCGATCACCGAACTTGTATGGACTGTCATTGACAGTAATAGTGGCTTCACCAGCAGTAATCAAACCATAGTGAATGCGGTATTTTGTTTTCTCTCCTACCTTGAAGGCATTATTGACAACGCTACGGTAGCCCATAGCAGGGAGATTATTGACATTGACTTTAGGAGGCTTGGTAGTTTGTGAAAAACTCAAACCAGAGCTTAAAATCAGGGCGAAAATGAATATAACCTTTTTCATGCTGATTTGCTTTTCAAAGTCAATGCCAAAAGACTATAATTTATTGTGCTCAGACACAATATTAATACGTCGCAGTCTAATCAATCGTTGCAATGCACTTCAGCTCAATGGCGATCGGAGTAGGAAGAGAGTTGATTTCCACTGTTGTACGACAGGGTTGTGCATCTTTAAAATACTCAGCATATAGCCTATTGTAAGTATGGAAATCTCTCTTCATGTTCACGAGAAACACGGTTACATCTACGAGGTTCTCCCATTTACTGCCGCTCGCCTCAAGAATAGCTTTTACATTTTGAAACACGCTATGGCATTGTGCCTCGAAGTCGAAGGCAATAAAATTCCCGTTTTTATCAAGCTGTAAGCCTGGAACGCCGCTATCAGTAGCGTCACTGCCGGCTACGCGTGGGCCCACGCCTGATAAAAACAAAAGATTCCCAACGCGACGGGCATGGGGGTAGAGACCAACTGGCTTCGGTGCCTTATCTGTTGAAATGCTATTATCTGACATATACTATTGCTTTATGAGGCGAAAGGTATAACGCTTGCCGCCTTCCAGTCCAATTATTACGAAATATAGACCACTGGTCAATTCACTTACATCCTGCTTGATGCTGTAATGATGCTCGAAATAATGCTCCCAGCGAACTGCCTTTCCTTCATGACTTAAAATTTCGAGGCTCTGGATTCGCTCAGCATTACTTTGAATTTCAAATGATGTGTCAGCGGGATTAGGAAAAAGACGAAGATCTCTGGAAACAACTACCTCAGGCTGATTGCTGGCGCAGTCGATCAACCATGTATAAGCGGCAGGGAACTCTCTATCCCAAAACCATTCAGAGTGCGCTCCATCAGACCAATCCAATGATTGCAAATCTTCGATAGGATACCCATTATTCTGAAGCCTCTGAATCATTTCGTTTTGATCCTCCAATACACTTCCATCACCTTCATTAGTTCCACACACATGGTAAATGGCTGTATTTGGGAGATTTTGATGATTTTCTGCTAAATCAAAAATTTGTGGATTGAACCAATAAGCAGAAGAAAATAATCCCACTTTTCCAAATACTTCTGGGTATGTGAAAGCCGTGTACGCAGATATGAGCGCGCCAAGAGATGAACCCATGATCGCTGTATTTGCTCTATCAGAAAGTGTGCGATAATTCGCGTCGATATAAGGCTTCAAGGTATTTACCAGGAAAGAGCAATACTCATCTCCTTGTCCTCCTTGGTTATATTGACTATTGAGCCAAGGTGCATATTCGTTTATTCTTTGTACACCTCCATTATCAATTGCTACAATTATTGCCTGTGAGCAAGCATTTTGCAATTCATTGATCATACTTTCATCCACACGCCATTCTCCAGAAAATGAGGTACCAGCATTCAGCACATTTTGTCCATCTTGCATATACACTACAGGATAGTAATCATTGCTTGTAAAATAATCTGGAGGGAAACTTATCCATATTCTTCGGTTGCGTTGAAGCTGAGGAATATGAAAATTGCTGTCAAGGATTCGCACGTTGGCTGTCACAGTTGGATTTCCAGCAATATCCTCCCAACCTGCAACATTGATAGACGCTGACCCATTGCTTTGAAAAAGCAACGATCGATCTGCTATGAATCCGCCGGTGGTGCTGCCTTCTACCGTTGCCCAACTCCCTCTAGTGATCTTATAAGAGTATGAAGTACCATTGACTCCTTGAATCAAAACCGAATATCCGTTCGGTCCGGGCTCCATTCTATAGTTTTCATCTCTCGGATTCCAACCATTAAAGCTTCCGGCAACATAAAGTGTATCGCGCAAAGGAGTGAGCTGGGGAACAGCCGAAACCACTAATTCCATTTGCGCTTGCGATCCTAGTGCCTGCATAAGAAGCACCACCACCCCAAACCGAGCGATCATTCGGCTCAACATTATTGATGGATAATTTTACCTGTTTTCATTACCCCACCAACACGCAACATATACACGTATGTTCCTCTTGGCAAATCAGCACGAGGGTTCCATCGCAGTGATTGGTTGCCTGGTGATTGTTTTATATACCCTGTCTCATAAACGACATTCCCTCTGGTATCATAGACTTTAAGTACAGACTCCAACGGAATTTTTGTCGAATAATTCCACTCTACGTAATCTGTAAATGGATTTGGATATACTCTTACATCCCTTGAGAATGTTGCAACTGCCTGCACATTGGCCGCTTCGATGGGTGGAAGTGACGCTGAATAAATGCCATTTCCGTGTGTAGCAACGGCAATTGTCCCATCATAAGGGCGAGCCTTAATCATATTGATTACCACATTGCCAATGGTTGATGGTCCTTCCATTTCCCAAATTGTGTTCTCCCCATTTAATTCGGTTGTACTGAATAGTCCGGCGCTCGTACCAGCAAAATAAATTGCGGGATCTGACGGATATACTTCCATCCAATAAACCGCAGGTCCATTTCCTGTTCCATTTGGGTTTTGCTCTAAATTACCACTAATGTTGACAAAAGTCTCTCCTCCATCTGTTGAATGAAAAATACTTTGAACGCTGTAATTAGAGAAGCTTACGAGTAATTCCTGGGTATCAAAGTCATTCACGGCAACACAGCTCACATAAGCATTATCAGGGAATATCCCTGAGTTCAACTCTGTGCGCACTGGGGTTTCAGACTGGATATTCTCTAACTTCCAAACCCGTCCATTGCTTGAACCATAGAATAGCTTTGTATTATCGATGATTGCTTGATCAAGAGCAGTTATTGAACCTGCAGAAACGGGAATAATACTTTGAGAAATATTTCTCCATTCACCAATAGGATGTTTAGTAATGTAGTCGTTTGTAACTTCAATATCACTAACGTTATCTAAGTGCCAAATGGTTCTATTTCCTGCCATCCAAATATCATTGTGTGTTTGGCTGTCAAGAATAAACGGGTTGATGAATAAATAAGATGGGCCGCTAGTGGGATCTATACGTTCTGTTCCTGTTAAATTGCCTTGTGCATCTATTGTCTTTTTGTAGATACGCCCAAGTTGACTGCTGGTTAGGATAAAGTTTCTTCCCTGCGGTAAAGCGCAATAAGCACCGTCATCGGCATGTACTTCTTTCCAGTTAGCTTGAGGGTCGTCTGTATGCGTGATCCATGTTCCATTGTCTTGCATTCCACCGAAAACAAAGTCGCTATCTGCCCAGCCCTGTTCCATTGCAACTGTGTAGAATTGTGTGGTGAGATATCCGTTGTTTAGCGGAACCCAAGAAACGCTATCAGCCAGCGCATCGTCTGTTCTGTAAATCCCGCCATCATTGGCGTTGTACATTACATTGGGATTATTTCTCGAGAAAACAAAAAGATGCTGATCACTGTGGTTGTTGGGATAGCTGTAGTTTAGAGGGTTTTCAATATTGCAGCGGTAGCCTCCAATCCAATCGTGGTCGTCTTGTTCAAACTCACTAAAACTGCGGTGAATATTAACTCCACCAATAAACAATACAGGTTCGGTAGGATGATGGGTAACACACAAGTCAAATCCATTTTGTGAACGGAAAGTTCCAAAATCGAACAATACTCCAATTTCCAATTGACAAGGATCATCAGGCACATTGGCGGAGCGGTTTGACCACTCGCCGCCCGCGCCACTTCCATCTCCGCTGAGATAAGTGTATTTGTATAAAATATATCCAATATCGTTTTGCTCATTGGTCATTTCAGCAATAAGGAACATTTCATCTTGATTGAGAGGATTTGTACACATCACTCCTCTTTGTTGAGCATAAAAACCTTCTGGAGTAATTTCAGTCCAGTTGACACCATCCTCAGATCGATATACACCGCCAGGTGCGCCCATATTTGCAAAAGAAAGATATGCATACACGACGCCTTCATCATTCACAACAACGTCGACATTGCGACTTCCCGAGGGAGCAAATCCGAGAACCTGATCCCAGGTCTCTCCGCCATCAACACTTCTTATAATACCATTGTAGACCGCCGCGTAGACTTCGTCTTGTTCAAGATTGGAATAGTCCATAGCCATATTCCAAGTAAAATCATAGCTTCCATTTTGAAGAATGTTTTGCGGAGTGTTGCTACCAGTGCCTTCCAGTTGAAACCATGACTGCCCGCCATCTATACTTTTAAAAATTCCATCACCGCTGAACAGTGAAGTGAAAGATGTGGCACTTACGATTCCATAACCTTCTTCACCCGTACCCATGTACCAAATATTTTCTTTACCGGGACGGATATCTTGTATCACGCATGAAGTGCTATGAATTTGACTTGGCGCTGTTGTTTTCGTCCAAGATTGGCCTCCATCTGTAGATCTCCACATGCCGCCGCTAACACTACCTGCAAGAATTATATTCTCATCTAAAATATCCAGCGCAAGGGCTCTGCTTCTGCCTCCCTTGTTGATAGGACCTCTCGCTATCCATGATTGGTCTCTGTCTTCGGCTCGAACGGGAAGTCTTTTAGCGTAATCCATTACCCTTTGACGCATGTTTTTGGGAATCATTCCTGTGGCTGGGTCCTTGAGTCTATTAAATTCAAAAGCCTTCCTTCCTCCAGGTTTGAGACCAAAAGACTCAGTTGTGGCGCCACCTTCCTCGGCAAAGTGTAACACAGTATCTTTTGTGCTATAATAGCCCATTCCACAAAGCAATGAGGCCGTCATTAAAGAGAGAATAAATGTTTTCATAAATCAAAGATAAGAATCGACTGTTGAACAAAAATATTTTTAAGGTTTTTGGTATCTGCTACGCGAATTGTATAGACTCCATTTTCCAATGCGGAAACGTCGAGATTATTTGAGAAAATATTCGAAGACAAAACCTCTCTACCAGTTTGATCATAGATAAAAACCGAAACCGAACGATCATTCGGTAGATTGTCTATATAGAGAATATGGTTCGCTGGGTTAGGATAAAGCGTTATTTTCGAAGAGACAATTTCCTCTGTGGAAATAAGATTCGACGGGCAGGAGTGTTGTGAAAAGAATGCCCAAATTTCTTCAGTTGCATTAATATCTCTATTAATTGAGCCTAAGCCACCTAGCGTAGCATTGGTTCCTGGCCATTGGTGTCCGCCTCCATTGACTTTGAAGAGAACCAACTCGGAGCTCCCCTCACATGGAAGCCAAGTAAATCTTTGCACAGTCGATAAATCGAGTAAGTTTGAGTTGGGAATATCCTGAACGATAGGATCCGCAGCACATTCATTGGCATTTCGCCAGTATTCGATAATTTGGTCAACGCCCAATCCAGCGAATTGAGAGCCATTATAAGCCACCACAAAATCACTCGTACCATGAATTTGCATCACAGCGGTAGAGTGAATTGGACTGCATGCATCCAAGGTATTTTGTGTCATCGTTCCTGCGACCGAAGCCACTGCTGCAAAACAGTATTCTGATTGACAAGCGAGAATATAACTCAAATAGCCACCTGCAGAAAATCCGCAAGAGTAGAGTTTTTGGAGATCTATGTTGTAATCCTCATTAAACTTTGCCACCAATGCTTCTATAAATCCGAGATCATCTTCATTAGATCCTACAGCTCCAAGATCTGCGTTCCAAAAGCCATTGATCCCATCAGGATATACCACTATAAAATTATTGTTTTGAGCATAGGTGTTAAACTCTGAAATATCCATAATGGTCTCTCCATTTTGGGTGGTACCATGGAGCACAAACACTAATGGAAGAGGAATGTCGGGGATATTATCTGGGACATAATACGTATAGGTTCTCTCGATTCCATCGTGCATAATACTTCCCGCGCTTTGACTCATCAAAAAATTAGTCAATAGAATCAAAGAACATGTAAAGAGTATTTTCATTGATAAAGGTTTTTTCAAATATATGTATTCTCAGGAAAGACTTTATATTCGTCCCATGCATCAAGAGGCAGATAAAGTTAAAGAGCGCTACCAAAGAAGGCAAGCAAAGAAGTCAGCTTCACTTTATGATGCTCGACGACCTTATGTAAGACACGCTACTAAAGAGCGAGAAGATTGCTACGAGCAGGGCCTCAAGGCGCATTTCGCTGATTTCAGTAATCTTAAGATCATTGAAATTGGTGCTGGCGCAGGCGGAAATATTTCTTTCTTCAAGAGAATAGGAGTTCAACCAAAAAACATTTATGCAAACGAGTTGATTCCTGAGCGTGCCGCAGCCCTTCGATCAGCGCATCCTGATATCCACATCATTGAAGGCGACGCCACGGCATTGGACAGTTCACTAATGCATCAATTCGATGTTGTTTTTCAGTCAACCGTTTTCACGTCCATTCTCGATGACAGTTTTAAATTAAAACTCGCATCTGTGATGACTCAGTTGATGAAACCAGAAGGTGTTCTTCTGTGGTATGACTTCATTTATAACAACCCTGGCAATAGAGATGTTAGAGGAGTCGGTGCCGAAGAGGTGAGAATGTTATTTCCTGAGTTAAATATCTATTTTTCAAAGATCACCTTAGCGCCTCCCATCGGTCGTCGCGTGGGCAATTTTTATCCTTTTTTCAATCTTTTTCCTTTCTTAAGGACTCACATAGTGGGTTTCGGAAAAAAAGGGTAAAAAAAAAGCGTCCACGTTTGGACGCTTGATTCTGAGATAATCGACGCAAACCACTGCGTCGCTGTATAACCAAACAAACCACAGATTGTGATCGCTGTTGGAGAAGGATTCGAACCTCCACGGGGCGATTAGGATTGAAAGAGCCAAACTTCCTGCAAATTTGACTCCTCCATCTTTTTCTCGGAATCCCCACCCTAGAGACCGTAGGGTGTGTCTGCCGTTTCACCATCCAACAATTTGATTACAAATATAGGTGTAAATGCCATACTATGTATATTAATTCAATATTAAGAATAAAATATATAAAATTCGCAATTCAAACCGCCTTTTATTGAATTATTGTTATTTTTGCTTCAAATTATTGCGAATGGATTACCAAATTGACAACATCGACATCAAGATTTTGAATTTGTTGACGCAAGACGCCTTTATTCCTTATACCGAAATTGCAAAAAAGGTACACGTTGCGCCTGGCACTGTACATGTGCGCATGAAAAAGATGGAAGAAGCAGGTATCGTAAAAAAGCCCCAATTGCAAATTGACCTTTCTGCTTTGGGCTGGGACGTTAGCGCATTTATAGGTGTTTTTCTGAACAAAAACGACGTTCTTTTTCAAGTAGTTCAAGAGCTTCAGAAGATTCCGGAAGTTTTGAGTTGTCACTATACCACCGGAACTTATTCCCTTTTTCTTAAAGTTCAGTGCAAAGACACCAGGCATTTGCGAGATGTGCTCAGCGATCGAATTCAGAAGATTGAAGGGATAGCTCGAACAGAGACATTGATAAGCCTTGAGGAAAGCTTTAGCCGACAGTTGAAGCTGTAGTTTGAACTTGCGATACCAGTAAGTAGTTATTAAAAGGATTCGCCTCTACTGAGGCGTTTTGTCTAATGTATTATCACCTATCTTTGCAAACCTTTAGCGGGGAAAGAATATGAAGAATATACGGAATTTTTGCATCATCGCACACATTGACCATGGTAAATCTACACTTGCAGATCGTCTTTTGCAAGTTACTGGCACAGTGGACAACCGCAAGCTAGTGGCTCAAACACTGGACGATATGGATTTAGAGCGGGAAAAAGGAATTACCATCAAGGCGCATGCAATCCAAATGGAATACATGCACAAAGGCGAAAAGTATATTCTCAATCTTATCGATACCCCAGGTCACGTGGACTTCAGCTATGAAGTGTCACGCTCTATTGCAGCATGCGAAGGGGCACTTCTCATTGTAGATAGCACTCAGGGAATTCAGGCACAAACGATCTCCAACCTATATCTAGCGTTGGAACACGACTTAGAGATCATTCCTGTTTTAAATAAACTTGACTTACCAAACGCAGAACCAGAGGTTGTGAAAGATCAGATCGTTGATTTGATTGGTTGTGAAAGAGACAGCATTCTTTCGGCTTCTGGAAAAACAGGTCTTGGAGTAGATACTATTCTTGAGGCCATTTGTGAGCGAATCCCTGCTCCAAAGGGCGATCCAGAAGCTCCTCTACAAGCGATGATCTTCGACTCAATGTTCAATTCATTTCGAGGCATCATCGCATATTTCAGAATAATGAACGGCACGCTTCGCAAAGGAGAAAAAGTGAAATTCATGAGCACCGACACCGTTTATCAAGCGGATGAAGTGGGTGTACTCGGTTTGGATCTTAAGCCTCGCGATTTTGTTGCAGCAGGAGACGTAGGATACATCATCAGTGGAATCAAAACAGCAACGGAAGTAAAAGTTGGTGACACTATCACTACCGTAGCCAATCCATGCACCACAGCTGTAAAAGGTTTCGAGGACGTAAAGCCCATGGTATTCGCAGGAGTTTATCCTGTCGACACCGATGATTACGAAGAGTTGCGTGCTTCTATGGAAAAGCTTCAGCTCAATGACGCTTCTTTAGTGTTCGAACCAGAAAGTTCAGCAGCTCTCGGATTCGGATTCCGTTGTGGCTTCTTGGGAATGCTTCATATGGAAATTATCCAGGAGCGGTTGGAGCGTGAGTTTAATATGACTGTTATTACGACAGTTCCAAACGTTAGTTATTTTGCCTATACCGCAAAAGGCGAAAAGCTTGAAATTCACAATCCGAGTGAGTTACCGGATCCTTCCAAACTTGACTACGTTGAAGAGCCGTACATCAAAGCACAAGTCATTACAAAGTCTGAATATGTAGGATCAGTAATGACGCTCTGTATAGAAAAGCGAGGCATACTTACAAACCAATTGTATCTTACATCTGATCGTGTTGAGCTTTCATTTGAGATGCCTTTGGCAGAAATTGTTTTTGACTTCTATGATCGTTTGAAAACAATATCGCGCGGATATGCGTCTTTCGACTATTTCCCAGCAGGATACAAGCAGAGTGACCTTGTTAAGATGGACATTCTTTTGAATGGTGATCAAGTGGATGCGCTTTCAGCTTTAATTCACAGAGACCATGCTTTTGATTTGGGTAAAAAGATCTGTTTGAAGTTGAAGGAGCTCATCCCGAGACAACAGTTTGAAATCGCATTACAAGCTGCAATTGGAGCGAAAATCATCGCTCGCGAAACCATCAAGGCGCTCAGAAAAGACGTTACCGCTAAATGTTACGGAGGTGACATTTCCAGAAAGCGCAAACTCTTGGAAAAGCAGAAAGAGGGTAAGAAACGCATGCGTCAAGTAGGTAGTGTCGAGGTGCCACAAGAAGCATTTTTAGCAGTTCTCAAACTCAACTCCTAAATTGAATGTTGGCATGAAGCGATTAGGAAGAATATCATTAATCACTTCAGTCATTGTCATTCTAGCCTATTGGGGTCGTGTTTTTTTCGTTGATTCGATCGAGTGGACACCAGATAATTTCATTTTATCTACTTTGCTCACCTTGGGTTGCAGCGCACAAATTCTCTTTGTGTTGCGAACATTTCCATTATTACAGCTTTCGCCTTTTGAGGCCATCAATACGCTAGACAATGAAATGGCGTACAGCGACGATGACAATATAAAAATTCAAGGAACGACATCCTTCGAGGTAGCGCTCGCCGCAATCGGAGGAATTGTATGGCTGGGATTGGTACTCGTGGCAAGCCTGTCAATATCTGCTGTATTTTATACTTCATTTACGAATCCTTTGTCTCTCTTGCAGTCCTTGATGATTGTGTCGGCAATAATTGGTGGTGCACCCTCGTTGATTTACAACCTGCGCTTATGGAATAGAAAAGGCATTGCGATGTGAACAATTCATCGTTCAATGTCAATCATGAGTCGCCTTCATTTCCTATTCTATCCTATTACTTTTGTTTCATGAAGTATTCATTCATCATTCTACTATTTGTCTTATCGAGCTCTGTATTTTCTCAACGCCAAGAGTTTGAGGATAAATATCCCAACGGTAAAACACGTAGTGTCGGCATTTATCTGCGCGGCATGGAAGACAGCACCTGGCGCTACTTCTATGAGGACGGCGCATTGCAAGAAGTGACGAATTACAAAAGGGGAAAATTTCATGGCGCCGTAACTCAGTACCATTCCAACGGGCAAATAAAAATCGAGGGATATTTTAAAGAAGATCTCCAAGATAGTATTCAGCGAACATTCACGAGCACGGGAATCCTTCTTGAGGAGGGTTACTTTCAAAAAGGAAAGAAGATTGGAATCTGGAATTACTTCTTCCCCAACGGGGACACGCTACTTACAGAAAAGCATCTCGACACGCTGGTGCTCTTGATTACAAAATTCAGTGATGATAAAAAATGTCTGATTAGAAATGGAAATGGAAAAGTTGAAACCTTCTATGAAAACGGGAGAATTAAAGAGCGCACTGTGTATGTAAACGGCTTGCCAGAAGGCGCGTATGAAGAATATTACTCCGGCGGCTCTTTTCGTGTGAATGGCAGATACAGCAATGGATTAAAGGACGGCGAGTGGGCAGAATATTTTCCAACTACGAAGACCAAGCGCAAAACAAGTTATTCGAAAGGTATTCTCGACGGTCCATTCGAGGAGTACTACTCCAATGGTAAATTAAAAGTTTCTGGCAGTCACAAGCAAGGTAAAAAAGATGGGGATTGGAAATGGTATTTGGAAGACGGCAGTAAAGACATCGAAGGTTCATTTGATAATGATGTGCAATCTGGAGCATGGACCTATTACTACAAAAACGGCACAAAGCAGAGTTGGGGCAACTATCAAGCTGGTAAAATGAATGGGCCTTGGAAATATCAATATTATAAGGGAGAGCCTTGGAAAGAAGGAAGTTTTGAAAATGGATTGAAGCAAGGCAAATGGATGTATTGGTATGAAAGCGGAAAGACGCTCATGGAGGGCTCTTTCAAAGACGATCTCGAAGAAGGGCCTTGGGTCAACTACTATGAAAATGGGAAAATAAAAGACAAGGGAGGTTTTGAAAAAGGCAAGATGAAAGGCTATTGGGAGGGATTCTTCCCCAATGGATACAAAAACTACAGCGGGAGTTGGAATGGAGATATCAAAACTGGCGAGTGGACCTATTGGAATGAGAAAGGCAAATATGAAAAACGTGAGATGTATAATGAGGCTGGCGTGCTGAACGGTCCTTTTGAAATGTATAATGAAGCTGGCAAACTTGAAAGTAAGGGCTCCTATCTCAATGGTAAACCTCACGACAAATGGGAGTATTACTATCCTCACGGATCGTTATTGAGACAGTGCACTTATAATTCAGGCAAACTGGAAGGAAAGTCCTTGATGTATGGAGAAAATGGAAAACTCACCGAGGAGTGCGGTTACAAGAATAATAAGCGTCACGGTACTCGCACCACGTACGACCCTAAAACTGGTGGTATTATATTAAAAGAAAAATATGAAAACGGCAGTCTCGTCAAAGTACTCGAAGGAAGTCCAGGAGGAGCGCCGGTGCCACCATCTAAAGGAAAAAACCGTTAGGAATTAGTTATGGAGGAAGTCCATATTTTTTTCCTCACTCTTAAATTATTGTACCTTGTACCCGCACGTCTATATTTGCGAAATACGTGAGATGGAATTTAGTGTAATGACGAAAAAGAAATTATAACATGGGATGTTCAAGTTGTTCTTCAAATAATGGTTTACCAGGTGGTTGTAAAAACAATGGCGCTTGCGGAACCTACGGTTGTAATAAATTAGATGTTTTCGATTGGCTCGCAGGAATGGAAGTTCCTCTTGGTCAGAAAGCGTTTGATATTGTTGAAGTTCGTTTTAAAAACAGTAGAAAAGGATTTTATCGAAATACAAGTGGACTCGAGTTGTTTCCTGGGGATGTTGTGGCCGTGGAGGCGTCTCCTGGTCATGACATTGGTGTTGTCTCCATTGTGGGCGAGCTGGTGCGTATGCAAATGAAACGCAAGGACGTCAAAGACAATTACGAGATTAAAAAAGTATTTAGAAAAGCAAAGCAAGAAGATATAGAGAAATGGCAGGAGGCACGCAAACTCGAGCAAGACACGATGATGCGCGCCCGTACCATCGCTCGATCGCTTGATCTTCAAATGAAAATTAGCGATGTAGAGTACCAAGGTGACAAAACCAAAGTTACATTCTACTACACAGCTGATGACCGAGTGGACTTCCGTGAGTTGATTAAAAAATATGCTGAAGAATTTCGTGTCAAAATCGAAATGCGCCAAATCGGCTATCGCGTAGAAGCTGGACGCCTTGGCGGCATCGGTTCTTGTGGCCGCGAATTGTGTTGTTCTTCATGGCTCACAGATTTTAGGGCTGTTTCGACAAGCGCAGCGCGTTATCAGCAACTTTCATTGAACCCCTCTAAGTTAGCAGGTCAATGTGGTAAGTTGAAGTGCTGCCTCAATTATGAATTAGATCAATACGCCGAGGCTTTGAAAGATCTTCCAAGCACGTCGGTTAAATTGAAGTTACCAAAAGGCATTGCCTCTCATTTCAAAACCGATATTTTCAAACGTACTCTCTACTATATCTACGAAGGCCAACCTGGTGAATCACCCTTCCCTCTTTCAGTAGATGCGGTAAAGGAGATTATTGAGATGAATAAAAAAGGTATCGCTATTGAAGATGTAGAAGACTTCATGGAGGAGGAAGTGGAGATTGAAGAAACAGACTTCGCTCAAGTAGTAGGTCAGGATAGCCTTACTCGTTTTGACCAAAAACGCAGAAAGCCAAAAGGAAGAGGGAATCAGAACAGGAACAAAGAACAGGGAACAAGGAACAGGGAACAAGGGAACAGGGAACAGGGAACAAAGAACAGGGAACAAGGGAACAGAGAACAAGGGAATCAGAACAGGAACGAGAACAGGAACAAGGAACAGGGGAATCAGAACAGGAACGAGAACAGGAACAAGGAACAGGGGAATCAAAACAGGAACGAGAACAGGAACGAGAACAGGAACAAGGAACAGGGGGCGAGGGAACAAGGAACGAGGGAACAAGGAACAAAGAACAATGAACAGGGGAATCAGAATAGAGGACCGAGGAGAAATAATAATAACAGAAACCGTGGCCCGCGCAGGGATAAACCAACTAATCCTGGTGGAGGTCAGGCGCAATGAGGCTAAGTTTTTTATTTCCATTAATCCTACTTTTATCCTCAGTCGTACTAGTATCATGTGATGATAATGTAGTGTTTGAAGAAAACGCCGACATAGAAAGCGGGGTATGGAATGTTAAAGATGGAAAGACCTTTGAGTTCGACATTCAGGACACGAATTCTTTGTTCAATTTTTATGTAAATGTTCGTAACGGCGAAGAGTATGCTTATAGCAATTTGTTTGTTTTTGTGGAAATGGAGTTTCCGAACGGCAAAAAAAGCATTGATACTCTAGAATGTCCGCTGGCAGATGCATACGGCAACTGGTATGGTCGAGGTCTTGGAAAAATTTTCGACAATAGAATTTTATTTCGTGAGCGTAAACGCTTTCCTTTGTCAGGGCATTACAAAGTTGGCATTTATCAAGCAATGCGCACCGACGATCTACCCGGCATTTACGATGTAGGTTTTCGATTGTCAAAATCCAACTAGAATTATGGGTTGTTAGCTCAGCTGGTTTAGAGCACTACGTCGACAACGTAGGGGTCGCTGGTTCGAACCCGGCACAACCCACTTTTTTCTTTTATACATTCGCTAAAAATATACTCGTGCAGTTTAAGGATGTCATAGGTCAAGAAGAAACCAAAACACGGCTGTTGCGCTCGTTTCACGACGGACGTTTGGCGCATGCCATTATGCTTTTGGGGCCTGAGGGATCGGGTAATTTAGCCTTGGCCCTTGCTTTTGCACAATATATAAGTTGTCCGAATAAATCAGAAACTGACTCGTGCGGCACCTGCCCTTCGTGTCGTAAGCACAGCACTTTGCAGCATCCTGATGTGCATTTTTCATTTCCCTACTTCAATAAACCCAAAGGTGAAGGAGGTGGAGATAAGACGAATAGTGGGCATTATGGCAAAGAATGGCGCGAGACATTGCTTGCTTCTCCTTACATGGATCTCGATCATTGGAGAGGAATTATTACTAAAGAAAACAAGGTGTTGCAACTGGGGGTTGCAGAAGCCGAACACATTGTGAAACGAATTTCACTTCGCAGTCATGATGGTGGTTATAAGTTCCTCATTCTTTGGCTGCCTGAATATTTGAGCACAGATACGGCTAACAAGCTGCTGAAAACTTTAGAAGAACCTCCTGATCACACTGTATTTCTATTGGTGGCCTCAAATGTAGAGCGCATGCTTTCAACGATACTTTCGCGTGTTCAAACGTTGGTTGTTCCAAAACTTACCGACGGAGATATCAAGGAGGCGCTGATGCTTCAAGGAGTAGCAGATCAAACCGCCTCTGGTATTACACACTACGTCGATGGCAACTGGTGGAGAGCCAGTCTTCTTGTGAATAGCAATGATCCCAACATGATGTATAGCACTCAATTCATTGAGTGGATGCGCATGTGCTGGAAAAAAGATATTGCTGAAATAGTGAAGTGGGCAGACCAAATGCATGGCTTGATGCGTGAGGATCAAAAGGAATTTTTGATGTATGCTCTGGATCAAGTTCGACAAAATCTTGTCTTAAACTATGCAGGCCATGAATTGGCGCGAATGAATGAACAAGAAGCTGCGTTTAGCGCAAAATTTTCTGTATTTATTAATGAAAAAAATGCAGAAAATCTGATGGAGCTTATTACCGATGCCTTTTATGACATCAATCAAAACTGTTATTCAAAGCTCGTTCTCACGGATCTTTCGTTTAAAGTTCACTACCAATTGAGGAGTTGATTTTCAATTTTCTTTTGTGAAAAATTAAATTCACAACTGTGTTTTTTCATTCCTATTTATCTCAATTTTGTATCACAATAATTATAAATATGAAATCTACCATCCTATTGCTTGCAGCGGGTTTGACGCTTAGCATTTCATCGTGTGTGAGTCATCGCAAATACAGTGACCTCGAAGCGAAGAAAAACTCAATTGTATCAGAAAATGATCAGTTGAAAAAAGAAAACGAGCGTTTAAAGGCATCAGAGCTTGAGCTTAATACTGCGCTCACAGTGCGAGGAAAAGAAATAGATGAGTTGAAGATTGATACTGCGGACTACGGAAAGCAGTACCGTCAGTTGAAAGTGCAGTATGACAAAATCAATGAGTTGAATGACATTTTGAGCAAGAAGAGCAATGAGCTTTTATCACAAGCCACGGGTGAGAATCAGAAGCTAGCGAATGAGCTTTCAAAGACACAAGAAGCGCTTCAGAAAAAAGAGGATATGTTGAAAGCTCTGGAGACAAACCTCAATGAAAAGCAAGCTGCTATTGATAAAGCGAACGGAGAATTAAAAGACCGTGAAGCACGACTCACGGAGTTGGAAGACCTTTTGGCTGCTCAGCAAGCAGCTAGTGAAGCACTGCGAGACAAAGTTCAAAACGCCTTATTGGGCTTCAAGGACAAGGGTCTTACAGTAACAGAAAAAAATGGTCGCGTATATGTGAGTATGGAAGCAAAGCTCCTTTTTGCATCGGGTTCTACAGCAGTTGACCCCAACGGGCGCAAGGCTTTGGTAGATCTTGCGAAGGCTATTGAGAACGAAGTTGACATGGAAATCATCGTTGAAGGTCATACCGATACAGATCAATTGCGTTCTACTTCTGTACCTCGCGACAACTGGGAATTGAGCGTGCTACGCGCTACTGAAGTTGTAAAGATCATGACTGCCAACAGTAATATTAAGCCCCAAATATTAAGTGCTGCCGGACGCAGTGAATACATGCCGATTGGTTCAGACAAAGCCAAGAACCGCCGCATAGAAATCATCCTTCAGCCAGATCTGGGAGAGCTTTATAAGATTATCGAGTCTCAGAAGTAAAAACCTCATGCAGTACATCCAAGCTCTTGAATTCTCGAACATTTTCGAGGTGGAGCTTGATGTAGTGCAATAGATATTCTAAAAGACCTTTTCGCTCTAGGCCAGAAATCTTCAAGTCATCCATTTGTTCGAAGGTGGTGGTGAGCATCTGTGCCCATAGAATTTTATAGTGACCTTCAATATAATTTTTATGTCCGGGCCTCATTGCGGTGAATTGTCCTGTGACAAAATCAAAGAACTCGAGATCAAAATTGGTATCCTCCTCTACAGGAGAAAAACCGTAATATTTGGTGAGTTGTGATAAAAACCAGAGATGAAAGTTTCGGATTTTAACACTGTGATCTAAGAGCTGTAAGGCATTTTCTATAAAATCATACAATTCATCATTTTGATAATCGTCGGCTACTGTTTTATAGAGCACCTCATTTAAAAAAAGTACAATTGCGCTTTTGACCGGATTAAAAGGAATATCAGTGAATGGAATCGCGATTCTCGAATTGGTAAATGTCGCTAAACTGGTATTTTCTTTCGTTTTAGCGTTTAGTTCTAGGATGGTAAGAGGTTGTAGTTGTGCAAAAGTACCAGACTTCCCTTTTTTGCTTGTTCTTACTAAAAAAGCTCTCAAACCGAGCGACTTTGTAAAGATTCTAGCAATAATTTGATTATCTTTATACTTAATGGTTTGAAAAACAATCCCTTTTGTATGCTGTTCCAATTCTTTTGTTATTTTAGCACGGTTTGCACAATGCGTGGTTCAAATCTCTTGATTTATATATTGAAAACCAATATTTAATTGATGAATTTTGACACATTAAATTGATATATCAGCGAGCATCATGCTTGCGACAAAATATGCAAAAGTTACATCGCCCTATGGGCGGTGTATGTTTAAAGTTAGGTTAGGCAGGGCAATCTTCGGGTTGCCCTGTTAATTTTTAGAACGAGAACGAGAACAAGGAACAAGAACCAGAACAAAGAACAAGAACGAGAGATTCTGAATTCTGAATTCTGAATTTTGTTCCACCGCGGGACGCGGCGTCCCACGATGGGACAAATTTCTATCTGGCAAGAAATTCATATACTTCTGAAAGCCTTGATTGGCGTGTGTTTTAGTGATTTGTGGCGTGGGTTGGCACGGGCATTGGCTAATGCTTGACAACTCAATAAACAAATTTTAAATAACAAATTAAATCATTAAAACCATGAAAAAGTTTTTAGTTTTCACTGCTGCAATCGTTGTTTCAGTTTCATCTTTCGCTCAAGGTAACCCAACAGCTTCTGCTACTGCTACAGCTTCTGCTAACATCATCCAACCATTGGAAATCGTTAAGACTGCTGACCTCGCTTTCGGTAACATCGCTTCTGGTACTTCTGAAGGTACTGTAGTAATCGCTACTGACGGAGCTCGCACTTCAACTGGTGGTGTGACTTTGATCGAAGCTGGTAACGTTAGCAACGCTGCTTCTTTCGACATCAACGGTTATGCTGATGCTTCTTTCACTATCGAAGTTCCTGCTTCTATCGTGATCGAAACTGCTGGTGGTGCAGAACAAATGACTGTAGACAACTTCGTATCTAGCCTTGGTGCTGATTCAGTACTCGATGCTAACGGTGAAGCTACTCTTCAAGTAGGTGCTACTTTGAACGTATCAGCTCAACAAGCAGCTGGTCTTTACAGCGGAAGCTTCGACGTGATCGTTGCTTATAACTAAGATAGAACGAGAACAAGAACAAGAACGAGAGTTCTGAATTCGAAATAATAAAAGGTCCTGACGGTGTCGGGACTTTTTTCGTTTTTATACATTCAACGCTTGATGATTTGAAATTACATTTATTCGTCGTTCCATTGTTCGACCCCTACGGGGTCGGGGATGGGGGGCGCATTTCCTGGGGGCTATAGACATGTGACCCCTAACGGGGTCGGTGGCACTAGACAAAATCGGAAATCCAGGTTCCCAATTCTGAATTCGGAATTCAGAATTCAGAATCTCTCGCCGCGCCCCCTCGGGGTTCTCGCCGCACCTCTTTGAGGTTCTCGCCGCGCCCCTTCAGGTTCTCGTTCTTGTTCTTGTTCTTGCCGTGCCCCTTTGGGGTTCTCGTTCTATTCCGTGTTTAACTATCTTCGCTGAGTGAATCTATACAGTAATAAACAGCGGTGGAAGATTTTTTTGTTTGCAGTGGCGATGGTCATTGTGGGCATAACTTTGTGGTATAGCAATCACATCGCTGAAAAGATTCGTCAAGGTGAGCGAGAAAAAGTAGAGTTGTGGAGTGAAGCTATTCAACGCCGCGCTACGCTTGTAAAATTCACTGAAAACTTATTTGAAAATTTGCGCACTGAAGAGCGTAAAAAAGCTAAACTGCTTGCCAAAGCATATCAAATTCTAAGCGATCCAAGTGATCAAAATGATCTCACCTTTGTCACTGATTTTATTTGGGGTAATACTACTATTCCAATTCTTATTTTCGATGAAAAAGGAAAGCTCTCCAACAGTGCCAACCTACCCGAAGACAAGGCGAGCGATACTGTTTACATTGACTCACTTTACCAAGTGATGCAGGAAAAATATGACCCCATTCGATTTCCTGAGGTAGGTCTGCGCGTATATTACAATGACAGCTACATCTTCATGGAGTTGCAGCACACCATGGACGATTTGATCAATTCTTTTATTTCAGAAACGGTGATTAATGCCGCTTCGGTTCCCGTGATTGTGACAGATAGTCTTGAAAAATCCATTATTCGATATGGAAATATAGATCCAATGGTTGCAGGCGACTCAGTGCAACTTTATTCGACTTTGGAGTCTATGAAGAAAGGCAATAATCAAATTAAAATCGAGCTTCCCGGGCAAGGCACTCAGGTGATTTTCTACGAAGATTCACAAGTGCTCAAACAGCTTAAAATGTTTCCAGTATTTCAGTTGATTTTGATTGGTGTTTTCCTTTTCATTGCATATCTCATATTTTCTACATTCCGCAAGGCTGAGCAAAACCAAGTATGGGTCGGAATGGCTAAAGAAACAGCTCATCAACTCGGCACTCCATTATCCTCATTGATGGCTTGGTCAAGTTTGCTAGAAGCGCAAGGAGTAGATAATGTGACACTAACGGAGTTAAATAAAGACATCGATCGCCTCAATACCATAACAGATCGCTTCAGTAAAATAGGATCCGTTCCTGAATTGCACGCGCTGGAATTAGATGAGGTTGTGAAAAATGCATTTGACTATTTGCAGAGTAGGGTTAGCACACGTGTTAGCATTTCAATGAGCAGTGAAGCAGAGGGAATGTTAGCACTTCTAAATGTACCGCTATTTGGATGGGTGATTGAAAACCTGGTAAAAAATGCAGTGGATGCCATGGACGGTGAGGGCAAACTAAACGTCCGCATATTCAATGAAAACGGCACACCCTGCGTAGAAATAACAGATACGGGAAAAGGAATTCCAAAAAATAAATGGAAAACGGTTTTTCAACCAGGATTTACGACTAAGAAAAGAGGTTGGGGACTTGGGCTGTCACTTGTTAAGCGTATTATCGAAAACTACCACAAAGGCCGCATATACGTGAAGGCAAGCGAGCCTGGTAAAGGAACTACATTCAGAATTGAGCTACAGGGGTAAAAGAGATTTTCGCATCACAAAATCATCCATCACAAAGCCGTTGCCGATATCTATGACTTCTTCACGATAAATCGTGAATCCATTTTTTTCATAAAAACTCTTTGCTTTATTGTACTTATTTACGTTTAATTCCAGCACTTCTCCTCCACTTTCCAAGCTTCGCTTACATACTTCTTTCAAGAGCATAACGCCCAATCCGAGGCCTTGTGCGGCAACATCCACATACAATTTGTGAAGGCGAAAAACCTCATTACTAAAAGAGGAAAAAGAGGCAAAACCGAATGATTGTTCGGTATTACCTACAATAATAAAAACACATTTTTTCTCAGTCATTTGCTCGCGCAAAGATTTTGCGCTATACATCATTTCCAGCATGTAGTCTATTTGATCGTTGGAAATGATAGTACTATATGTTTGTGGCCAAACGCGTGCAGCAATATCTTGAATCAACGCGACATCTTCTACGGTAGCTGTTCGGACAAAGTAGCTACCCATGCATTGTCTCCTTTTTACCGTATTTGTTCATGAGTGTAGCTTCGAAATCTAAAAATTCCTGCCATCTCTTTTCAACGTCAACACCGGTTCCATACTTGCGTGCAAATCCGATAAAGGTTGCATAGTGCTCGGCTTCGCTCGCCATTAAATCATAGTAAAATGAACGAAGACCTTCATCGGAAATATGTTCAGAGAGCAATCGAAATCTTTCACAGCTGCGTGCCTCGATCATTGCAGCGAAAAGCATGCGATCGACAAATTGTTGTTCTTTGCTCCCGCCTTGCTTTATAAATGCCGCTAGGTCGTGTACGTAGGGATCTTTTCTCTCGCGGCCCAGAGAAAGACCTCGTTTGCGGAGTTCTTCATGAACCATCCCAAAATGTTCCATCTCTTCACGTGAAATGCGCACCATTTCCTCTACCACATCGTCATATTCAGGATAACGCACAATGGTACTAATAGCATTGCTCGCCGCCTTTTGTTCACAATAGGCGTGATCGGTGAGAATTTCCTCAATATTCTTTTCGACAATATTTACCCACCTTGGATCGGTAGGCAGCTTAAGACCAAGCATTACCTTTTTCTTTTCCATGGTGCAAATATAAGAGGCAGATCATCGCGGGTTGGTCTGCCTCTCTTTTTTAAGCCTTCCTTTTACAAGTGGTAATGCCGAAGGGGGCATAAAGCGGACAGAAACTGATGAGACTTGTCAATACAAAAATGGCCGCTAGCGCGAGAAGCACCGCGCCAACAGTACCTGTGATGACATTTGTGAAGAATAAAATTGCAACAATCGCAGCGATGATGACTCTCACCATTCTGTCTGCACTACCCATGTTCTTTTTCATAATAATTTGGTTTTCGTGATAAAGCAAACATAGGTTTGAAACAACGGTCGATGTGGTGACAATGGTCACATAGAAAACATGTTATTTATCATGACCGAAGCAAATACAACAATCCATTGTTTATGGATTGGCTCAAGACCCGTGTGCATGTCCCCACGGAATTGTTAGCTTTGCATCTATGGCAAAAAAGAGACCGAGCTACGGCTCATTCAAAACCGAGCTTCGCAAGGAGATTATTCGTGTATTTGAAGCAAATGAAAAGAAGCCAATGAATTATAAGCAAGTGGCTGGTGAGTTAGACATTACTGACTCCGGAGTTCGCATGCTTATTCATGATATTCTGATTCTAGAAGCTCAAGAGGGTAAGCTAAAGGAAGTAGAAACGGGCAAATATGTAATCGCTCAACCCTCCGTGTATTCCGCTATTGGGCGCATTGAAATCAATCGTTTTGGCAAAGGATATGTGAGTATTGAAGGGCAAGAGAAGGACATCGAAATTCCGAAGGGGAAAACAGGTTTTGCGTTATATGGCGATACTGTTGAGGTTACATTTAATCCGAAGTCGAGACGTCCGGAAGGGAAGATATTAAGAGTTGTAGAGCGCTCTCGGCGCGAGTTTGTTGGCATTCTTGATGTGGGAAAAGTAGGAACGTTCATGTTGCCGTCAGACAAACGTATTCACGTTGATTTTTACATTAGCAAGGAGCAATTGAATGGCGCACAACATGGGGATAAAGTTTTGGTGCAAATACTTGATTGGGATCGTCCGGACAGTAGCCCTTTTGGACGTGTAGTGCGTGTATTTGGCAAGCCTGGCGAGCACCAAGCGGAGATGCATGCAATTATTGCCGAATTTGGATTCAACAGTGAATTTCCGAGAGACGTTGAAGACTATGCGAACCACATTGACGCCGGAATTACACCAAAAGAAATCGCAAAACGTCGTGACTTCCGAAAAGTACCCACTTTTACAATCGATCCTTTCGATGCAAAAGACTTTGACGATGCGCTGTCATTTCAAAAACTTCCCAACGGCCACTATGAGGTAGGTGTGCATATCGCTGATGTAAGTCATTATTTACATCCCAATACCATTCTCGACGCCGAGGCGTTTGACCGCGCCACGAGTGTTTATTTAGTCGATCGAACCATACCAATGCTTCCGGAACGATTGTCCAATTTTTTATGTTCACTTCGTCCCAATGAAGAAAAGCTATGTTTCAGTGCAGTTTTTGAATTAGACGATGAGGCAGAAATACACAGTGAATGGTATGGACGTACCGTCATTTACAGTGACCGTCGATTTACATACGAAGAAGCACAAGAAATTATTGAAGGAAAAGAAGGCGACTTTAAAGAAGAAATACTCATACTCGATAGGCTTGCAAAGAAACTGAGGGCCGAGCGCTTCAGCGAAGGAAGTATCGATTTCAATAGCGAAGAGGTAAAGTTCAGGCTGGATGAAAACGGCGTTCCCACGGGAGTTTATGTGAAACAAATGAAAGACTCCAATCAATTGATTGAAGACTTTATGTTGCTCGCCAATCGCAAAGTTGCTGCATTCATCGGGGACCCTAGCCTTCCATTCAACAACACAGCAAAGCCTAAAACTTTTGTATATCGTGTTCACGACGAACCATCTCCTGATAAAATAGAACAACTTCGAAAGTTTGTGAAGCAATTGGGGTATAAATTGCCCAAGACAGACGAGAAAGGTATGACAGCTGCAATCAAGCAACTCATTACTGCTTCAATCGGACAACCCGAGGAAAGTGTGATTAAGGTGATGACCATTCGCAGCATGGCCAAGGCGGAGTATTCCACCCAGAATATTGGACACTATGGTTTGGCGTTTGATTTTTATACACATTTCACCTCTCCTATTCGTCGTTATCCCGATGTGATGGTACATCGTCTGTTGCAGCACTATTTGGAGAAGGGAAAGCCTGTGGATGAAAGTGAATATGAGATGCGTTGCCGTCATAGCAGTGCTATGGAGAAGCGTGCAGCCGAGGCAGAGCGCGCCTCCATCAAATACAAACAAGTGGAGTTCATGCTTGCTCGCAAGGGACAAGTGTTTGAAGGGATTGTTTCCGGCCTTGCCGATTGGGGAATTTATATTGAAGAGAAAGAAAGTAAGTGCGAAGGATTGATTGCTCTCAATACAATTATGGACGATCATTACAGCTTTGATCCCGACCGATATGTAGTTTATGGAGTCCGCACAAAGCGTGAGTTTCATATGGGTGATTCAGTAATGGTGATGGTTCATGATGGTGATTTGCAGGCCAGATCACTCGACTATATTCTGGCAGAAGACGCGGGGCTCGTCAAAGCGGGCGGAGGTAATCGCGACTCACGCAGTTTTGGAGGTAGCAAAGGTCGTACTGGAGGCAATTTTAGCAAGGGTAAAAGCCGCGGCGGCAGCGGTGGACGCAGCGGATCACGAGGTTCTAAGAAAAAACGCAGGTGATAATTTTATTCTAAGCACAAGTCCTATTACATTTGCCACCCGAAAAAACCGCGCCTATAGCTCAGTCGGTTAGAGCAACAGACTCATAATCTGTGGGTCCCTGGTTCGAGCCCAGGTGGGCGCACTTAAAATCGCTGTATTTTGAAACAACAATTTCAAGGTGACAGCGATTTTTTATTTTGTTTAAATCCTTATTCCAATATTCAATTCTATTTCCAAGTTTTTTTCTAAATTTCCATCTTATTCGTTGTTTGTATGATAAAACTATTATTACCAGTATTTCTCTTGGGGGCGATTAGTACGTTTGCCCAACCCGACAAAATTGCTCAGGCGTTAATGAATACACCTGATGTCAATACAACAGAATCCAGTACACTTCATGGTGATGGTGTTCGAAAAACAGTGGAAGCAAAAATCATTTCCGAACCTAATGAGATCGGTAAATTTTTTAGAGGCTACATCAAATCTACATTCAACGTAAGCGGCAAGAAAGAAGGTGCTTATTTCGTTTGTGGGCCCATTTTTTCTGAAAAATTATCTCCTGATACTATAGTGCTCTATTATCAGGTTTTATCAGACGGCGACTTCTCTCGACTTTCGGTTTTCGGATTAAAAAAACAAGAATATGTTTTAGAATCCGAAACCCCTGAAAAGCAGAATATCATTGCCTTTGTAGAAAAAGGCCTCATTCAATTTTACACACAGCTTTATGACAAAAAAATTAAAGATCAACAGCGTTATTATGATCGTCAAGTAAAAGATTTAGCTCGCGTGGATAAAGGTGGTGCACGACTTCAAAAAGACAAAGCTTCGCACGAGCAGTCAATCAGCAAACTACAGAGTCAGCTCTCTAATTCTCGCGCTAATATCAATAAGATTGAAACCGACAAGAAAGCTTTGGAAATAGAAATGGAGGATGAAAAAAAAGAATCGAACCAAATTAAGAAAGAAATAGAGCAACAAGAGCAAGCTTTGCGCACCAAAGAAAGCGAATATGCAGAGCGCTTTCCGGGCGCAGATATTACAGATAAAAAAGCTACTCGTGCTCGCGAGGATTTAGAGGATCGCAGAGAAAAAATTATCAAACAACAGGCGAGGTTGGAGAAGAAGAATGAAAAAGTGACAGCGGTTGAAAATAGAATTTTACAAAGTGAAAGAAGACTCCACGATGCTCAAACAACTATTGAACGTCAAGAAGCAGAAATAACTCAACACAAGGCTGCCCTTGAAGATCTTTTTGAAAAAGAGAAAGAAAATAAAACAGCCAACGTAGAAGAAACACAACAAGTAGAATCAGCCAAAGCCAGCCTAGAGCGCTTAAAAGCTGCTAAAGGAGGTCTAATAATTTTAAATTAATCACCATGAAATCCTCTCTCCTAATTCATGAAAACGGCCAATGGTCTGGCGCAACCGATGCGCTAAGCGATGCTAATCTTGTAATCGCTGCCGGAGGTATTGACTTAGTGGGACAAGCGTTCGTTTATGAAGAGCTGTCGCAGCGTTACCCAAAAGCAGAAATCATTTCTTTTAGCACAGCAGGAGAAATTGCTGGAACAAAAGTTCTTGACAATAGCATTGTAGCCACAGCCCTCCATTTTGAAAAAACTCAAATCAAAACTTGCTCATTATTGCTCAGCGATTTTTCAAGTAGCTACGACTGTGGTTTGGAGCTTTATAAGCAATTAATGGGACCAGAGTTAGTGCATATTCTTGTTATCAGTGAAGGTATCCACGCCAATGGTGACGAGTTGGTAAAGGGAATTAATCAACATTTACCGGAAGGAATTATAGTCACGGGAGGTCTGGCTGCAGATTCGGGCCGTTTTCAAAAGACGCTTGTCGGACTCAATGCCATCCCCACGTCAGGTAATGTGATTGGAATTGGTTTTTATGGTAAAAATCTAGTCATCAGTCATGGTTCTCAAGGTGGCTGGGATGCTTTTGGTCCTGTGCGTGTAGTGACTGAATCTGCGGGAAATGTGTTGCATTCCCTGGACAATATTCCTGCACTTGATTTATATAAAACTTTTCTAGGTGATAAAGCCAAGGAACTTCCTGGTGCTGCATTACTCTTCCCTCTTTGTATCAAATTGGATAATGGGGATCTCCTGGTGCGTACCATTCTAAGCATTGATGAAAGTAAAGGCACAATGACCTTTGCAGGAGATTTGCCTCAAGGTGCAAAGGTGCAGTTTATGATGGCCAATTTTGATAGATTAATAGATGGTGCCATCGATGCTGCAGAGCAGAGCAGTGCTGACAAAAAACCTGATTGGGTATTAATGGTTTCATGCGTTGGAAGAAAAATCGTTTTAGGTCAAAGAATAGATGAAGAGCTTGAAGGTGTGTATGACGAACTCGGGCCACAAGCAGTGTATTCCGGGTTTTACTCCAATGGCGAAATCTCCCCAATATTAAATTCATCCAAGTGCTCATTGCATAACCAAACAATGACAATAACTACCTACACCGAAGTTTAGATATGTCTTTCACTCCTGAGTTTCATCGTCTCTTCCAACGTCAACTTAAAAAGTTCCATATCGACATTGATGCTCTTCCGTCAAATGTACAGGACTTGCTTCAATCTTTAAATCAGAGTTATCTCCACATGGAGGAAAATCGCTTGCTGGTTGAGCGCGCTATGCGCTTGAGCAGTGAAGAGCTAGAGGAAAAGAATGTTCGACTTTTTGAAGAATCTCAAAAGCAAAAAGTTTTGATTGAGTCATTAAAAACCTCCTTCAAAAGCCTCAGTACTGGTGGGGAGGAAATCAACAATGATAATTTGCTGCACATTGCCGAACAGATTAAACTAGCCATCAAGGAGCGTAAGAAGCTCGAGAAAGATCTTGTTAAAGCAAGAGAAGTAGCGGAGGCATCTTTAGAAACTAGAAAAATATTCTTAGCCAATATATCTCATGAGGTAAGAACTCCTTTAAATGCAATCATAGGTATGTCTGGTGTTCTTGCCGACAGTGAGTTGAGTGAAGAGCAACGCGAGTATCTCGAAGCAATACGCTCTTCAAGTGAAGGGCTATTGATTATTATCAATGATATACTCGATCTCACTAAAATGGAAAGTGGTAAGCTGCAGCTCGAGCAAATTCCATTTAGCATTGATCACGTTCTCAAACCGGTGATGCGAGGTTTCGGAGTTAAGGCCCAGCAAAAAAACATCCATCTCACAATTGAGCGTGATGTTACAATTCCGGATTATCTCAAAGGTGACCCAACTAGGCTTGTACAAGTGTTGTCAAACCTTATTTCGAATTCTATAAAGTTCACGAATGAAGGCTCTGTAAAGCTTATCATTCGCAATAAAGGGAATGATCGAGACAACTATCTAATTCAGTTCGCAATAGTGGATACAGGAGTTGGAATTGATGAAAGTAAATTGTCGGCCATTTTCGATGAGTTTACACAGGAAGATCCATCAATTTCCCGCAGGTACGGTGGTACTGGTCTCGGTTTACCTATCGCTAAAAATCTCGTGGAAATTATGGGTGGTACGTTGAATGTCGAATCCATTAAAGACAAAGGTTCTGTCTTCTCATGTACTATCCCGTTGCTAAAAGCCGAAAAGCCCGTTGTTCCCGATGTTAACCTAGGAGCTGAGAAAGACTTAACCAATAAGAAAGTCCTCCTGATTGAGGACAATGAAATCAATCGATTTCTAGCATTGACTTTATTAAAAAAATGGAATGCCTCATTTTCTATGGCGTTCAATGGGATGGATGCAATCCCATATCTCGAAAGCGAGCATTTTGATGTAATTCTAATGGACTTACAAATGCCAGAAGAAGATGGATTTCAATCAACGCATCGGATTCGAAATATTCTTAAACTTCAAACACCGATTATCGCTCTTACAGCTAATGCCCTTGAAAGCGAGCGACAGGCATGTTTGCAAGCTGGAATGAATGACTATCTATCCAAGCCTTACTCGCCTGATGATTTGTATTCAAAGATTATCAAACATCTTCGGCATTAAACACCCGCACTGCAAAGAACCGCAATTCCTTTTTCGTTGACGAGAAGGCGCTCCTTATCTGCATTTGCGAAGTATGAGTGTTCTGACGATGCATGAGGCATGATTGCAATAAGATCGACGCCGTTACTTTCAGCGTACATGAGTGTTTGTTTTGCAAAACCAAAAGAATAAACGCTCACATCTTCTGCCACTTCGCGATAACGGATATCACTGCCCTTTAAGAGGCGAATTGTATTTTCCTTGTTTACAATGAGCTCCTCTGCAGGTTCTTCCCCTGGACGGTTGATTGTATAAAGTAGAACCTCTGCGCCAGAAGCCTGTGCGATCATCTTAACTGAATCAGCGAGACCTTCATAATCTTCATGCGAGCCCACAGGAAGAAGAATTCTTTTAAACTGATCTACTGTTTCTGAGGTCTTTTGTACAACGATTGAGGCGCAAGGATTTTCTTTCAATAGTTTTAAAATATCGGCGCCAAGAAGGTTTTGACGAATACCGCGTGGGCCATGGGTTCCGATCACCATTAAATCATAAAAGCCGCGTCCGGCAATTTCGTTTATCGTTTCAAGCACCGCGCCTTTTTCCACCACGACACCTGAGCTAACTCTTTGCGCCACGAGCGGCTTAGCCACTAGCATCAACTTTTCTTCTGCTTCCTTATGCTCTTTTTCACTATCCACAACATGAAGTAAATCTACATGAATGGGGAATTCTTCCTTGAGCATTACTGCTTGCTGTAAGGCTTTTTGGGCAGCCTCAGAAAAATCAAAAGGAACAAGAATTTTGAAGTGATCGAATCGCATAACTTTAATGTTTAGGGGTCAAATATAGGGAAGAGGGGAAATTTTGGGAACAAGGGGGAATTGGGAACAAAGAACAAGGGGTGAAAAGAACAGGGAGCACGGGGAGGGAGAAGGAGGTTTTTGTTTATATTTACTTTGGAGTTAGAATGGCGTGGCTCTGAAAAATTCGCTGTCATGAAAAATTTTCAAAAGCTCATTTTTGAATAAACCAATTAACATGAAACATATCTATGTATTATTCACTCTAATAATCCATGCCCAACTCTTACAAGCCCAATCTCCAAATTTTGTTTGGGCAAATCAGTATGGAAACAACGGAACAGCGGATGCCGTGTTGCTGACTCTAGATGAGGAGGGGAATCGTTACATGAGAGGAAGCTATGGGACAGCAGGACTAACTCTTGGTGCATTCACATTGAGCGGTGCTGGAGGTCAATCTAATTACATTGCCAAAATTTCACCCAGTGGTGTAGTACTTTGGGCGAAACGAACAACGAGAATGGGGGGCACTCAAGATGGGCGAAACTCTGAAAAAATAGCTGTTGATTCTTTAGGTAACGTTTACTTTACAGGCTTTTATCTTTCTGGTGCAACCATCGATGGAATCCCTATTCCAGGGGAATCCAATTATTTCTTGGCAAAACTGAACTCCAGCGGAGAACTTCTTTGGACGAGAACTACGAGTTATAGCGCCCTTAACAGTTCTCCTTATGCTATTCATTTGGATAATCAACATAATATTTGTATGCTCGGCGGTTATCAGGGTATTATGAGCTTCAGCGACACCTATTCCCTTACTGCCATGAATTCGTCCAGTGTCGGGGCACAAAGTTTTCTTGTAAAATACAATCAGGAAGGCGATGTGATATTTGCAACCAATATCGGACAAGTAGATTCCTTGTTTATGCCAGCGCACGGAGACGCCGCTAACGACTTGTTTCTGTTTGATGAGAATGATAATTTCTATCGGTTTGCAGATACAGTTTTAATCAAATATAATTCCTCAGGTGTTCAGTTGCACCAACACGTGGTGAAAGCTGATAGCAGCATAATGCGAATCACGTCATTTGCTGTTGATTTAAATGGTAATGTTTTGTTGAGTGGTGATTTCACAAATGGACCTCTTGTCTTTATGGGAGACACCTTAGAGCAAAATGGACTCTTCGATGCCATCATTATCAAACTGGATTCAAATGGAACGAAACAATGGATACATCACAATTTAGTTGCAAATAACGGTAGCTCCACCTACTCAAAAATTCGAGTGGACGGCATTGGTAATATTTATGCAACTGGAAAAGAAATAACGTTTACCGCAGTGTCACCCATTCTGATGCATAAGCTCAGTGCACAAGGCGATGTACTATGGGATGATATGATTCTTTCAACCAATTCCCCCATTACACCAACAATTTTAGGGGGCATAGAACCGCGAAATATAGTGCTAGCCCCAGATGGTGGAAATATTTTCATTCTAGGCGCTTTCAATAGTTATGTGGGTTTTACAAGTGAGGTTTTTTTTACTACTCCTTTTAACGCGATTCGGTTTTTTATAGCCCAATATGGCAACTGCTCCAACACGGAAGTGCCAACCATCGAAAGCCCGTCAACCTCATTTTGTGAGGGAGATAGCTTACAACTCACTGCAAGTGAATCGTCCGAATATCTTTGGAATACAGGAGAAACCACGCAAACCATTGATGTGAATGTCTCAGGTGATTTTTATGTATTTGGAATAGAAGATGGAGAATGTTACGCGCAGTCTACAAGTACTACGATTCATGTTCTTGAAATGCCAAATGTGAATGTGCTTGTAGAGGGTGAAACACTTCTAGCCGAGCAAGGTGGAGCTTCATACCAATGGATCAACTGTAGTGATCATTCTGAAATTGCAGATGCCACTAATCAAACATACATGGCTTCCACTAACGGCAATTATGCTGTTGTCATTACCAATGCCAATGGTTGTTTTGACACCACCGCTTGCTATTGTGTCAATTCGTTTATTCCGACTATATCTAGTGACATAGTTCAATTTTGCGCCGGAGACAGTGTGCTGATCGTAGCGAGCGATTTATCAAGTTACCTCTGGAATACTGGAGCTACATCACAGTCCATCTATACCTCTATCTCGGGAGACTTCTACGTAGTGGATATCGAAAGCAGCGATTGTTATGCTCAGTCCAATACCATTCAAATGGAAATGCTCCAAGCTCCGAATCTAAATGTGTTTCAAATGAGTGAAACCCTCACAGCAGAGCAAGAGGGAGCAACTTACCAGTGGATTAACTGTAATGATAATTCTGAAATTGTAGATGCTACAAATCAAAATTTTACAGCAACATCAAATGGAGACTATGCCGTTGTTGTTACAAATGCCAGCGGCTGTAGTGATACTACTGCTTGTTTTACTGTGAGTACCATTAATATTCGTGAGTTGGATGGATTACATTTTATTTCTATTTCGCCCAATCCAGCTAATAACACTTTATTCATAGAGAGTAAAACTTCGAATTCATCCATTCAGATTTACGATTCCCGGGGTAGATTGGTTTTTAACACTGTAAAAAGCTCCAACAAAATGCAAATTGATGTGAGTTCATTCAGAAATGGAATTTATTTCGTACTAATAGAAAATCAATCAAAAGCCATAAATATTCAGCACAGCGAATGAGCCCATAGGGCTGATGGATTCTTTTAAACAGTATCATTACAGATTGCTCCATAGAAACCAACGAGCCTATCACTTTCGCTATCAATGTTTTGCGAATATTCGGTTATTATTGAAAGTCTAACTGTTAATGATTTCACATAAGACAACATTCGGGTATCATTATTTTTCTTAATGTTGCCCACTATTTCGGTCAAAACCACCCGGAATATTTTGAAATACAAACCACAAATTTTTCTTTATGGCAAATAAAGAGAGCCGTCCGATGTCTATGTACGAAAACGTGCAGCATCAATTCACGAAGGCGGCAGACCTAATGAAATTGGATGAAGGAGTTAGAAAAATTCTTTCAATCACAAACAATGAAATTCTTGTGAACTTTCCTGTGAAGATGGACGATGGAAGAATCGAAGTTTTCACCGGCTATCGCGTGCAGCACAACAATGCACTTGGTCCTTACAAAGGTGGTCTTCGCTATCACCCGACTGTGGATATCGATGCTGCAAGAGCGCTTGCAACTTGGATGACCTGGAAAACATCTCTCGCAGGCCTTCCGTACGGAGGTGGAAAGGGCGGTATCCAAATCGATCCAAAGAAGTATTCACAAACAGAACTAGAGCGCATCACGCGTCGTTTCACTTTTGCCCTTGGAGATAATATCGGTCCTGAGCTCGACATTCCAGCGCCAGATGTGAACACCAACGCACAAATGATGGCATGGATTGCTGATACTTACATGCAGACCAAGCCAACAGCGGAACGTTCGATGTACAAGCACGTTGTTACTGGTAAACCTGTTGGTTCTGGCGGTCTCGAGGGTCGTGATAGAGCTACTGGTTTTGGCGTTGTTGCTACCATCCGTCAATGGGCCAAACTCCGCAACAAGAACCTTAAGGGTATGAAATATATCGTTCAAGGTTTTGGTAATGTTGGATATTGGGCTGCACATTTCATGGCAAAAGAAGGCGCAATTCTTATTGCAGTTCAGGATGCCAGCGGAACTATCTACAATGCAAATGGTATCGACCCAGAGAAACTCAACGAACACGCAACACCTAATCTCACTGGGGTAAAAGACTTCCCAGGTACCGAAGCTATTGATCCAAAGAGCTTCTTTGGTTTACAATGTGATATTGTAATTCCCGCAGCACTTGGTAATCAAATAACTGGTGAAAATGCTGGTGAAATCAAGGCTTCTCTCATCGCTGAAGGTGCAAACGGCCCTGTTGACGTAACGGGTGACGCAGTGTTGAATGAAAAAGGAATTGATATCATCCCAGATATTCTTTGCAATAGCGGTGGTGTAATTGGTAGCTACTTCGAGTGGCTTCAAAACCGCCAAGGTGAGCTTTGGGAAATGGACGATGTGATCAATAAACTTGAAGCCAAACTTGTTAAATCATTCAACCAGGTTGTAGCTTGTGCTGATAAATACAAGACCGACTGGCGCACTGCCGCTTATATTGAAGCAATTCACAGAATTGATATTGCTTACAAGCAACGCGGTATTTTCCCATAAGGAATTATCCATAGTATTTATAAAGCCTTTTCGAATTGCCTAGCACTTCGGAAAGGCTTTTTTCATTTATGATAATTATCATTTTTCAGAAAAAACAAACCACCTACCTTTCAATTATAAACCTTTTCAAAATGACACACCACATTCCAGACGGACTCTTCCACGAAGTATGGCAGCTATATGAAGGCGGACACTCCAGTGATGAAATTCTCGCCAGACTGTTGAAGCGTCAAGTAAATTTGGATATAGCAGAAGCTGTTTTGTTTAAAGTGAAAACCATGCAAGATGCACGCAAACGAAGACGGGGATTACGATCAGTGATTGCTGGTGGCGTAACATTGGTTCTTGCATTTCTAATCACGTTTCTGCTACATATAGGGGGCGTGGATACCAATATTCCTCTTTATGGATTAACGACTGTTGGGATTGGTCTGCTTTTTACGGGAATGGTCTTCTATATGGGATAAATCAGTCATCTCTTTTTCTCAAAAATAAATACCGAATGAACGTTCGGTACAACTCTTCGAGTGGCTCGATGTATCTAACAATGACAAAAAACAAACCAATGAAAGACGCGCTCACAAGCGCAGACTGGTAGGGATTTAAGTTGTGATTGATTAAACTTGGATAGAGACCAAAGCCAAAGATTCCTTCATAAAGAATTATTACATGAAGAATGTAAATGGGCAGGGTGTTTTGTCCCATTTTCAAAAATAGATTTTGGGGAATTGTAAAGAATCTATTTAGCAAAATAAGAACACCCAATGTCATTGAAATTATTCCCATACCTGCCATAGCTGGTTCATTAAAGATTTGAACCCTCAACAGCTCTATGCGCTGATTGTAGAGCAATTCATCTACCCATTCCAACACGGGATACATAAATCGAATGGCAATCAATCCGGCTCCAATAAAAGCAATAGAGGCGCTAATGCTGATGATTCGATACTCATACTTTTTAATAAGCGCTCCAATCGCCCCACCAAACAGCGTATAGCCACCGAAGCGGACAATACTAAATTCAGAGTATTGCCCATATATGATGTTCTGAATAAAAGAAGGAGCGTTGCTGGGGAAATATTGTGGTTGACTAATGAAGCCTCCAGCCACCAAATTCTTTTGAACAAAAATGTAATTCTCTAAATAACCATTTAGTGTAAAGATGATAACTCCTCCAGCAATATAAATTATGTATAATGGAACTATCCGAAGCAATTTATAAAGCCCATAAAGGGCGAGCAACAGAAATATTCCAGTTGCAATAGATTGGAGCACATGAAAGGAGTTTAGCCACTCGGTATTGTATTCAATATCTGTATAAACGACTTTGAAGACTGTCAATAAATTCACTTGTAAAAAATACCCCCAAAACAATAGCTGTACTACTCTTCGAAAACCCTTTTTCACTCTGTTATTTTTCCAAAAAGAAATGCTGTCATTGCTAACCAAGAGATAGGAGAAGATAACACCTGAAACTGTAAAGAAAAGAGGCGAGGTGATACCATGAATAAATCTCCACCATGAATAAATGGGGTATTCTTCATTTCGAAATTCATCAGCAAGGGCAGCACCCGTCATGTGACCTTCAAGCATCATGATGATGGCAATACTTCTTGCCATATCGATGAATGTAAGTCTCACCTTTGATTTATTTGGAGTGCTCTCTTCCAGCGTTTATAAAATTTCCTCAAAAATAATCAAAGCTCAATCATGATAGACGGGCGAAATCGTTGGAGCAGGATTTACGTCAGTGAAATAGCCGTTATCGAAGTCGCATTGAGTGCTTGCCTCAAGGAAAGCAAATAGAATAAATAATATTATGGAAACACGGGTGCTCACTTTTACTAATTGCTTTACACTTATATATTAATTAATATTTTTCTTTATAAGTGTACTGATATCAACTCAAAACTTCTGCATATTTGTTAGTATAAATATATCCCTTAATCCGAATTGAAATGAAAAGACTTTTACTTCCTCTTTTTGCACTTCTATTTTCTGTTAGTTCTACTAGTCAAACATTTTGGTCGAACGACTTCTCCAATTGCGATGACTGGGTTTTAGGCAATGCCTTCGACGAAGGCCTAACTCAATATGCTCCAGGCATCAATTTTCAATGTGGAGTGAACGCTCCAGGTGGTAACGCTGCCATAGCAACCATAGAATCAACTACTGATTACAATGGTTTTATGCTTGTTGACTCAGAAATTTACGGAGCACTGAATAATGGCGTTGAAGTAGAGAATTGTTGGTTTCAAACTGCTGCTCCAATCAGTTTAAATGGACTAAATGAAGTGGGTCTATCCTTTCAAAGTTACTACAGAATGTGGGATGGAGGAAACGATGATGGTAACGAATATTGTCTTGTAGAAGTATCTACAGATGGTATTACGTGGCCAGATGTGACTACATACGAGGTTAATGAAGCAGCACCGGGAACACGCTTTGAACTTTGGCCAACGATGCAAACACAAGACCCTGTAAACAATCCCACCGAGCATTTTTTTAATCTAACCACCATTGCATCGCAACCTGGAGTAGATCAGATTTGGTTGAGATTTCGTTGGAAGGGATCTTATGGCTACGCTTGGATGGTTGACGACGTTGAGCTAGGTGAAATGCCAGAAAATGCATTAAGTATCCAGGAAGTTTTTGTAGGAGATATTATTAATTACTTTGAGTACCATGCAGTTCCCCTAAGTGAAGCCCTTGTAAAACCTGTAAGTATGGGGGCTATCGTTCGAAATAACGGTTCGCTCCCACAAACAGCACAAGTCACGGTTACTATCAACAATACTGACTACTTTATGCAGGATGTTATCCCTTCAGGCTCAATTGATACCTTATGGACTGAAGAATTTTTCTTACCAACAGCGCCTCAACTTTATAATGTACAATTTAGCTTAGCTGAAGATGAAACGCCACTGGATAATTCGCTCTTCGCGCCTATAGAGGTCACACTTGGTTCTTTTGGTCAAAACTCGAACGACAATCTTGTTCCCCGAACTTTGAACAACGATGCGGAAACTGCCATAGGATGCCGCTATTCTATAAATACCCCGACTACTTGTTACGGAGCTGAATTCTTAGTATCGGATCTATCAGATGAGGGAACATGGTGCCAAATATTTCTTTATGAAGAAATAGAGACTATCCAAACCAACTCGCTTCTCGGACAATCAGAAGCCTTTATGGTAACTCAAGAAATGATTGCCGCGTCTGCTTCTGGAGAATATGTTTTTGTCCCTTTAGAAGAGCCTGCCTCTCTTGAAGCTGGGGGTATTTACTTCATTGAAATTAGAAGATTCGAATCTATTGATCGTATATTCATTATGTCTGAGCCCGAAGACGACGACTTTGGAATGGTTGGTTTTGGCCCCTACGGCTCAGGCAATGCATTCAATTGGTTTATTGGTTTTGGTTTTACGCCAGCCATTCGTATGAGAATTGAGGACTTTGGCTGTAGTGATCTATTGGCGTGTAATTATGGTGCCGCTACCATTTGCCAATACCCTGAGTTCAACTATCTCGATTGTGATGGTAATTGCGTCAATGATATTAACAATAATAATATCTGCGATGAGTTTGAAATTTTTGGATGCACCGACGAAGCTGCATGCAACTACAACCCCAACGCTGAAGCCGAAGATGGATCTTGTCTAACTCAATCTGATCTTAAGGCAGTAGCATTTTTTGATGAAAACAATAACGGAATAAGAGACGGCTCTACATCTCTAGAAGCTGCCATTGCGGGCATCGGCCATTTATTTATCCAAGAATTGAACATTCAAGTATTCCCAAATGACACCGGTCTGTTTGTATTACAATCGTTGCCGGAAGGAAGCTATACTATTGAGCTTATTCCTTCGGAAGGTACTGGCTATATACCTTCAGGTTCACTGATTAGCACTGTAAATATCCCCTCATGTGAAACGCTAGAATTCCCCTTATTCTACGCAACCATTATAACAAGTGCCGCTAATAGCAATAACTTTTGGGAAGGGGCTACCATGGCTTGTATTGAAGGATTCATTCCTTATATCTGGATAAACAACACAGGAAATGTGCCTTTGGACGGAACAGTTACTATGGAATTCGATCCAATGTTGGAAATAGAGCCTATACTCTGGAGTGCGCCCATAATAAGTGCCCAACCAGGTATAATCACTTGGGAAATATCTAATTTGCTTCCTGGTCAGATCATAGATGTGGCCGTTTACATTGATGGACCAGGCGTAGATTTTGTTGGCGACATTTTTAACTTCCAGACTGATATTGTTCTTACGTATAACGGATTCACGGTCGTGGAGCAATCTTATGATCAAGATGTACTCGTAAGTTGTGCCTATGACCCCAACGATATTCAAGCAAATCCAATTGGATATACAGAGAATCACTTCATTCTCTCTGATACCGAAATTGAATATAAAATCAGGTTTCAAAATACCGGAAATGCGCCTGCTACAGATGTAACCATAGAAAATCAAATTGATATCGCACGCCTTGATATCAGCACTTTTCAACCAATCACATCTTCACATAATATGAGCACTGTGGTTGATGAGGATGGTATGGTAAGATTTATTTTCAATCATATCATGTTACCTGATAGCACATCAGATCTCGAAGGTTCTCAAGGATTTTTGATCTATAAAATTCGAACTATTCCAACTGTTGAGGTAGGAGAAATCATTAATAACACCGCGGCTATTTATTTTGATAATAATCCTCCAATCATCACAAACACTGCGTTTCACGAAATCTACAGTTGCGACGAAATACCTCAATTCGATGAGCCGCTGACATTATGCTTCAATGGTGAGTTTTCTCAGATAATAACTTATCCTCACATCGAAACTATCACTTGGTTGGTGAATGATCAAGTAGTTAGCAATTCCCTAAACTTCACACAGGATGCTGGTTTCGGAGAAAACTGGAATATAGAAATGATTATTGAAAACCCTCTATGTCAGGTAACCTCACAATGGGAAGTTGAAGAGTTACCGATTCCTTCTAATGACGTATTTGTAGGCGTACAAGGCGATTTGACCGCAGTGGAAGGTGTCTCTTGGCAATGGTATAATGAGAATGGGACAGTCGTTGAAGGTGCAACCGAACAAACATTCTATACCGAAATACCTGGTGACTATTATGTAGTAATTACAGGTGAAAATGGTTGTTCTGTTGAAAGCGAATTATTCACCGTGGTATCAATTGGTGAACTCAATGATACACGTATTAACGCCTACCCCAACCCTGTTTTTGATAATCTGCAATTACAAGTTTCCCAATCTCTAATTGGGTCTGACTACATCGTAATGGATGTTACAGGCAGAGAAGTAATGCGCGGGAAAATAACTTCCATGAACAACACTATTGACTTTGCAGCGCAAAGCAGCGGCAGCTACATCATTAAAGTTGGAAATGCAAACGTGAGGGTGCAGAAGTAGTGCTTATCAACGACGCTAATATTCAATCTATAAGAAACCTAAGCTTCAGTTAAGTAATATTTCCAATTTAAGCTACTCAAATTGAAACAATTTAATTTCAGCGCAATGAAAAAACTAGCATCAATTCTCGCTTTATTTGCTATTTCCTTTTGTGCTTTTTCTCAGAATGTAATTTGGTCGAATGACTTTTCAAATTGCAACGACTGGGTGTTGAGCAACGCCTATGAGGAGGGGTTCACAGAGTATGCCTCTGATGTCAATTTCAGTTGCGGAGTTCAGGAGCTTTCATCAACCCGTGAATTTCCTATTCAGTCTACAACTAATAGTAATGGCTATATGCATGTTAATTCACCACATGCATCCTATAACTCATCGGATTTTGTAGTCGAAAATTGTTGGTTTCAAACTTCACAACCTATCAATATCACTGGACTAGATGACATATATCTAAGATTCGAAACTGCTCATAACTCTACTTTTCCTACTAACTATCAGTCACCTAGTCATGCGCCTAGATGCCTCTTGGAAATCTCAACAGATGGTTTTACATGGCCAGATATTAGCACGACGAGTATCTCTCAAGCACCTTCGGGTACACGCTTTCTTTTATGGCCAGAAAATCTGTCATCACAAGAGACTATTTCAAACCCCAAAGAAGAGGTTTTTCATCTTTCACAAATCGCCTCACAGCAAGGAGTCGATCAGATTTGGTTAAGATTCCGATGGGTAGGTGTTTTCGATTTAAATTGGATGATAGACGATGTTCAAATAGTCACCACGCCCAACCATGATCTGGGTATTTCTAATGCATGGTTAAATGACATTTGGAATAATTACGAATATGCCGTTGTTCCCGTTGAAATGGGAGCTGCTTCTTATCCTGTGGCCATGCTGGCTGCAGTGAGGAATTATTCACAGACCAACCAGCTAGCAGAAGTTGTTGTTGAATTAAATGGACAAGAGTTTTATGGTTCAGCCGTCATTCCTGCAAAAGAAATTGATACTGTATTAATCGAGGTTGTATATCCTCAGTCAGTAGGCACCTACGATGTAGTATTCAATTTACCAAATGATAATAATATTACCAATAATGTTTTCGTAAAACCCCTCGAGATTTCTGATACAAGGGCTAGACAAAGCTTCAACAGTAATTTAAAGGAGCTTATAATAGGATCGGGTGTAGATCTTAGTCCCTCTTCAAACTACTACTATGAGAGTTATTATTCAGAAAGTCAATTAAGCTGCATAGGACTCAAAGTATTCTTCGGTCCTAGCACGGAAGTAGGCGCAGAAGTAAAAATAGAAATTACAGATGTCACCAGTTGGGAAATTGGGGCCAATGAGTTATTGGCCTCTAGTGATCCATTCCTTATTTCCGATGAAGTCTACAGTCAAATACTAAGTGGTCAACCAATATTTATTCCTTTTATTCAACCCATTAATTTGCTTGCAAATTTGGGTTATAATGCTCGAGTCAAGAAGGTTAACGAACTTGAATCTATTTCCGTATTGGGCGAACCTTACGACCCCGATTATGGCGGATTTGTGACAACAACAGATGGTTTCATTCAGACCGATGTTCGCAGGCCATTAAACTTCACACCAGCAATTGAGCTTTTATTTAACATTACTGAATGCAACGATCCTGATGCGTGTAACTTTGGTGAACAAGCTTTTTGTACTTATCAAGTGGTCAATTATCTTGATTGTGATGGTATTTGTCTCAATGATTTGAATGAAAACGGAGTCTGCGACGAGCTAGAATTGGAAGGCTGCACAAATCCCTTTGCATGCAACTACCAGCCACTAGCGTATCAAGACGATGGTTCTTGCTTTTTTCCTGAATCCAATTTAGACTGCAATGGAAACTGCATTGTGGATTTAGATTCTGACGGAATTTGTGAGCCCATCATTTATGGTTGCATGGAAGCTTCTGCCTGCAATTACGACCCTAATGCAACTGTGAATATGTATTGCCAATACTCCAACACGTTAATGATTCAAGTGTTCAATGACTTTAACAACAATGGGATAAGAGATACTGAAGGAATAATCGAGCCGTTCATCGCTTATTCCGGAGAAGTGTATGCTCCAGGAAGCAACTCCATTTCATCAATTGGTAATGTTGGTACTGCGACAATCTATGATTTAAGCCCTAATACCACTGAGATTTACTTTCAACCGTCTTCTGAATTCTTTACTACCCCCTTTCCTTTAAACATAATACCAATCTCGCTACCTACCTGTGATACACTTGAAATACCCGTGATTGTTGAGGCAGATTGCTACTATAACTTTTGGTCAAATCTCGATAACGAATACAATATTCTTGATTGCAATAATGGCTTTCAGGTTTATTCTAGCTTGTATAATTATAGTTCTCAACCAATGAACGGTACTGTAGCTTTTACTTTTGATCCTACTCTCACTATAAACCCTTTCTTCACTTATATCAACACTGATGATAACAGCGAAACTGTTTATTCCATTTCTTATCCCTCACCAGGAGTAGTGATATGGGAGCTTACCAATATTCCTCCTGGTTTCGACGGGAATATATGGTCACATATTCCTAGTCCCGGCGTTGACTATATTGGAGACTTTTTCGGTACAACCATTGAAATTCAGCTATACTGTGAAGGTAACTTAATACTTGACGAGTTGTGGAATAGCCAACTTGAGGTTCTTTGCGCCTACGACCCCAATGATATTCAGGGCGATCCCGTTGGATACACTGATAATCATTTCATTCTTGAAGACACTGAAATAGAGTATCGTATTCGTTTCCAAAATACAGGTAATGCTCCCGCACAAAATGTGCGCATCGAAAACCTCATCGATATTGAAAAGCTCGATATATCCACGTTTCAGCCTACCTCAGCATCAGACCCAATGACTGTAACTATCGGCAATGATGGGATGGTTAACTTTATGTTTAATGGAATTATGTTGCCCGATAGCGGAGCGAATTTCGTGGAGTCCATTGGATCCTTGACTTATAAAATCCGCACCATGCCTGGCGTGAGTCCTGGTGATATTATTGAAAATACGGCAGGAATTTATTTCGATTCAAACCCGCCTATTATTACCAATACCGCGTTTCATGAAATTTATTCATGCGATGAAATTCCGCGCTATAATGAAATCTTAGAAATTTGTTTTGACGAAGATTTTTCACACGAAATCACTTATCCATACTTGGAATCAACCGATTGGTTTGTCAATGGCAACTTCATTGCAGATGTTACTTCTTTCGAGCACCCAATCGTTTTTGGAAGTGACATGGAAATAGAAGTGGTCATGACCAATCCTCTATGTCAGGTAACCTCACAATGGGAAGTTGAAGAGTTACCGCTTCCTTCTAATGACGTATTTGTAGGCGTACAAGGCGATTTGACCGCAGTGGAAGGTGTCTCTTGGCAATGGTATAATGAGAATGGGACAGTCGTTGAAGGTGCAACCGAACAAACATTCTATACCGAAATACCTGGTGACTATTATGTAGTAATTACAGGTGAAAATGGTTGTTCTGTTGAAAGCGAATTATTCACCGTGGTATCAATTGGTGAACTCAATGATACACGTATTAACGCCTACCCCAACCCTGTTTTTGATAATCTGCAATTACAAGTTTCCCAATCTCTAATTGGGTCTGACTACATCGTAATGGATGTTACAGGCAGAGAAGTAATGCGCGGGAAAATAACTTCCATGAACAACACTATTGACTTTGCAGCGCAAAGCAGCGGCAGCTACATCATTAAAGTTGGAAATGCAAACGTGAGGGTGCAGAAATAAAATAAGCAGCTCTTAGCGAAGAGCACGATTTTGATTGACAAAGCAGTATAATGCAACTTTTAGGGTATTATTGAAGTCTAATAATCAGACCTTAATCAAAACCCTATACCGATGAAAAAAATCATCACTTTAGTTGCTCTATGCTGCTTTGTCTTTTCATCATTCTCACAATGTGAAAATCCACCTGTACCCACCGTGGTGTATATGACCAATTCGTGTGGTCAGCCGCAATGCTTTTATGTTACTGTTAGTGGCGGTACAGCTCCTTTTACGTTCAACATTCCTGATGGACCTGTACTCAACCCAAACAACTATGCCTGCTGGGAAGTACCAGGTGTCTATGACATAATCGTTACTGATGCCGCCGGATGCATTGGACAAGACTCGATCATTATCGCCCCATCAATAGCTGCGAATGATGTTTGTGAAGCGGCAATAGCTCTTGTTAATGGAGAGGAAAACACAAGTACATTGTGTGCGCTGAACTTTCAAAACCCTGTGTGCAGTAATATGCAATTCTCACAGACAGGATGGTATTCATTCAACAGTGCTGATTTTAGCCATATTCAATTTGGTGCATTCAGTCAATTTGCCTCTTCTCCCGGCCTTGTTCAAGGATTGGGAATACAAATTTTAGCTGCAGAAAATAATGGAACTTGCAGTGAAGCTACAGAAATCTATTGCGGAAATATTACCTCTTGCTTTTCTTTCGAAGATAATTTCACGATTACGCCACAGACGAATTATTATGTTCGAGTAATGGCTGCTTGGACTTCTTGGATTAATATCAATGTAGGTGTTGTCATGTCTAATGAGCCTATCACGGGTGTTTGCGGCTGCACCAATCCACTCTCTTGCAATTTCGACCCAGAAGCTATCATAGATAACGGATCTTGCGGTGTCAATGGCTGCACCGATCCTTCCGCATGCAATTATATATCCTGGGCCACCTGCGATGATGGTTCATGTCTATTTGGCAATGATATCACGGGTGTATTTTTTAATGATATCAACGGAAACGGAGTGCGCGACGGTTGGCCTGTTTTGGAACCAGCACTCGCGAATGCGGGATATATTACTATAAACGAATTGAACGTCACCATCTACCCCGACGCGTCAGGCAGCTTTGTTCTTCCGGGATTAGATCTTGGTTCTTATACTGTCACTTTTCATAATACAGCAGGTAACTGGGTGTTGACGGGCGGAGATAATACTCAAACAATTACTCTACCCACTTGCAATGGACTACCTATTGGATTGACTCCTACCAGCGGTGTGGCAGCTCAGATAAGCGGAACCAATATGTTTTCCACTTCACTAATTCAATGCAACAATGGATTCTATCCTGGTGCATACATCAACAACACGGGTACCGTTCCTATTAGTGGAACATTTACGATAATAGCTAATCCACTTTTCACTGCACAAACAGTTTCCTACGGCGAGCCATTCACAAATCCCGCACCTGGGGTGTTTACATGGGAAATAGAAAACATGTCGCCCGGAACCTATCTCAATCTTGTTGCTCATATCAATGGACCTGGCGTAGGTTATGTCGGACAGTCATTTCCGTTTACATTCGATCTTGAATTATCAGATGGCACTCAGGTCTTCTATTCAAACATGTGGACTACCAATGCTCTTGTGAGTTGCGCTTATGATCCTAATGACAAACAAGCTACGCCAGAGGGATATACCGAAAATCATTTCATCCTTGAAGACACCGAATTGCAATATAAAATTCGTTTCCAAAATACAGGAAACGCTCCCGCATTCGACGTTGTGATTGAAGATCAAATTGACGCGGCACGCCTTGATCTTACCACAATTGAGCCTCTGAACGCTTCGCATTCTTTTAGCACGATCATTCAGCCAGACGGCTTGGTGAAATTTGTATTTAACAATATCATGCTACCTGATAGTAATTCAAATGAACCCGAATCACATGGCTACGTCATCTACAAAATACGCACGAAGCCCGGTATTGAAGTTGGTGAAGTAATCAACAATACTGCCGCTATCTTCTTCGACGACAATCCTCCAATCATCACCAATACTACTTATCATGAAATTTATGATTGTAGCGAAATACCTCAATTTGACGAAGAAGAATCGGAGTGTTATGGTGAAGAATTCTTACAGGTAATTGAATATCCCTATATCGAAACTATAGAGTGGTTTGTAAATGGAGATTTAGTTGGCGACGAAATGATGTTTAGTCAAATGGCTACATTCGGCGATAATTGGACAGTTCAAATGATCATCACTAACCCTTTATGTACAGTAAACTCACAATGGTCGATAATCGAAGAACCTCTTCCATCCAATGAAATTATTTATGATCCAATCAATCAAACGCTAACCGCAACCGAAGGATTTTTGTGGCAATGGTACACTGGAGATGGCGAAGAGATTGAAGGAGCAACCGAACAAACATTCGGTTTAGAAAATGAAGGTAGCTACTTCGTAGAAATAACCAGTGGAAATGGCTGTTCTGTAGTCAGCGATATTTTTTCATTTGTTTCAGTCAATGAAGTTGAAAAATCTTCCATTGCTCTTTTCCCCAATCCAGTGCAAAATGAATTACGTATTCAAGTTTCAACTCCTTTGATTGGTTCAGACTACTACGTTTATGACGTAACTGGAAGAGAAATTATGCGTGGAAAAATTTCTTCCGTCGTCAGTCAAATTGATTTCTCTCAACAAAGCAGCGGCAGCTACATCATCAAAGTTGGCAATGCTCAAGCGAGGGTACAGAAATAATTTAAACAGAAGTTTCATTCTTTGATTTGAAGAATGTTATTTGACTCATTTTGAGCGAAAAAGATTATATTTACCATCGTTCAAAAACTATTTGCGTTGAAACTATTCGTTACTATAGCTGCCAGTTTTTTGTGTATTGTCAATGGCTTTGCACAGATAACAGTAACACCTGGCGTCTCCCCGGAGGCGATCATTGAGAACCTTATTGGAAATGGGGTTCAAGTTTCGAATCTTGTGATCAATTGTAGCACCAATGCCTACGGCACATTTGCAGGAAATCTAGGCGCTGGTGGTGTTGGGCTGAGTAATGGAGGCGTAGTGCTCACTACTGGTTCTGCCCAAGGGGCGGTGGGACCAAATAATATTGGCTCCGCAGGTGAAATAGTAGCTGGATTTGATTTTGCCGACCCACAGTTGACAACACAACCCGGATCAGGAAATCCTCCACCAGCCGAGGACAACTGTATCATAGAGTTTGATATGATACCAGCATGTGGAAACATTACGCTTGCATTTGTTTTTGGTTCAGAAGAATATCCCGAGTTTGTGACTGGCGAGTTCAACGATGGCTTTGGTATTTTCGTGTCAGGTCCAAATCCTGCAGGAGGCAATTACACATTCTTCAACATGGCGCGATTGCCCAATGGACAACTGGTGAGTATTGACAACGTAAATGTCAATGTCAATGCTGCATTTTATAATACGAACACCACAGGTATCATGCAGTATGATGGTTACACCGATGGCTTACTCGCTTCCATTAATACAGTTCCATGCGCTTCTTACTCTATTAAAATAATAATAGCGGATGCTGGAGATGAGTCTTATGACTCAGGTCTATTTCTAGGATTTCAAAGCTTTCAGTGTGGGACACCTCCATTTACTGTGACGCCAACCGTGGTCAATTCAACATGCGGGGGTGATGGCTCGGCCAGTGTGGCGGTCAGCGGCGGCGTTGGCCCATTTACCTACTCTTGGTCAGGTGTAAGCGGTCAACCCACTAATACAAATAGTATCACAAATGTTCCTGCAGGTACATACTCTGTTACTATCAATGACCAAGGACAGTGCGGTGCCGAAGTAACAACACAGATTACTATAACGGGCTCTCAACCCGTGTTAACGGCGAGTGCTATTTCCTCTACGCTGTGCCAAGGTCAAAGCACTACCATAACCGCTGTAAATGGTGCCAATTATTCTTGGTCGCCCTCCACAGGTCTCAGCTCCACTACCGCTGCGACCGTTACGGCATCACCAACTGTATCCACTACATACACCGTAACCTCCACATTGAACGGGTGCACCCAAACAGTAGATGTACCCATCACTGTGACACCCATTCCTACTTTGACATTGAATAATACTACTATTTGTGAAGGACAAACGGCAACACTTACTGCAGTTCCTTCCTTAGGGGGTGGAAATTTTACCTGGTCTCCGGGCAATCTTACAGGCCCAACCATCAACGTGTCACCCAGCACCACCACAACTTATACATCACAATATGTTTTGAATGGTTGCGCCAGCACACCTGTTTCTGCCACAGTAACAGTAAGTCCTGTTCCTACATTTTCCCTTTCAAATCCGATCATTTGCGAGGGCCAAAGTGCTACAATCGTCAGCACGACTACTTTTTCTGGCGGCACCTTCGCTTGGTCCACGGGTGAAACGAGCGCAGACATTATCGTCAGTCCAACTACAACAACGACATATAGCGCAACATATACTTTAAATAATTGCACGAGTCCGATCGTAAACTCCACAGTAACCGTGAATCCATTTCCCGTGAGCACAATCACCACTAATAGCCCCGTGTGTGAAGGCTCCTCACTTACATTGACAACCAATGCAACAGCGGGTGCGACCTATTCGTGGATTGGACCAAATGGTTTTACATCGAGCAGCCAAAACCCTACGATAGCGGCATTGCCCCTTGAAGGTGACGGAACATACACTCTAACAGTTACCGCCTCCAATTGTAGCTCAGATATTACTGCGGAAGTTCAAGTCATTCCTGTCACACCATCCACTGCTTCTCCTTCGGGACCACACTGCATCAATGTTGGCTTGATTGATCTAGTCTCATCACTGGAGCCAGGAGTGTGGAGTGGAAATGGCATTATAAATTCCACATCGGGAACTTTTGATCCAACCGCAGCCGGTGTAGGAAACCACGTTATCACCTTTGACAGCGACGCTACATGCACGGAGCCTTTTAATATTACTATTGAAGTATTCGAACAATTCGATGCCACCATTTCTCCAGTAAATCCTTTTTGCAACGATGCGCCACCTGTTAGCCTCACCGTGGCAAATCCAAATGGAACGTGGAGCGGAAATGGTGTTTCTAATTTAGGAGTCGTCAATCCATCCATCCTAAGTCCTGGTACTTATGAGGCGACATACACCATAAGCGGCTTGTGTGGAAATTCAAACACACTATCCTTCGATATTTTACCAGTACCAGACGGCACTATTCTTACATCCGGACCATTTTGTCAAGTGGATTTGCCACAAACGTTAACTGCGACATCCAGCGGAGGCACATGGAGTGGATTGGGAGTCATTAACGCTGCGAATGGAACATTTGGTAGTCCTACTCTACCCGCCGACACATATACCATAAGCTATACAATAGGCGGACAATGCGGCGGCACGTGGACTCGTGATATAATTGTGAACGAAAATATAAATGCAACTATCAGTAATCCTCCGGCACTTTGTTCTAATGGCCAACCTTATCAATTTATCGTAACCAACTCAGGTGGTACATGGGCTGGTACAGCGCCCATCACTCAACAAGGCATTATCAATCCTGCAGTATTAGGTGCTGGTTCATATTCCTTTTCATATTCGTTTAATAACAATGGTTGCTTATCATCTGATGATGTATCGGTACAAATCAATTCCATTTCACCAATATCATTCGAAACAGATCTGACAGAAGGATGCGCGCCTTTGGCTGTGCAGTTTTCTAATACATCAAGTACTGTTGGCTCCAATTGTATTTGGAGCATAGACGGCGCGCCTGTTGGCAACGGTTGTGATGATTTTTCATACACGTTTGCAAACGGTGGTTGCTTTGACGTAAGCCTCACTTCTACAAATGCAAATGGTTGCACCAACACTTTCACCCTTGATGATCTTGTTTGTGCCTATACACCTCCTACGGCATCTTTTAGCTGGTCGCCTATCACTCCATCGGCAGAGAATCCGGAAGTAGTATTCACTAACTTATCTCAAGGAAATTTAGTGAATCAATGGAGCATCAATATGCAGTCATTCTCAGATGAAAATCCGTCGTACACTGTACCGCTGGATGTGGACGAAACATTTCAAGCGTGTCTTCGAGTAACTGGAGAACTTGGGTGTAGCAACCAAATCTGCAATACCATTGCAGTGGATAGACAAGAATTTGTATTTGTACCCAATTCATTTTCTCCAGATGGCGATGGAATAAATGATGTTTTCTTACCTGTCATTTCAGGTCTGGATGAAAATAATCCGGACTATGTTCTTCGCGTATTCAATCGCTGGGGCACTGTAATTTTTGAATCCACTGACTATACGGAGCCGTGGATTGGCGATGTAAAAGATGGCGACTACTTCGCTGCAGATGGAATGTATTACTGGACACTTCAGGTAAAACTTCGCGAAAGAGAGTCAACGAAAGAGCTTCAGGGATATCTGTTTGTGATTCGTTAAACTAGTTCTTTCTGATATATCCTTCATCTAAAATCAAGTCCTCGTGTTTCAACACATATTGATAAAGGCCCGGAGGAAAGTTTGAGGTATCTACTATCTTCTTTGACGTGAATATTCTATCCCTAAACAGCTGATCTGTTGCGGTATTTGTGGCTATCAGGTCAACAGGAAAATTTTGTCCTTCGGACAGTTCAACAATCAGAATTTCATCAAAAGGGTTTGGGCCAATCATGGCGCAATGATACTATGACTAATCACTCAGTCAGACATCACTGGCAAATAAAAATAGAATCGACTTCCTTGGCTTTGTTCTGACTGAATATAAAGTTGCGATTGGTGTTGCTTCAAAAAATCAACTACGATGGTATTACCCAAGCCCATTCCTGCAACGTTGAGTGTTTCTGCCGTTGAGAATGATATTCCTCTTCTTAATTTCTCTAGATTATCCGCGCCAATGCCCGAACCATTGTCTTGCACAGCGAAACAGCCGAGGCCACCTTGAACAGAAACTTCAATGATAATTCTTCGATCACTTCCTGTAAACTTAATTGCGTTGCTAATCAGATTTCTAAATATGGCATCCAACATATTTCGATCTGCAGAAATCCACTTATCGTCTGACGGCTCTATTCCAATGGTGAATTCTTCTTGACAAATTCCTTGAACCGAAGACTCACAAATGACTTCAATCATCCCTCTCAATTCTTTAAGAGTAATTTTTTCAGGGTTCCATTGAATGCTCTCTCCTTGGCTCTGCGCCCACTTCACAATATCGACCAGGAGTTTGTTGGTGCTCTTGGCTCGATTATGAAGCAATTCCGTGACTTGTTGACGAGTGTTTTCATCCAAACTACCGTCTTTGAGCTGGTCGAGATATCCTTCAATGATATTCAATGGAGATCTTACGTCATGCGCGAGGATTGCAATCATACGGTTGCGCGCGTACAAACTTGTTTTTAGTCTCTCCACGTTTAAATCCAATACCTCTTGCTGAGTAATCAAACTTTGTTGAACTTCCTTGTTGGTGCGAAGAATAAAAACAACCTCCAAAATCAAACTCGCTACAACGCCGAAAACATTCATCATTCTTCCCACGGTGAGATTGGAAACCTCATTGTTGTTTCGAATTAAAAAATTACTATCCCAAAAGACAATGGCTACAATTGCAATGCAAGAAATCAATGCGAATAAATAGCCTGTAAATCGCTCACGACCTTGGAATACGATTAGACTTCCAACAATTATTGGCAGGTAAAAAACAAATAAATATGTTTCTTTTTGAGAATACTTCGCAAGTAAAAAAATCGCGGTATTGATGACGATAAAATTCCAGACTTTGGACCAATAGAAAAGATTTTTGTAATTCAGCCACCAAGCAAGAGCAACTCCTGGAATCACCGAAAGGGTGATTTTACAATGCTCATACATTTGATAACGATAGTTTAAGGCCGAATAGACCACCGCCATTAATGCAATTGCATACAAAAGTTGAACGTGCAACTTTCTTGCTTTAATGGACAGAATTTCTTCTGATGTCATACCCGTTCGGGCATCACTTGTAGTCGTCATACTTGTAGAACTCAATTCAAAAATAAAAAATGTTTTCAGTGAATTCTTGTGTTATATGAATTTTATTTTTCCTTTAATGGAAATCTCGATTGATAAAAAGGATTGCTTTTGGTTCTGAAAAGCAACTTCAGAAATAAGTGCACGTTCTTGCAGCCCGTGGCTGACGCGCTAGGGATGGAAGTGGAAATCCTTTTTTGAGCGAAGCGAGAAAAAGATTGGAACGAACAGCCCGGCCCCGCGTATGCGGGGAGCGCCCACAAACCCTGCCGGCTAGGAGTTTTTCCTCACCAGGAAGTCATGGCACTTGACATTGAAAATATCAGATTTTTCAAGGCTCACAAGATGACCACAACGGTCTACCAACTCGACGATCACATTCGAACATTTTTTCGCATAATCCATTGCTGGCCCCATGAATAAGTGATCTTGAGCGCCGATGAGAAATAAAATCGGAGCGTCAACAGCCTTATCGAAGAGTTGTTTGAGCGTTCTATCCAGCGTCTTTCCATACATCGCTGTCCACTTTTTGTACTCGATATCACTTATTTGTTTGGACTCTCTAACGAATATGTCTCTTGATTTTTTATGATTGTTGCGTGGCAGGGTAATCCGCGCTGTCATTGCATAAAAATTTTGATAACCAATAACTTTGGCCAACGTGAGGCCCGTTCTTGCAAGCAATCTCAATTTTAGATTCAACGCTACAATCGGACCAGCAAACACCATGGTATTCACTGCTTTGGGTCGAGAAAATCGCATTTGCATTGCGATGATACTTCCAAGCGAAACAGCGATGATATCTACGGTTCGTATATGTAGGATATCGACTACTTCCCAGATTTTATTTCCGATCCATTCAAAATCATAATGGTGTTGATTTGCAGAAGCGTTTACGGAACGGGCATGTCCGGGCAAATCGATTAATAGTAAATGAAATTTTCCCTGATAAGCTTCTACTTGTTTGCGCCATGTGCGTGTGCTCCCACCGGCGCCGTGTATAAAAAGAAGCCAAGGTGCTGAGGCATCAGTTGCCGCATGAGTCTCGTAATAGAGCGGTATATTGACAGTTTGATTTTGCAATGCTCAAATGTAGGGTAATCGCGTGAATGAAAAGGCTAACTTTTTTTAAAAGGAATCGTACAAAGAAACCCATGCGTCTCTCTCATCACAGACTCAGCACCACCGAAGACCGACTTGCGGTAATCAATCGCTTCGCCTCACTTGTATTGGATACATCGAGTGAAGAAGAGGTGGTATGGCTCATTGCAAAAAATGCCATTGCCGATTTGGGATTTATTGATTGCGTCGTTTATCTCAAAGACCCTTCAAAAAAACACCTCTATCAAGCCGCTGCTCACGGGCCGAAAAATCCTGTTGCTTTGGATATCTACAATCCACTGACTATTGAAATTGGTCAAGGCATTGTTGGCACCGTAGCTCTCACTGGACTCTCCGAAATTGTTGGCAACACTGCTCTAGACGAACGCTATATCATTGATGATGACATGCGGCTCTCGGAGATTGCAGTGCCAATAAAACAAGGCAATGAAGTGATTGGCGTCATTGATTCGGAGCATCCAGAAGCGCACTTTTATACTGAATCCGATTTGGAAATACTTACCACCATCGCATCCATGGCGGCCTCCAAGCTGGTTCAATTAAACTATTTACAAGAGTTAAAACGACACACCGATGAATTGGAAACGCTTGTTGATATACGTACCAAGCAGCTCCAGATAAGTCTTGAGAAACTCGAAAAACAAAAGGCTGAGCTTTCTCAAAAAAACAAAGAAACGTATGATAGCCTCGCCTATGCGCATCACATTCAAAAGGCGATGCTGCCCTCTGACGAAAAAATAAAAAAAATTCTACCCAACCATTTCCTTTATTTTAAACCAAAGGACATGGTCTCGGGCGACTTTTACTGGGTGCAGCGCGTAGAGCATCTGATATACATTGCTGTTGGAGATTGCACTGGACATGGTGTGCCTGGAGCGCTTTTAAGTGTTCTGGGAACTTTCGCACTCAACTCTGCGCCCAAGGAGAAAAATAACCCCAAGCCTTCAGAAGTGCTGGCGCATGCTCTGGGAATTTACAATGAAACATTTCACAAAAACAGAGAACAACAAATCAACGATGGATTGGCGATTGGAGTTTGTATTTACAACACCGTCTCTCACGAAGTCTCTTTCGCTGGATCCGAGATTGCGTTGCTTCTCATTTCAAAAGATCAGCACATCAAAATCAAGGGTAATAAGTTTTCATCACTAAAAGATTTCTCAGCAAAGAATTTTCAAAACCATCAATTGAAACTTCCAGTAGATACATTCGCAGTAATGTGCACAGATGGAGTCAAGGATCAATTTGGAGGAAGTGAAAATAAAAAAATGAAATCTTCCGGTAAAATCCAATTGATTAAGAATGCCATTTCATCGCATTCCGGCGGAATATCTGAGGAGATCGCCCGTCAAATTGAAATGTGGAAAGGCGACAACGATCAAACGGACGACATCACCATCTTTGGTTGGGGTATCTAAAAAATCTTCGTGTCCTTGAAATATGGATTCTGATTGATGATTCTAAAGCAAAATTCCATTGCTCCACGGCCACCACTCGCAGCTACAAGATTGGATGTATTCATATCATAGCTAAATCCAAAACTGTACTGGGCAAACTCAATCATCCCTGTGAAAATCATGGCGTCTTTCATGCGGTAAAATGCTCCAATAGAAATTCCACCGCCTTTGTATATACCAGTGTATTTGGAGTTAGCTAGGAGCTCGTATCGCACTTGGCTGCCGAATACTATTTCGCTCGCTGGTCCCTGCATATACGCTAAAAAGCCTGGTTGAATTGCGAGTGGAGTATTCTTCAAGCTGAACAAAAAATCACAGTGCGCCACATACTTTATTTGCTGACGCTCGCCGCTATCCATGAATCCGAAACTTGGACGATTCACATGATGCATGGAAATGCCAATGTTTCCTTGATGAAAATTATTGCTGGTCACTTTAATCAAGTCTTTCGTGTTGTTGAATGACCATACAATTCCCGTTTGAATATCTGCGTATCGAACGCTATTGTTCGCGAGAAACTCTCCATTTGGTAACCCTGAAAGATAGCTCCCGTTGCTATACTGACTTCCCCATTGGAAATTATCCCAATTGATACTTCTCTGACCAAATCCTCCGCTCATACCTAAACCTAAGTGCTGGTATTTATTGATTCGAATGTGATACACCAGATTCGCTGCGCCGCTAATTGTCTTCAGGTTTCCGTCTCCTGCTTGGTCGTTGTAAAACCTTCCTCCCATTGCCCAAAAACCTTTCTTTGATTTATCGCTTGTAATCCTCGTCGCAGCTGATGCAGCGAATGTTTTGAACGGAGTGCTCACGGAGCGCCATTGATTGCGATAGTTGATATACAACTCTCTACTGTTTATGGCGCCGGCCAATGCCGGATTTTGTGTTAAAGGTGAATTATAAAATTGAGAGAAGTGTAAATCCTGAGCAATGCTATCCAACGCGCTCATGAGAATGAACAACACTAAAACGATATGTTTGCCATGTGTTTTCATCATCTAACCAAAGATATATTTCCTTTTCTTGTAAACTCCTGTCCTGTTACCAAAACACCGTCTAATTGGTACACAAATACGCCAGAATTAACGTCCTGGCCTCTATATGTGCCGTCCCAACAGTCATCCTTACTTTCTGTTTCGAAAACCAATTCTCCCCAACGGTTATAAATTGAAAGTTTGAATGTATCGAAGCATTCTGTTCCATAGACCTTATAACAGTCGTTTTCGGCGTGCCCGCCCTCTTCTGGGGCAAAGACGTTTGGTGCAAAGAATGTCTCGCACTCTATAGTAACCTCGATCTTAACGCAATCTTCCGTAGTACATCCCCAAAGATCTGTTCCGGTAACGCAATACTCTGTTGTTTCGATTGGCGCCGCAGTTGGAGTAGCACAGAAGTTACAGCTCAACGATTCTGAATTCGTCCAACTAAATTCACTCGCTCCGCTCGCATTGATCAAAGCAGTGGAGCCAAGTGTAATGAGTGTATCTTCTCCTGCATATACGTTTTCGAAAGGCGCAACGTAGATATCGAAGAACGCACTGTCCACGCAATTGCCTAATGTAACGATTACTGAATACGTGGTATCATTAAGAGGGTAAACTTCGATACTACTTGTGGTTTCTCCTGTATTCCATAAATAGCTATTTCCTCCACTTGCAGTAAGAAGAAGAGGGCTATTCTCACAGACCACGGTATCGCCATCCACGGAGGCAAGAGCTGCCTGCATTACCTCGAGTGTAAATGAAGTAGAGTTATAACAACCATTAGCATACCCTTGAAGTGTATAAGTAGTAGTACCAGACGGGGTTGTGTAGGCATTATCGCAGGTAACACATTCGCTATTGAGCGGAGGCGACCAAGAATAATATTCAGCTCCCGTGGCGGTGATCGAAGCACTATCTCCCTGGCAAATCATTAAGTCTGAACTATTAATCGATAACTCAGGAAGCGCCACAACATCGACGTAAAGACTATCATAAGCACTACATGGTCCAGTACTTCCGGTGACATAATACCACATACTTGATAGAGGCTCTGCTTCAGCGCTAGCATTTGAAATAGGCGTTAAAAAGTCATTGGGTGTCCATGTATAAGAATTGGCTCCAACCGCATTTATCAATACTGAATCACCCACACAAACACTCACTGTATCAGCAAATGGGACGAGAGCTACTGTGATTGCGGGCTGAATATTTAAAGTAGTCACAATAGTAGAGTCGCAACCATTCATAGAGGTGATTGTATTGGAATAAGTACCCGATTGCGAAACCGACTGACCGTTCGGTAGAACGTATTGACTACCTTGACAAATAGTGGTATTCACCAGGCTTTGAAGGGATGGCAAGACAGTTATTTGCGTAATAACTGTTGAGTCGCAACCCGCAACTGATTGAAGTATTTGTGGATAGTTGCCAGCCGTTACAACCGTTTGGCCCGTTGGGAGAACATAGGATTCTCCATTGCAAAGAGTAACAGGAATACTTGTGACGATTGGATTGTAAATGTCAAGGAAATATGTGACCACAGAGTCGCAACCTAATGTGGAAGTATAGTTGAATTGATATGCTCCCTCTGAAGTTTCCTCTGTACCATCTGGTAACTGATAGGACTCGCCTGGACAAATCACCACATTCTGAACAATATTGAATGTTTGAATGATATCAATAACAAAGGTCACTAAGCTATCACAGCCATGAATAGACTCAAACATCACAGGATAACTTCCCGCAGTAGAAACCGACTGACCATTCGGTAAAGTGTAAACTTCGCCAGGACAGATGCGTACAGCAAAGAATGTCTCCTCATTTGGATTTACCGTGAGATTTGTTATGACGAGACTATCACAACCATTGTAAGCATCGAGTACGACCTCAAAAACACCGCTTTCCAAAACCGACTGACCATTCGGTAGCACATGTGACTCACCTTCGCAAATTTCAATGTTTAATATCGTTGGCAAAGGTTCATTGATATCTTGGTAAATAGTGATACTCTCTTCGTCAGTACAACCATTTTGGCCCACGGCAATTACCGTATAAACTCCGGGTGATGTCGCAGTAAGAGAAGGATTGTTTCCAAGACTATTAGACCAAACATATGCTTGTCCGCCTGTAGCTGTGACACTAATACTTGGTGTTGAGCACGTCAATGTGTTCGTACCAGTATTGTTGATGATACTTACCGAAGGAAGTGGATTTACAATTAAGTTGGTGATGATGATAGAATCACAGCCAAAGATTGAAGTGAGATTGGTGGTATAAACACCTGTTTGATTTACGATTGTTCCGTTTGGCAGAGACCAAGATTCGCCTTGACAAATTTCTTCGTTTAACTGGATATTATAGATAGGATGTTCTGTAAGAATGGTAGTAATCGTCGAGTCAGCACCGGATACTGCTGTTAGGGTAACCGCAAACGTTCCGCTTCCTGCAACGGTATTGCCGTCTGGAAGTGTATAGGTTTCACCTTGACAAATATTCGCGTTTACGACCACATTGATATCACCCAATACCGTCACATTGGTTGTGATAACAGAATCGCAGCCAAGCACCGTAATGAGGTTTGATGTGTAAACGCCTGAGTTTGACACTACCGATCCATTTGGAAGCGTATAAGACTGCCCTTCGTTAATGGTAATCGATTCTGTGGCGAAATAACTTGGGGAAATATTCAAATTCAAAATAGCAGTGCTATCACAACCCGCAACAGTCAACAGATTCGCGGTGTACGTTCCCGCTGTGCTATAATCAACGCCGTTCCAGTTATACGGAACTTGATTGCTGCAAATCGTGACGTCGGTCGTTGAAGTGAGAACGTCGTTGATATTCAAGTTTAATGTCGCAATGCTATCGCAACCAGTGATGGATAGAAGGTTCGCAGTATACGTTCCCGCGGCAGCATAGTCAACACCATTCCAGTTATACGGAACTTGATTGCTGCAAATCGTCACATCCGTCGTCGATGTGAGGACGTCGTTAATGTTTAGGTTTAATGTCGCAATGCTATCACAACCAGTGATTGATAACAGATTCGCGGTGTATGTTCCCGCGGCAGTGTAGTCTGTTCCATTCCAATTGTATGGAACTTGACTGCTACAAATCGTCACGTCAGTCGTTGAAGTGAGAACATCGTTGATATTCAAGTTTAATGTTGCTATGCTGTCACAACCCGCCACAGTCAATAGATTCGCGGTGTACGTTCCCGCTGCATTATAGTCAACACCATTCCAGTTATACGGAACTTGATTGCTACAGATTGTTACATCAGTCGTTGATGTGAGGACGTCATTGATGTTCAGGTTTAATGTCGCGATGCTGTCACAACCTGTGATCGATAACAGATTCGCAGTGTACGTTCCTGCGGCAGTGTAGTCAACACCATTCCAATTGTATGGAACTTGATTGCTGCAAATCGTCACATCCGTCGTCGATGTGAGGACGTCGTTAATGTTTAGGTTTAATGTCGCAATGCTATCACAACCAGTGATTGATAACAGATTCGCGGTGTATGTTCCCGCGGCAGTGTAGTCCACTCCGTTCCAATTGTATGGTACTTGGTTACTACAAATCGTAACATCCGTCGTCGAAGTGAGAACGTCGTTGATGTTCAGGTTCAATGTCGCAATGCTATCACAACCTGTGATGGATAGCAGATTCGCGGTGTACGTTCCCGCGGCAGAATAATCAACACCATTCCAATTATAAGGAACTTGATTGATGCAAATCGTGACGTCGGTCGTTGAAGTGAGGACATCGTTGATATTCAAGTTTAATGTCGCAATGCTATCGCAACCCGCCACAGTCAATAGATTCGCAGTGTACGTTCCCGCTACAGAATAATCAACACCATTCCAGTTATACGGAACTTGATTGCTACAAATCGTCACGTCTGTCGTAGATGTAAGAACGTCGTTGATGTTCAAGTTCAATGTCGCAACGCTATCACAACCCGCCACAGTCGCTAGATTCGCAGTATACGTTCCCGCGGCAGTGTAGTCTGTTCCATTCCAAGAATAAGGCACTTGGTTGCTACAAATCGTGACGTCTGTAGTCGATGTGAGGACGTCATTGATGTTCAGGTTTAATGTAGCAACGCTGTCACAACCTGTGATCGATAACAGATCCGCGGTGTACGTTCCCGCGGTAGTGTAGTCAACGCCGTTCCAATTATAAGGAACTTGATTGCTACAGATTGTTGCATCCGTCGTCGAAGTGAGAACGTCGTTGATGTTCAGGTTTAATGTAGCAATGCTATCGCAACCTGTAATCGATAACAGATTCGCAGTGTATGTTCCCGCGGCAGTGTAGTCCACTCCATTCCAAGAATAAGGAACTTGATTGCTACAAATGGTAACGTCGGTCGTAGAAGTAAGAACGTCGTTGATGTTTAGGTTTAATGTTGCAACGCTGTCACAACCAGCTACAGTCAATAGATTCGCAGTATACGTTCCCGCTGCAGCGTAATCTGTTCCATTCCAATTGTATGGAATCTGATTGCTGCAAATCGTCACGTCTGTCGTTGAAGTGAGGACGTCGTTGATATTCAAGTTCAACGTCGCAACGCTATCGCAACCTGCAACAGTCAATAGATTCGCAGTGTACGTTCCCGCGGCAGAATAATCAACACCATTCCAGTTATACGGAACTTGATTGCTGCAAATGTTGATGTCTGTCGTTGATGTGAGGACGTCATTGATGTTCAGATTCAATGTCGCAATGCTATCACAACCTGTGATGGATAGAAGATTCGCGGTGTATGTTCCCGCTGTGCTATAATCAACACCATTCCAGTTATAAGGAACTTGATTGCTGCAAATGTTGACGTCTGTTGTCGAAGTGAGAACGTCGTTGATATTCAAGTTCAACGTCGCAATGCTATCACAACCTGTGATGGATAGAAGATTGGCGGTGTATGTTCCAACGGCAGTGTAATCAACGCCATTCCAGTTATAAGGAACTTGATTGCTACAAATCGTAACATCAGTCGTTGATGTGAGGACGTCGTTGATATTTAAGTTCAACGTCGCGATGCTATCGCAACCCGCAACTGTCAATAGATTGGCAGTGTATGTTCCTGCGGCGCTGTAATCAACGCCATTCCAGTTAAACGGAACTTGATTGCTACAAATGGTGACGTCGGTCGTTGAAGTGAGAACGTCGTTGATATTCAAGTTCAATGTGGAAATGCTGTCACAACCTGTGATGGATAGTAGATTCGCGGTGTAAGTTCCTGCGGCGGTGTAGTCCACTCCATTCCAGTTATACGGAACTTGATTGCTGCAAATGGTGACGTCTGTAGTCGAAATGAGAACGTCGTTGATGTTTAGGTTTAACGTGGCTATGCTGTCACAACCTGTGATGGATAGAAGATTCGCAGTGTACACTCCCGCGGCAGTGTAATCAACGCCATTCCAGTTGTAAGGAATCTGATTGCTGCAAATTGTAATGTCTGTAGTTGAAGTGAGCACGTCGTTGATATTCAGATTCAATGTCGCGATGCTATCACAACCCGCAACTGTCAATAGATTGGCAGTGTATGTTCCTGCGGCGCTGTAATCAACGCCGTTCCAGTTATACGGAACTTGATTGCTGCAAATCGTCACGTCTGTTGTCGATGTGAGAACGTCGTTGATATTCAAGTTCAATGTCGCGGTGCTATCACAACCCGCCACAGTCAATAGATTCGCGGTGTACGTTCCCGCGGCAGTGTAGGCAACGCCGTTCCAAGAATAAGGAACTTGATTGCTACAGATTGTTACGTCGATCGTTGATGTGAGGACGTCGTTGATATTCAAGTTCAATGTCGCGATGCTATCACAACCAGTGATCGATAACAGATTCGCGGTGTACGTTCCCGCGGCAGCATAGTCAACGCCATTCCAGTTGTACGGAACTTGATTGCTACAAATCGTGACATCCGTCGTCGATGTGAGAACGTCGTTGATGTTTAGGTTTAATGTCGCGATACTATCGCAACCCGCCACAGTCAATAGATTCGCAGTGTAAGTTCCCGCGGCAGTGTAGTCTGTTCCATTCCAATTGTATGGAACTTGATTGCTACAAATGGTAACGTCGGTCGTTGAAGTGAGAACGTCATTGATGTTCAGGTTTAATGTGGCAACGCTGTCACAACCTGTGATGGATAGAAGATTGGCGATGTATGTTCCCGCGGCAGTGTAATCAACACCATTCCAGTTATACGGAACTTGATTGCTACAGATTGTTACATCAGTTGTTGAAGAGAGAACGTCGTTGATATTCAAATTCAACGTCGCGATGCTATCACAACCCGCAACTGTCAATAGATTGGCAGTGTATGTTCCTGCGGCGCTGTAATCAACGCCATTCCAGTTAAACGGAACTTGGTTGCCACAAATGGTAATGTCGGTCGTAGAAGTAAGAACGTCGTTGATGTTTAGGTTTAATGTTGCAACGCTGTCACAACCTGTGATCGATAACAGATTCGCAGTGTAGGTTCCAGCGGCAGTGTAGTCAACACCGTTCCAATTGTATGGTACTTGATTGCTGCAAATCGTAACATCGGTAGTCGAAGTGAGCACGTCGTTGATATTCAAGTTCAATGTGGCGATGCTATCACAACCCGCAACTGTCAATAGATTGGTAGTGTATGCTCCCGCGGCAGAATAATCAACACCGTTCCAGTTGTACGGAACTTGATTGCTGCAAATCGTAACATCAGTCGTTGAAGTGAGAACATCGTTGATATTCAGGTTCAACGTCGCGATACTATCGCAACCTGTGATAGATAGAAGATTCGCTGTGTATGTTCCCGCGGCGCTATAATCAACGCCATTCCAGTTGTAAGGAATCTGATTGCTGCAAATGGTGATGTCTGTAGTTGAAGTGAGAACGTCGTTGATACTCAAGTTCAACGTCGCAATGCTATCGCAACCTGTGATAGATAGAAGACTCGCAGTGTACGTTCCCGCGGCAGTGTAGTCTGTTCCATTCCAATTGTATGGAACTTGACTGCTACAAATCGTCACGTCTGTCGTTGAAGTGAGGACGTCGTTGATACTCAAGTTCAATGTCGCGATGCTATCACAACCTGTGATAGATAGCAGGTTCGCAGTGTACGTTCCAGCTGTGCTATAATCAACTCCATTCCAGTTATACGGAACTTGATTGCTGCAAATGGTGATGTCTGTCGTCGATGTGAGAACGTCGTTGATATTCAAATTCAAGGTCGCAATACTGTCGCAACCCGCAACAGTCAACAGACTCGCAGTGTACGTTCCCCCTGTGCTATAATCAACTCCATTCCAGTTATACGGAACTTGATTGCTACAAATCGTAACATCGGTCGTTGAAGTAAGAACGTCGTTGATATTCAAGTTCAACGTCGCAATGCTATCACAACCCGCCACAGTCAATAGATTCGCGGTGTACGTTCCCGCTGCATTATAGTCAACACCATTCCAGTTATACGGAACTTGATTGCTACAGATTGTTACGTCGGTCGTTGATGTGAGGACGTCGTTGATATTCAAGTTCAACGTCGCGATGCTATCGCAACCTGTGATGGATAACAGATTCGCAGTATAGGTTCCTGCAGCTGTGTAGTCCACTCCGTTCCAGTTATACGGAACTTGATTGCTACAAATCGTCACGTCCGTCGTAGATGTGAAAACGTCGTTGATGTTCAGATTCAATGTCGCAATGCTATCACAACCCGTGATGGATAAGAGATTCGCAGTGTACGTTCCCGCGGCAGTGTAGTCCACTCCGTTCCAGTTGTAAGGAATCTGATTGCTACAAATCGTCACGTCTGTCGTTGAAGTGAGAACGTCGTTGATATTCAAGTTCAACGTCGCGACGCTATCGCAACCTGTGATAGATAGAAGACTCGCAGTGTACGTTCCCGCTGCAGTGTAGTCCACTCCATTCCAAGAATAAGGAACTTGGTTGCTACAAATCGTGACGTCTGTTGTCGAAGTGAGAACGTCGTTGATATTCAAGTTCAACGTCGCAATGCTATC